>NZ_CP104164.1:0-724098 GCF_029981845.1 Candidatus Bandiella numerosa | reverse complement strand
TATTTGTTTCTATTCCGTAAGATTTCACTCCTTCTTTTGATAAGCTAACTGGAAAATCGTGTGTAATTTTTTGTTTAAATCGAAAATTCTCTGCTTCCTTAACAGATTTTGCAAGGTCATCACATAAAAGTTCAAATCCGAAATCATGTTTTACTTTTTTAGTTGTTAATACGGAAAATTTTGATTTTGAAGATAATATTTGACCTGGAGAATATACAATGTAGCATTCTTCTGAATTATGATAGAATGGCTTTACTGATTTCTCAAAATGTGTTGTTTTTTTCATGACTAAATCCCCTATTATTATATTTGTGAGCCGAGATTGTAATGATATTTACGATTAAGTCAAACATGAATTTAGTACTTTACAAATTTTCTCACTATGATTTTTGTCCTTTATTTTGCTCTTTTTTCTTCTTAGCCTAAGTTTTGCATATGATTTAACTAGAAAAATGCTATAGTTTAGCTCTTAATTATGATTGCTTTTAAGCGCTCAAAATGACTATACAAATAAAGTAGCTTATGATGGCAGAATTTCAACTCTTGTCGCTGCGAACTTTACGAGAGTGAAACAGTTTTGCGCGCCATACATTAAAATAAATATTTTTTAAGAAACACTTAAGTGAATACGGTTAAATACGATGTAATTGTTGTTGGTGCTGGCGCTGCAGGGCTTATGGCTGCATTGACCGCAGGAAAGCGTGGCAGAAAAGTTTTGCTTATCGAACACACTAATAAGATTGGTGAAAAAATTAGAATTTCCGGTGGCGGCAGGTGTAATTTCACCAACCTAAACGCTAGTCCTAAAAATTATCTTTCACAAAACCCTTACTTTATGATCTCTGCATTGGCTAGATATACCCAATATGATTTTATAAAATTGATTGAAAGTTATAATATTTCCTATCATGAAAAAACTTTAGGGCAGTTGTTTTGCGATGGCTCAGCTATGCAGATTATCAATATGCTAGTTGCAGAATGCAAGATGCATAATGTTACTTTATTGCTTAATACTTCAATATCACTAGTCACTAAAAATGATGAATTCTACATAGAAACCAGCCATGAAATGTTTCAAGCCAAATCGCTAATCATTGCTAGTGGCGGACTTTCTATACCAAAACTTGGTGCATCTAATTTTGGTTATCAACTAGCTAAACAATTTGGTCTGCAAATAATCACTCCACGCCCTGCTTTAGTACCGTTAACTGTTACTGAATCAGATTTAGGATTTTTCAAAGATTTAAGTGGAGTTTCAATCCCTTGTATAGTTTCTAATAAAAAAACTCAGTTTAGAGAAAATATTTTATTTACGCATAGAGGGTTAAGCGGACCAGCAATTTTGCAAATTTCATCATATTTGGAGCAACCAAAACAAGCAGAAATTACTATTAACTTATTGCCTGAAATAGATATAAGAAAATTATTTATAACCAATAAAAATAACAAGAGTTTGCTCAGTAGTTTTCTGAAAGAACATCTGCCTAAAAGTTTTGTTGATAACTTATCATTAACTTATGCATTTGATAAAAGAATAGTTGATTATAAATTAGTTGCATTGGAAAAGATTGCCTTCTTTCTCCATAATTTTATAGTTAAGATAGATGGTACGGAAGGATATATGAAAGCAGAAGTGACAGCCGGTGGAGTTGATACCAACGAATTATCATCTAAAACCATGGAAGCAAGCAAAGTGCCTGGTTTATTTTTCATTGGCGAAGTGGTAGATGTTACCGGCTGGTTAGGAGGTTATAATTTTCAGTGGGCATGGTCTTCAGGCTATGTCGCCGGGCTTAATGTTTAACTTAACAGTTGAAGTGCCCCCCCCCTCAAAAACATGGAGTGAAAGTTAAGTAACATTTTTTTATATAACCCATAGTATTTTCCCCTATCCTTTCATTTATAAATTAAATCTAAAGGATAGGTTTATATATCATAAGTATAAATATCACAATAAGTGATAAAAATGCAGGCCATCCTAATATGAACCATATATAAAAATATTTATAATATTGATCGGGTAGTTTTTGCAATTTTTTGTTCAATGTAAAATTAGCAATGTTTCTTATTTGTATTTGTAGCCAAATCACAGGTAGCCAACATAGACCTGCAATAATATAGAGTATATAAGCAATACTCAACCAGGTTTCAAATAGATCGTAGCCTTGATAATATACAAGAAGGAGTCCTGATATTGGTTGAATAATTACTGCTGGGGTTGTAAAAATTAAATCAGCAATAACAGTTTTTTTAAAGGTATATGCTATAATTCTAATATCATTTGATAAATGAGACCATAAAGAAAATAATGCAATTCCAATTCCTGTGCCAAATAATATAGTTGCACTTACTATATGAATTAATTTTAAAATAGGATACCAATCAATCATTTATCACGTTCTATTGACAATAAAATTAATAGCAAGAAAATGATTGGAATGTTTTTGACTAAAGGACCTAGTGGATCAAGCCAAAGGGTTGGTAAATAAATTGTTAAAACGCAGGTATATAAGCTTATTATAATGATTTGGCTTAAGTATATAACATATGTTTTATATCTAAATAAAAGTGCAATACCAATAAGTATGTCCATGAAACATGAACTATAAAAAATAAATGAAGCTAATGTGTTATTACTAAAAATATGTTTAATTATTGTGATTGTATGCTCATATTGAAAAAAAGGCAAAATACCAGAATATAACCAAAAAAATGCTAATATATACCTTGTTATTGATTTCAATAAGTAAAGTTTAGCATGCCATACTGACTGAATAGATGATGGGTAAATTTCAAGAGCAACGTCAAATTTTTTAGGCTTGATGTTTGTATATTTAAAATATCTATTTGATTTGGATATATTATCAGTACATAACATCTTAAAAGCGGTACTGTTTATGGTTGAAGCATTGAACAGATCTCCCAATCTACAAAGAAACTTTATTATAACCATTGGTATAGATATTGTTTTTGTTGGTTTAAAATTAAGCCAGCTACGTAATTTAATTAATATATCTTTTAAAGTTAAAGTTTCTGGTCCAATAATATCAAAAATTTCTTTTGTTGGACTTGTTTTATTTATAAAAAAAGAAATTGTCTTTACTAAATCCGTTATATGAACAGGTTGAAATTTTTGAAGCCCATCCCCAATAAATGGTATGATTGGCAATATTGACAATGCTCTAAGCAAGGAGGTACCACCAAAACTATTTGATGCATAAATTAATGAGGGCCGTAGAACTATCCAATCAATATCTAAATGTTGCAAATAATTGTCTGCAGCTAGTTTAGTTTTAGAATATTCCGTATCAGTTTTGTTAATTCCTAAAGCAGAAATATGTATTATTTTTTTTACTTTTTGCACAACACAAGCCTCAAAAAGAGATATTGTAGATAACTCATGGATTTTTTTCGCACTATCTTTTTTATTTGTTTGTAAAATCCCTACAATATTTATTACTAAATCTACACCCTTAAGTCTGTTAATCCATATTTCTTTGCTATCATCCGTATTAAAATCACAATAATCTACTTTAGAAGACGGAAACATTGATTTTGCTCTTACGGTATCTCTAACTGCACAAATAATATCATGACCATCATTGATTAATGAAGATGTTATATATGCTCCTATAAAACCATTAGCTCCAGTAATAAATATTTTCATTATCTTAGTAATCTTAATTTTTACTCATAATAACCTTACTTATATTGAGTGCACTTGTTAATATAATTATGCAACATAGTCCCCTTATTTATAGTCATTTCACAATTACTAATTAAAAGAGCCACAGTGTCAATAGATATATACCTATATTTCTGGCTTTGTTATATTTATTGGAACGGTGTTATTATTATATAGGGAACCATAAATATTTATGTAAAAATATGGCATAAAACCATAAAATGAGGAATTAGATAAGTTTTGATATCAACCATATTTACGCCTATCGTATTTATTTTAATTGTAACCAACATAAGATTTGTAATAGTATTAAATAATGGTTTCGTCATGCAATTTCATTAAGCTACTGTTGATTTTTTTTCCACTGATCTCTTTGTTCCAAATAGACACAATAAGCACTGCAACGGCATTACCAATATAATTTGTGACTGCACGGCACGCAGACGCCAATTGATCAACCGCAAGGATCAAAGCTAAGCCTGACAAAGGAATTACTGGAAATAAAGTGAGGGTGGAAGCCAACGTTATAAATCCACTACCAGTTACACCTGCAGCTCCCTTGCTTGTGATCATTGCTATGGAAAATAGCATGAATTTATCGTACCAACTTAAATCAATATTAAATGCCTGCGCCAAAAATAATACAGCAATCGTAATATATATATTAGTTCCGTCTAAATTAAATGAATATCCTGAAGATATCACGATGGAAGTTGTTTTTTTTGCACATCCTAGGTCCTCTAATTTCTTGATAATGCCGGGTAATCCAACTTCTGAAGAGCTTGCGCTGAATACCAAAAGTATATTAGGAGCTATATATTTCAGAAATTTCAAGTAATTAATCCCGTATACCCAGCATAACATCCCTAAAATTACAAATATAAAGAAAGCTGCAGCTAAATAAAGCGCCATAATTAACGCAAATAAGTTTGAAAATACGGTTAGGCCATATTTACCTATGGTAAAAGAAATGGAGCTAAAAGCTGCAATTGGAGCCAACTTAACTATCACTCCTATCACTTTAAACAATGCTTGATTTGTCACAACAATCACATCAGCTAACGGTTTTGCTTTTGCTCCAAGTGCACGAAGAGAAATTCCAAATAAAATTGCAATCAACAGCACTTGTAGAAAATCATTATGAACAAAAGCTCCAAATACCGACTCTGGAATTATATTCAACAAAAAATCCACTATGCTAAATTTAGAAGAAGCATTGGGAACCAAATGTTGAATTGCACTGCTTTCTAACATACTTGGATCAATATTCAATCCAGTCCCTGGTTTTAATATATCCGCCGCAACTATCCCCAATAATAATGATATAAATGCCATGATCTCAAAATATATCAGCGTTTTTAGTCCCAATACAGCTATGCCTGATTTTTCATCAAAATGATTAATACCTGATAAAAAACCAGATACAATTGAGCAAAAGATCACAGGAGCAATGAATGCTTTTATTAGTTTTATAAACCCCAAATAAAGAGGTTGTAACTTGACGGCAAATTCAGGAGCGTAACAACCACATAATGCACCAATAATTACAGCAACTAGTATCCAAAAATAAAGTTGTTGATGCAGTAATTTTTTCTTTGTCATATTTTAAATTATCAATAAAATTATTATACCCGCAGGGCATATCCATGATTTAAAAATTCAATTTGAAAATAGACTTTCTGCATAAATAATTTATTTTTATAATTACAGATACCTGCTCAAATTAAATCTTAAACCAAATCTTTTTTATGAGAAAGATTTGCCAATAATGTAGCTGAATTCTATATTATGAGGTACATGTAGTCAATCCTATATACATAAAAGCTTCTGATCACTAATTTTTGCACAATTGCACAATTTAAAGTAGCCAATTACAAGGTTTATGCATTAATATATGGAAAATTCACTACTCTAGATTACATCTAACTAATAAATATTTCTTTTTACTTAAAGCTGTGTCAGCATGTCAACAATGAGTTGTATATGTTATGTTTTATGGGAAGAACAAATGACAAATATCAATATAATGTTGATAAAAATAATACAAATATGGATTATCTTAATGATTCAATTTGTCTGGATTATGGCAAAAATATAGATTCACCTAAGTACTTGGAAAATTCTATTCCTAATATAGATAAATCTTCAACAACTAGGTTAAGTGCAGCATTGCTACTCTCAAAATCGCAAAAAATATTCTTTACATTTATAGCGCTAGTGATTTTGGTTTTATTTATATTTTTTGATTTTTATAACATCTTCATGTCATTTTTTTATTTGATTATCATTTTAAAATTCAGCATTATTGCATTTCAAAGTATCAGAAAAAATAGTGAAAAATAATAATTTGTTAAAAAACTATACAATTTTGCTTCCTGTTTATAGAGAGGAGCTAATGTTGGATCAGTTAATTCAGGCAATTGAGAATTTAAATTATCCAAAAGATTTATTGCAAGTATTATTTTTATTGGAAAACGATGATGATAAAACTTTGCAAGCACTATCAATAAAAAAGATTCCTAATTATTTTTCAGTCCTGATTGTACATGATGAAGGTCCTAAGACCAAAGCAAGAGCCTGTAATTTTGGATTAAGACACGCCACTGGTGAGCTCCTTGTAATCTATGATGCAGAAGACATACCAGAAGAGGATCAGCTACTTGATGCTGTAAAAATTTTTAATGCAAGTAGTGACATATATCTCTCTTGCCTCCAAGCAAAGCTTACATTTTATAACCACTCAACCAACATATTATCTAAATTGTGTACTTTAGAATATTTAATGCATTTTAATTTTATTTTACCAAATTTTTCAAATATGAAAATTCCGATACCTTTGGGAGGTACGAGCAATCATTTTAAAATTAATGCTCTACGAGAAGTTGGTGGCTGGGATCAATATAATGTTACAGAAGACGCGGATTTAACCTATAGATTATATAGAAAAGGCTATAAAATTAAAATGCTTGATAGTTACACATATGAAGAAACAGTAATAGATATAAAATCCTGGGTAATGCAACGTTCACGATGGGTTAAAGGCCATATTATAACTTTTTTAGTGCAAACTCAGATTTCATTTCCAAAGTTGAAAAACTCAAAAGCATGCAACAATATTTTCAGCCTTTATTATTTTATGGGAATTACATTTATATTATCTTTTTCACAATTTTTTTTTATAATAGCCTTGATATTGAGTTTTTTTTGTAATTTATCATATATTAATCTCTTGCTTTCTAAAATTTGCTTATTTTTATGTCTATACGTTTATATCAAGGTGCCTTTAACTGTAGCCCTTAAAGAAAAAAAATTATCACTATTAAAAATCTGTTTCATATACCCGTTTTATCTCATGTTGTATACTATAGCCTCTACTTTGGCAGTGATACAATTAATTACAAATCCATATAAATGGGAAAAAACTAATCATGGAAATAATTTAGTAAATGACACTACCAATAGAAATGGCGCATAGGTGATGAAAAATACCAGAATAATGATTGTTACAGTTAATTTTACAATTTTTGTAAAACCGCTTTTGTTTCTTCTTTAATTTTATCAGTAAAATTCAATACATCTTCTAGACTCAATATATTGATTGGTTTGGTTTGATTCATTATTATCTTAACTATCTTATCAATTTCTAAAAAGCTTACTCTATTATTAAGGAATGCCTCAACTGCAATCTCATTTGAAACATTAAATGCGATAAGCGCGTAATTACCAAACCTATACGCTTCCTTAGCTAGATAAAATAAAGGAAAGCGTTCCCGATTAATCTCTTTAAAACTTATAGAGTCAATTTTTGAAAAATCCAAATGATTATAGTTAAACCTTACTCTCTTTGGATATTCAAGCACCGTTGAAATTGGTGTTCTCATATCATGATATCCCATTTGAGAAAGAACTGAGCCATCAGCATAATATACCATTCCATGAATGATTGATTCTGGATGAATTATTGCATCCACTTTATCAATATCTAAATTAAAAAGTTTGCAGGCTTCAATCACTTCTAAACCTTTGTTAACCATATTGGCACAATCCACAGAAATTTTATTTCCCATTTTCCACTTAGGGTGCCTAATTGCTTCTTCTGGAGTTATATTTTTAAGTTCATCAATGCTTTTGTTAAGAAATGGACCACCAGAAGCAGTTAGCATCACTTTTTCTATATTATCCCTGTTTTTTTCCTCAAATACTTGAAAGATAGCATTATGTTCTGAATCTAAGGGAATTATTTTAGTAATGCTATTTTTTGCTTTGTTAGTTATAAAATCTCCTGCGCAAACTATGCTTTCCTTATTGGCAAGCCCAAGCACTTTAGAATTGCCAATTGCTTCCATGATTGGCTTTAATGCAATAATACCACTGATTCCAACAACTGTGATGTCATATTTTAGACCTGCCAAATTGACAAGTTCATCATAGCCAGAGAAAATTTTTATATCATAACCACTTAGTAACTCCTTCAGCTCTTTGAATTTACTATCATCGCAAATTACAACATTTTTTGCTCGAAATTCTATAGCCTGCAAAGCCAGCTTCTTAACATTTTCATTTGCCGTTAGAGTTTCAACCTCATATTTATCTTGATGCTGTGATATTAAATTTAATGTGTTGCATCCAATACTGCCAGTCGAACCTAAAATACAAATTTTCTTTTTCATTACATGCAAGCTAAAATATACCAAAAAAATGCTGAAAGAAATATACTATCCATTCTATCTAAAACACCTCCATGCCCTGGCAAAATATTACCACTATCTTTTACATCAAATCTTCTTTTAAACCAGGATTCTAATAAATCTCCAATCTGCCCGATAAGACCAGAAAACATTCCGACAAAACCATATGCTATTAAATAACCAATACCCTCACTATTTACAAATTCAGAAAAATCTAAGGTAAATTTATTTTTTATTAATTCATAAAATAAACAAAATGTTATAGGAAAAAGGAAAGTTATTACAATTCCACCAAAAAGACCAGACCAAGTTTTTTTAGGACTAATTTTAGGACATAATTTTGCCCCTCCAATTAAGGAACCTGCAAAATAAGCAGCTGTATCAAACACCCAAATTGTAAGTATCAGAAAAAAAGGAGATATTCCTGAATTAGAATTAATAACACACCTAATACAATAAATAGATAGCCCTATATAAATTAATATTGGTATTATCCAAATCAGCTTGTTTAGAAAGGACAGATTTTTGTCATTATTGACAATCGTAATCACTTCATAAGTTGCAATGACAAATATTAACCCTAAAAATAAATCAATAAAAATTCCACCTTTAATTACTATATATACTACAATTGGGATTAACACTAAAGCTGTGAGAACCCTTTTAAATAAGTTATTTCCTAATATTTTACTTCCCATATTTCCTCTCTCTTTTATTAAAATCTTCTATGGCATCCAGCAAATCTTGCTTAGCAAAATCTGGCCAATATTTATTTGTGAAATAAAGCTCTGTATAAGCAATTTGCCATAATAAAAAATTGCTAAGTCTTTTTTCTCCGCTCGTCCTAATTAATAAATCAGGGTTTGGTATTCCATGTGGATTTATAGCAGATTCAAATAATTCTTCAATATTATTTTGATTTAGAGATTCATTACCATATTGTTCTCCTAATTTTAAAATTGCACTTGTTATCTCATTTCTTGCTCCATAACTCATCGCAATAATTACACAAAAACTATTTTGCAATGACTTATCTTCAACCTGTTTCATAGAATCCCTAATATCTTCATCCAATTTTAATCGATCACCAATAAAAATTATCCGTATATCCTTTTTAATTAATTTTTCGATATCATTTTTTAAATAATCTCTAAACATATTCATCAGCTTTGCAACTTGATTTTTTGGCCTTTGCCAATTCTCAAGGGAAAAAGCATATAGAGTTAAATATTTAATACCCAAATCCTTGGAGTATTCTATTATTTTTTGAGCAGATTCAATACCTCTTTGATAACCTATAATCTTCGGTAAATTTTTCTCTCTTGCCCACCTACCATTACCATCCATAATAATCGCTATGTGTTGTGGAAGCATATTAATATTGCTTTGAATCATCAAACTACCTAAATTAATTCTAAAAATTCTGACATTATCTTCTTCACTCCCTCTTTTTCAAAAAATATTTCTTTTATATCTCCTTCAGCAGATAAAACAATTCCCCTGCCAAATTTTATATGCAATACTTTTGTCCCAACACTAAATTTTTCTTTTTTTACTGGTTTGTAATTTTCTTTCCTGACATCTTTAAATGATATTGCGTTTTTTTGTGCTGAAGCTAATGAACTATTAAAGTAGTTATTTACCAGTTGATAACTATCTTTTGGCAGTTCATTAACAAACCTTGATATCTCTGAAGCCTGAAAATCTCCATATATCCTTCTATAGCACGCATACGAAATTGAGAGATTTCTTTTCGCTCTTGTTATTGCCACATATGCCAATCTTCTTTCTTCTTCTAACCCTGATTCCTTCTTTTCTTCTATTGATTTTGAGCTAGGAAAAACACCCTCTTCCCAGCCTGGCAAAAATACTGTATCAAATTCTAAACCTTTAGCAGCATGAATAGTCATAATGTTCACCCTATTATCTTCGGCAACATTGTCTGCATCACTTATCAAGCTTATGTACTCCAAAAATTCTTGTAAATTTTCATATTCACTTAAACTATTAATTAATTCATTAATATTATCGATCCTCTCCCTAGATTCATGCCTATCATCATTTTTCCACATATCAATGTATCCAGCTTTATTCAATAAAACTTTGACAACACCAGCATGATTACCAACTCCTAAATTGCTATTACTTTCCTCAATTAAGGTAATAAAATGATTGAGCGATTCGATTGCCTTTCCCTTAACTTTTTTTTCACCAATTATTCCTTTTGCAGCATCAAACATTGAAATATTCTGTTCTTTAGCAACATTTAAAACGCCCATAAGAGCACTATTTCCAACACCTCTTTTAGGAGTGTTAACAACTCTTTCAAATGCTAAATTATCATTTTTATTAACGA
Source organism: Candidatus Bandiella numerosa (assembly GCF_029981845.1). Classification (GTDB taxonomy): domain Bacteria; phylum Pseudomonadota; class Alphaproteobacteria; order Rickettsiales; family Midichloriaceae; genus Aquirickettsia; species Aquirickettsia numerosa. Next base: position 713,369 of record NZ_CP104164.1, on the reverse strand, counting down.
GAAGTCTTATATAACCTATGCAATCTTTTATTTCCAATCTATCGTAGAATTTGGTGCTGCCTACTATTCTATATGGAACTCCCAAAAAATTCAAACTCTCTTCAAAATTTCTTGTTTGATACCCTGCTCTCACTAAAATTGCTATATCAGAGAGCGTTGTTTTTTTTAGCCTTTCTAGCATATCAATTTCATCTGCAATAGCCCTTGCTTCCTCCTTATCATCATAATAATTTATGACTTTCACCTTATCCCCATCTGTCCTATCAGTCCATAAATTCTTAGAATGCCTATTTGTATTATTAGCAATTAACTTGCTAGCTAAATTCAAAATATGCTGAGTAGAACGATAGTTTTTTTCAAGTCTTACTACCTTGGCATTAGGATAATCTTTGTCAAATCTTAAAATATTTGTAATTTCTGCCCCTCTCCATGCATATATAGATTGATCATCATCCCCAACACAGCAAATATTATTGTTATTTTGAGATAAGGTTCTCAGCCATAAATATTGCGCAATATTAGTATCCTGATATTCATCAACTAAAATATATTTAAATTTATTTTGGTAATATAAACATATATCTAAATTATTGTTAAAAAGCTGAATGTTATTTAAAAGTAGATCTCCAAAATCCATAGCATTGAAATTTTTTAACCTATTTTGATATTCAGTGTATAATTTATTTAACTTGCCTAAAGCAAAGTGCTCAGCCTCATTAGCTGATACATTTTCAGGAATTATTGCCCTGTCTTTAAACCTATTAATATAATAAAGCAAAACCTTTGGAGAAACGCTTTTTTCATCAAGGTTATAATCCTTAATCAATTGCTTAGTTACTCTTAATTGATCGTCTTGATTTATGATAGTAAAACCACTGGTGTAACCTAATAATTCTGCATGACGCCTTAAAATTTTCGCTGCGATAGAATGAAAAGTGCCTATATTCATCGAGCTAGTTACATTTTCTAAAAATTTATCAACTCTTTGCTTCATTTCGTTAGCCGCCTTGTTGGTGAATGTAACAGCAAGGATTTGCGATGGAAATGCAATATTATTATTTAAAATATGTATAATTCTTGAGGTTAAAACTTTTGTTTTGCCAGTTCCTGCCCCAGCTAAAATTAGCAAAGGGCCATTTATATGTGAAACAGCCTCTAACTGATTATCGTTTAATTCCGATAAATAACCCCCTTTAGAATTTTCCATTTTAAATTTTTTATTTATTTTGAAAGCGGTAATTTTTCAACATTTTGCAATTTATTCTTTATTACATTACCCTTATATTCAGCCTCGCCTATAGCTTTGCTGGCCTGATCTAATTTTACTTTTGTTTTACTTAAGATGCTAACAAAGTTAGAAAATTCATGTTTAACCGAATCTAAAAGTTTCCAAACTTCACTTGACCTTTTTTCAATAGCTAGAGTTTTAAAACCCATTTGAACACTATTAAGTAATGCAGTTAATGTGGTTGGACTTGTTACTATAACACGATATTCACGCTGTAATTTTTCAAGCAACCCTGGGATTCTAACCACCTCTGCATATAATCCCTCTACAGGAAGAAACATCACTGCAAAATCTGTGCTATGTGGCGGTTTAATATATTTTTCATTTATACCTTTGGCTTCTTTCATAACAATAGCTTCTAATATTTTTATTTGTTTTTCAATATTCAGCTTATCCCCCTCTTCATAAAATTCTATTAGCTTATAGTATTCTACCAACGGCAATTTTGCATCTATAGGCAACAAAGTTTCTGAATTTTCCTCATCTTTATTGGGTAATTTTAAGGCATACTCCACTCTTTGGTTGCTCAAAGGGTCTATTTTTGCATTCACAGTGTATTGCTCTTCACTTAAAATCTGTTTTAGGATACTCCCTAATTGGACTTCTCCCCAAATTCCCTTTGTTTTAACATTAGTTAAAACTTTTTTTAAATCTCCGACACCTGTTGCCAGATGTTGCATTTCTCCTAAACCTTTATGCACCATTTCTAGTTGATTACTCACAAGTTTAAAAGATTCTCCCAACCTCTTTTCAAGTGTAGATTGAAGCTTTTCTTCAACAGTTACTCTAATTTCATCCAATTTCTTTTGACTATTTTCTTGCATCTGATTAACCTTTTCTTCCATTGATCGCCTCATATTTTCTATTTTATTCTCATTCAATTCTGCGATCTGCACCAACTGCTTTTGCATAGAATCCAACTGTTTTTGTTGATTTAAATGATTATTTTCAACTTGCTTAGAGATACTATTGTGTAAAAAATTTATCTGTTTATCAAAAAAATTATTTAGATGATTTAATGATGATTTCTGCTCTATTATTAGATCCTTTAAATTTTCTGCACCCTTTGTATTTTTATTAATTATGATAAAGATAAGTGTTACTATACATAATATTAATACTAGCAGTGATATTATTCCTATTGTGAGTACAGTGTTCATAATATTAGACATTCCTCTTATTAGACCATGTTGTGAATTCCATCATATGGAATACCCCAATCAACTTATCATCAATTTGAGATTTTAAATTTTCCTTATTCATTAACACCATCCTAATAATTCGTAGTTAACGTTTCCAATATTGAGTGACGCTTATCTGATTTACAATTTATAAATCTTGGAGCAGCAACATTTTTGATTTTAAAATTTTTATATATTGAGCGTATAAAATCTGTATCAGAGTTTGATATCATAAATTTTATACCCTCTCTATCCAATTCAATTGCAAAATCTCTTAATTTAATTTGATCTTTTTCCATAAAACCTCCACTCAGATATCCAACAAAGGAATTATTATTTAACTGATGATACGGCGGATCAAAATAAACAAAATCTCCCTTTTGTGGGGTTATTTTTCTAAAATCCTGACATTTTATGTCTGCATTTTTTAAAGCTTTGCTCACTAATTTTAAATTGCATTCATCTACAATATTAGGGTTTTTATAACTCCCAATAGGTGTATTAAAATTACCATCTTTATTTACTCTATAAAGACCATTAAAACATGTTTTTAGCAAATAAATAAACCTCGCTGTATTTTCAACTGGCTCCTCGATATTTTGCATACTACGCACTCTATAAAAATACTCCTGACAATGCAATTCTTTGTGTTGTTTCAACAAATTAATTAATTTTTCTGTATTATTCTTGATAACTTGATACGCTACTATTAAGTCAATATTTAAGTCTGATAAAAAACTGTAGTTTACTTTATCATACAATTCATAAAATAGAGCAGCTCCACCAGCAAAGGGTTCATAATAATTTTTAATATTTTCTGGTAATCCTTTAATCAAGTGATTTATTATATTCCTTTTTCCTCCAACCCACTTGATAAATGGTTTAATCTTAACAGATTCGTTATTAACCATGATCAAAGATGATTGCATAATATTGTAATTATTTTCAAGTTTTTAATAATTTAATAATTTAATAAATCATGTTAATTAAAATATTTTTTTAAAAAAATATCTTATACTTTGAAAAACTTTTTTAATAATTCCTGATTCTTCAACATCTGTACTTGCAAGAAGGTCAACCTCCTTGATCAGGATTTTTTCTTTACTATTCATAATTTTTAATTTACCAACCACATCACCCTTTTTAATAGGTGCTTCTAATGGTTCTTTAAATTGAGTTAAAAATAATAAGTCCTTCATTCTATCATATTCTAAAGGCACTGTTATAACAATTTCACCTTGCACATTTAATGATATTTGATTCAAATTTCCGTATATTACATCTGCCTCAACAACCTCATTTTGCCCTTTAAATAATATTAAATTTTTAAAATTTGAAAAGCCAAAATCAAGTAGCTTTTTTGCCTCAATTTCCCTTTCCTTTTCACTTTTAAGACCATTTATCACGACGATCAATCTTCTTCCATCCCTTTTTGCGCTTGCTACTATTCCATATCCACCTAAATCTGTTTTTCCTGTCTTTATTCCATCAACACCATAGGAACCAATTAAAGTATTTCTATTATTTTGGCTGATATTATTAAATGAATACTGCTTAATAGCATGGTAATGATAATGTTCAGGAAAATCTTCAATTAATTTTGTTGCTAAAACCGCTAAATCCCTTGCACTCATTACATGCCCCTCATCAGGCCACCCCGTGCTATTTTTAAAAACTGAGTTTTTTAAATCCAATTTCTTCGCATATATATTCATTTCATTAGCAAAATTTTCTTCACTCCCATGTAGACATTCCGCTAAAGCAATAGATGCATCATTCCCAGATAAAACTATTATTCCCTTTAAAAGCTCATCTACCGAAACCTGCTCTCCAGGTTTTAAAAACATCTTGGAGCCACCTTTTTTAGAGGCATTCTCGCTAATAATAAATTTATCCGATAATTTTAATCTTCCATCTTTCAATTTTGCAAATGCAATATATGATGTCATTATTTTTGTCATAGATGATGGAGTCATCGGCACATTACCGTTTTTATCGTATAATACCTCGCCACTTTCATAATCAACCATATATGCATATTCAGCATTTGTATTAAAATTTATTGGAAAAATGTTATCTTGAGCTAAGACAAAAGTTATTGTATGAATTATACAAATGAGTGTTATAAGAATTTTGTACATTATTGAATTAAACATTGAAATATATGAAAAATAGTTTGCCCTTAATTGGTTTTTTAGCTTATCTTTGCCTTTCATGTATTGTAAGTCCAGCAGAAGCAAAAACTAATATACAAAAGCAACAAAGAAACATAGGTAATTGGATAACATATATTGAGAAAAAAGGTAAGCAAAAAATATGTTATACTTATTCCAGTCCCATCAATACTAAATTATACACAGGAGAAAGAGGAGATGCATATGTTAACATTAATTATTTGGGAAAGGATAAATTCTCAATTACCGCTTACGCTGGATATGATTTATCAAAACAGCATACCGTTATTTTGACTGTTGATGAAGATAAAAATCACAATTTGAATAGTTCATACGAAAGTTATGCCACTACATATAATAGTGATCAAGATAATTACCTAATCAACTTATTAATCAAAACAAACATAAATTATTTTTCTATTAAGAGTTATAAGGATGATAAAAATTTTGCTTTAGACTACTATAGTCTATCCGGTTTCAAAGAATCATTGCAATATTTAAAAAATAATTGTTCCTAAAAATTTATGTACTTTATAGACGAAGCTAAAATATATTTAAAAGCAGGCGATGGTGGGAATGGAATTGCGAGTTTTAGAAGAGAGAAATACGTAGAATTAGGAGGACCAAACGGTGGGAATGGTGGTGATGGTGGCTCAATTATACTTAAGGTCGCACCAAACATAAATACTCTAATTGACTTTAGATATAAGCAACATTTCAAAGCTCCTAAAGGACAAAATGGACAGGGAAGTGATAAAACTGGTAAATCAGGTGAAGATCTAGTAATTTACGTACCTCAAGGAACACAGGTTCTATCTGAAGATAAAAAATATATACTATATGATTTTGACAATCCCGAGCAGCAAGAAATTATCCTAAAAGGTGGTGGAGGCGGTTTAGGAAATAGCAATTTTAAATCTTCAAGAAACCAGGCTCCTAGAAAATTTACAGTAGGTAAAATTGGGAATGAAATGTGGATATGGCTAAATTTAAAACTCTTGTCAAATATCGGATTATTAGGAATGCCTAATGCTGGAAAATCTACATTTTTATCCAGAGTAACTTCTGCTAAGCCAAAAATTGCAGATTATCCATTTACTACTTTAAAACCTCAACTGGGGGTTGTTTATTATGAACATAATGAATTTACAATAGCAGATATTCCTGGTTTGATAGAAGATGCAAGCTTAGGACACGGACTTGGGATAAAATTTCTAAAACACCTAGAAAGATGCGAAATACTTCTACACATTATAGATATTACAAGTGATGATATTATAAATAATTATGAAATAATTAGAAAAGAATTAAAAAATTACGGCAAACTTATAGATAAAATGGAACTAATTTTATTATCAAAAATTGATATGCTTGACGATAAGCAAATACTAAAAAAGAAAAAAGAACTTGAAGATCACACTAATAAAAACATTATGCTCTATTCTGGTATTAATAATACCGGTATTGTTGATATGAAGAGAAATTTATTTAATACCTTACAGTCATTTAAGTCAGAAATTAGCTAACCAGATTTATCAATTTCAGTCGAAAATTATATATAATTTTTCAAATTACTATAATTAATCTTAAAATAACCCGAGCTGGAGATAAGAAATTGGATATACAAGAAAGCAAAATAAAACAAAAAAGATACTAAAATTTTCATAAAGGAATGAGATAAAAGTGATGCTTATATCTCATATAAATTTTATCTTTTCAATCTCTTGACTAACGTTATGCTATCTGGAAAAAAAGATGTTATTTTATCTATGGTATGAATAAAGGCTAATTTTTGATAAAATGGCTATGTTCTCTCTGAAGTATTTACATATAATAATGTTTTATTTTTTTTAAAAAAAAGTTGTTCAATCTTTTTTATGGATAAACTTCCAAATCCACTTAATTGATATTCCTTCCTTATTGCAATTATATTTAAGATTGCTTTGTGATCTTCGTATACGTATAAATGTACAATACCCATAACTATATCCTTTAGTTTTATTAAGTAATTATTGATTCTTTTGTATAAATAGAATGGTGTGACTTATCATAAGTCCTGCATAATTATAAATTTATAAATACTTCTCAATTAATTGCATTATAACTTGCTCTCAGGATTGCTTTTAGGTATAGTTCCATCTGTTGCTAAAATGTTTTTTGAGTAGATATGATTTTGCATATTTGCCCTTAACCTGCATAATTTTTTCATTTTCAGCGATACAATAAAATTACTTATCTAGAGGTATAATTTCATAAAGGCATTCAGTAAAATTAAAATCCAAATTTTTATAATAACAGCTATTATTTTTGCTTATCTATTATACCCTTACCTTTCACATGATTTTAAATCATTTAGCTATTCAATTAGTTTGCTATTGCGAAATATCTTAGTATTTATTTTGCCCGCTTTGATTATTAGTTCAATATATCGCGCAATTGTAGAGATGAAAAATTATTCAATTTTGTTTTTTCCTGCAATTATTTTATTTATTTGTAGTTCAAATTTTTTACATACACTTGGATCACTAAATCTTGCTAACTTTCTGATAAATGTTAATGCTTTATTTACCCCTATACAAGCCAGTTCATCGCTATTAAATTTATTTTCTTTTCCTATTCCAAAATTTATCACAAATGAACAAGCGTTATACATTGGATTTGCACTTGGTTTTATTGGCTATAAAAAGAGTTTTATGCCAATAGAAAATTTTGTGTCGTTTATAACAAAAATAAGCAACTTTATATTGAAAAATGTCTTTATTCCAATGCTACCATTATTTATTTTTGGCATGACATTAAAAATGATAAATGATGGAATTTTTGAAATATTAATCAAAAATGCATCTCTATTTGCTACTATGTTCACAGTTTTAATAACTTATCTAGTAGCACTTCTATTAATTGCCTCAGGCTTTTCTATAACTAAGGGGTATAGAATTACTGTAAATATTCTACCAGCTGTTTTAACGGCTTTATCAAGTATGTCAAGTCTAATGGCACTTCCCTTTTCACTAAAGGCATCACATAAAAATACTATAAGTAATAGGTTTTCTGATTTTTTTATGCCGGTAACTGTAAATATCCATATGATTGGTGATTGTATTATAATCCCATTTTTAATAGTTATAGTATTAAATATTTTTGGTTTTTCCCTACCAACAGAAAAAATACCACTATTTGCTTTTTTATTTATGGTAACAAAATTTTCAGGCGCTGGTGTACCTGGTGGAACTGTGTTTATAATGGTTCCTTTAATGGTGGATATATTTAATTTTACTCCTGAAATGTCATTATTAATTACAAGTATGTATATTGTGATAGATCCATTTGCTACGTCTACTAGCGTTATAAGTAATAATTTATTTGTGATTATAATAGATAAAATACTTGTTGCTTTTGGCAAAGATAAGTTACAGAAAAAATAGAGTTTCTTTGATTTTATGTACCCTTGTGGGATAGCGATTAACACAGCGCCACTATGTTGAAAAAGAGAATATAACTATTGCATTGAATAAAAGATTATAAAAATAACTCAAACTAGAGCTAGGTATACTAATCAAGATTCAACCTTACATACGCCTTAAATGCAAAATGTTAGATTGTCATATAAATATCAATAGAAGGTATAAATCTTAATTTCTTTTGCTATTTAACTTTGCAATTTTGAAAAAAGCTCAGGCTATTCTTTAGAGCTTTCGTGTCAATTTTTAATAAATCCAAAATCGAATGAAATAAATTATCATGAGAAAATTCTTTTTCTACCTGCTTTGAAACACACCCCTTATCAATACCAAAATCCATCGTAAAATTTTCTGATAACCATATAATCATTGGAATATGTTTTTGATGCTTCGGTGCAACTAAGTATGGCATTCCATGCAAATAAATACCATCTTCTCCTAGAGATTGTCCATGATCAGAGACGTAGAACATTGCTGTATCCGCATCATTATTCTCTTTTAATATTGAAATTACCTGTGATAAGAAATAGTCTGTGTATAATATTGTGTTATCATAACCATTGGTTATCTCTTCTGACGAACATTGCTGCAACTCAATTGATTTACAAATAGGTTTAAATTTATGAAAATTATCTGGTGTTCTCTTATAGTATGCAGGACCATGACTGCCTTTTTGATGTAAAACAATAAATAGATCATCTTTACTGTTTTGTTTAATAAATTTTTGAAAAATATTCAACATCTCCTCATCATAAATTTCTCTGTCTAAACCATCGTTTAAATATGACTCCATTTCTATAGTTTTCACATCATTACAAGCAGATTTGCACCCACTATTATTATCTATCCATAAAGTGTTAAATCCCGAGTTCTTAATTAACTTTAATAAATTATCATTATTTTTAAATTTTGCCTTACTAAAATTTGATTTATTAAGTGAGGAAAATATACATGGCACTGAGACAGCTGTAGTGGTTCCGCATGAATAAAAATTGCTGAAATTTATTATATCATCTTTTTTTAAATTTGGATTTGTTTCCTTTACGTAGCCATTTAATGAAAAGTTACTAGCTCTTGCTGCTTCACCAATTACGAATACAAATATAGCCTTTCTCTGGTGATATTGCCAAGCTTGATTCTTATTTGCTTTACTTGATATTGATTTTATACTTTGTTCCGGAAGCAATAAAATTATATTTTGATAAATACCATTGATGTAATTATTTGGTATAATTCTGAATATAATATCTTTGTGATTTCTAAAAATAGACACAAATGTTTTGTATTGAACAAATATCACAGATATAAAAATTACTAATGCTAAAAAGCTGAAAAGGTAAAATTTGATATAGCCAAATATTTTAATAGGATATTTTATTTTTATTTTATAAACAGCAAATGAAGGTATTATGCCAAAAAATAAAACCATCACGAGCATTTTATACGTAAATAATTCAAAAGATTCTTTTAAATCCGTCTCTAATACATTTTGAATCATTGAGCTATCAATTATAACTCCATATTTCAGCATGAAATATTGAGCTAACGAACCACAAATTAAAATCAATGATAGAAATAATTTATGGATATAACGAAATGAAAAAAGAGAAATTGCAAAGTATATAAAACATACTAAAACAATAAAAAATATTAATAAAAAATTTAGTGAAAAAAGCTTGTTAATAGTAACTAGATTATAAAAAAAATTCCAGAGCGGTAAATTTAAAAATAAAGCTATAAAAACAGATATTAATAAATTGAATATCTCAAGTGAAATAGTATTTTTTAATTTTAACATTTAATATCTTGATAATTTTTAACTGCAGTTTTTTATTTATTTCTTAGAATTTCTCTTTTTCCTTGAGAATTTGCAGGGCTAATTATTCCATCATTTTCCATTTGCTCAATTAATGAGGCCGCTTTATTATACCCTATTTTTAATCTTCTTTGAATGTAGCTGGTAGTTGGCCTTTTTTCATCTATTACTATTTTTATGGCCTGTTGATATAAATCCCCTCCATCTTTATCCTCAAAAACTGAATTAGCACCACCACCTAACGAGTTATTATCCGTAATTATTAGGGAATTAAAATCAACATCATAATCGCCAGAACTATTTTTCTTTAACTGCTTTACAACATTTTCAACTTCAAGATCGCTGACAAAAGGACCATGTACTCTTGTTATGTGACCACCTGGCATCATATATAACATGTCGCCCATTCCCAAAAGTTGCTCAGCCCCTTGTTCCCCTAATATTGTTCTACTATCAATCTTTGAGGTAACATGGAAGCTAATTCTTGTGGGGAAATTAGCTTTAATCACACCTGTAATTACATCTACAGATGGTCTTTGTGTTGCCATAATTAAATGAATGCCAGAGGCTCTAGCCATTTGAGCAATTCTCTGAATATACCCTTCAATTTCCTTACCAGCAACTAACATCAAATCTGCCATTTCATCCACTATGACTACAATGTAAGGCAATTGTTCATTTCCTAAATCAACCTCTTCAAATGTTGGTTCGCCAGTTTCAGGATCAAAACCGGTTTGTATAACTTTTTTGAGTGTTGTTCCTTTTTTATTGGCCTGCAATAATAATTCATTAAACCCCATAATATTTCTAACTCCAAGAGAAGCCATCGCTCTATATCTTCTTTCCATTTCTTGAACAACCCATTTTAAAGCTCCAACTGCTTTTTTTGCTTCAGTTACAACTGGTGAAAGAAGATGTGGTATGCCGTCATACACTGATAATTCCAACATTTTAGGGTCTATCATCACAAATCTGCACTGCTTAACTGTGCAAGAATATAATAATGATAAAATCATAGTATTGATTGCTACTGACTTTCCAGAACCAGTCGTCCCTGCTACAAGAAGGTGAGGCATTTTTGCCAAATCAGTAATGACTGGCGCACCAGATATAGATTTTCCCAATACCAATGGTAATTTATAGTTATTATTTTTATATTCCCTACTTTCTATTAGCTCTCGCAAATATATTATCTCTCTTTTATCATTTGGTATCTCAATACCTAACGCATTTTTACCAGGTATTACAGCAATTCTCGTCGATACTGCACTCATAGACCTTGCTATATCATCAGATAATCCAATTACTCTTGAAGCTTTCGTACCTGCAGCAGGCTCAAGTTCAAACAAAGTCACAACTGGACCAACGCTATAATTTAACATTTCTCCCTTAATACCGTAGTCTTTTAAAACTTTTTTCAAACTTTCACTATTCTCTTTAACCCGCTCATTATTAGATGAATTTCTTGAACTTGAATGTTCAGAAATTTTATCCAATATCTCAACAGATGGTAATGTTAATTTATCATCATTATTATCAATCTTTTTTACTATCTCTGGCTTTTTATTCATTATTGGATTATCTGCCTTTACCATATTTTCATTAAAAGCTTCTTCATCAAATTTTTTTCTTTGACTAGATAGTTTAGCAATGGCAAATTTGATGCATTTAAATAGTACTCTTATACTAAAAGCTATACACTTAAATATACTTCTCCACTCACTAAAAGTAAGTCCTAGACAAATAATACTAATAACAATAAGTATACCTATAAGTGAAAATAATAATATGTCTTTCTTAATATGAATCAATAGTAATTGCTTAAGGTAATCACCTATAAATCCACCATATCCAATGTTAAAAACGATACTATTTATTGATATCAAAGAAAATATTATTGCGAGTATTAACGTTGCAAACAAAATACCTATAGTTCTGTATATAAAAAATTTGTTTGGTAAATTATTCAGTATCTTGACGGCGAATATAAAGAAAAACACTATTGGCAGTATGATTGAATACCCAAAAGTCTGGAGCATAATATCTGAAATATTAGCTCCATAGTTACCGAAAAAATTATGTACATCAAGAGTTCCAGTTGCATTTAATGCAGATGGATCCAATTTATTGTATGTAAGGATCGAAATTGAAATAAAAATCATCATGCATATTATGACCACAGCCATAAATAACTTAAAACTTTTCATTAAATAAGACATCTAAATAAATATGCGCAGAAACTATTTTTTTATACTACTATTATTACGAAGTAATGGCTTTTCATTGAAAACACATATTACATCATTGCCATGCCTTAATGTATATCTACTTGCCACCCTTTCTATTACAATATATCCTTTTTCAACTCTGTAATTTACAAGAGCTTCACTCCCATCATTATTCACAAAAAATACAGCAGGCAATTCCGCATTTATCTCCCTGAATTTCAGATACGTAAATCTGCCATCATCAAAGATTTGGGTTGGTTCAATGTTCACCGCACTACCACTAATCTTATACTCAAAATTATATAACTCTGGCTTCGTTAAATCAGGTCCACTGTTACTTTCTACATTTTTTATTGAGGAATAATTCGTCTCACTAGGATATACAAATTTTATAATAAATGCCAAATCAGGATCATTTATACTGTCTGCATTCTTGGCATGCATTTCAAAAAAATACATTCTTTTATTTGTAATTACAGTCATATTTGTAGTTGCATCATCTTCAATCGGTTTAAGAAAAATTCTATTTCCAGCAGGAATAATTTGCCAAGGAGTAGGGGTGCCCATAGTTATAGTCTGAATTTCCTCATCAAGAGAAAACTCTATAATGGTTTGATAATAATAATGACCAATATACCTAAAAACCGCGTTTGGTACGTAGTTAATTATTTTGATCCTATCCTCCCCTCCCATTGATCTAGGCATCACAGTTGCATTACTATAAATACTAATATTTAAAAACAACAGGAAAACAAAAAGACTTCTTAAGTATTTATTTTTCATAAAATTATTAAACGTATCAATCTTTATAACTAGTTATCAAAAAATTTATACTTTTCTTTGAATCCATAAATTTTTTATTAATTTCCGACATGAAAAAATTAATTTCAGCTACCTTTTCTTCAATCGCCTCTTTACCATTAATTAATGAGCGAATTCTGTAAGATACTTTTGCATATGAAGGTACAGTAACTTTTTTCAAAAATTCTACATTACTAATCTCGATTATCCTACTATTTTTATATCTATATTTCAACAATGGACTTTCTGGATTATCATCAATATTAATAAATTTAAAATATTCCTGAAACACTATAAGAGATGAAATATTATTTATGTAATTTAGCCTCTCATTTAATTTGCCAGAATCCAGACTATTAGAATCAAATTCTTCTCTTGTCTTTATGTAATTTATTATCAGATATCTCGCTATTGATAAATTGATATTTTCATTTTTTATCCCTGTACTTTGAATTTTTGGGTAATACTCCACCTCATTGTCAAAATATATTGGAAATGGATACCTCCTAACATCCATATTAAAAGTAGCTGTCTTATAAATCATCAAAGTAGCTATGCTTAATATTACAGCAACTATTAACGTATATCTTACATAAATATTAATATTTACATATTTAAAGAAAAACCAATTCAGTGCCTTATCATAATAATCTTTATTTAATACCACCACACTTGCTTTATTGCTTGTATACTCTACCATTGCGACGTTATCAAATGATTAATTATTGTCATAAAGAATATTAATACATAACTACTAGAATATAGATATTTAGCAAATTTCATATTGAATTTAACATACATAAAATAGATTAATATCATCAGTAGAGCATATGATATCATCAAATTCAAATCAAACCAAAAGAATGCCACCGAAAAAATTTTCAACAATTCCAGATTTATACCACCTAAACTATTTCTATTGGATATATTCATATACAATGTATAAAAAATTGAGCAAATGGCTATTTTAAAAACCCAATCATAAACTGTTAAATTTAATAGCGTTTTATATATTATCGCTAAAAAAATATTAAATATTAAAAATTTAATATTTACCTCATGGCTAAAATTAAGGTTTAAAGACATCATTAGAGATACTATTCCATATAGGACAAAAATTATATACCAATCAAGGAAGCTAAAGCTATAGTAGCAAAATAAAGACAAAAATAATGAGAGAATTTCAATAATAAAATAACTAAAATCAATTTTTGAACTACAATGATTACACCTACCTTTACAAAAAATATATCCAAAAATTGGAATGTATTCTTTCAATTTTAAATAATGGTTACACGTTGAACATCTAGGAGGGATAGGGTTTGCGTAATTAAAACCCATCAGTGGAATGTTTCTTGGAACTCTAAAGTAAAAAGACGTTGCAAAATTACCTATTATTAATCCAAAGTATCCCGCTATTATATAATTAATGATATCCAGCATGTTCAAAAAATCACTCCTTACTCTAATTTAATTTGATAGAGCTCAAAATATCAATAGAATTTTTATTTTTTAGCCTACTAAGTTTATGCTTCTTTAGTGATAGTGCGATTAATTTGTCTAGTAAATCTTTATATTTGATTCCATAATGATCTAATAATTTAGGATATAGACTAATTTCTGTAAATCCAGGAAGTGTGTTTATCTCACTAAAAAATAATCTATTGCTTTTAGTTTCAAGAAAAAAATCTACCCTTGCAAGACAATTACATTCTAAAATTTTAAAAATTTCTCCAGCTTTTTCTCTAATAATATTTACTATAGGATCATCTAATATTGCAGGAATTTGAAATTTTGCACCATCCTTCATTATATATTTAGCTTTGTAGCTGTAAAACTCATCTTTTGGAATTAACTCTCCAGGATAACTGATTATAGGTTTGTCATAATCATCAATGTTTTCGAGTACAGATACTTCTATTTCTTTACCCAAAATCCCTTGTTCAACTAAAATTTTATTGTCATATTTAAAGGCATTTTCAATACTACCCACTAGGTCATCAAATTGCTTTACCTTTTCAATACCAATACTAGAACCTCCATTTGCAGGTTTAACAAAAAGAGGATAAGAAAAATTTTGACTGATATATTGAATAAAATTGCTCTTCTTTTCTTCATTGCCATACTGATACTCTTTAATACTAATATATGGTGCAACCAAGGTACCGCTCCCTTTTAGTATCATTTTAGTAAATTCCTTATCCATTGTAATTGATGAGCTCAAAATATTTGAGCTCACATATGGGATATCTAGCAACTCAAAAAAACCTTGCAGTATACCATCCTCTCCGGTTTTTCCATGTATAATAGGGAAAAGCACATCAACTGATTGATTTATTTCATTGAAATCTACAGGCTTAATGCAATTATAATTATAATTTTCTTGGCACTTAATCTGGTTTATACACTTTGTAATATGATGAGCTAAGTCAATCTCTGACTCATTTACTAATGAGTTCAAATTTATATAATGCCACTTACCATCAGTATCAATATATATAGGAATAATAAAATATTTAGCTACATTAAGGTTTTTAATTATAGAAATTGCTGATTTTATTGAAACTTCATGCTCAGCGGACAAACCACCAAATAAAACACCAATTTTTAATTTTTTCATTTATCTATAATTATTTTAAAAATTACTAATTATTAAAATACTTTAAAAATTTATTATCTGACGAAAGTACTAAAGATGAATTTTCATTAAATAAATTCTTGTATATGTCTAATGATTTGTAATATTCATAAAAATCTCTATCCTTACTATATGCTTGCGCATATATGTTAATGGCTTCAGCATCACCCTGCCCTTTAATAATTTCTGCTTCTTTATTCGCTTCTGCAATAAGAATTGTCCTCTCTTTGTCAGATTTAGCCTTGATAATTTCACTCTCCTGATGTCCTATTGCCCTAATTTCTTTAGCTTCTTTCTGCCTTTCTGTTATCATCCTTTCATAAACAGCATTTCTAGCTTTATCTGGTAAATTGACCCTAATAAGCCTAACATCAACAATATCAACTCCAAAACTTCTGACGTTTTCATTTACTATATCAATTACATCTTCTCTGATTTTATTTCTCTTAGAACCCAAAATTTCAATAAATTTTACCCTACCAATTACTTCTCTAATTCCAGATTCAATTATAGATTCTAATCTAACTCTGAATTTATAATCATCCTGCACTGCTTCATAAAAACTTTTTGGATTAACTATTTTATATTTTGCATATGCATCCACCTTCATTGTCTTTTGATCAAAGGCAACAACCTCACTGTTCTCACTCATTTTAAACGTTAAATTTTGTATCCTCTTGTCAAAAAATTTCACATCTTGAACTAGTGGTAATTTAACTTTTAATCCAGGCTCTACTACCTCATTAATTACTTCACCAAACTGTATAATAATTGCTATCTTCCTTTGATCTAAGACATAAATTGAATTAGCTACAAGAAAAAGCATTATTATAAACGCAATAAGCAACCCACTTTGAACTTTTCTCATCATACCTCAATTTTATTTATTATCATTATTTGTTATCCATCTTATTAAGCGGTAAAAATGGCAATATACCTTTGGATATATCTTTATCAATAATAATTTTATTAGTATCTTGATAAACTTTTTCCATTGTATCTAAATACATTCTTTTTTTCGTAATGTCTTTATCAACCGAGTAAGCTTTGAAAATTTCATTAAACTTAGTTGCCTCACCATAAGCCTTAGATATGGTAGATTCTTTATATGCTAGGGCTTTTTCAACCAATGTAGCACCCTCACCTTTAGCTTTTGGTATAATCTCATTCCTATAGGCTTGCGCTTGATTGATAAATCTTTCTCTATCAGCCTTTGCTGATTGTACATCACGGTATGCATCCCTTACTTCTGGCCCAACATAACTATATAAAATCCCCACACTAACAATTTCAATCCCAGAACCATATGAATCCATTATCTTTTGCAATCCATTTTTAACATCCTGCTCAATTAGCAGCCTTTTTTCAGATAATGCTTCTGATAGCGTTACCTCACTAATTACCTGCCTCATTACACTTTCAGCAGCACTTTTAACAATATTCTCACTTGTGCCATCCTTTATATTGAATAAATAATTTTTTGCATTCATAATCTTCCACTGTACATAAAAATGCATATCAATTATGTTTTCATCTCCAGTCAGCATCTGACTTTCTTTAGGATAACTTAAATCATTTTCATTTTGCTTCGAATCATCTACGCCTAAATAATTAGTCTTGGAAACTCCAATTGGATCAGTAATTTTGCCAATAATATCCTTTTTAATCCTAGTTACACTTACTTTTTCAACCGTTTCAATAGGACTTGGTAATTTATAATTTAGACCAGGCTTTACCTCTCTACTATATTTACCGAATCTCATTATTATCCCCTCCTCATCCGTATCTACAGTAAAAAATCCTGTTGAGAGCCATATTAATGCTAACAATACTAAAGCCACATATATCATTCCAAAATGACTACCTTTCTTTTTATTGTTAAAATTAATATAACCTATGATCTTTTCTTGAGTCTTTTTTAGTGACTCTTTTGTATTATTATCTTCATTTTCAGAATTTTTATTATCCAAATTACTACCCCAAGGATTATCTATCATGACTTTAATTGAATATTAATACAAAATTATAACGTTATAAATTTATAATGAACATTACGAGTTCTTGCAAGTAATTTAATAAAAATAAATCATTCTCTATTTTATCCTTCTCATTTCTTCAAAAATTTCTTCTTCTAATTTTTTCATATGATCTATCTTTTCTTGATATCTTTCAGCTTCCTCCTGAATTTTCATTATCTTCTCCATTGCAGTTTCAAGATGCTGATCTTGCACTTGGACTTCTCCAAGAGCTTGCTGTTGTGGCTCTAGATACAAACCTTCACTACCCCACTTATCTTGAACAGAACCCTTATACGCATCTAGCTCAGATTTTTGCAGGTCATACATGTATTGAGTATTACTTACCTCCTCTTTAGCTCTTGCCATATCCTCTGAATATTTATTATACTCCTGAACTTGAGTTTCAAAATTTCGATTATAGGCCTCCCTTCCTTCGTCAATCTGAGCTTGTAACTGCTCAACATTACTTTGTTGCTCTTGATATCTATTCTCTAAGGCCTGATTAAGTTTTAATTGCGGAGCTTCTGTCTCATCTGTGACCTCACTCTTATTTTTTTGCACTTCTTTAGCAAGTTGCTCTGCTAATTGTCTTTGTTGCTCCAATTCTTTATTTAGATCATCTAATTGTCTTAACTGTT
Organism: Candidatus Bandiella numerosa; assembly: GCF_029981845.1. Taxonomy (GTDB): domain Bacteria; phylum Pseudomonadota; class Alphaproteobacteria; order Rickettsiales; family Midichloriaceae; genus Aquirickettsia; species Aquirickettsia numerosa. Next base: position 695,126 of record NZ_CP104164.1, on the reverse strand, counting down.
CTGCTAATTGAGTTTGAGAACTAGAAAGCTCCTCTTGTCTTTTTTCAAATAACCCAACCGTTTGGTTCATTTATTCCTTAGTATTTACTAATCCATCTTCAATTTCGTATTTACTTACGCCACCATTAAGAACTCTTTGTTGCTCCTCATATAATTGATATTGTTGTTGCACTAAATTTCTTTCACCTTCAAATTTTTGCAGATTTTCGTTATATGTTTCAGCGTTTTGCTGATGCTTAGTAAATTGCTGTGCAAAATTCTGCCTTTCTTGCTCAAGAGATGACGCATCTCTTTCTAATTGCTGTTGTTTTTGTGCTATACTCCTTTCCTGATCGCCAAACCTTTCTTGAAGTAACTGTTGATATCTTTCTTCTACTTTATTTATATCTAACGGATCACGCTGTCCCTTTAATTGCATTAACTCTGTATCATTTCTTTGAATATCATCTAACCTTTGCCTTTCTACAGTTAGATCTTTACGACCTTGATCTAATTGACCTTGCTTATTCTCCAAGGCATCGAGCTTATTTTCAAGCAATTCTTTTGCATTTAAGATTTTTCCTTTTTCTCCTTTCAATTGCTCATATGTCTTATCTAATCTTTCTACACTCTTATCCAAAATTTTCTTATCCCCTGATAACATTTTTTGCATTAAGTCTCTATTTTTCTGCTCATCACCTTTTTTGAGTGATTTTCTCAATTCAGCAAATTTTTTAGAAAAGTCCCCTACTTTACTTTTAAGATCCTTTAATCCTTCTGCAACTTTTTGTTGCTCTTTTTTAATGTCATATACTCCAAGATCACTATTAATATCACCAGTAAAAGCACTCCACATTGCAGTAACTCCAGCTGCCTTCTCAACTACTCCCTTTGCTCCCTTAATTACACTATCTTTCTCAGTACCTAAAGTTATATGTGATGCTCTATCAACATAATGCATCAATCCCATCCTTTGCTGTATAGGTGACAATACTTTTTTATCTAACAATTTATAAGCCTTCGAACCATATATTTCATCCTTAACAAATCCATCAAATGCTGCCATTGTGCCTTCATACATACCTTTTAGAGGTTTTTTATCGACACCACCCAAAGCATCAACAAGCTCAGGCACAAAATCCATATATACTCTAAATAACACAGAAGAAATTAAGACATAAAAAAACTTAAGCGGCGTTACAGCATTAGAAAATTCACTATCATTGCTTGCTTTCCAAAATTTAAAATCAATAATAGTAATACCGAGTGGCTCCCAACTGAATATAGTTTCCCAACAAACTGAATAGTACAATAAGTTTTGTAATTGTGTAATTATTAAGCTTAACATCAATGCAACTGTTGCTGTTACAACTATCATCATCACACATGAAGATATAAATTGTTCTATCCAATGATCAAAGAAATGAATGGTTTGTTTAAATAAGATAGTTACTATAAAAATCGGTAACAAAATAATCAACAATGCTAATAAGAAAAAGCTCATTATGTATTGCACCAACGATCTCCACATTCCCATAAACATCAAAATAACACAGATATATATACCAATTATTAAATAGAATTTGCTCGTAAATAATATACCCCATATTTTAACATTAAAGGCTTTTGATATTACCATTTCAATAACATCATCATATGCAGAAAAAACAGTATTTAATTCCGGAAAAGGTAATAATGGTCTGTTAGTAACAGGGTCAAACATTGATGACTGCATAATTATTGTAGATATGTCTATGGTGGCGCTTATCAATCCTCTAAATAAATCAGGTATAGCATTTAAGGTTGGATCAGAAATAACAGTAGATATAACGCCAATTTTAAACAATCTTATAATTAGCTCTGTTTGATTAATTTCAATTAAACCAAGCATAAAAAATATTACTGTAAATATCACAAACAACACAAGCAATATCCTTAGTATTGTCCTAAAACTAGAGTCTTTAACTATATTCTGATATATAATGTCCGATACTTTTGTAAATGTGTCTTTAAAAAAATCAATCAACTCTTCAACAAAGCCTACTTTTTTGATAAAAGCTCCATTATCAATCCTAATCTTATAAGATCCAACGTTATCTCTATAATATGAATCTTCTACTTTAAAATATATTACTCCGCCACTTGGAATCGGCTCCTGAATAAATGATTTACTTGCTCCATCCCATCTTTCAACATGATCTACTACATACGTTTTTATTGTAACATTATCAGAAGAATCTCCACTAGAGGTGCTGGGGTTGTATTGCGTTTCTTTTAATGGCCCTACTCTAAAAGTTCTAAAATAATCACTACCCAATACTTGTGCAGCATTAGGATCAGTGCCATTTAATGCAATTAAACCATATATACCATATCCATCTTTTATACAGCAAGGTAAGTTCTCCTGTTTATTCCCCTTATCTATCTCTTTTCCATCCGGAAAACAACCTCCCCCAACACTTTCACCACACGTGTTAAATGGACAATATTTTCCATCAATTTCTAAATCACCCCATGGCTTCCAACCACCTTCTACGGTTATCGCTATATTATTTGCATCACTTTCTAAACTAGTGTTTCCTTTAGTAAAAAATTCTGGATCAAATTTTTGCCACTGACATTCCCCACATTTTGGATCTTTTGAATTTAAATCCTTGCACCCACAATTAGATTTAATAATCATTGTTCCTGCCGAAAATCCAAAATCATACGCCATGTAACAACTACCCTGATAATTATCAGCAATACCAGTGCAATCATCAGCATTAGCTATATCAGCAAAGGTGACACTATGCATTAAAAGTAAAAATAATAAAAATTTAAAAAATATTTTCATTTTTCCTTTAGTCATCATTTCCTCTGAACTTTATCTGAGTTTCCTTTTTTATCATCACCCTTCTTATTATCTTTGTCATCGCCTTTATCTTTAGATCTATCCTTCAGGGCATAATCACCAGTGCCTAACATAGTATTAGCCGCTTTAGAAATCATACCACCAGCATAGGACTGTGCACTTACTGCAACCGCTTCTAAATCAAATCCATAAAAACTACTTGTAGCTATCTTATTTGCAAAGCCAGATGCCAATCTAACCATTCCATCCATAGCCTGTACAACAATCAATACTGCAAAAACTGGAAGTAATAAATTAACTGGTGAAGACATAGAAGCTTCCAATGGAAAATGCGCACCATATAAAGCAACCCACCATGCATTTTTCCATGGCAGACATAAATATGTTCCAAATATGTCAAATGATAATAAACATGTTGGGCAAGCCGTAAAACTTAAAGCTGCATGCAATGTTAAAACAAAAATTTGATGAAGTATAGCAAGGGCCGTAAACGCAAAAAGTGGTTGAAATACCATTGATATCATATTGTTAATCCACGATCTGAATAATTTAGATGTCTTTTCAAATAACATAAAAGAGATAAAAATTGGCGCTAATATAAACAACACGCATAAAGTTATCATAGAATACAAATATGTAACAATGACACGCAATGCACATATTAGATAACTTATAATCGCTATAATCATTAAAATTGCTATCAATATTCCAACTAAGTTTGTACATGTTAATGCCCATATTTTTGTCCATATTGCATTATTAAATAATTGATGAAAAATTTCATCAAACATCCCAAAAACTGCTTTTACTAATTCACTATGTGTCGCACTTTCAACGTCTATTTTTTGAATATCAGTAAATGGCCTCACAATATCATAAGTTAACTCCATACTCCCATTTAATAATGTACTAAATAAATAGGTATTAAAAAATGTCCAACTATTTGGCGAAATTATCATGACGACAAAAGCTATCTTTAAAGTTCTATTCATTGCTTCTTTTTGGGTAACTTGTGCGAACCCTATCATGTAACTAATTCCTGTATATACTAGATATAAAACCAATAAAGCTCTAATTCCATTAATTATCAGAGGGCTCTGAATTAATTTATTAAATATATACTGAACTTTACCAGAGTTCATTTTATTACCATCATCACCAATGAAAAAAGTAGTAACTTGATTCACAATATCTGATATAACATTAGATATACTATTACTAGGAGTATCTTTTTTGTTCACGATGACGCCGTACGAACCTAATGTTGACTCTCTACCATACTTTATTAAATCTGGGTTTATCCTAAAATATATCTTTCCATCTTTATCAATTGCAATCTCCTGATCACTTTTGTCTCCGTACACATAATCTTTAGCATCATTCCACTTTAAATTCTTATCCCAAGGCTCATACCTTCTTTCTTCATTTTTACCATCCCCAACAGCACCAGCAATAGTATACTGCAGACCATCGCCATTAGAGTATGGACTACCTTTTCTACTTATCTCAACCTCATATCCACCAAAATTATTGCTATAATCTCTTTGAATAACATTATTTGTGATTATACTACCCTTATCATAAGTTTGTTGATCAACTTCAACTGTCTTATCCTGTTGCCCAATTGGCTTACCATTAACTGATGTATTACAATGTTGATAATACAAAGTTTCATATTCAACACAACAACTATCATGGAATACTCCACAATTTGGCCAATGATCTTTCTTTGTACACTCCCCCTGTCCCGTACCGGAATTATCGCATTGAGTCACCTCAGTATAATCATCCTTGTACTTAATTTGAAAAGTATCGTCTCGGCTGGTATATCCATTTAAATAACCTTGAAACTCAAACTTATCTAAAGGAACATAACTAGCGCTCCATCCATTTATATTTAAGCTTTTTCTAATTAATGTAGTTCTTGTTCCTCTTAAAGAGCAAGAAGTAGGATCTTGCTCTTTGATTCCTTCACTAGATATTCCACTACACTGATTATTATTTTGTCCTGAACAATCAATGGTTTGATTATTTTTATTTATACAATAAGACTTCTGATTGTCAGAAACGTAATAACATGTTGATAATTCTTCCCCAGGAAAATAATTTTTACCGCCAAAACAAGAACCATTAAATGTTAAATCTAAATCTGATTTATCAGGATTATACATTTTATCCGAAGTGAATGGCAATAGAGCGCCTTTATCTTTGCCTACGTAATTACCAAAAAATTTCCCTCCATAAGCAACTCTTAAATAATCACCATCTTTTAATTTAATACCTGTATCCTTCCATTGCGAAACCCTTGCATTCCAGCTTCCTGGCTTAGTTTCTTGTTCAGGCTTAGTATACCAATAATCAGGGGTTATTCTCTTAGTTTCAAATCCACCTAAAAAAATTGTATTTCCATAAGGACTATCTGAATTAGCTAAGCTGAATTTTACCTTATCGCCCTGCTTAACATCAAAATTTATTGGAAAATATGCAAAATCAACAGACTCATCATTAGTTTCACCTGAAGTGTCGCATGCCGTAAGTGTAGAAATTTGACTACCTGACCATTTCCACCCAAAAACATTTGAGTCACTATCATCTTTAATCCTATATTGACTAGAAAATATTTGTCCTTTCCTGCACTTTACCACACAATCATCTATTATATCCTGATTCAATTGTGCACCAGTTAAGCTGTTCGGTATACCTGATTTAGACAACTCAAGGCAATCATTTCCGTTTCTTTTTTGGCAATCAACACTACTAAATTCACTCGGTTGAGCAAATTCTCTACATTGATTTTCACATATTTTATCACATCTACTTCCATGAGGTCTGACATATATATAACTTTTTTGAGAATCTCCATAGTCCCACGGCATATAGCAATCCTGAAAATTTATACTTTCAGCAAATCCGAAAAAGATGTTAGTTAAAACCAACAACAATCCTAAACATAGTAAGAAGCATTTATTAACAATGATCTTTATAATATGTTTCATTTAATCATCTCCTTAAAATCCTCATATTGACATTATACAATGATTATGTTGCTTGCTTATCATTTACTATCACCTTTTTTGGCACCACTACCTCCTTTACTTACAGCTTTTTTAACAGCCTTGAGTGGACTTTTAGCCATTGTTCCAAATGCTTTTTTAAATGCTCCCGATAAATCTCCCTTAGCGAGCCCAGCAACAGATTCAACACCAGTTAAATAAGCAAAAAATGTAGAAATTGTATTCATTAACATGAAGAATAAAAATGCCATCAATGCTAATTTGAGCATTGTTAAAAATAGCGCATCTACCACAGAAGAGCTCATTTTAGTAAATGTACCTAATATCCATAAATCAGTCGTTTCATACAAACCCTTTATTACATGTCCAATATCCATATCGCACATATCTTTCATGGAATTGTCTACAGTATTATTATTACTAACATTGTTCGCAATTGCACATATAGGACTTTCTGACGAACCTTTATCTTTACATTGCACAAAAATACTAGGTGATTGAGGATCCATTTTCAGATCTCCAAAATAAATATTATCAAACGTTGCAAGCATCAATGCAATGAAAGCAAAATGCAATCCAGGATAAATAATGTAGCCCAAAAGCATCTTAGACCATGTATCATAAATACCTTTTGTAAAATCAAATAGTGCAAAAGTTATCATAATCGGAGATACAGCAACCAATATGGTAATCGAGAACATTGAAAGGATAAATATGTGCGTAAATTTAAAAATAATCTTCAGTAACATATATGTGTAAATAAACATCGCTATACACAATACAAAACCTATACCACTGACTAAAATTAACGCAGTAATTGACCATATCGCAATAAGTCCAGCAAATGAATAATTACAGGTTCCCATATTTAAATAGTTTATCAATCTACAATCAATTAAATCCCATACCGTCATTTCAACAACACCATTAGCACCTGCAGTAGGAGAAATGCCACCTGTAGCTGATATCTTTCTTTGACTCAATAATTGTTCACTCTCATACTGAAATCTGCAATGTCCCAAGGGGTCTGACATATTTTGCGCTCCCATAAAATAACTTGCTATTTGCTGAGAACCGTCGATTATACCATAATAAATTCCAACTTTATTTCCTTTTTCATCCACGGCAAACCACGCGTTACCCAAGGTAAAATAAACAACCAGCGCCAATTTAATAGCAAACATTAAATAATCACTTCTCTTTAAGGCTCCCCCAGAATTCATTATTTTAATTCCTGTAAGACATAAATACAAAGTTATCGCAGCAAGAACAATTTTTTTAAGGTTTTTTTGGATTTCTGTAAAAAATCCTGACTCAGAATTAGGATTTATAAATACTCTCTCAAGTAAATCTAAAATACAACCAACTGTGGTACTTGTGATATGCATTTCACTCATCAAAAAATTTGAAACTGATTTCTTATTACCATGCTCATCATCAGGCACCCCTTCCTTATTTAGATATAATCCCAAACTTTTTAAATCCGTTCTGCCGTTACTAAAATATTCACATCTCGTACCCTCTCCAACATTTAAATTAGGCACATCCACTAAACTCACTGGCGGAGGAACATAGGTACAACCAATTTTAACAGGAAATAACGTATACGGCGCAGCAACGCATAATTGAACCTTACCAATATCAGAGTTAAATCTATAATAACCTATAAATTGAAAAAATCCTTTAGCATCACTCTTCCCAGTAATATCATACAAATCACCATCTGGTTGAAAGGTACACGAATCATGTTGATCTCTAAATAAATTAGCCACGATTAGAATTATATCCACTATAGCCGCCCCTATCATACCTCCGGCCATTGCACCAGCACCAGTAGCTATACCAAGATCTCCTGGCGATACCTTAGCTATCCTACTAATAACGTTAGTATAATAAACTAAAGCATGACCACTAGACAATTTTTTCAAATCTGTTGGAGCATCACTTGGAAAACTGTTGCCGCTAATACCCTTAGCATTAGGCCCTACTAATTTACCATACTGATTAGTACAATATGGAGAAGCTTCTTGCATATAACCATAAGTATTATCGAGTTTCTCCTTATAATCAGGATCACTTGAAGCCAATTCACCATCAGTATGAGGGTCACCAGTACCAGGGTCATATTTTGGATCACAATGATAAAAAAATGGCACATCAACAGCAGTGAGAGGTGGTAAAGGATTACTTCCTTGCACAAATTTTACATTACCATCACTTTTTGTAGGATCGCATTTATACCCTAGCGCAATATTAGCATATTCATGAGGAGCAATGATGTATGCATTAGTACATACGTCAAGCATTATAATATATTCAATACCTATGGCAATTAACGCAAATATACTGGCCGGAGAAAAAGATAACAAAGCATCCATATAGAGTATAGCTCTACCTATAGTAGCTAATTCTGACCAACCAGCTCTAGAAGATTTATCCACAGAGTTATTTTCTTTCAAATAATGCGGAATGCTGACGTTATTAAAATCACCAACAGATAGCTGAAATATCGCTTTACCAGAGCTAAAACAATTATCAATATGCGAAAACCATGAGCTACCATCCCTTGTTTTGTTTTCATAATCTATCATTGAATCAAAACTATAAGCTTCTTGTCTATTTAAAAAAATTAAAAAGAAGAAAATTATAAATAACCTTAAATATCTCATTTTTTTGACCTAATTTCTTTTAGTTTTTCTGAAAATTTAGGAATCCAAACATTTGGATTATTTCCATATTTTTTTCTCACCTCATCTAAAACAACAACCGTATCTGCTCTACCAGATAATATATCTACCACTTCATTCATTCCACTTAAATCAATTTTTGCTACAACTGCATCATTACCCTGTTTAATCAAAAAATATCTTGTTCCTGGATCAGTAGTTTTAATCAACTGATATTCTCTTTCACTTAACATAAAGGATTTTTTATATACATCAGTCGCTTTTAAATTTGGTAAAAATATTTGAGTTGCAGTTTGCTGTATCAAAGTATCACTGATTTGACTTTTACTAGCATCCTCCACGCTTTGTGTAGCAAAAACAACAAATGTATTTAATTTCCTCAACACCTTCAACCAATCCTTAATTCTTGGTGCAAAAATTGGATTATCTATAAGGGCCCAAGCTTCATCCAATACTATCATACTTGGCGTTCCATCAAGTGATAAATTAATCCTGTGAAATATGTACGATAATACTGGGCCCAAACTTGCTTTATCTTTTAATAATTCGGCCATCTCAAAGCCAAATACACTAGATTTGCCAAAATCTATCACATCATCATCATTATCAAAAATACTTGCATGCGAACCTCCAGAATGCCACATAGCCAACCTACCTGCAAGCGTTCCTGGGCCAGACATACCTAAAAATGCAGCTATGTTAGATAATTTTCTATCCTTCTTTTCCAATTTAAAATTACCTTCAACTGCACGACTTAGCAAATCAATGTCCTGAGCAGTAATTGCCTCTCCATTTACAGAAACTAATTGCTTAAGCCAATCATATAAAAAAGTCTTATTTTCCCCTCTATCATCCAATTTTAATGGATTAAAGTTACATTTTTTACTTGGATCAATAACTGTATATTCGCCCCCTAATGCTCTTAAAAAAATTTCAGCACCTCTATCTTTATCAAAGAAAAACAATCTGCACTGGTATTTCTGAGCCTGAGCACATAAAAAATTCATTAATACCGTCTTACCTGCACCTGTTGGTCCAATTATTGTAGTGTGACCAACATCTCTTAAGTGAAAATTAAAGTAATATGGCGTGCCAGACGTTGTATCCATAACAGTAACAGCATCTCCCCAATGATTATTAAATTTCTTACCTGTTGGATAATTATGAAAAGAATTAAAAGCAGCTAAATTCAAGGTATTAATAGTTGAAGACCTTACGATAAAATCATCATTACATGGCAATTGTGCCCAGAAAGCAGGCTCCATATTTACACGCTCTCTCACTCCAACACCACCAGTATTTGTAAGCTCAACTGAAGCCATTGATAATGAATTTTCCAGCTCCTTTAAATTATCAGCTATACACATAACAGACAAGTGATGCGTTCCAAATGCAATTTCACCTCCCATAGCCATATCTAATGCCTCGGAAATACCTGCAATTTGCGATATAGCCTTATCACCAGCCTGAATCATTCTATTTTGTTGCAATTGCATTTTTGCAATTGCTATTTGCCTATTAATAAACTGAAAAGATTGAGTTACAACAAATTCAAATGGCATTTGCAAAAAACTATCCATCATTCCTGCCCATGTCTTTTGACTATACTCCTTCAAACTTACCATTCCTGCAAATTTTGATTTACCATTAATACCTTTTATTTCTATAGCTTTTTTACCAAAATAAAGCCTTTCGTTACTAACTAAATTATCAAGCCTACCAAACCCAACAAGTGAATTTGAATTACTACCACAATTTACGATATTGCTAAAAAATTCAATTATCTCAGAATAGCTTTGATTACCTCTTTCCACTATACCAAGTAACTCTGGACTATATTGCCTGAGTGAATTCACTATTCTATTAGTAGCCTCCTGCAATTGCTCAAAACCCTCTACCATAGATTCATCTTCTGTTCTTTTCTTAGGATTCTTAGAGAACTTTTCAAAAAAATCATTAATGAATGACACGTTAAAATTTCTTTTAACTTTACACGAAACAGTTATATACAATTCATTTACAAAGCCTTTCTGATTTTTATGCTTTTGTATCCATTTATCATCTAAAAAACTTGCAAAGCCATCTGGCATATTTATATTTCCCAGTGAACCTTCATAGACATCTTGTTTTTTCCTAATTATGTGAAAATATAGACTAATACTAGGATCTGCCATTCCTTTAAAAAGAAAATTTCTTATATTTTTTTTAATATCAACATCATCATCGTCTGCAGTTTCAAAAGAAAAACCTCCAAGCTTTATGACCTGAACTAACTGATTTTTTTTAGTATAAACGACATTTTTATCCAAATGATACAAATACGGAACAAACCCACTAAATGGATACTCCCTATTAATTAAGCTATTTTTCTCTGGTTTAGCTGAAAAAAATCTCATTACCCTCTATTCACATATATTAAAATTAAAATGGATCATACGAATTAGCTCCGTGGAAAAACTTATTCTTGCATTTTGAACATTTTTCAGCCCTTACCTTAAATAATTCTATGAACAAAGGTTCCTTTGAGCATATATAATAACCTATACCGTGGATTGGAAACGCAATTACCAAATATAAAAATTTAGCTGTCATGATATACATCAACATACAGACAAGCGCATTAACTATAAAAAAATTATAACTCACACCAAAGAGAAGTGGCGGTCTCGTTAATCCTACAAAAAGGTGGTCAGTATTTAAAGATCCAGGCATAATACTTCAAAAAAATCACATAATTTATAGTAACTACTTGATTCTTTGAGCACAAGTTATATTTTACAAAAATAAATATTTTAATTTAGAAATGAAATTCATAACATTTGAAGGATGTGACTTCTGTGGAAAATCAACACAAATACAACTACTCAAAGAACATTTTAAAATAAATAATCACAAGGTGTTTTTAACTAGGGAGCCAGGTGGAACAGAGCTCGCAGAAAAAATCAGAGAACTAATATTGTCATTCAAAGAAATTAAAGACCCACTGACTGAATATCTATTAGTCTCTGCCGCTAGAAAGGACCACGTTGACAACTTAATAAAGAAAAAACTTCAACAGGGATATTATGTTTTATCGGACAGATTTTACGATTCATCCATATGCTACCAAGGTTATTACAAAGGTCTAGATGCTAATATTTTAAAAACTATTAAGGAACTAATTATAGGTGCATTTGAACCAGATTTAACTTTTTTAATCGATATTCCTGAAGATGAAATTGAAAAGAGAATGTGCACAAAAAGAGTTAATAATAATATTTATGACACAAAACCAAAAGATTTTTACAAAATAATCCGATCTGGATACTTAAAAATTGCACACGAAAACAATGATAGAGTATTCATCATTGACGGTAATAAAAAAATAGCAGATGTAAATGCCCAAATAATCAAAATTATCAAGGAAAAAATATTGTAGTTGATTTAAAATTTAAAATCGTGCAATATTCCTTAAGCAATTTAACATTTATCTGATGATTAAGATCGAAATTAAACCGCTTTTCATCTTACTGTGCATTATGCTTATCAATACAGATACAGTTTTTGCAATTGAAAAGCCCCAAAATCCTTTTGAAGATAAAAATTTAAATTCCAAAGACGATACTAGTCAGGTAAAAATTACTACCGATAAAAAAGTTAAAAAGAAGGAATTTTTTAACCCAAAAACAATAACAATTGCTACAAGTCATTCAAATAATAGCATAGGACAGGTAATTTGTAGTTTAGTAAACTACAATCAACATATCACAGGCTTTAACTGCGTAATTAAATCAACTTTAGGAAGCTTACAAAGCATTGATAAATTAAATAAAGGTGATGTTGATTTTGCAATTGCCCCAGCTAGCCTTGTATTTGACGAAATTCAAAATAACAAAGATAAAGACAGCTTAGCCAAAAATTACAGATTTGTTATGGCATTAAATGCTGAAGTTTTAAATGTTTTAATCAAAAAGAATTCTAAAATCAAAAGTATTGATGACATTAAAAACACCATTATTGATGTTGGTGGTAAATATTCCGCTACATATGTTTTTTTACAAAAAATATTGAAGCAAAAAAAATGGACATATCAGGATTTAAGTGGAATTGAATATATAGATTACCAAGATAAAACTAATGCATTATGCTCAGGCAGAGTAAATGCAACATTTATTTACGGTGTAATCCCTAATATGTACGTCAATGATATTGCTAATTTTTGTGAGGTAAAATTAGTGCCTATTGATGATAAATTAATAAATGATATATCTTCATCTAATGACTTCATAATTAAACAGGTAATTCCTGGTGGGACATATCTAGGAAGTCCGATTGGTACTCAAACTTTTGGTAGCCCTACTTTACTTATTTCTTCAAGCAATACTGATAAACTAACGATCTATAACTTAGCAAAATTAATAGTTAATAACATCAACACTCTTAAAAAAATTCACCCTGTATTTAACTTACCTTCTTTGCAAGCAATTGCAGATAACAAAAATCAAATTCCGTATCATGAAGGCTCTGCTATATTATTTCAAGAGAGAAATTTAACCCCTTAATAAAAAAACTTAACGGGTGCTCAAAATCAATAAGTCAGCGCTTAATCAGAGTACACAAATTATGATTACTAACCGAATAAAATTTGACCTTATACCCTTAATCTTTTCTCATATTTATTTTTTTCAGAGTTCATAATTTTACAATCTTTTATTCAATCTCATAATTCTATTCTCGTTTTAACTTGACGGTGTCCTTCAGGAATGCAAAATTCTAAAAAAGCTGCCTAATTTTTGTTAAACAGGATAGTATGATAGGTTACAAAACAAAGCCTTAGTCTACTGAAATTTTACATGTGCAAATTAAGAATCTCATGCAATTGCCCTGGAAAATGATTGACCAAAAATAATTTAACTTACACAAAGAAAATGATTGACCCGGCTCTGATTTTAAAGCAATTGTTAATGGTAAATAACCTCATTCCTAAAACATTATGTCTAATATGTCTAATTTAAAAACACAATTAAGTAATGCTTATGGATTTATAGTCGGCAGTGTATCTGGTGCAGTTAATTACGCAGCCTATCTAACATTTATATCCATTGGACCATTAACAGCTTTTTACACTACTCAATATATTTCTTGTAAATTTGCTGGTGGACAACAAGTTTTAGGCGATAGATTATCAAAGTTTATAGGTTTATATACTTTTATAAAACAAGGAGATATAATTTTAAATTATGCTCAAGCTTCTGCTAAGAAAATAGAAATAGTAGTAGAAAAAGGATTTTTGGTAGATTATATACTCGGTAATAATATAGATGCTTATGGGATTTTGAACTGGCTTTCTGATGTAAAAGGAGAAGTAATTCCAATTGTATGGAAGCCATACCAAGCAAGTGTTGCTACTATATCTAAATTTGCATATATTACGGCTTATTCCGCAACTTGGATAGGTTATGCTATCCCTAGTTCATTCCTATTCAAACAAATTAGTAATAATGTTAATAAAGCAATTTACCCTAATATCTATCCTACTAATGCCGATTCTAGTATAGAAAAGATAAGTATAGGATTTTTGGTCGCAACTATAGCTATAGGGGTATATACTACTCCAGAAGTGCATAAATTAGCTTGTAGTGTTGCTAAAAATGTTGAGCTAATTTTTGAGAATTCTTTAGGGCTAATTGGTGATCAAGATGGATTATTAGATTTATAGATAATATTTTAGGATTTATTAAGACATGTCCCTCTCAAAAAACCAGGGCAATCCAGTAGAGAGGCGCATTACACACCCCCCTCTCACACCACCGTACAAGCGATGTCGCATACGGCAGTTTGAGGTTTGTGTTTAACAAAAGCAGAGTACATAAAAAAAAGAGAGTAATCTCGGCACCGTCAAGTTAAAACGAGAATAGAATTATGAGATTGAATAAAAGATTATAAAATTATAAAATCTGAAAAAAATAAATATGAAAAAAGACGAAGGGGACACCAAGTAGACAGAAGTGATCCTAGTTGGTTGGACATGTGACAAAGGATAAATTATGATAAAAAGTAATAAAATAGCGGAAATATACTCACAATATCCAATATATTGATATTGTTTAGGTGGTTAAAATGTGATAGGATTTTGCAAGTATATTATCTCTCTTTTTGAGTCGATTTAGGTCTGACTCATTGGGTTGCTTCAGCCAATCACTTTCTTCACCTTCAATTAAATTAGAATTTTATGAATACATTTTATGCAGAATTATTATAAATATAAAAATGATATTTTGTCATTTTGGTTTAGTCATAAGGTCAAGCCTTTTTGGTATACAAAAAATGAAAATTTTGATAAGGAGTTAAATAATAAATTTCTAGATACATATAATCAAGCCTTATCTTTGCCGGATAGTTGCAAGATAGATGATATAGAATTGATTCTTTCCTTTATTATACTTTTTGATCAATTTCCAAGAAATATGTTTAGGGGAGAAGCTAAAGCTTTTGCAACAGATTATAAAGCTTTAAAGTTGGCTCACCATAGTATAGAAAATAAACTTGATGAACAACTTACAAATAAAGATCATAAGCAATTTTTGTACATACCATTTATGCACAGTGAGAATGTAGATGATCAGAAAATTTCTGTAAATAAGTTTACTAACTTAGATAAAGAATCCTATAAATTTGCAATAATGCATGAAGATTTGATAGCTCGTTTTGGCCGCTTTCCTGGAAGAAATAAAGCATTAAGGCGCGAATCTACCAAAGAAGAAATTGAATTTTTAAAAGAATTTTCTCACTTTTAGGCTAAAAGCTAACCTTGCTACCAAATAGTAGAGATATTTTGGCAATAAGCTTAGAGTAAAAATCAAAGAAATAATATAAGTTGATGCTGATAGTATCGACTATTTTTGTCTATTTTTTGGCATAGTTTATTTAAACATTATCAATCTCAATCCTATATGGTTGGCGTTAGAGTAAAAATATTTAAATCAATGCCCCAATGATACTTGCAATTGAAAGGTTTACTAATGTGCCAGCTAAAATTGCTTTAAAACACAATTTAATAACCTCATTTTTTCTTTCGGGAATTAATGTTCCATAAACCCCAATCATAACACCAATACTTCCTAAATTAGCAAAACTACATAATGCATATATCATCATTGTTTTTGTTCTAAAGCTTAGCTCAGCACTAATTTTAACTAACTCTTGGAATGAAATTATCTCATTTAATATAAATTTTGTACCTAAGAGTGAACCTGCGATGCCTGCTTCATTAGACGGGATTCCTATAATCCAGGCAACTGGGTACATAATCCAACCTAATACTTTTTGAATTGTTATATCATATTCAGTAGGATTAATTGCAATAATTATTTGGTTAAGCAAATCAATCAATGCAATAAAACCTATCAGCATTGCAAGAATTGTTATGATTACCTTACCACCATCAATAATGCCAGTATAAAGTGCATCTAATGTATTTTTTGCTTGTGAATAATTTGAATCTTTGCCTTCAGAAACCTCTGAGGTTTCAGGTATTATAATTCTAGAAATAACCAATGATGCTGGTATACTAATTAAAACTGAAGTGATTATATGTCCTAGAGGATTTTCTGCAATTGGTTTTAAAATCATTGAGTATAGCACCATAACTGAGCTTGCGACAGCTGATGTTCCACAAACCATTAATGAAAAAATTTCACTATGGGTTAAACGCTTTAGGTAGATGTTTATAACTAATGGAGTTTCACTCATCCCAGAAAATATATTAGCAGATACAGCAAATCCTAAAGTTCCACCTATGTTTAATATTTTTCTAAAGATCATTGAAAATATGTTAATGATAAATGGTAATATTTTCCAATATGTTAAAACTGAGCTCAGTGCAGAAATCGTAATTAAAACTGGAAATCCCTGAAAAGCAAGAATATATCCAAGACCAGATTGCTCAGGTGGATTCGCTAATCCACCAAAAACAAATGTTGTTGCATGGGTGGTAGATTTTGCAATTGCTTCTAAAATATTGTTAAACCCAAAAAATATATTAGATATAGCAGGAATTTTAAAAAGGGTCACAGCAAAAAGTAATTGAAAAAACAAACCAATTGCCACAGTTTTATAATTTATGTTTTTTCTATCATTACTTAATAGAAAAGCAACTAATAGAGTTAAAAAAATCGTTAATATACAGTGAAAATATTGCATGAGATTCAGTTGTTTTGGTTAATTAATTGAGCTATCTTTGCTTTTATTACGTCAATTGCTATATGGTTTTTTCCCCCCTTAGGCACAATAATATCAGCATGTTTTCTGGAGGGTTCGACGAATTTAAAATACATCGGTCTAACATGATTATTATATTGAGTTATTACAGATTCTATATCTCTTCCTCTTTCAACTGAATCTCTGTATATTCTTCTTGATAAACAAATATCAAGTGGAGAATCCATATAAATTTTTATATCAGTAATTTGCCTTATTTTTTCATCAGCCAAGAGTAAAATTCCCTCTAAAATAATAACTGAACATGGTAGTATTTTTGTTGTTTCTTTTTTTCTTAAATGGCTAACATAATCGTATTGTGGCACATTAATGAATTTTTTAGACTTGAGGTCTAGCAGATGTTTAAAAAGTAATTCATGTTCAAATGCGTCTGGGTGATCATAATTTTGTAAGCTTCTTTCCTCAAATGTTAAGTCGGGGCGATTCTTATAATAACCATCTTCACTGATGATTACTACTTCGTTATTTAGATCAAAATTACATGAAATACTCTTACTAAACAGACTTTTCCCTGAGCCAGAAGGACCTGATACACCAATAATAATGTTTGACATTGCTATACCATCTAAACTTCAAATTTTTAGTAAAGTATCATAAACTAATCTATATGCAATATATAAGTTAAGTAGATTATATACCAATTTATTTTAGGTAATTGTAACAAAAATAAATAATTATTTAATTGTAAAAACATTAAAAAAAATCTATAAAACATATAGTCATTATTATAAAAAATTGTCATGTCTTTATTAAATGCAGAACCTATTTTTAAGCCATTTCACTACCCTTGGGCATATGATGCTTGGAAAAAACAACAGCAGATACACTGGCTTCCTGAAGAGGTTCCAATGGCAGATGATGTGCAAGATTGGAGAAAGAAGTTAACAGAGCAAGAGAAGCATCTTTTAACGCAGATATTTAGATTTTTCACTCAAGCGGACATAGAAGTTAATAATTGTTATATGCAACATTATGCAAAAATTTTCAAACCAATTGAAATTCAAATGATGCTTTCGGCTTTTTCCAATATGGAAACAATTCATATTGATGCATATTCGCACCTCTTGGATACATTGGGGATACCTGAGGTAGAATATCAGGCATTTATGAAGTACAAAGAGATGAAGGATAAATATGATTATATGCAACAATTTAATGTTAATTCTAAAGCTGACATAGCAAAGACTCTTGCGGTTTTTGGTGCATTTACAGAAGGGCTTCAGTTGTTTGCTTCATTTGCGATGTTGCTCAATTTTCAAAGATTTGGTAAAATGAAAGGGATGGGGCAGATCGTTGCATGGTCTGTTAGGGATGAAACGCTGCATACTTTATCAATTATTAAATTATTTAAAACTTTTATTCATGAGAATAAAGAGATTTGGAATGATGATTTGAAAAATTTTCTGTATCAAGCCTGCAGAGATATTGTTCATCACGAAGATGCCTTTATCGACCTTGCATTTAAATTTGATGGCGCGATTGAAGGAATGGATGCACATGACATCAAAAGCTATATAAGATTCGTAGCTGATAGAAGATTAAACCAATTAGGGCTAGAGAGTATATATAAAATACCAAAAAACCCTCTCTCTTGGTTAGATGAAATTCTAAATGCTCCAGAGCATACTAATTTTTTTGAAAATAGGGTTACGGAATATGCTAAATCAGCTACTAGTGGCTCCTGGGAAGATGCTTTTATAATTTTTAAAGATAAATAGCTTATTACAGATAATGATAGTTGATTCTCATTGTCATCTTGACTTCGAAGTGCTTTATAGTGATCTAGAAAGTGTTATTGAGCGTGCAAAGAAGAATGGTGTTGGTGTTATGCAAACAATTTGCACTAAAATAAGTGAATTTGAGCGTATATACAGTATTAGCAACTTAAATGAAGGTGTGTTTTGTTCCATTGGTAACCACCCGCTCAATTTAGCTGAAGAAGGTGTTGTTAAAGCAAAAGAAATATTGAAATATACTAACAGAGACAAATTAATCAGTATAGGTGAGACTGGGCTGGATTATTATTACTCAAAGGACAATGAAAAAATTCAACAAGAAAGTTTTATTGAACACATAATAGCATCTCAAGAATCTTTATTGCCTATAATAGTACATACTAGAGAAGCTGACAAGGATACGGTTGAAATATTGAAAAAATATATGTTGAAAAAGAGATTTTCAGGAGTAATTCATTGTTTCACTGCAAGTAATTGGCTTGCTAAAGAGTGCATAGATATGGGATTATACATCTCAGCCTCAGGGATTGTTACGTTTAAAAATGCAAAAGATATACAGCAGACATTCAAACAGATTCCTCATGAAAGAATTTTGATAGAAACTGATGCTCCGTATTTGGCACCAGTTCCAATGAGAGGGAAAGATAATGAACCCTCGTACATCAAATATACTGCAGAATTTATGGCTAAGTTATTGGATGTAGGTTTGGATGATTTTATAGGTATAACAACAAATAACTTTTTTAATTTATTCAATAAGGCTAAAGTAAAATAAAAAAAATGAAAGTTACTATTTTAGGGTGTGGTAGTTCTCATGGAGTACCGAGTTTGAATTGTGATTGCTTCGTCTGTAAATCTAATAATATCAAAAATAAAAGAAAAAGAGCTTCCATATTTGTCGAAACACAAAAAATAAAAATACTTATAGATACATCGCCAGATTTGAGACAGCAGTGTCTGGAAAATGATATTAGGGAAATTGACGCAATTATATATACACATGACCATTCTGACCACGTGGCAGGTATAGATGATGTGAAGAGGTTGTGTAAAAACAGTCAGCCAATTGATGCATATATCGATAATGATACTTTTGACAACCTAAATGCAAGATATGATTATATTTTCAAAACTTCTGATCCATTATATTATCCGTTACTTAGAAGAATAAAGCTTGAGCCACTTCAAAAAATAGGTGATATAGATGTTGTAGCATTTGATCAAGTTCATGGTTCTATTGTATCACAGGGCATAAGATTGAACAATATAGCTTATTCTACAGATTTTAATGAGATAGCGGAAGAATCCTTGGCAAAATTAGAAAATTTAGATGTGTGGATTGTAGATTGTTTAAGGTACTCTTATGCTCCAACACATTCATATCTTGAAAAATCTTTATTATTAGTAGAAAGGGTTAAGCCTAAATTAGCAGTACTAACGCACATGGGGCATGAAATTGAATACGAGGAAATATCAAAAATATTACCTAAAAATGTGATTGCTGCTTATGATAATATGAAGATTTAATGGATATATCACCTATTTTTTCCTCATTTTTATTTGACTTTTAAAGTTGCCGCAACTGATGTATATATCTTTATGCATTACTAGATATACTAAAAGCTTTGCTACACAAATACTGAGTATAATTACTTCTCAATTTTTTAGGCAACAAAGCTCATGAAATATAATTTGCACAGATTATTTTTGTATTTCTACAGATTTAACATCTACTTCTATTTTAGAAGGAAAGTAATCTTTGTCTACTTTTCCATAAAGTTTAATCAATGTTTTCGGCGTTATTTGTTCTTGTGGCATATTTTTATTATCTATTTCCACAACCACTTCTCCTGTGCCATCTGTAAACACATACTTATCATGCGAAATACGTTTAATTATATATCCCTTTAAGTACATCTTCACATTATCTTGAGCTGTTGCAAGAAGATCTTTAACAGACATTTCACCACCTGCATCTGGTCCCACAAATCCTGGAGGGGTTATGTATGTGGATGAATGTGAATTAGAGTTATGATTTTGTGATGCCTCTACACTACTCAACGCCACCGCACTACAGAAAACCGCCAATAGCATAATTTTTTTACTGTTCATTATTTGTATCATTTGTTTTGTTAATTAATACTTTATCCTATTACAACACCTTATTTTTGTCAATTTACAAAAAACTTTGTTGTAAAAACAGCACTATGTTCACCATGTAACTTTGTAAATTCCTCCCAAAGCTTTCTCAGCCAACTCCTTAACCTCCTTATTTGCACCACCATATTATTTAACATGACTGATCCAGATTAATATCTCTATACTCAAATTGTTAAATATTTACTACTAACGAACCCATCTTGGAAACACCCTCAAGTCAAGAAAAATATAAAAGGGGGTTATTATTCGTATAATACGCTATAGGTCTTTTTCGCAGCTATGTTGCGGATAGGCGTATTAACCTGTGGCCTTAGAGGAGGCACTCTCAGTCATGAAGGTGCCTTACTCGACAACAAAGTGATAAAAATCTGGAATAACTCATTAAATATATGACTATTCAAAGAAGTATGAGAAGCACTCCCGCTCTCTGATAGCGCAATGTTTTTCCATGGCAAACCACTTACCATTATACTGTACACTGGCTCTCCATTTAGAGGCTTGACATAATGCCAAGCATATTTACTCGTCATCTCATACCTTGCCCCCTTACTTAACACACATGTAGATATTACCTGCGGTGTTTTGCTGCCGTATCCTAAGCCCATCTCGTATGTCCCATCCAATATAATCATAGAACATGGCCACGGATGAGGATGAAAAAAAGGCTTTTTTGTGCTCGGAAATATTCTATGAAGATTTATCCTTATATCTCCATATTGCATCCATATTCTTTCTGTTCTGGGAATTTCATAGTTAATGTTTAAGTGCTGCCACTTAGTTTGATCACTCATTAAATGCGGCAAACAATTTAAGACTGTTGCAAGTACATTAAGCATTTATTTCAGCATTAATATCTCTATATTCAAATAAATTGTTAAATATTTATTAATGCCGAACCCATAAAATTATTACTTTTTACTTTGTCGTAAGCTTGACTTATGTTATCTAGACTAAATTCATCACAAATTTTAACTTTAATTCTTCCGGCTTTAATCATCCCAAAGACTTCATCCGCACATAGTACCCTTTCCATCTTATTGCTTTTATAATCAAAAATTGATGGGAATGTAATATACAAAGATTTGGCAGAAAGCTTATTGATATCAATATTAACCATCTGATTTAACCTTGCACCATAATAAACTAAAATTCCCATTTTAGTCATACATGCAATGTTTTTATCATGGACTATACCACCTAACGAATCATAGATAATGTTTACACCATACCCTTTAGTAAACTCCATGATTTCTTGTTGCCAGTTTTCTGATTGATAATTAACCACTGTTCTGCAACCATGTTCTAATGCAAAAGCTTTTTTGTTATCACTATCAACACTACCAATGACAATAGCTCCTAAATCATTTGCCCACTGAGCTAATATATAGCCAATACCAGAAGATATATTATGTATTAAAACTATTGACTTTGAACCGATTATATAGACCCTTTTTAAAAGAGAATGCGCCATCATTCCAGCAAAATACGTCGCTCCAGCTGTTTTTTGATAAATTTCTTCAGGAACTGCTACAAAATTTTCTGCATTAACAATTGCATTTTCTTGGTAACTCCCCATATTTCTAGTAAAATAGACAACAGAATCCCCAGGTCTAAAACCTGTTACATTTGCCCCAACTTGTAGTACATCTCCACTTGCACTGTAACCTGGAACAATAAATTGTTTATCCCCTGGAACATTGACAAAAATATCATCATCATTAATTCCAGCTACTATGTTTTTAACCAATATCTGTCCCTCACCAGGGTTCTGACTATCAATATTCTCTATCTGCAACTGTTGATTATCACCTGATTTAACTAACTTAACAGACTTTGGCATGACTCAATTTTATAATTTTAACTTATCTATAATCTTATTATAACTACAAATATTTGCAACATTTCCAAGCGTAGTGATAGTAATATTATTGTTTGATAATATTTGCCTGGCTATTTTTTTTAATGACCCAACAGACACATCATTTACTTTTTTTAGTATCTCATCATTACTAATATACCTACCAAACATTGCAAAGTTGTTACATAGCTTTTTTGCTCTAGATGTTGTACTTTCCATTGACATAAGTAAATTTGATCTTACCTGCGCCTTGGCACGCTCAATTTCCATATCATCTATTTTTTCAGTAACACTCAATAATTCCTGTATAATCAAATCTATGAGCAAATTTATATTTTTTGAATCAAGGGCAGAATGTATTCCAAATATTCCACAATCACTATAGCTACTTGAAAATGCTGAAATATTATATACTAATCCCCTTTTTTCACGAATCTCTTGAAACAATCTCGATGACATACCACCACCAAGAATAATCGCTAAAATTTGCAAATCGTAAAAATTCTCATCTAAATATGACAGACCCTCAAATCCCATTAAAAATTGATTTTGTTCTAGATCCTTACTAACGCGCAATTCTCCCCCTGAATAATTTGCCTTTTCGTATTTTGAAACGCTTTTAGTTTGAAAATTTTTGAATCTATCATCTACCATATCATTGAACTTATCTGCATCAAAATTTCCAGCAGCGGATATGATTGTATTTTTAGTAGAGTATTGATTTTTAAAATAATCACACAACTCCTCTCTACTTAATTTTTTTATAAACTCTTCTGTCCCTAAAATTGAACGACCTAGTGGTTGGTCTTTAAAGGCAGTCTCTTGAAAATAATCAAAAACTATATCATCTGGAGTATCTCTTGTCATACATAACTCTTGAAGAATCACCTCCCTCTCCTTCTCCAACTCTTCTTTAGCAAAAGTGGAATTTAAAATGATATCAGTAAGAATATCAGTTGCCTTTTCCAAATCATCTTTAAGCACTTTTGCATAATAAACGGTCGAAGTTCTTGATGTATAAGCATTAAAATATCCACCTATCATATCAAATTCCTCAGCAATATCTCTCGCCGTTCTTGTTGATGTACCTTTAAAAGCCATATGTTCTAAGAAATGAGAAATCCCATTATTCTGTTGATTCTCGTTTCTACTGCCATTTTTCACTAGCACACTAACAGTTATAGATTCAAAATCACTTGCCGTATCTGTTGCAACAGTTAATCCATTTTGCTTTATTGAATAATTTACTGATGTCATTAAAACTTTAAATCATTATTTTAAGCAATTCTACAAACTTTAAACTATTTAGCAACACAAAGTATATATTACAAATCTACTTTTGCAGAATCAAACATATCTACGATTTCTGACAAGGTTTCGGTAAATTTCACCACATCTTCGTAAGAATGATAATGAATCCTTGGGTATGAAGCATCTTCATCTTTCTGAATTATATCCTTAATTGATTTCATGTCGAAAAAAGCATGCAACTCCACTTCCCTACTTAGCACCTCTGAATGCATTTTTTTTATTGCGGAAGTTATTTTAGCACTTTTACAATTACTAAATATTTTACTACAATGCTTTGTAAATTTACTGATAAATGATAGTTCTTTTTTAGATATTGTATCTTTCCACATCTTATCCTCAATAATAGCAGATTTATGATCTATAGGATAAAGTATATTGCTAAGGCCATAATACGACTCACCAAGTCTATTAAATGCTAATTCATGATCCAGTACAAATGCCTTTTTCTTTCCATAGTTATCTATTACATATCCATAATTATCATAACTTAAATCATCACCCAGGCCCATGTTGATTCCATAATTAGCGATAAGAGTTATGTACAGATACATTTCTTCCGGGCTGTCACCATAAGTATCAATTCTCGTCATCGGTACAAAAGATTTAATAAATTTATTAGCGGTTAAAATGGTATTAACCTTGTTTAATTTACTAGAATTAGCATTATCTTGCACGACAAGTACTAAATTTTGAAATAATTCTGGGTTTAAATGATTAAGCAGTCTAGTGGCAAAATACTCCTCCGCTATCATTGGCTTTATTACGAATGTTTCACCATTTAATTCTCCAATCTCACCCTTATACTGCCCACCTAGTAATTTTTGCTTATCTTTTAGATTTATAAAATTTTCATAAGCAACATATTCTAACTCTAATTCTTTAGATTTTATTGCACTATTTATTATGCTATAACTACCGCCCTCTGCTCGATCTTTAGCAGTTAATCCTTGATAATCTCTTATGTGGTAATTCGCTCCTTTTTCTATAAGATATTTAACTATTTTTTCTTCATTATTATTTGCAGCTATATATAATGCTGTATACTCATCTTTCTGTTGGAAATCTATATTAGCTCCATTTTCAATTAACAATTTCACCATCTCAAAATGCCCTTTATTAGAGGCAAGGAGTAAAGGTGTATTTTTTGATTGAGGTATGAAACAGTTTACATTTCCTCCTTTTTCAATCAATTTTTTCATTATAGCGACATTCCCAATACTAGCTGCAAAAATCATTGGAGTTACACTATTGCCAAGTGCATAATTTGGATCAATACCGTTTTCGATTTCAAATTTAATGAGCTCTTCTAAATCAGAAATATAAGCTTTTCTAGAATTTGAATCAATAGCGCCCTTTAAAAGCTTAAGATTTTCAAATAATAATGCGTGTTTTCCCTTATAATCTAATCGTATAAACTCTTTCTTTTCCTTTTCAGATACTGTCATAATAAAAATTGTTAATTATTCTTCGCGCTCATAATACCATATGAAGCGTTATATTTATACTAAGGTTTAAATATTTTTATTGTTGGCTGTGATTTTAAAATAGCGATATAGTGCTTATTATACCAAGTCCCAGATTAAATTAGACAACTACTTAGAGGGACGAGGCTGCGCAAATGTACATTAGTACATGCGTAAAACCGAGCTCCGAACTAAGTGTTTGGATAAATTAAAAAAGGGGATTGGTATAATAGCTTATATCTCGTTAAAAAACTTGTTAACAGAATTAATATGAAGCTCTCTCAGTTGATTTTTATAAGATTTCTCCATCTCATATATGCTCTCAGGATTTTCTAAACAGTCTTTGATATACGAAGCTAGCCACTGTGCTGAAAATTGGCCCTCCTCTTTCATAATGACTTTTGAATTTTCACTAAGGTATTTAGCATTATATAATTGATGATTATCTTTTGCTTTGGCAAACGGAATCAATATTGCTGCTTTTTGAAATAATAACACCTCAACAACGGATGATGCGCCTGCTCTTGAAATAATTAAATCATGCTTATTATATAATTCCTCGATATTATCGAAAAAAACTTTAACATTAGATTTGCAATTTGTTTTGGAATAAATATTCACTGTATCGTCTAAATACTCTTTTCTAACTTGATGGGTAATATGCACCCTACTTTGCAAAGATTTTTCTAAATTTAAAATTGCTTCTGGCACTACATCACTAAAAAGCTTTGCTCCCTGACTACCACCTATTACCAATATCCTTAAATTTGTTATTTTTCTCTTTGCCTTAATATTGTACTCTGGCAAAACTTTTATCAAATTCTCCCTAATTGGTAGCCCTGTTAGGATAACTTTTTTTCTATATTTATCTTTAATTTTCTTTGTATCCGGAAATGAGATTAACAATTTATCCGCAAATGGTAAAAAAATTCTATTAATTTGTCCAAGAACCGAATTTTGTTCATGTAAAAAAAGAGGTATACCAAAAATTATTGCGCATAACGATGCTGGAAAAGCTGGATATCCACCGAATGAAATTATTACTTTCGGCCTTTTAAAACAAAATTTGCACATTATTTTTAATGTACTGATAAGCAAAAGCGATAAATTTAATACCCTATTACTCAAATTTTGCCTTGGAGATGTTGAGAAAATAACCGTTTTTTCGATATCACCAAATACTCCATCACAATATTTCAAAGCCCTTTCATCACATACCAGATGTAGCTTATAACCCTCTTTTTGTAATTTTTCAGCAACAGCTTGTGCCGGGAACACATGTCCACCAGTACCACCTGCAGAAATGATAATTGTTTTATTATTAGTTGCTTTCTTTATCACTAATTTTATGATCTAATGTTTGTATTAATCCTTTAAAATCCTGAACTTCCTTAAAATCCATATATACTGATGCATATCTAACATATGCAACTTGGTCAACCTTAATCAGCTCATTCATCACTAACTCACCTATAATTTTAGATTCAACTTCTCCTTCTCCAAATTTTTGGAGCTTTTTTACTATACTTGAAGCAATTTTATTCAAAAGCTCATTTTCTATATTCCTTTTTCTAGTTGCTATCTCTAATGATCTTAGTAATTTTTGTATATCAAATGGTCTTTTTGAACCACTTCTTTTAATTACCATTATTTCTCGTACCTCCAGCATTTCATACGTAATAAATTTCGCCCCACAATTATTACAAATTCTTCTACGCTTGATGCTAGAATTATCATCTGATGATCGCGAATCCTTCACTTGAGTATTCAAAAATTCACAAAAAGGACATTTCATAATTTTTAAGACTTACATATTCACTAGATTAATAATCTCTAAAATAGCGAATTATATGGTAAATATAAAGTTTTTTTGTATAATCAGTACTTAAAGGACTTGTGATTAATACCAATTCTCTAAAATAATTTGATAGATAAATTGGTATTTTTAAGAGATTTTTTATAGCATCTGAGCCTAATGTACCTTGGATAAATGGCAAAGATGATGTAAAAAATCACCAAAAAGACTAAATTTAAATGTTAAATTATTTAAGGCAATTGATATAAGATGCATCTATTTTTAAAAATACTTTCATGAAATTAGTAAAATCGGATGAAATAGCTTATGCTTTTGAAGTTATATCAGGGGAACAAGGGGAACGATTAGATAAATTCATTACCTCAAAAATCAGTGAACAAACAAGGTCGCAGGTTCAGTTTTTAATTCTTAATTCAGGAGTTACTCTTAACAACATTATAGAAAAAAACTGTGGCAAAAAGCTCAAAATTGGAGATTTAATTTCAATTTTTATTATAACAAAGCAAACTAGCATAGAGCCATATAATTTAAAATTGGACATAGTATACGAAGATGAGGATTTGATGGTAATAAATAAACCAGCAAATCTTACTGTACATCCGGGAACAAACACAGATAATCAAACATTAGCGAACGCACTTGTATCATATTGCAAAACCCTTTCCTCAGCAAGTGGGGATGATAGACCAGGAATAGTACATAGACTTGATAAAGACACTTCAGGATTAATGCTAATTGCTAAAAATAACGATACTCATCTTTATTTATGCGGTCAAATCATGGAAAGAAAAGTAAAAAGAATATATTTGGCAATAACGTATGGAGTACCAAATCCTATTATAGGACGTATCATGACCAATCTTGCTCCATGTAAAAAAAATCCTACAAAAATGCGTGTTGTTGGTGATGAAACAGGCAAAATAGCAATCACAAATTACAGAGTGATAAATGTTTATGAAAATAGGATGTTTAGTCTAGTGGAATGTGAACTAGAAACTGGTAGAACTCACCAAATAAGAGTGCATATGAAATACAAAAATACCCCTATCGTTGGTGATAAAAAATATGCCTTATATTATAATTTTAATCCAGAATTTGTATCAAAAGAGTTAGTTGATAAAATTAAGGGTTTTGACAGACAAGCACTTCATGCTTATAAAATTTCTTTTACTCACCCTAAATCACTTAAACCGCTTGAATTCGAAATTCCTATTGATAGCGGTATGAAGGAAATATTAAATTTATTGAGAGTTGATAATCATAAGTAATTAATTTGGCATGATAATTGCTCAGTACCAGTTAATATAATTTTATTTGGTATTATTAAAATGTCTTCAGCAGGTATAGCAGCAGTAACCCAAGGTATGGCAGCAGCAGAGTCAGTCTCTGGTAAAATTGGTATAAATTTAAGTAATGCAAATACCCCTGGTTATAAAGCTTTTGGAAATTATCTTTTGAGTGAAACTACTAAATATAATGGCGGTGTCACAGCTGTTTCCCGTGTTCAAGCTGATATTCAAGGAGAAATCACCGAAACAAAAAATGAATTTGATTACGCAATCGAAGGCAATGGATTCTTTGTTGTAGAATGCAATGGAGAAAGAAGATATACAAATGCTGGACGATTTGAAAAAAACAAAGATGGCTTTTTAGTAGCTCCTAATGACTGTTATTTACTTGGAGAATTATACACAGATGGCGACCAAAACCAAAAAAAAGGAATTGAAGATCCTAAGCGCATACAGTTGTCATCAAGTACCATAAAGGGTCATGAAACAACAACCGCTGACATTAATCTAAAGCTAAGTGCACAAGCTCCTATTGTTGGTGGAGGTAAAGCACAAATGACGATTGATACATCTCCTACTGTAATTGCTGATGGCGACTCATTCTTAATGAATTTTTATCAAAACGTTGGTGATAAATCAAATCAACTTTCTGTTACTTTAACTAAACAAGCAATGCCTCAAGCTGTAGTCAGAGATGGAAATAGAATGACGATTGAATATAGTAATATAGGTGATTTAGTTACAAAAATGAAAAACAATCTAGGTCAATATTTCAAATCCGATCCCATCACATCGACATCGACGACTAATGCAATTGAATTTGAATTAAAGGAAAACACTAGAATGCAATTTGAAGATAAACCTCTTGCACCTATACTTGCTGCAAAAGTTAAACCACAAAGCATAGATTCAACTACAGCTGCAGGTAAAACTGATATTTTAGACAAAGGATTTGTTAAATCGTGGTATGCTGGGAATAATAAGGATTATAACATAGCAAGTGGAAAGTATTCGCCTAGTTTTATGGAAGAGTTTTTGGTAATTGACTCTAAGGATAATCCCCATCAAGTTTCCATGGACTTCATAAGGACAGATTTTAATGAATATACAGTTGAGGTTTCTATTCCTGGTCAAGAAAGAGATCCTGCTAGTAGTAGTACGATTAGATCTGGTAAAATTACTTTTGATCCAAAAACTGGAAAGGGCACCTCTACAGGTTTAGATAGTTTAACGATTAATTTTGATGTTCAAGGAGAACAAATCACATCCACTTTCAAACTTAATTGGAACAAAATTGACATGTACGGCGATTCATTTAATGGAGATATAACTACCGATGGAAAAAAAGAAGGAGCATTAATGAATACCAGTATTGATAAAAAGGGAAATTTAACTGGCCATTACTCTAATGGTGATGACAAATTGCTTGCAGCAGTTCCTCTTGCAATTTTTAAAGATCCAGCAAAACTTCAAAATGAATTTGGCACTGTATTTTCAAGTACCGCAGAATCTGGCCCTGCCACATTATCTCTTGTTGGGCAGAATGGCACAGGCACAATCGTCAGTGGTAGCTTAGAAGGTTCTAATGTTGATGAGGCAACTTCAATGACAGATTTAATGAAACAACAAAGGTTTTATTCATTTAATGCAAAAGCATATGGCATAATGAATGGTATGGAAGACGTTCTATTAAGTGTGATACACGTATAGCATAATTCAAATAGGTATTGACATCGTCATTCTTCGCTTATGTAGCTTTTACTACACTTTGCTCATCACTCCTTGTCACTACCTATCTGACCTAAAGCTATATAATAAATTTTAAAATTGATCAAAAAAGTACTGCAATTAGTTTAAATTTGTTATATTGGTTAGTATTGATTAATCCAATAATTTATAATTGATTTTGTCTGTGGAAATTAAAGATATATATAATGATGAGTATTTTGCAGTAGCAAGGCATAATATGGTTTATAATCAATTGGTACCGAATGGCATCAATGATGAAAGGATTATAGACGTATTATTAAGAATTCCTCGTCATAAATTCATTATGAGCAAATGGAAAAACGTGGCATATTCAGATTCAATTTTACCATTGTGGAACACTGATTTATTTGCAAATGAGAATCGGTTTATAATGTCACCTTTTGTTTTAGCAAGAATGCTTCAAGATGCAGAAATTGATGAAAATTCATCAGTACTTGATTTTGGTTGCAACACTGGATATTCATCAATTATAATATCAAACATCGCCAAAAGGGTGACAACAGTTGATATAGATAGGAAATTATTAAAAATTGGCATGAGTCAAGAGTTACTTTCTCAAGCAAAAGATAACATTATGTTTCAAGCACTTGATCATTTTGAAAAAAATTCCAAAGGTTTAGAGTTTGATGTAATTTTTATTAATGGAATTATGAATGATATACCAAAATATCTCGAAGATATATTAGTTGAAGGTGGCAAGATAATTCTTATTGAAAGGAAAAATAATTTAGCTAAAATAGTCAAATGGACTAAACATAATCATAACTTATTCAAAGAAGAGTTACTTGCGGTTGACGCTGATGAGCGTCTTTTAGTTAAAACAAAATATTCCATGTTGTATTGAGATTGTATTTAAATTCTCTTTATGAGTACTAATTTTTCAAATAATAAGTTGTGTATAGCAACATCTAACTTGGATAAATTTAATGAAATATCCGCTATGTTAGCAGATCTTAGCTTAAGGTTATATGATTTAAAAAGCCTAAATATCACTTCTTATCCTAATGAGGATGGTGAAACTTTTGAGGAAAATGCTTTAATAAAAGCTCGGTACTATTTTAATTTGTGCGCTATGCCAGTCATTGCTGATGATTCTGGATTTTGCATACCAGCAATAAATAATCAGCCTGGTATTTTTTCAGCAAGATTTGCAGAACCAGTTGAAGATTATTTTAAGGCTTTTGATAAAATCAAATTTATGCTAAAGCAAAGAGGAATTGAGGAGTGTCACGAAATAGATGCCTATTTCATTTGCTATTTGGTATTATTTTTTAATGAAACCAATTTTATAGTCACAAATGGTAAAATTAATGGCAAATTAAATTTTAATGCTAACTCATACAATAGCAATGGCTTTGGTTATGACCCTATTTTTAAGCCAGATGGTTTCAACAAAACATTTGGTGAAATGACCTCGCAAGAAAAAAACTCTATAAGCCATAGAAGCATTGCAATGAAAAAAATGATTAAAAAGATTCAAAATAATGAAAACTAAAATTTACATTCTTTTTATAAGCCTTTTTATTAATGTCATGGTATCTGCTTTTGCAAATGATGTTGAAGACAGGTCCCAAATACTAAAATTAGTTGATGGTGACCATTATTTAGGAGATACAAAAGCAAAGGTAACAATCATTGAATATTCTTCATTATCTTGCCCAGGGTGCTCTTCATTCCACGAAAGTATATTTTCTAAAATAAAAGAAAATTATATTAACACTAATAAAATCTTATACATATTTCGTGATTATCCAGTTAATGAACCAGCATTATACGGGGCCATTTTTGCTAATTGCTTTAACGATAATTACTTTGACATTATCGATATTTTGTTCAAATCACAAATTAAATGGGCATTTAGGAAGGACTTTAAACAAATGCTAAAAAATATCGCAAGACTTTCGGGCTATAGCACTGATAAAATTAACAGTTGCTTTGATGATAAAAAATTTGCTGATAACTTACAAAAAAAGGCTTATGACGATATGAGAATTCTAAACATTAACCAAACACCAACAATTTATATTAATCAAAAAGCCATCAATGCTATAAAAAATTATGATGATTTTGTAAAAATCATTGACAACCATCTAAATAACTAGATATATTTAGGGGATTTTAATATATAGGCATCGGTTATGGGTAACAAACGTTTCATTTGTTTAATTTTAGCATTAGGTATTATTCCTTCTGTTGCACAAGCAACTGATATAACGAAAGGTTCTTCAATTAAAATAGGGGGAGAGGTAGATTCACAATTTGGAATCGTTAATCAACAAGATGCTTTTAGAAAAAACCTTGCGAATGGGCAATATTATAATAAGAATTCGTTAGCTAATACTGGGTCGTTAAAATTTAATTATGACAATAAAAGTGAAACTGGGCTGGGATATGGAGCTTATATCAAACTGAATGCGAGTACTTCTGAATCTCCTTCAGGAAGCAAAAATATTGGGAATGAGGTTAAAATATATGTTCAAGACACATTTGGTAAAATTGAATTAGGAAACACTTCCCCTGTAGGTAGTTCAATGCAAGTAAATCCATATACATTTGCACGTGCAACAGGTGGACTAGATGGAGATTGGGATAATTGGCTTAAAAACGGTGGTGTTATAGATAGTACCAGTAAGAAAAAAATAAGTGGAACTTATTTAACTTCTCCTAAATTGCCAGTGGGTTTTGATGAAACCAATAAAGCTGGGAAAATTAACTATTTTTCTCCAATTATAAATGGATTTTCATTTGGTGTTAGTTACACCCCAGATTCAAAGGCAAAAGGAACTGCTGCTCAAGCCAAAGATGTATTGAAAAATGCTGATGGTGGATATAAAAATATTTGGCAGCCAACTGTTAGATACGAAACATCCTTTGAAAATGGTGTGAAATTCTCAACTGCTGTACTTGGTGAATTCGGTAAGGCAAAAAAGGTTTCATATTTTAATTCAATTGCAGATATTGATGCAGATAGTAAAAAAATCCCTGATATTGACAGAAAGAATTTAAAAGCATGGCAAGTTGGTGCTGGTGTTGATTATAAAGGCTTTGCCTTTGCAGGTGCTTATGGTGACATCGGAAAGACTGGAGATCTTCCAGCTGCCAATAAAAATAACACTGACGTAAAAACAGGTGGTAAGTATTGGTCTCTTGGTTCTGCATATTCAACAGAAAAATATGGAATCAGTGTCAATTATATGCAAAGCAAAAGAGCTGGATGTTTAGCAAAAGTTAATAATAGTAAAGACGAGGAGAAATTTGTTAAATATGGCGAAAATGAGTATAACAAGTTTGAGGCGATATCAATTGGTGCTGATTATGTAGTTATGCCTGGCTTCATGCCTTATATTGAGGTTACTAAATTCAAATTCAAAGAAAATACCAATTATAATATAGGCGCTACGTTTAATAAAGGCACTGTAATATTGGCTGGTACAAAAATTAAATTTTAAATTAATTCATATGCTCTTGGGATCATTTAATGTGATCCCAAACAACTTAATAACGTAAGAATTCTTATAAATGCGTTAGATTGGGATTTTTTTTATCGCGCTAAATTACTTGAAGATGCAAAATTGAGATTAAAAAATTTATAGATCCCAATATATTTATCTTCAAGCGATCCATTCTCCACATATCCATCTAGCTCTTTACAAAAATCATATATGTCGCAATATATTGATATTATCTGATTTTCTGATATCATACTTATTCATTAAAAGTTTTGTAGTTGCTATGATGTCATTTATTATGGTAATTATAAAACTCAGAACTGAGTTTTAATAAAATCATAACTTAACTAAAAAATTATCATGTCTGACTTTACTAGTATTTTATTAAAAACAATTGAACCATTTCATTTATTAAATCATTGTTTTTATAAAAAATGGAATCAAGGGAAATTAAACCGGAGAGTTTTACAAGAATATTCAAAACAGTATTTTCATCATGTTGATACTTTTCCAAGATGCATTAGTGCAATACACTCCAATTGTGAAAATTTAAAAAATAGACAAATTCTATTAGGTAACCTAATAGAAGAAGAGGCTAATGAAAATAGCCATCCCGATTTATGGCTTCAATTTGCCAATGGTTTAGGCGTTAACTCAAATGATGTTAGAAATGCTAAACTAAATCAAGAAACAGAAGACTTAATTACTGGCTTTTTAGCCCTCACAAAAGATTCCTATGCAAAGGGTTTAGGTGCTTTATATGCATACGAATACCAAATCCCAGAAATTGCAAAATCAAAAATTATTGGCTTATCTAAATTTTACGGAATCAATGATAGCCAAACGATCAAATTCTTTGAAGTTCATATTGATGCAGATGAGTGGCATTCACAAGAATGTTTTGATTTGTTAAAAAAGCTATCATCTAGCGAGGAGAAGGAGGTTGCCATTTATGGGGCAAAACAACTTTCAAAATTAATGTGGAATTTCTTAACTGGAATAGACAAAGCAACAATTCATCTACAATAACATTGTAAGATTAAAATATTTATCAATTTAAATGTGCTGACCAAGAAGGTTGAGATCCATTCGTTGGGGAATAAAACAACCTCTCATTATTACCATCAATATCAATAGCATAAAGCTTATTTTCTCCAGTATTTTTTTGCCTGCTAAAAATTACGGTCCTACTATTGGGCGCCCATGAGGGTCCTTCCTCCAGCCGACTACTAGTTAATAACCTTTCGTCACTGCCATCAGGCTTCATAATACCTATATAAAAACTACCTGATATCTTAGTAAATGCTATCCACTTACCATCAGGAGACCATATTGGAGTTCTATAACTTCCCTGTCCTGCACTTATCTTT
This sequence comes from Candidatus Bandiella numerosa, assembly GCF_029981845.1. Classification (GTDB taxonomy): domain Bacteria; phylum Pseudomonadota; class Alphaproteobacteria; order Rickettsiales; family Midichloriaceae; genus Aquirickettsia; species Aquirickettsia numerosa. The sequence continues at coordinate 660,111 of NZ_CP104164.1, read as the reverse complement.
TTAATATTTGAACCATCTCTGTCCATTATATAAATTTGGCTACTTGCTCCTGCCCTATCTGAATTAAATAAAATATATTTACCATCAGGAGAATAAGATGGCGATGTATCAATACCACCTGACGAATTGGTCAGTTCTTTTTTCACTTTTGAATTTAAATCAATTTCATATATGTTAGTCGTTCCCTTCTTTGCAAGTGACATAATCACATGATTATTATCTGGAGCAAAATAAGGGGCAAAAGTCATCCCTGACATATCTCCAATTAAATCCTGTTTTCCTGTTTCTAGATCCAATACATATACTTTTGGAGGGTTTTTTCTATTTTTATAGCTCATAAAAGTTATTCTTTGAGATTTTGTGTCAAATCTTGGCGATAATATAAGCTCATCCCCATTGGTTAAGAATTTAAAATTTGCTCCATCTTGATCCATTATTGCTAGCCTTTTAACTCTATTTTTCTCATCTCCTATTTCAGCAACAAATATCACACGTGAATCAAAATACCCCTCAACACCAAGAAATTTTTTATAAATACTATTTGCTATCTTATGCGCAATTCTCCTCCATCCATCTATAACAATTTTATAATCACCACTTTCTACTTCTTTTTCCTTGAATACATCGTATAACTTATAACTAACATCAACAAAATTATTTTGTCTGTCTAAATTGACTTTTGTAACCAGTAGCATATTTGCATTAATAGTACGCCAATTAGTAAAAATTGGCGTTTTACTAATTGATGGTAATTCTAAAAATGCCTCATTATCTATAACCCTAAATAAACCGGAGTTTTCTAAATCATTCACCAAAACATCTCTGATTTTAGCTCCAAATTCTATTGAATCCAGGTTTTGACCATCAAATTCAGAAATTGCAACTGGTAATGCCTCAGATATACCATTATCAATATTTATTTCAATTTTTGAATACGAAGGATTAGTATAAAATAGGCAAACAAAAACAAAGGCGATAAAATAGTAGCAAGCTGCAGTTGTTTTATAATTAAGCCTCGTCTTCTCCTTCATCTTCATCTTCAACTGATATTTTAGAAATGGAAACAACTTTCTCATTTTTATTTAAATCTATAATTTTAACTCCCTTTGCATTTCTGCTAGTAACTCTTATTTTATTAACTTCAGTTCTAATGATAGTACCCAAATTTGTCATTAACATTATCTGGTCATCTTCCTTCACTGGAAATGATGATACAACCAAACCGTTTCTACTTCCAGTATCAATATTGAGCACACCTTGGCTATTACGATTTGTCACCCTATATTCATATGCTGATGTTCTCTTTCCATAACCATTCTCTGTTATAGTCAAAATAAATTGCTCATCCTGAGCAATTTTATTCACATCTAAATCTCCAATATCTAACTGTTTTTGATGATTTTCAGATAATTTTAAAGCTAATTTTAACCTAGTTTTAAAAGGTATTTTAAGATATTCCTCTCTTTTTAAAATATCTAATTCACCAGAATTCAATATGGACATCGAGACAACATTATCTTTGCCTCCAGATAACTTCGCTGCCTTAACACCATCTGATGACCTGCTTTTAAATACTCTTAGTGCCTCAATTGAAAATCTAACAGCCTTTCCTCTGCTAGTAGCCAATAATATATGTGAATCATCACTACAAACTGATACCCCAACCAACTTATCATCCTCATCCAATTTAATAGCTATTTTTCCATTTGCCTGAATATTGGTAAAATCACTTAAGCTATTTCTTCTAGCATTGCCTTTTTGTGTTGAAAATACTATATTCAATTTGTCTAATTCATCAATATTCTCTGGCATCGGCATGATGCTAGCAATACTGTCATTCTGCTCAAGAGGTAGTAAATTTACTAACGCCCTACCTTTAGATTGAGGACTTGCCTCAGGTAATTTATATACTTTTAGTTTATATACTTTACCAAGTGATGAGAAAAATAACAAAGGAGCATGCGTATTTGTTACAAGCAACTCTGTGATGATGTCCTCTTCATACATTGTCATTGCAGATCTACCTTTTCCACCACGCTTTTGTGCCCTATACACACTAAGTGGAACTCTTTTAATAAACCCAGTTTTAGTGAGAGTAACCACCATATCTTCTTTTTGGATCAAATCTTCATCAGAAACATTGATTCCTTCATTTTTAATAACAGTCTTTCTTGGTGTCGCAATTTCAGATTTTACAGTTAATAATTCCTCCTTAATTAGATTCATTAAATTTTCATCTGAAAATAACAATTCTAAATATTCCTTAATAATCTTTGCTAATTCTGCTAACTCATTGTCAATCTTGCCCTTTTCTAACGCTGTCAAACGTTGTAATTTCATTTCAAGTATTGCTTTTGCCTGCTCCTCAGTTAAAAAACATTTACCGTCTTTAATTTCATTTCTGTGATCAGCTACTAAATTAAGCAGAGGTACTATCTGTTCAGATTTCCACTCACGAGCCATTAAATTAACTTTAGCAATCTGCGCATCTGCAGAAGATTTTATAAGTACAATTATCTCATCAATATTGGCAACTGCTATGGCAAGACCAATCAACAAATGTGCCCTTACCCTTGCTTTATTAAGTAAATAAGAAGTCCTTCTCTTAATTACTTCTCTTCTAAAATCTATAAATACATTTAAAATTGCTCTTACACCCATAACTTCAGGCCTTCCATCATCAAGTGCAAGCATATTAACACTGAAGCTATTTTGTAGCTGAGTGTTTTGATATAGTTGATTCAATATTACGTCTGGATGCGCTTCACGTTTAAGTTCAACAACAACTCTAATGCCCAATTTATTAGTTTCATCTCTTATTTCAGATATACCTTCAATGACTTTTTCCCTCACCAAATGCTCAATTGACTTAAGCATTTCTGATTTATTTACCTGATATGGTATTTCAGATATTATTATTGATTCTCTACCATTTTTTTCTTCTACAAAAGTCTTACCCCTAACTACAACACTACCTCTTCCTTTTAAAATGGCAATTTTTGCATCATCTCCATTGATAATTTCCCCACCTGTTGGAAAATCTGGCGCTGGTATGAATTCCATCAGCTCTTGATCTGAAATTTTAGGATTATCTATTAACGCACAACACCCATCAATAACCTCTCCTAAATTATGCGTTGGTATATTAGTTGCCATTCCAACAGCAATACCACTTGCACCATTTACCAATAAATTTGGAAACCTTGAAGGAAGCACTTTTGGTTCTCTCTCAGAACCATCATAGTTATCTTGGAAATCAACTGTATTTTTATCAATATCTTGCAATATAAAATTTGCTGATTTTGCAAGTCTAACCTCAGTATATCTCATCTGAGCAGGAGAATCTCCGTCAATAGATCCAAAATTTCCTTGACCATCTATTAATGGTAATCTTAAAGAAAAATCTTGCGCCATCCTTACCAATGCGGAATAAATCGCACTATCTCCATGAGGATGATATTTACCCATCACTTCACCTATTACCCTTGCAGACTTCCTATATGGTTTATCATGCAGATTTCCAGTTTCATTCATAGCAAATAATATTCTTCTATGAACTGGCTTTAAACCATCTCTGCAATCTGGCAATGCACGACTAACAATTACACTCATAGCGTAATCTAAGTACGCACTCTGCATCTCTCTTTCAATCGATACAGAAACCGTATTACCTAATTTTGAATTATCTTGTTCCAAATTTACAACTTAATAAATGATAAAATAAAATTTAAAAACGCTTTATTGCTAATATTCCGTTAATATCAGCAATACACCAAAAGATCCGATTGATATTAGCACGGATCCCTTAGAATAACCTAGTCTCTTCTCACACCAAAAATTCTTAGTAAGAAAATAAACAAGTTTATAAAATCCATATATAAACTCAGAGCACCATATACTGATGTCTTTTGAGCCATCTCATTTGATCCAGTAGCTCCCATTTGATAATACATCGTTTTAAGCATTTGAACATCATAGGCTGTCAAAAGAGTAAAGACGATAACACCAACATATGATAAGACATTGCTTAATGCTGAACTTTGAAAGAACATATTAGCTAAGCTTGCAATAAATATCCCCATTACTCCCATCATTAAAAAGGAGCCCATTCCAGATAAATCCCTTTTTGTTGTATGACCATAAATCGTCATTGCACCAAACAACGAAGCAGTGATAAAGAAAACTTTAGCAATACTTTCACTGGTATAAACGTAAAATATAGAGGACAAAGAAAGCCCCATTAATGCTGAAAAAACCCAGAGCGACATTCTAGCACCAGATACTGACATAGACATAACCTTAGCACTCATAAAGAACACCATCCCTATAGGAGCAAACATTACAACCCACTTTAGTGGAGTAGAAAATATAGCATTCATCATCACCGGTGATGATGCAGTAAACATAGCAACCAGCGCAGTAATCACAAGAGCTATACCCATGTTTTGAAAAACTGAGAGCATGTATATTCTTAGACCCTCATTATAACCCGGCCTTTGAACACTGGTTTGTGCATAATTTGTATAATCCATCATATAATTTTATGAAATAATTTTAAACCTAAGCATAATATATATCATTCCTTCTTAATTTTCAACGTGTATTAAAGATGTCATAAATAAAAATTTTTCGGTCATGTGCTTTCATAATTTGCTAAAGTTATGATTCTCATTCGCCATGGTCTTATTTCTTGGGATCAAGCTCAGTCAGGCTCAAATAAAACCTTTAGGTGCACTTATACAATAGAACTCCTAATAGAATCAATATCATTAACTAACTGTTCATTTTCTTTTATTGAAATCTCTATTTTTTTTAAATAATACAAAACTGTGGAGTGATCTCTGTCTCCTATTTTTTCTCCTATAATCTTAAGACTATTCGTTGTCATTTCTTTAGCAAGATAAGCAATAATCTGCCTTCCTATAACTAGCTTCTGTGTTCTTTTTTTAGATTCAATGTCAGATAACGATATTTTATAATATTTAGCAACGGCGCTTATTATTGACGATATAGTAACTTTCTTTGTATTACTTTTGATATAATTTTGAATATATTTACATATGTTATCGCTTGTTGCTTTTTTTCCTGATATGCTCAAATAGGTTGTTAAATTATTTAATCCCGCCTCCAACTCCCTGACGCTTGTCGTTATTTTATCGGCCACCATCTTTAGTATATTTTCCTCAAATTGAAGAATGTTATTGCTCTTGTTATAACTACTTAATATCCTAAAGCGTAACTCATAATCACATTTCTCAATATAAATCGTATTACTCGATCTAAGTATCGATTTTGTGCGCTCATCATTAAGCTCAAGCATATGGCATGGCACACTAGATGCAATAATTATCTTTTTTCCTGATTCGATAAGCGAATTAAGTATTAATGCAAATTCCTTCTGTGTGCTTTCCTTGCCGCATATAAATTGTAGATCATCTATTAAGAATATATCTACTTCACTGATTTTGTTTCTTAAATTAAAAAGTGTGTTGTTTTTCACAGCGTTGACAAAATTATGCATGAATCTTTCTGCACTTAAATAACCAGCTTTGCATTTACGAATATTACCATTACTATTTTCTTTATTTTCAGCATCCTCATCGCAATTATTTATTTCATTCACAATGGATTGCAATAAATGAGTTTTCCCCATTCCAACATGAGAGTGGATATAGAATACATTGTTGTGATTATAATCTACATTCTGCATTGCAATGTCTTTAGTAATTTTATACGCAACGATATTAGATTCACCTGTTACATAATTATTAAAAGTAAATTTAGGATTAGCTTTAGAAAAGATATCACTTTCTAAATTTCTTTTTTGATCTGATTCACTGTTTATTGCATTACTTTCTGCTAATAAATTACCATCAAGTGGATTATTGTTATCAATACTGATATCAACAGTAATTGAGACCATTTTTATGTTATCGTCAATTTCAGCAATCTGCCTCTTAATAATCAAAAAATAATTCCTGATCAATGTTTCTCTTGTAAACTTATCTTTAACAGCAAAAACTAAAATATTGTTTTTTATTTCAATGAATTTTGCATCATTTAGCAAATTATTTAACTGAGAATCCTGTTCACTTTCACTTATTTTATTCAATATATTTACCCATATTGAATTGCTTTTTATTTCTTCAATATGCTTATTTTTGTTATCAGATAAAGAAGGTAAATTATAAGCTAGTTGCATAATAGTGAATATAAATTATTTGAGTTTTTGGTTTTAGACATTGACCTATACAAGCCTATAATCATGAATTACAGCCTGTTATAAATAATCATCAATGTTGTTTAAAGTATTATCAAACTACTCTTTTTTATTTATTCGTAAAGAAAAATAATTGCATATTTTATTAATAAAATTGTTGACTAACTTCAACCTTAGAAGTTCTTTTGAATGTAAAATGTCAAGCCTATTTAATTATTTTTTTAATAATACTGAATTGGCATTTATTCGTAATATCCCAGGCAACTTTTAGCAGATCTAACAAATTATCAATTCAGATACTATAAGCGCACTATTAGCAAAAACTTATTCATTACTCTCAACTGTCACTCGGGTTATTTTAATACTTCATACCCAATGTGATTATCACTCGATTAATTAAAACTCTCTTCACCATCAGGTTCTCTAGTGTTTGAATACCAGTCCATAATTCCACACTGTAATTCATTAGAATGAGTGTTTGAGTCCATATAATTATTTTTTGGGGTAGTATGTGTACTGTTATCAGATGTATATAAGTTACTTAATAGATACTCCATACAGTAGTCAAAACTTGATGATGCTACCATACTACTTATAATAACCAATGGAGCTATAATAAATGTAGAGCATTTCATTGGAATAGTTTCTACTTCTAAATGTGAAGCCAAGCTTTCATTTATGCCTACTGAAATCTTATAATTTATGTAAAATTTCGCTGTTATTAGCAATATATCAGTAAAATTTAATTTATTAATAATATCTTTTAGTTGGTTGACAGGATTACCATTACAGATCATGTAGTCAATAATTGGCTCTACAATAAATTCATGTATAAAATATCCTACTTTGCTACTAACACTTTTAGTATATTGATTATATAATTGTTCCATAAAATGACCAGCTACATGCCCGATACCTGATTCACATACTATACTCATAAATAACTCCAAAATTGTTTTTTAATCAATTCTCACTCAAGTTAAGATGCGAATGAGAATTATTACCTTTTGACAAGATAATGCAAATGAGAGTTAATTGCAATTAGGAATTTTGCAATACATTAATATAATTTATATACAGAGCCAAAAAGTATTATTGCTAGAATTTGTAATCTCGTTTTTGCTGAGCTAGTTCATCTAATTTTTTTTGTTCATTCTGATTGTGAAGATATTTTATTCTGGAATTAGACTTATCTAACAGATTTTCATATTTTTTTTGCTCATCATATTTTTCTTTTAGATCGTCAATTAATAAATTTAGTTGAGATATGTTCAACTCTTTTTCTTCATTAATTTTTTGCATTTTCGTTTTAGATAACTCGAAAAATTTATCAAACTCAAAAATTAAAAACTCCTTAGATAGCTTTTTTTCTTCCTCAATTTCAGCCAGTAAATTTGTTAATTTAGCATTTAAAATATTTATGACATTGATCAGAGTATTTTTCTCAATAGTTAAATTGCCAATCTCCTTATCTAAATTTTTAATAATTCTTTTTAATGATTTTATCTGCCTTTCTTCTGCATTATTTTCCATTTTATTCTGAAATAATTATTTTTAATTTTTGATTATCTATTCGCCCATTAATCACTTCAATAATCTCTTTACTGGCCGAATTTATAACAAATGTAATCGGAAATGTATTTAATTTCATGCTTTGGTATAATTTTGAATTTATAATGAATATATCCTCATAATAATTGCCATTTTTTTTTAGCCAATCAATTACAACGCTTCGCTCTTCATCAATTACAAAACCATATAAAAATATACCTTCATTTTGAAAAACTTTTAATTCTGATACCTCTTCTATGCACTCTTTACACCAGGTTGAAAAAAAATGTAACAATATATACTTATTTTTATTACTTTTGAGCTTAATTTCACCTCCTGTTATAATGCTTTTCATGTTGAGAAAGCTTAACCTATTGCCTTCTAAATCTATAACACTCTCAAATTTATCGTTTAATTTTATCTTAAAAGCAAATAGTGTCGTAATCAAAATAAAAAATATAAGTGGTAAAAAAAATTTAAATTTCATATTCCTTGTCAAGCTTGAGATTAAAGGTGTCAAAAAAACAATTTTTAATAATTTTGTCTAGTTCCTTGCTCTCTGGGCACTTTTTGGTTTCCATATAGATTGATGTCATTCTGCAATCATGTATTCCACATGGGTTAATGTTGTTAAAAAAGCTCATGTCAGGATTAACATTTATTGCTAGGCCATGATATGAAACCCACTTTTTTACTTTTATTCCAATTGAGGTTATTTTTTTATTACCATTATCATTATGAATCCAAATACCAATATTTTCCTTATCTGCATAAGTTACAATATTATTGTGAGTAAAAATTGAGATTATCCAATTTTCTAACATTCTTATAAAAAGTTTTAAATCTATTTTACCATCAAAAAGTTTTTTTAAATCAAGCATAACATAAACTATTTTTTGTCCAGGCCCATGATAAGTGATTTTTCCGCCTCTATCAGTGTTGATAAAAGGTATATCTATCATATTTTTAATATCAGTACTCACTGCACTTCTTCCAAGTGTATATATGCTAGGGTGCTCTAACAACCATACCGCTTGATTCTCATTCTCCTCAATAATTTTTTGCACTTTGGCATGCATAAAATCAATTGCAAAATCATAATCTATTGGATTGTAAGAATAAATAAAATCAATTTTTGGCATTTATTGAATGAGGTTTTTGAAAACATCTACAAAACTTGCTTGGGCATGAGGCGACCTTATATACTTCACCCATAACTATATTCTTCAGTCCTTCAATAAATTTATCATCTTCACTTACTGTTTTTGTCCTATGATATGCTTTTGCACCATTTTCTATTGCTAATTCATTATATTCGATATCCAATTCAACCAAAGTCTCAACATGCTCTGATACAAATGAAATGGGCACCACCAGTATATTTTTATTCTTTTTTGAGGCCTCGATTATAATTTCATCAGCGTAAGGTTTAATCCATGATACCGGCCCTACTCTACTTTGATAAGCTAACACATAATCTAGATCATGAATATCTGCTGCTTCAACTATCAATCTTGCAGTATTTTGCACTTGCCATTGATAAGGATCACCTGATTTAATTATTTTTTCTGGCAAGCCATGCGCTACAAATATTACATAAGGTTTGCCATTTTTTATTAAGGCCTTATGATATGCCGTATGAAAAATTTTTGTGGCTGATAAAATAAATTCTTTTTGAGAATAGTAACAACAGGTAATTTTTTGAGGACAATTTAGACCAGAGTTTTTGAAAGCTACATCCCATTTTTCTAAAAACGAGGCTGTAGTAGTCGTAGAAAACTGTGGATATAGAGGAATTAGAATTATATCTGTTGGATTATATTTAACTATTTGTTTTATGGTTTCCTGTGGCAATGGATGACAAAAATTCATACTAATAAAAACTTCATACCGATCTTTATCAAGCTTTTCCTGAAGAGCTTCCGCTTGTTTTATCGTATTGACAAATAATGGTGATTTTCCACCTAATTTATCATAATTCCTCATAGCTCCTTTTTTTCTTAATTTAGAAATTAGCTTAGCAAGTATATATCTGAAAGGGTTAGGCAAATTAACAATGTTTTTGTCATAAAATAGGTTAAACAGGAAAAATCCTATTTCATTTCTGCTGTTTGGCCCTCCTAAATTATATATTATCACAGCAGTTTTATTTTTAATTTTGTTATTTTCCATGAAAAATGATATTGATAATTTACAAAATGAATATTATCAGTAAGCTTAAAATTATCAAACAGTTATTTACTACCGTAGTTTGCTTGTGAAAATAAAGACCATAAATTTTATATATTGTTTAGCATTAATAATATTTTTTTTCGGATCATCGTATTGTTACGGAGACAATACAAATGGCCCATATAATCTATTGCAACAGCTTAAAAATTTACCAAAAACAAAATTAAACAAAATTCAAAGCACTGTTCCTAAAGCTGTCAAAAAAGTTGAGACTAAGGCGATAGAAAAAGTAAAGACACCTAAACCCGTTCAAAACAAATTAGATATTATTGCTGAACAAAACATTGAAAACACAAATATAATTTTTCCTTGGGCTGAACCGGTTAATATGGCTTCATATATCAAAAATGAGCATCTATATGTCATTTTTGATAAAAAAATACCTACCACTGTTAAACTTTTAAACAATTACATTAATAGCCAAGTAGTTGAACACGCATTAATCGATAATTTTTATATTTATGATATTGGGAAAGAAAGTACATGTTTAGTATTTAAATTAATCGGAAAAAATATTGATAGAAAATATATCTCGGTTTTTAAAGATCATAATTCTGTGGAAATAAAAATATCTGGTCAAAAAGTACAGCAAAAAATTATTAATTTTCTATCAAAACCGTTTGAAATACCAACTGCTACAATAGAATTTAGTACTCAAAAACTAGGAGAGTCAAAAATCATATCATTTATTGATCCAATCAATGGAGACAAAACCACTATATTAGCAGTGAAAAACTATCAATATTCCATAAAAAATTATTTTTCGTATGTTGATTTAGATATAATGTCAACAGTCCAAGGAATAGCGATTGCAGAAAAATCTGATGGACTAATTTTTAATAAGGATAATAATTTGTTTTGGATTATTTCAAAATATGGACTAAATATTTCCTCTAAATATAACTCTTCCGATGGTAATTCCATTTATCAGGCTTCTGGCTTTTCAAGGTTACCTGAATTTGAAAATAGTGATGGTATCTTAACGTTAAAGCCCTATGAGAAAGATTTTAAAAATTATGTAGAAGTAGAAAAAATATTGAAAAAAAAGGTATATGATAGCTCTATTGATGAGCAATATAAATTTAGAATAAATCTTGCATTGCTTAACCTAGCAAACGGATTTTATCCCGAAGCTGATACCTATCTAAAATATTCTTACATTAATAACCCCTTACTAAAAAATAAATTTGATTTTTTGCTGATATGTGCGGTATCAACTTATATGAAAGGAGATTATAAAAAGGCTGATAATATAATAAATAGAATTGATTTATCCACAGTGCCAGTTAAAAATTTAAATGAGGTGAGGCTTTGGCAAGATATAATAAGTTTACCAAATGAGAAGGATAGTAATCTAAGCAATAACTTGATTGAGATTTTTTCCAAATCTAACGAAGTTTTTTTAAACCAATATCCAAAAAACATACTAACTAAATTAAAGCTTTTTGAGCTTAAATTTTTGATAAAACATAATTATTTTTACGCAGCTCAAAATACTGTAAAGGAGCTCTCTGAGTTCAAGTTAAATGGTGAAGACGAGGCAGAAATGTATTATGAGATAGCCAATTTACAAAAGCATCTTTTAAATCATAAGGCGCAGTTCAAATTTTTGACTAAATGTAAGGATGTTCCTAATTCTCTGTACTATAGTTCCAAATGTGAATTTGATTATATTGATTATGAATTCAAAAATAAAATTATTGATGTAGATGTCGCTATTAATAAGTTGCAGATGTTAGATTTTAAGATCAGAAATTCTGCTATGGAAATAGAAGTTTTGAATAAAATTGCGGAACTTTACTTGATGAAAGAGGATTATATCAATTCCCTGCTAACCTGGAGAATTATTAACAAGTATTTTCCAGATAAAGTTGATTCATTAATAGCAAGAGAAAATATGACTAAAACATTCACCAGCATATTTCTAACTACCACTGGTGAAAAGTATTCAGCATTTGAAAAAGTTGCAATATTTGATGAATTTAGTGATTTGAACCCAATTGGTAGCGAGGGCGATAAAATTGCACTAAAATTATCTGATAATTTAATTCAATTAGATTTGTTACAAAGAGCAGCTAGTATTTTAGAGCATCAATACAAATTTAGATTAATTGGGTATCAAAAAGAAGCAACATTAAATAAATTACTAGAGGTATATTTAGAATTAAATAGACCTAAGGACGTTATTAAATATCTAGATACCGAATCATCAAATAACCTTTCAGGTCAGATAATTGTATCTAGAAATTATCTATATGCCGAAGCCTTGTCACAAGCTGAAGAATATGATAAGGCAATAGAAATATTGGAAGGTGATTTATCAAATTCGGCAGATTCTGTGCGAACTAATGTTTATTGGAAATTAAAAAATTGGAATGCTTTTAATGATAATTCTGAACCATATATATATTCCTTAATAAACAATCAGCAATCTTTGAGCAATGACGATGCTGAAAAAATTCTAAAACAATCTATATCCTATTCTTTTTTAGGTAGAAAAAGGCTTTTACTTAATTTGTACAATAATTTTAAAGAAAGGTTAGCAATTGATCATCAAAAGCAACTAGATGTAATTCATTTATTAGTAAAATTACAATTTAATAATAACAAAGAAAGCAAAATTCTTAATACCCAGGATATACAAAATATAGTTAATGATGTATATAATCAAATGATTAATTGATTATATATTGAACAATTGAAATGAAAAGTAACACTGTCATTATAATACCAGCACGTTTAGGTGCAATTAGGCTACCCAAAAAGCCCCTTATAGATATTGATGGCATCCCTATGATTATCAGAGTTCATAATCAAGCAGTAAAAGCAAATGTCGGTAAAGTCATTATTGCTGGATGTGATAGTGAGCTTGAGAACCTAATTCGTTCATATAATTTCAACTACGTTCATACAGACCCCAAGCTTCCATCTGGCACAGACAGAGTATATGCTGCATATCAAAATCTAGGAGAAAAGTTTGATAATGTTATTAATCTTCAAGGTGATATGCCTCATGTAAATCCAGATACAATCATTAAGGTGAACGATATTTTAAATGATACCAAAAATGCTGAAATAGAAATAGCAACTGCAGCAACTAGAATTGATAATGATGACAATATTGCAATCGAAGATATGAATACTGTTAAAGTGATAAAAACTGCCCAAGACATTGCTTTATACTTTACTAGGCACTCAATTAAATTAAGTGAAAATTTCAAGCATATTGGAATATACGCCTTTAGATCAAAATCTCTTGGTAAATTTATATCTTTACCGCAATCGATATTGGAGAAGGATGAGAGGTTAGAACAACTAAGAGCTTTGGAAAACAATATGAAGATTAAGGTTGTGATAACGGAAGACCCTAATATTAGCATTGATACTAGGGAGGATTTGTTGAAATCTGAAAAATACCTGCAAAAGTATGAAAAGATCTAAATCTATATCCATTCACATAAGGTCTCTAATTTTTAACATTTTTTTGCCTATTTGGACTGTTTTTATTTCTACATTGCTATCGCCATTAATATTTTTTAAAAATCCAAAGGTAATGTCTGCTTTAGGAATTAGTTGGTCATATGTTACAATATCTGCCTTAAGAATAATTTGTAATATTAGAATTGAAGTTCAGGGAGCCCATAACTTACCAAAATCACCTTACATAATTGCTTGCAAGCATCAGTCTGCTTTAGAAACAGCTTTTTTTCAGCAATATTTAAAATTTCCAGTTTACGTTGTAAAAAAAGAATTATTAAAAATACCATTTTATGGGTGGTTTTTAAAACATATGGGGATGATATCAATTGATAGAAAAGGTGGAATTTCTGCTTTAAAGCAAATGCTACGAGATTGCGAAAAAAATTTAAATCAAAATAGAAGCATTATCATATTTCCAGAAGGTACTCGAGTTATGCCACTTGAGTCAGTTGAATATCACGCAGGTATTCTAGCAATAAAAAAGAAATTTCCAGAAACACCAATTATTCCTGTGGCACTGAATTCAGGTCTATTTTGGCCAAAAAACTCATGGTTTAAATATCCTGGTACTATGAAATTTAAAATATTACCTGAGCTTGATAAAAACTTAGATAATAAAAGTACTCTGCACGAACTAAAGAAAACTATTGATGAAAATAGTGCTTCATTACTTTAGTAGAAATCAACATATAGCTTGGGTCAGATATGTAGTACAAGGCGAGAGTGATGAGCGAAGTGTAGTTAAAAACCTACATAAGCGAAGAATGACGATGTCAATACTTATCTGAATTATGCTATATAAGCTTAAGAGTTAATTTATATCTCGCTTACTGCCACACTTTGCTGTATTTTTCACCTCATTTAGTGTTTGCTTTATCAAAAATGGTATATCATGGTAGTTGTTATGAACATAATCAACAACTTTACAGGCTTTGTCATAGCTTCCAATTTTTGAAAGGGTTTTTGCCAGCATTACTAAATTATTTAGTGTTCTTGCCCCTTGATCAAATTGAAAGCCTTTTAGATAATTAACCGCAGCTGCAGTGTAATTTTTTCTTTGATATTGAATTTCCCCTAAATAAAAATACACATTTGAGTTTAAGATACTATTGGGATATGCTTTTAAAAATTTCTTAAATTCTAAAATTGTAGAATCAAAATCCTTATTTTTTAATGACTTTACTATAGTCTGGTATTCATCTTTTTCCTTTTCTGAAGCTTGAGTATCCTCAAACTTATTATCAGATTTTGCACCCAGGTGACTATCTAATTGAGAATCAATCAAATTTAAAATCTGTTTATCATTACTTTGTTCATCAATTTCACTTTCTATACTATTTAGTTTATCACCCAAGTTTTGAACTTTATTATCTAAATCATTTCTTATAGATTTCAATTCTTTTATTACATATTCCATTTCCTTTCTGAGCAATTTCACCTGCTCTACAAGCTCATCATCTTGGAGTGTAGTCGCAACATTAGGTTTCTGTTTTAGATCTTGAAGATTAAAAACATATTGTTGCAACTTATCTATTTGTTGTTGTTGCATCTCATCGATTTGTTGCTTGAGTTCAGTTGTACTTTTTTTATGATTTTCGTCTACACTCTGTTCAGAAAACGAAAAATCCACAAATGAATTGACAGCACATAAAGCTATAACAATAGTAGTTAATTTATGCATCCCCACTTAAACCACGAAATTAATTATTCTATTTTTAATATATATTAACTTTTTAATACTGACATTAAATAAATATTTATCAAGTGTTTTGATTGATTTTACTCTGTGCAGTGCATCTTCTTTTTCACAATCAAGTGGCAGATCTATAAATGCTCTTGTTTTTCCATTAATCTGAATTGTTACTTTTACTAATTCATTTATTAATAAATTTTGATTTGCAACTGGCCAATGATCAACATAAACAGTACTATTTTTTCCAAGCATTGAATATAATTCTTCAGCAATATGAGGAGTAAAAATTGATAACATTTTGATCAAAATAATTAAAGACTCTTCTGTAATATTATTAGAATAATTATTAGCAAAAAGCTCATTAGTTAATGTTCTAATTTGAGCAATTGCTTTATTAAATGTAAAATTTTCTAAATTCACCGTTACTGAATGAATGATTTGATGGAGAAATCTTCTAAATTTATTTTCCTTTTCACCATCTATATTAAAGTCTTCTCTTTTATTAGTAACAAAATTTTGAACAAACTTATAAAGAGAATTTAGATATCTATAACTTCCCTCAATACCTTCATCAGACCATTCTAGATCTCTAGTTGGTGGAGAATCAGAAAGAAGAAATAATCTTACAGAATCCGCACCGTATTTTTTTATAATATCACTTGGATCTATGGTATTTTTTTTAGATTTACTCATTTTTTCAATACGTCCATCCTGTGCAACTTCATTACTACCCTTTATAATCCATTTATCATCTTTTTTGAAAACTTGATCTGGGCTTAGCCAATTATTACTGGCGTCTTTAAATGTTTTATGACAAATCATTCCTTGAGTTAATAGCCCTATAAATGGCTCATCAATGTCAAAATATTTACAATCTCTTAAAGCCTTGGTAAAGAAGCGAGTATATAATAAGTGCAAAATTGCATGCTCAATTCCTCCGATATATTGATTTACTGGCAACCATTTTTCTACAACTTTTTTGTCAAATGCTATTTGTTTTTCAAGACTACAAAATCTGGCAAAATACCAAGATGATTCAAAAAAAGTATCAAATGTGTCTGTTTCTCTATTTGCATCACCACCACATTTATGGCACTTTACATTTTTCCATGTTGGATGATTATCGAGAGGATTACCCTTATTTTCAAACGATATATCTTGAGGTAGACTAATGGGCAAATGTTCTTTTAACTCCGGAACAACACCACATTTTTTACAATATATAATTGGAATAGGACAACCCCAATATCTTTGTCTAGATACGCCCCAATCCTTAAGTCTAAAGGTGATTTTCGTTTTGCCTATATTATCTAATTTTAATTTTTCTAATATTTTTATTTTTGCATCTTCTGTGGTTAAATTATCTAAAAAATCAGAATTAATAATTTTACCCAAAGTGT
Organism: Candidatus Bandiella numerosa; assembly: GCF_029981845.1. Taxonomy (GTDB): domain Bacteria; phylum Pseudomonadota; class Alphaproteobacteria; order Rickettsiales; family Midichloriaceae; genus Aquirickettsia; species Aquirickettsia numerosa. The sequence goes on along the minus strand of NZ_CP104164.1, from coordinate 643,535 downwards.
CGGTATATGGTAGCAATATTTCTGAATTGTTTGTATTAGCTAATACTTGTAAAATTTCTAAATCATATTTTGTTGCAAATTCATAATCCCTTTCGTCATGAGCTGGGCAGCCAAATACAGCTCCAGTACCATAATCTGATATTACATAATTTGCTATAAATATTGGCAATTTTTTATCTTTAATATATGGATGATCTACATAACACTCTGTAAAAAACCCATTTTTTTCAATACATTCATCAATATTTCCTGATTCAGAATCTGATTTACATTGTTTTATAAATTGTGTTTTTGCATCTGAATCTGGAATATTTTTTACAAACTCATGATCATGGGATATACAAATAAAAGTAGCACCAAATATAGTTTCCGGCCTTGTTGAAAAAACTAAAATCTTCTCATTTAGATTATGAACTTTAAAATTAATCTCTGCTCCACTTGATTTTCCAATCCAATTTTTTTGCATAATTTTCACCTTATCAGGCCAATTTGGTAAATTATCCAAATCATTAAGTAACTCATCAGCATATTTGGTTATTTTTAGAAACCATTGTTTTAATTTTTTCTTCTGAATTTTTGCTCCTGATCTCCAGCCCTTACCGTCAACAACTTGTTCATTTGCTAAAACTGTGCAATCAACAGGGTCCCAATTTACTATAGATTCTTTTTGATAAGCCAAACCCGCATCTAAAAAATCAATAAACATTGCTTGCTCATGTTTATAATAATCAGGTTGAGAAGTGTTTATCTCCCTGCTCCAATCATAGGAAAAGCCAAGTGAATTTAATTGCGCTTTCATTCCCTCAATATTTTTTATGGTCCAATCATTCGGATGCAATTTATGTTGAATAGCTGCATTCTCTGCTGGCAATCCAAAAGCATCCCAACCCATAGGGTGTAAAATGTTGAACCCTTGAGCCTTTTTATACCTCGCAATTGCATCTCCAATTGCATAATTTCTCACATGGCCCATATGAATATTTCCAGATGGGTATAAAAACATTTCTAAAACATAGTATTTTTGTTTATCACTATTTTCATCCGTTTTATATAATTGAGAATCATCCCAAATTTTTTGCCATTTCTTTTCAATTTTTATGTGATTAAAATTTTCTGTCATCGCCAAATAGTAAAGGTTAATTAAATATTTTTAAAGAATCAATTATGATAATATTCCATATCATAAACCTGAAGATTTATATATAAAGAATTTTAGTCAGTTATAAAATATTAGGTAATTATATTTTTTAAGCCTAATTAAAATCTTTGTTATTTTTTAAAATATTTTTTAATCTTTTAGCAAGATGCGGATGAGTTGAAAAAATTTCAGAAAACCAAGTTACAAACCCAGCAGATTCATCGTAATTTTTTATATAATTTTCTTCATCAACCTTTTTATATAACCTTTTTCCAGATGCTAAAATTAAAATTCCTTTTTGAGCTCCTTTTGGAGATAAAGAGCATCCTATATTATCGCATGTGTACTCTTTTGCTCTAGAATGTGCAAAATATAAAAAGGGGATAATATAAGATGGAAATAGAATTAATGTATGAAACAATCCAACATGTCCTCTTTTAATATGACCTAATTCATGTGCAATAACAAATTCCACAGCTTCAATTCCTTCTTCATACGCCATTTCAAAAATATCAGAATATATTATGACGTAATTATTTGATAAAAATTTTGTGGCAAAAGCATTTAGTAGTCCTCCACCCTGTAATAGATATACTTTAGGAGTTTTTTTTAATTCAAGAGCCAAAGATTGTCTGTTAGCGATTTCATATATTTCCGGAAACTGGTCATTAGTTATTTCTACAGCATTCCCTCTGAGGTGCCCTATAAGAATTACTTGTGAAATAAATACAAAAATCACTATATAAATTACCCAGGGCATGAATATGGGTTTAATTAGTAGTATACAGTAAAAAATCAGACTAACGATTAGAGAAAATCCATAATAAATTTTTTCTTTTTTACTTATTTTAAATATAACATTTTGCATTTTAAACACTATTCAATTTTAACCAATTTTATTTATTTTAAGATTAATTGCAATTAGTAATTTCTCCAATTAAGCTGTTTAACCCAGCTTCAGTAATATGCACCTTCTTTATCTCACCTATAATGTTATCATCTGATTCAACAATAACAGATTGTAAATAGGGCGATTTTCCAATGATTTGCCTACTATACTTTCCTGCTTTATCAAACATAACATCCATATCTTTTCCTATAAATTGCTTATTAAACTCTAATTGCTGACTTCTTAATAAATCTTGTAAAATTGCTAGCCTTGTGGATTTAACTTCTTCCGGAACTTGATCTTCAACCATAGATGTAGGTGTACCTGGTCTTGGACTGTATTTGAATGAGTAGCACTGTGCATAGCCAACTTGTTTAACTAAATCTAAAGTGTCTTCAAAATCTTTATCGCTTTCTCCTGGATATCCAACAATAAAATCAGAAGAAAAAGCAATGTCTGGCCTATGCTTTCTAAATTTGTCAATAATTTCAAAATAAAAATCTCTAGTATGATCTCTATTCATACTTTTTAGTATTTTATCCGAGCCTGACTGTACTGGTAAATGCAAAAATGGCATGAGTTTTTCTTCCTCTGCATGAGCTATAAATAATTCATCGTTTATCATGTCTTTTGGATGTGACGTAGTATATCTTACTCTTTTCAATCCATCAATTTCACAGATTTTCTTTATAAACCACCCTAAACTTCTTATGGTATCGTCTTGATCAATGCCATGAAATGCACTTACATTTTGCCCCAATAAAGTAATCTCTTTTACTCCTTTTGAAATAAGGCCTATTGCCTCCCTGTAAATATCTGGTATTTTCCTAGAGTATTCCTTGCCCCTTGTATATGGTACGCAGCAAAAATGGCAAAATTTATCACAACCCTCTTGTATCGTTAAAAAAGAGGAATGCCTTGGATTTTCTGGAAGGTTGATTTCATCAAATTTACTTTCTTCATCAAAATCCAAATCCATCACCCATTTTTCTTGTCTTTTAACCTTCTCTAATAGCTTGGGCAAATTATGATATGATTGTGGGCCAACAACTATATCAACGTTTTTGGCTCTTTTAAAAATCTGCTCACCTTCTGCTTGAGCTGTACACCCTGCAACGACAACAGTTGGTTTTACTCCTAAATTATTTTTTTTGATCTTGCCTAATTCAGAATATACTTTTTCTGATGCCTTTTCCCTTATATGGCATGTGTTTAAAATTATTAAATCTGCATTTTTTTCATCCTGAATTAATGAGAAGCCATGAGGTTTAAGTAAATTTTCCATCTTCAATGAATCGTAAACATTCATCTGGCAGCCATATATCTTAATGTATAAGTTTTTTTTACTTTGCATGACCCTTGGTATTGTTCTGCAATGAAATATACCAGATTATATGCTAAAATCTAGATATAATATTTCAAAAATATTGAAATGCTCTGCAAAATATCCAGTTTTTAATAAAGTTTTTTAGCACTAACAAAGTCTTTGCTTTAAATTTTTCTAAAATTTTGTAGAGTGTAGTTAGTAGAAACTTAGTAGAATTATTCACGAATAAAAAATGGACTTAAAAGCAAATTTAATATCAGAAAAATTAAAATTAATAAAACCATCACCTACACTTGCCGTTACAACGAAAGCAAAAGCCCTCAAAGCAGAAGGTAAAGATGTTATTGATTTAGGGGCTGGTGAGCCTGATTTTGATACTCCAGAAAATGTAAAACAAGCAGCTTATGCTGCAATTAAGTCCGGAAAAACAAAATACACAGCTGTAGACGGCATTCCAGAATTAAAAAAATCAATTGTAAATAAATTTCAAAAAGAAAATAAACTAAATTACAGTACTGATCAAATTACTGTAGGATGTGGAGCCAAGCATGTAATATACAATATTATAGTTGCAACAATAAATCCAGATGATGAAGTTATTATACCATCACCATATTGGGTATCCTATCCTGATATGGTATTAATAAATGGTGGCAAGCCAGTGATTGCAAAAACTTCTAGAAGTGAAAATTTTAAACTTACACCTGAAGTTTTGAGAAAAAACATAACGAATAGAACAAAGTTATTGATTCTAAATTCACCAAGTAACCCAACTGGAGCATGTTATTCAGAAAATGAATTAAAAGCCTTAGGTGATGTTTTAAATAATTACCCAAACATATATATCATTTCAGATGATATATATGAGCATATTAGATATCAAAATTATCAATACATAAATATTGCAAATATTAATGATGAGCTCAAAAATAGAACGTTTGTTGTTAATGGTGTATCAAAAGCCTACTCCATGACAGGTTGGAGAATTGGCTATGCGGCAGGTGATAAAGATTTAATCAAAGCAGTGGCAAAAATTCAATCCCAAAGCACATCAAACCCCTGCTCCATTAGCCAATATGCATCAGTAGAAGCTTTAAGTGAAAATTCTTATGAATTCATAGAAAAAAGCAAATTAATTTTCAAAGAAAGACGTGACTTAGTAATCGAAAAACTAAATAAGATATCTGGTATTCAAATGGATGTTCCTGATGGGGCGTTTTATATCTTCCCTGGTTGCGAAGAACTGATTGGTAGAAAAACTCCTTCTGGTATGCAAATAAAAAATTGCACAGATTTTGCACAATATTTACTCGAGGAAGTTTTGGTAGCTGTTGTTCCTGGAATCGCATTTGGTGCCGAAAACTTTTTTAGAATTTCATACGCAACTTCAGATCAAAATCTTCTAGAGGCCTGCGAAAGAATCAAAAAAGCTTGTGAAAAACTTGTCTAAAAATATAAAATCAAAATTTATATACAAAAGAAAAAGTTTTTATCATATATACCAATTAGTATTTGACAATAATTAAAATAGATAATACTAAGCTTTACAGAGTGATACTTTAGTATAACCAGTGCTTGTACGTATTAGTCATTTCAAGACTGTTTACCTAATAATTCTGTGAAGATTGATTCATAATATGATTAATAATAATTTAAAATTTTTAATAGCTATTACATTAATAGCCTGCACTGCTACAGTCAGCTCAGACATATATGCACCATCGATTCCAGAAATTTCTAATTATTTTGATATTTCTATATCGCTTGCTCAGTCTAGTATGGTAATTTTTATGTTTTCCCTTGCTTGTAGCCAATTAATATATGGCCCTCTTGCAGATGTATACGGCAGAAAAAAGCCATTAATATTGGGGACGATAATTTTCATAATTGGTAATATATTATCTGTATTTTCAAATGATATTTTGATGCTAAATTTCAGTCGCTTCATTCAAGGTTTTGGAGCTGGAGCTAGCGCTTCTCTTTGGCGCACAATGTTCCGCGACAAATATTCTAGTACAGATATGGCAAAATACGGTGGTTATTTAACAATAGCTATGACATTTATTATGCCAGCAGCCCCTCTTGTGGGTGGCTATTTACAAGAAATATTTAGTTGGCAAGCAAGTTTTATATTTATGATTATCTATGCTATTACTGGCGTGTTTTTTATTGTGCTATTCATAGCTGAATCACATAAAATAAACGACATTCACAAATTTTCATTTATTAATATACTTAAAAATTACTCTACATTAATTAGTAATAAAGTTTTTATTGGCTACACATTTTGCTCCTTCTTATGTTTTGGAGCACTATTTTCTTGGTTTATAATCGGCCCTGTAATAATAATACATCATCTTGAACACACCCCAAGTTTATTTGGATGGTTAGCCCTCATTTGCGCAGGTTTTCCTATATTTATAGGCGGTTACTTAAATGGTAAATTTGTCAACACGTATGGTTCACAAAATTTACTTAAATTTGGCTGGAGCGTGATGTTTATTGCAGGCATTCTACTTTTCTTCGGATTCTACATATTTGGAGTTAATGTATTAGCTATTTTCATCCCTATTACTCTTTTTAATCTGGGAATCTGCTTTGTCTTTCCTAATTCATTTGCACAGGCATTTGAACCTTTTGGACACATAGCAGGCACAGCTTCAGCTCTTTACGGATGCTTACAAATTGCAGGTGCCGTAATAATTGGCGCCATTGCATCTTATGTACCAAACAATAATCAAGTGCCATTAGCGATAATTATGATGATATCCCCTGTACTATCCTGGCTTATATATAAGATTTTAAAACTAAATGAACTTTAATGGTAAAAATTGTAAATTCTTTTTTGCAAAATTTGGTTGCGGGGGCAGGATTTGAACCTGCGACCTTCAGGTTATGAGCCTGACAAGCTACCGGGCTGCTCCACCCCGCGTCAAAATACATAAGACTTGTATCATACAGAGATAGTAATAGCAAATCAAATACGACTATTAAATAAATTATTTTTTTAAAGATTGATTTAATTCACCATCAGAGTCTGAGATAAAGTAATTATTTTATCAAGAAATTTTTTTATTGGATGTGAATTAGTTTAAATTTATATCAATCGCTTAAAATAACTATGTAGATAAAATCTTAATACAATTTTTAATAAGCATTTCCAATTCAATTTCTTTTCCTTGTGATATCACATCGTTAATTGCAGAATTTATTTGCCCTAGGCTATAGCCTAAATTCATCAACGCAGACGTCGCATCCATAATAATCTGAGAATGCCTATTACTAGAAGTGCTAATTTCGTGTTTTACTTTAATATTTTGCAATTTATTTATGAATTTTTTAGTTTTCAATTCATTTACAAGTCTTGCTGCAAGCTTGGGTCCGACCCCACTGATTTGTGTAAATTTTCTGTCATCATTAATTTGTACTGACTGAATTATTTCATCAATATCAAGACTCCCAATAATTGTTTGGGCAAGCTTTGCACCTACTCCTTGAATAGTTAATAAATGATTAAAGAACTCTTTATCAATATCATTTGGAAATCCAAAAATGCTAATGTCATTTTCTTTAACCATTGTTTGAGTTATTAATTCAATTTTATCTCCAACATGATGCTTGCTTGTTATCTTTTTAGAACAAAAAACTACATACCCAACACCATTTACATTGATTATTATGTGATCCAAATAAATATCACAAATTTCACCAAATAATTTGCCTATCATTCTTTATACATGAAAATTATTGCTAACAAACTATCACTTTTGATGAATTTAATAAAGAATAACTATTTAATTGCAAAAAGTTGTTGAAATAATCTATTGATTATACATAATGCTTAGATATTGTTTGCCCGCATGATGGAATGGTAGACATAACGGACTTAAAATCCGTGGGGAGTCAATCCCTTGCCGGTTCAAGTCCGGCTGCGGGTACCACTTACAAAACATCACTGATATGGAGAGTACTTTCTTTTATAAAAATTTATCACAATCAGACAGAACGGTTAAGGAATACATTGATTACGAGTTACACAGGCAGCAAAGCTCAATTGAGCTCATTGCATCAGAAAATATAGTCAGTAAGGCAGTACTTGAAGCTCAAGGCTCAATTCTTACCAACAAATATGCTGAGGGCTATCCTGGCAAACGTTATTATGGTGGATGCGAATTTGTTGATAAAATTGAAAATCTGGCTATAGAAAGAGTTAAAAAACTGTATTCTGCTAATTTTGCAAATGTTCAACCACATTCTGGATCTCAAGCAAATCAAGCAGCATTTTTTGCCTTACTAAAAGGTGGGGATAAAATTGTTAGTCTATCTTTAGACTGTGGTGGCCATCTCACACATGGCTCAAAAGTTAACTTATCTGGCAAATGGTTTGATATAGAACACTATTTTGTGGATAAAGAAACGTTTGAGCTAGATTATAATGAAATCGAAAAACTTGTTAAACAAGCAAAGCCAAAATTAATTATAGCTGGCGGCTCGGCATACCCAAGAAAAATTGACTTTGCTAAATTTAGACAAATAGCAGATTTAGTTGGGGCTTATTTACTAGTTGATATGGCGCATATTTCAGGCATAATAGCAGCAGGATATCATCAAAACCCTATTGAATATGCACATGTTGTAACATCTACCACCCATAAAACACTAAGGGGCCCAAGAGGCGGTATTATATTGACTAACCACGAAGACATTTTTAAAAAAATTAATTCTGGCATATTTCCTGGAATACAAGGCGGTCCATTAATGCATGTCATAGCTGCAAAAGCAGTTGCATTCGGTGAAGCATTACAACCATCATTCAAAAATTATATCAATCAGGTTTTACTCAACGCTAATACGTTAGCATCAGAATTATTAAATAGAGGCTATAATGTTATAACTGGTGGAACAGACACTCATCTTTTGCTTGTTGATTTAAGAAAACAGGGAATTACAGGGAAACTTGCAGAGGAATCTCTGGAAAAAGTAGGATTAACTTGCAACAAAAATGGCATTCCTTTTGATGATGCTAAGCCATTTATCACTTCTGGCATTAGACTCGGCACTGCTGCCGCTACAACAAGGGGCTTTAAAGAAGATGAATTTACTTTAACAGCTAGCTTGATTGCAGATATTCTTGATGATTTAGCTAAAAATACCGAAGTAAATGTATTAACTAAAAATGCAACACTTGAAAAAGTGTTGAGTTTATGTAAAAAATTTCCCATCTATTAAAAATTTTTATTTTTCAATATCATTATTTATACCATCGTAGATATTTAAAACCTTAGGAATAAATTTAGCTCACATAAAAATACATTAACAAAAATTTGTTTTTTATCTATCTTCCAATACAAATTTATAGTGATATTGTTATAGTGATATTATTTTTCAAAATTAATAAGATGAAATTAAATTTTTTAAACATTAAGAATTTCACATGTTTAATATTATTGCTGATTTTTTTTAATTCTTGTAAATACGCAAATCATCATACAAACATGCAACCATCACATAAATTGGAAGAAAATAAAAAAATAAATATAGCTTTAGTTTTAAGTGGCGCTGGAAGTAAGGGAATTGCACATGCTGGTGTAATTGCTGCATTTGAAAAACATAATATTCCTATTGATTTAATAGTTGGTTCTAGCGCAGGATCGTTAGTGGGTTTGCTTTATGCAGATAGTAAAAACATCACCAAGGTAAAAGAAATTTTAGTTAACGCTAGCAGGAAGGATTTTTTACAGGGAAGTCCTGCAATAAATTTTATTGGAGCTACATTGTTCAACACTCCGTCTGGATTTAAACAATTTGATAAATTTTTAACTACAAATATTAAAGCAACAAATTTTGAAGAATTACAAATTCCTCTAGCAGTAGTAACAACAGATATAAATTCTAGTAAGTCTCACATTTTCAATTATGGTGATATTAAAAGTGCTATATTCGCTAGTTGCGCAATACCTGGTTTATATCAACCAGTGAAAATAGGAGATAAATTACTAATTGATGGTGGCGTAATTTCTCCTGTACCAGTAAAAGAAGCTTTACAATTTAAACCAAATGTTACAGTTGCAGTTAATATAGTATCACCCCCTCCAAGCGATGAGATAACAAATAACCTTTCAATATTATATAGAAGTAGTTGGATAACCTATTATAGTCTTTCATTGGAACAAGAAAGTTATGCAGATATATCGGTTAATATTGATACATCTAAATATGATTGGTTGGACGATTTAAGTAAAAAAGATAAAATTGAGTTATTCGAACTTGGCTTAAGCGCAGGAGAGAAATTGATTATTAATAATAAACAATTATTTAGTGGCAATAAAAAATCAACATAGCTAACATTAACCAGACAATAGAGCTTCTGCAAAATCCTTTGCAGAAAATGCGTTTAAGTCTTCAATTCCCTCCCCTACCCCAACAAGATAAATTGGCAATTTAAATTTTTGAGTAATAGGCACTATAACACCAGCTTTGGAGGTACCATCTAGCTTTGTTAAAATAATACCATTGATATCAACTATATCTTTAAAATTTTCAACCTGCTTAATTGCAGTCTGCCCAATAGTAGCATCAATTACAAGTAAATTTAATTGAGGAAAAGCTTGATCATTTTTTTTCAGAACTTTGTTTATTTTTTGCAATTCATTCATCAAATCAATTTTATTGTGCATCCTCCCTGCCGTGTCGATTAAAAGCACATCAAAATTTTCATTCCTTGCCTTAATTAAGGCTTTATAAGCAATGCTCGCAGGGTCAGATTTATACTCCCCTGTTATAATTTCACAATTAGACCTTTTTGCCCAAATTTCCAACTGTTCAGTTGCAGATGCCCTAAAGCTATCACATGCTGCAATCAATACTTTATGACCATCCCTTTGTAATTTATGCGCTATTTTACCTAATGAAGTAGTCTTACCACTACCATTAATTCCCGAAAAAACGATAGTATAAGGTAAATCTGAATTTGGTATAATTAATTCCTTTGCATAAGGTTTTAATATAGATTGCATCTCTTCAACAACACAATCAATAACCATTTGCCTTGTTATATCAGTATTAAAGCTCCTTTTTGATATCTTTTCAATGACTTCTCCAGAGAATTTTACTCCAAGATCACTTGATATCAATATTTCCTCTATATCATCTAGTACTTCTTTATTAGGTCTATTTAAAGCAAAAACTTTTTTAATATTTGTGCTTAAATTTGCAGATGTTTTGCCTAACCCACTCCTTAATTTACCAAACCAATTCTTCATAATTTAAATAAAGACAAAAGAATATGAATAACATAAAAATACTTTATTTGAAATTACTGATTTTAAATTCAGCAACTAGAACAATTACACTTATCATTACTCTAACCCTATCTATTTTTTATGATTTTTATCTCAATTTACGCCACTGGCATATTCTAGTTATTGCTCCAATTGCAATTCCTGTTTCCAATTTTAATTATCTTTTCGTCATTTTGAGATTGCTACAATATATAGGGTCAAAACAATATGTTTATAAAATGCTAAATTATTAATTGAAAAAATCTTCTACTAATTTCTGCATCATTCCTAAAACAGCCTATTAACGTATGTGTCTTCATTTTTACATCTTTTTGGTTAATGCCTCTGTTGTTTATACAGCTATGACTCGCTTCAATCATAACTGCGACACCTTTAGGTTTAAGCGTAAAATTGATAGTATTAGCAATCTCAGATGTAAGCCTTTCTTGAATTTGAAGGCGCTTAGAATAAATTTCAACTACCCTTGCTAGTTTACTAATACCGACAACTTTAGTGTTTGGGTAATATGCTATATGGGCCACACCTTTAATAGGAGCCATATGATGCTCACAATGAGAATATAATTTTATACCCTTCAAAAGAACCATATCTTGATACCCAGAAATTTCTGTAAATGTCTTTTGCAAAACATGACTCGGATCTTCTAAATAACCTGAAAAATGCTCTTTAAGACTATCAACAACTCTTTTGGGAGTATCGATCAAACCCTCTCTATTTGGATCTTCACCTATCCATTTCAATATTGTTTCTACAGCACGCCTTGCTTCGCTTTCCGATACTTTAACTTGGATGTTATTACTCTTCAGTAATTTACTTTGCATAATCGCGTAATATTAAAATAAGAACTGGATTATATCACTAAATATTTTTTTTTATAGTTTTTATTAACTAAATTAATGAGAAAATTTATGTAAAAATCTGATAAAATTGCAAATCAAATTAGAAATTCAATAGACATATTGTCAAATAATAAAAGAACCTTCACTCATAATACTTGCGTCACACAGATATGAAAAAGATTAAGCTAAGAAGGGATTTAATAAAACAATCGAATAATTATTTACAAGTTGACATTAACTGAATAAGTATCTAGAATACCAGACTTATTAATAATTTATATCTTAGGTCTATGCTTATCATAGGTCTATAAGATCAATTGTTAGAGCTGATCTCTATATCAGACAGCATAGTGAAAATACTCAAATAATAATTATTAATAAAAAATGAAAGCGTTATATCGCTTATATAATTATTAATCTTATTAATCGTATTTTATCTATGGACAATTTTAATTCTCTTAATATACCAACCGACCTAAAAGATTCATTAACCAGAATGAACTTAATCATTCCGACTCCAATTCAAGCTCAAACTATACCTATAGCTTTAGAAGGTAAAGATGTTATAGGATCAGCACAGACCGGAACAGGCAAAACTATTGCCTTCTTAATTCCACTATTATCAAAAATTTTGCAATCAAATAATGAGCAGGCTTTAATATTAACACCAACTAGGGAATTAGCAACGCAAATACAGACTGTGATAGAAAGCCTACTTCTTAAAATAAAAACTATTTCTTCAGTTTTATTGATTGGTGGCGCACCAATATTCAAACAAATTCAAAACCTCAAAAGAAGACCTAACATAATTGTAGGAACACCAGGTAGGGTAACTGATCATCTAATTCGCAAAAGCTTAAGTCTTAAGAATATAACTATGTTGGTAGTTGATGAATCAGATAGAATGTTAGATATGGGTTTTAGCATTCAATTAGATAAAATTTTAGAATTTTTACCTGCTGCAAGACAAACATTAATGTTTTCTGCTACTTTCTCACCAGAAATTTTAAAGTTATCAAAAAAATATCTTCAAGATCCTGAAAGAATAACGGTTGGCTCTATAAATAAAATTACTCCAAAAATAAAGCAAGATATTAAGCATACAAATACTGCAACTAAGTATGCTGACTTATCAAGTGAACTAGATGCTCGTGAGGGATCAATAATTGTATTTGTGAACACAAAAATTATTGCAGAGAGTCTAAGTAAAAAGTTATTGCAGAATAATCACAGCGTATCGACAATTCATGGTGATGTGATGCATAGAAAACGTGAAAGAGTAATTAAGAATTTTCGTGCAAAAAATTTCCGCATAATGATTGCAACAGATATTGCTTCAAGAGGGTTGGATATTTCCCATGTTGAACATGTAATTAATTATGATTTACCAATGTCTCCTGAAGATTATATACATCGTATAGGAAGAACTGGGAGAGCTGATACTGAAGGATCTGCTTTGAATTTAATCTTACCAAATGAGTTAGGTAAATGGAAAAGGATAGAGCGCTTACTCGATCCTAGTAAAAAATTCTCAGATGAGAAAAAATTCTCAGACGAGAAATTTGCAAAACCAAAAGCACATGACAACAGTCGCTTTAAAAAGCCTAAATTTAAAAGATTTTATAGCAGAAAAAGCGCTTAATAAAATTAATACTTTTGCCACTGTATAATAGAAAGATCGATGGTATAATAGAAAGATCGATGATTTAGAAAGTAAAATTGTTTTTATAAATAAATTTTTCTATCTAAAATCATCTTTCTACTTATCTATCTTTATTCTTTGGTTTACATTGAAGCACTCTACCAACGTTAAAATAAAAATTCAGTGCAAAATTTATATTTTTAGTATAACATGTGGTTATTATATTCAAAATTTTAATTTGTACATGATTGTACATAATTAATTGTAAATAATTTTTAAACTCGAGGTTGGATGAATAAAAAGCTTAAGCTTTGGCAGAAAGTTATAATAGGAATGGTCTTAGGAATACTTTTTGGTGTTTATGGAAAAGAATATGCTCAATATCTAAAACCATTTGGGGATGTTTTTCTCAACATGATTAAGATGGTTGTCGTACCATTGATATTATTTTCCATATTAAATGGAGTAATTAGCGTTAGTGATGCTAGCACTTTTGGTAGATTAGGTACAAGAGCATTTTTAATGTACATGGTAACAACAGCGTTCGCTGTCACGATCGGCTTAACTTTTGCAAATGTTTTTGAGCCAGGCGTGGGGTTGACTATTGATCTAACTAATCCAATTGAGCATCAAAAAAGTGAAGATCTTAAAGATTTATTTATAGATATTATTCCCTCGAATCCTGTCAAAGCCATGGCCGATGGTAAAACCTTACAGATTGTTGTTTTTGCTTTTTTCACTGGTTTTGCACTTATTTTAATTGGAGATAAAGGAAGGGAAGTTAAAAATTTTATATCTTCTTGCACACATTTAGTATTTAAAATGATTCAGCTAGTTATTCAACTTACTCCATATGGAGTGTTTGCGATAATGTCATGGGTAGTAGCTGATTATGGAATTGAAATTATGCTTCATCTTGGAAAATTTATTCTTGTTGTAGTTGGAGCACTGTCTGTTCAATATATTCTTTTTGGAATTATGCTATTACTCTTTGCAAGAATCAATCCCATACCTTTTTACAAAAAAATGATCACTACTCAGGCCCTTGCCTTAGCAACATCTAGTAGTAAAGCAACACTTCCAACAGCAATTTCAGAACTTAGAAATAAAGTTGGTGTATCAAAAGAATCAGCATCATTTATATTACCTCTTGGTGCAGCAGTAAATATGGATGCAACCGCAATATACTTAGGAATATGTGCCGTTTTTTTTGCTCAAATCTTTGGTGTTAATCTTGATTTTAATCACTATATAATTCTAATTCTTACTGCAACTATTGGATCTATCGGTGCAGCTGGATTCCCTGGTGGCTCTATGGTTATGATGGGAATGGTATTGTCATCGGTAGGAATACCACTTGAGGGTATTGGTGTGATTTTAGGGATAGATAGGATTTTAGAGATGCTTAGAACAATGATTAACATAACTGGAGATTGTACAGTGACGTTGATAGTTGATAAGATGGAAGGGACTTTCAATCAAAAAACATACTACTCCAAAGATTTAAAATAACTACCCTCATGGATAACGATGTGTATTTCATGAATAAGGCACTTGATATGGCAAAATCAGGTATTGGAAGAACTGGTTCCAATCCTTCTGTTGGATGCATAATTGTTAAGGACGATAAAATTATTTCTAGCGCGAGAACAGAAAATGGTGGTAGACCTCATGCCGAATGTTTAGCTATAGATAAATTACACGATAAGGAACTGGCAAAAAGCACTGTTTATATCACCTTAGAGCCATGTTGCAATGATAAGGAAAATGATGTTTCATGTGTTAAAAAAATAATTCAATCAAAATTTTCTAGGGTTGTAATTGGCACAATTGATCCAAATCCAAAAATTAGTGGCACAAGCATAGAGATTTTAAAAAATAATAAAATTGAAACTACAGTAGGAATTTTAAAAAATGAATGTGAAGAAATTATAAATGGGTTTAAAAAAAGAATGTTGCAAAATCGACCATACATTACATTAAAAATTGCAACAAGTTTAGACGGTAAAATTGCCCTAGCAAATGGTAAGAGTAAGTGGATTACCAGTGAAAAACTAAGAAAATTATCACATCAATTAAGATCGAAAAATGATGCAATATTAACAGGAATAGGCACTGTTATTGCAGATGACCCACTTTTAACATGTAGATTATACGACGAACAACATAGCCCCATAAGAATCATACTAGATTCTGATTTAAGAATTTCAAAAAACTCTCAAATAGTACAAACTGCAAAGAGAATCAAAACTATAATTTTTACCTCACAAAATTCAAAAAATATAGATGGTGATATTAAAGTGATTACCGTCAAAAAATCAGATATAGGTCTTAATCTTAATGATGTTCTAAATCATATTGCTGATTTAGGAATTAATAATTTACTTATTGAAGGCGGTCAAAAAATAAACACCTCTTTTATAAAAGAAAATCTGATAGATAAAATAATCCTTTTTCAATCTAATAAATTCATTGGTGGCGATGGATTAAACGCTATAGGCAAACTAAATCTTCAAGATTTAAATCAATGTTTTGAATTTGAAACAGAAGTTATACGTGAAAATTGATAAAATAACTATATCAGCAGCACTAAATAATGCTCAAAAAATACTTCAGGAAATAGGCATTGAAACATATAAACTAGATGCAAAAATCTTATTATCCCACATCTTAAATTTGGCTGATTCAGAAAATTTAATATTCAAATTAAATGAAAAAATATCACCAGATACGTATTCAAAATATATCAATTTAGTTGAGCGAAGATTAAAATTTGAGCCTGTGGCGTATATTATAGGTAGTAAGTATTTTTGGAAACAAAATTATATTATTAACAATAATGTCCTTATACCAAGGCCTGAAACAGAACTAATTATCGAATTAATTTTAAAAAAATTAACAAATAGAATTGATGCAAAATTAAATATACTAGATTTGGGCACGGGCAGTGGATGCATCATATTATCATTACTTTCGGAATTAAAATTTTCAATTGGTTTAGGGATTGACATCTCTGAAGAGGCCTTGAATATAGCCATACTCAATGCCAAAAAATTTGATATAGATAAAAGGGTAAATTTTAAGATAAGCAATTGGTTTAGTAATATCGAAAATACTGATCAATTTGATATTATTATTTCAAACCCTCCGTATATAACAATTGATGACTGGCAAAATTTAGAGCCTAGCGTATTAAATTATGAACCAAAAAATGCATTAACTGACCATAATGATGGAGTAGAAAATTATAGAATTATAGCAAAAAATGCAAAAATATTTCTCAAAAAAGATGGGATTATAATTCTAGAAATGGGATTCAATCAAAGCAAAAAAATTAGAGAGATATTTGAGGCGAAAGGATATGAGATTGAAATTTTTAAGGATTTGCAAAGTATTGATCGTATTGCTATAATCAGAAACGATTCATAACATAGGTTTTAAATTTGAAATTAAAAGAATTGAAATATCATATTAAATCTTTCCTGTTGATAGATATATTAAAAGGTATGTTTTTAACTTTGACATATTTGTTTAAAAGAAAGGTAACAATTAATTATCCCTTTGAAAAAGGATACTTAAGCCCCAGATTTAGGGGAGAACATGCATTAAGAAGATATTCTAATGGTGAAGAAAGATGCATTGCATGCAAACTATGTGAAGCAATTTGCCCAGCGCAAGCTATAACTATAGAAGCAGAAGCAAGATCTGACAAAAGCAGAAGAACCACAAAATACGACATTGATATGACAAAATGTATTTATTGTGGGCTTTGCCAAGAAGCATGCCCAGTGGATGCAATTGTAGAAGGACCAAATTTTGAATATGCAACAGAAACTCATGCTGAGCTATTATACGATAAAAACAAGTTGATAGACAATGGTGATAAATGGGAGGGTGCAATATCTAAAAACCTTTACAGCAATAAGTACTTTTCTTGATTAAAAATCCTACACTATAACGTTGGTCCGATTAAATTAATTGATAAAAAGTTAGGGATTCATATAGCGCTGTTTATGATTAAAAATGAACCAGAACTTATTTCTAATGTCAGGCCATAATCTAAGGAAGAACTTTAATAATAATTTTGTGTTTTCTTGATGTCATAGTCACTATTTTACTAGCATTTGGAGTGAATTTATTATATAAGTGGATTCAATAAACAAATTAAGTTGTACGAAATTATGGCTGTACCTAAGCAAAAAACATCCAGATCAAAAAGAAATAGCAGAAGAGCGCATGATGGAATAAGTAAAGTTTCTATTTCTTTCGATTCAGTAACTGGTGAACCAAAATTGCCTCACCATTTATCTTTAAAAGATGGCTATTACAATGGTAAACAAATGGTAAAGCCGAAGGGGAAAAATAAGGAAGCAGACAATAGTCACCCAGGAAGTAAAGAACCTAAAGTAACCAAAGAAAAAACTAAACAAATTAAAACTGATAAGAAATCAGAATTTCCTTCTGAAACTAAGGATAAATAATAAAATCAATTATGTCTAATAAGACTATTATTAGTATTGATGCCATGGGTGGAACTAATTCACCTGATGCGATCATAGAAGCTATAGATGGGTTTTTTAAGTCTCATGATGATGTAATATTTACACTATATGGCAAAAAGTCTATTGTTTTGCCTAAAATCATTGATTACAACTTCCCAGAAAATAAATATAAATTAATTGACAGTGAAGTTGCAATTTCTGATGAAGATAAACCAGCCACAGCATGGAGAAATGGCAAAAATTCTAGCATGAGAAAAGCCATAGAAGCAGTTAAAAACGGTGATGCACATGCGGCAGTTTCATGTGGAAATACTGGTGCACTTATGCTAACATCTAAAATGGTATTGGGTAGTCTTGAACACATAAAAAGGCCTGCTATTACGGCTATATTTCCAAGTATAAATAATAAAGGCACCGTGTTGCTTGATATGGGAGCCAATTTAGAATGTAATGAATCACATTTATTTCACTTTGCACTAATGGGAATCTGTTTTGCAAAAGTAATTTTAAAAATTGAAAATCCTAAGATAGGCATATTAAACGTTGGATCGGAAATTACTAAAGGTAGAGAACTAGAACTCAAAACATATAAAATTCTCGAAAAATCTGGTTTAAATTTCCATGGATTTATAGAAGGACACGACGTGGTGAAAGGCAATATAGACGTACTGGTTACAGATGGATTTTCTGGTAATATATTCCTTAAGGCCTCAGAAGGAGCAGCAAGTACATGCATAGATTTAATACAATCATCTATTATGAATGGAGGATTAGTAACAAAGTTTGCTGGATTACTTTTAAAATCAAAAATAAAAGCATCTCTTAAAGTTATTGACCCAAACAAAAATAATGGGGCTATGCTTGTTGGATTAAAAGGAATTGTAATAAAAAGTCATGGCTCTGCAAGTGCAGATGGGATATATAATGCTATTAATACAGCTTATACATTAGTAAAAAATAATATAAATGCCAAAATATCACAAGAACTTGAGATATTCGAAGAAAAAGGTACAGGATTAAATTTTGTTGATAAGATAAAGCAAACCTCAGCAAAAATATTAGGAATTAAGAATACATGATTTCTTCAAAAATAATTGGTGTAGGAAGTTATTTACCAGAAAAAATTTTAACTAATGCTGATTTAGAGCAAATATTAGATACTTCTGATGAATGGATACAAACTAGAACAGGTATAAAAAAAAGGCATATTGCAACAGAAGACCAAAAGACTTCCGACTTAGCAACATTAGCAGCGATTAATGCGTTGAAAAACGCAAATATTAATCCGAATGATTTAGATGCTTTGATATTAGCAACAACAACGCCAGATCTAGTTTTTCCGGCTACTGCTGTAAGAGTTCAAAATAATATAAAGATGAATAGAGGCTTTGCCTTTGACATACAAGCTGTATGCTCTGGCTTCTTGTACGCTCTTCAACTTGGTGATTCACTTATTAAATCTAATAAAGCAAGAAGAGTTGCCATAATTGGTGCAGAAACAATGTCAAGAATCATAGATTGGACCGATAGATCAACTTGCGTGCTATTTGGTGATGGAGCTGGAGCAGTTATCCTTGAAAAAACTGATGGCAATGATTCTTACGGCATTATTGATATCGAATTATTTTCAGATGGAAGTCTTCAAAATATTTTGGCTGTTAATGGTGGCATTTCTTCTGGTAATTTAAATAAAAAAATTGAGATGAATGGTAGAGAAGTTTTTAGATATGCTGTTACTAAAATGCCAGAATCAATCAAGTCTATTGTGAATAAAAACCAATTAAATTTAGAAGATTTAGATTGGATTTTGCTACATCAAGCAAATGAAAGAATAATAAATGCTGTTATGGATAAGCTTAACATCAACATAGAAAAATCAGTCTCAACAGTACCACATCATGCAAATACTTCAGCCGC
Source organism: Candidatus Bandiella numerosa (assembly GCF_029981845.1). Lineage (GTDB taxonomy): Bacteria > Pseudomonadota > Alphaproteobacteria > Rickettsiales > Midichloriaceae > Aquirickettsia > Aquirickettsia numerosa. The sequence continues at coordinate 623,980 of NZ_CP104164.1, read as the reverse complement.
GTCAATACCTCTTGCCCTTGACCATTACATGTCTAGTGGAAAAATCAAAACAGGTGACTTAATAGCCCTTGCTGCTGTAGGTGGTGGGTTAACCTGGGGCTCCGCTCTGTTGAAAATTTAATTAAATATTTATTGAATTGATAATTGTCTTGTGGTTTAATTACCACAGGAAAATGTATTATATAATTAACAATTATGGCAAGAATTTTATTTGCACTAATATGCGTTTGTTTAATAGGCTGCAATACAAATGTTACGAAAAATGAAAAATTTGATACAAATAGTAGTAATCCATTAAAAAACAAGATTACCTATACACTTGTATGCACTAAAATACCTAATGCGCCTGATGAACTTTTAATAGAATTTTATAAATACGCTTATAATTTGGATAAATATAAAAATAATAGCAGTATTTCCGATCAAGTACGGGAAGATAATAAATTAAAAGGTGTAGAAGTAACGTTAAAAATATTATCTGAAAATAAGCAAGAAATTAAAATTGATAAAATACAAGCTATTGAGGATTTGAAGCTTATTTTCAATGGAACTGATTCGAACAATATTTATCAAGATAAGATGATACACAAAATATTAAATCTTCCAATTCATCGAGCTGCAAATGTTATTCGTCTATTATTAAAAACTGGATGTGAGCTATATAAGTAAAAATACACCAAAATGAACTTTCCTCAGGATAAATTTTGATCTAGACTATAAAAATAAACATGAGGTATCTGCAGTAAATTCCGTTTATGTCGGAGAATTTACTGCATTACAACCATAATCCAACTCATTATAAGTTGGATTATAATCACGAATTCCAGTTTTCTAAAATCAGCTTTTCAAGCTATAAATTATTCTTCAACCTGAGGGCAGAAACAATGCAATTCCCATAATGCTTAACAGAAATCACTTCATGATTTACCAATGCAGATGAAGAAATTTCTCTTGGCGTTTCAATTATTAATAATGAATTTAGATGCAAAAAATTATTAACTGAATTTAGTATATCGATAGTAATTGGGACATTATACGGAGGGTCTAAATATACAGCATCAAGCAATATTTTTTCTGATATCTCTAAATTCAAAATATTAGACCTAACCACTCTCCAATTTGGAGCATCAACTTTTAAAGTTGCTAAATTGTGCCTTGTTATAGCTAAGCTTTCATAATTATTATCTAAGAAATATACTTGCTTAAATCCTCTGGAAATCGCCTCAATACCTATAGTTCCTGTACCACAACACAAATCTAAAAATGAAGATTCTTCAATTATCAAATCATGCTTTGCAAAATAATTGTATATGATATTGAATACAGATTCTCTAATTTTGGAGGTGGTTGGTTTAATAGTGGCAGATGCACCTTTTACGTTACTAACGATTTTTTTATTTTTATATTTTCCCGCAATAACTCTCATAATTATTAACTATTCATTTACTCCTAATTTTTTCAATATTTTGTAAATGCTGTTTATAGCTACTGGCAAATATATGCTTACCAGAACCATCAGCTACAAAATATATATCATTTGTCTGAACTGAATGAAGCACAGCTAAAATTGAAGATTTACCAGGATTGCATATTGGCGTTGGAGGTAATCCAGCATATAAATAAGTATTATATGGAGAATCAAATTTTAAATCAGCATACGTCACTTTTCTACTAAAATTACCCTTTTCTGAGATACCATATATAACTGTTGGATCAGCTTGTAAAGAAATTTTCCTCTTTAACCTATTTAAATAAACAGCTGCAATATATGGTTTTTCCTCATCTAACTTTGCTTCTTTCTCAACTATCGAAGCTAAAATCAATGCATCAAATGGACTACTTAGCTCCTCTGTATTGGCAACATCTCTTTTCTCCCATTCTTCTGAAATTATACTTTTCATTTTCAAATTCATTGTATTTAATAGCTCACTTATCTTTGTGTTATATAAATAATTATAGGTATTAGGGTAAAATTCTCCTTCTTTGTATTTGTTAAGTTCGGCTTCATCATTAATAACACCATGTTGATTTCTTAAAATTTCGAAAATTTGAAAATTTGTCAATCCTTCTGGAATGGTGAATTGATGAGTTACTACTCTACCATTGGATATTTTATCAAATATCTCTACAAGGTTTGCACCTTTTGGTATCTCATACTCACCTGCAACAATCCTTTTTCCAAGTAATCCAAAACTTCTAGCATATGAAATAAAAAATAATTTATTCCGTATAATCCCAGCTTCTAAAAGAATGCCAGAAGTGCATTTGATTGAGCAAGATTTCGGAATTATTATGACTCTATCCTCGATATTTTTTTGACTAAAAAGATTTATGTATATGAATGATGCAATGAAAACTTTAAACAATATAGCCAACACTCCCAACAAATATATTTTTCTAGAAATTTTTATCATTTATTATCCTATTATTTTTTTTAAAAAACTTTTTCTATGATATGGCGTAATACCAAATTTTTTAATTGCATCAATGTGTTGTTTAGTACCATATCCTTTATTTTGTCTCCATAGATAATGTGGATAATCTTGATCTAATTTATCCATAAACCTATCTCTGGTGACTTTAGCAAATATTGATGCTGTTGCTATTGATAATGACTTACTATCTCCACCTACTATAGTACTTATATTATCCATTGATTTATCAGGACTAATATTACCATCTACAAAAACATAGTCAAATTTATGCTCTATATTATTTATAACCCTCCTCATCGCAAGTAGCGAAGCCTGTAAGATATTCATCTCCTCAATTTCTTCAACACTGCTAGATTCAATCAAATAATGGCAATGTTCCTTCAAATAGGTAAAAATCTTTTCTCTTTTGCTGGGGGTAAGTTTTTTTGAATCATTTATCTGTAAGGTATCAATATTATCGTTTAAAATGACCCCTGCAACAACTACAGGTCCAGCAATACAACCCCTACCAACTTCGTCTATACCAAGTATTATGCCTCCAATTTTCTTTTCGTATGAAAAATCTGGTTTTAAAGATATATTATTTCGCATAAACAGCTCTAACTAGCAGGATTAACAATTTTTAAGATCCTCTTTGAAATTTTTTCTACAGTCAATTGAAAATATTTGTATAGATCTTCTATTGGAGCAGATTTACCAAAATCATCCATTCCAAAAAATGCCCCATGTGGACCAATAATTTTGGACCATGATTGCTCACTACCCGCTTCTATTGCAACTTTTAAAGTATTATTGCAAAGAATAGCCATTTGATATTCAAGGGTCTGTTGCCAAAATAATTCTTGGCAAGGCACAGAAATAACCTTACTTCCAATCCCATTTTTCTCCAAATTTTTTGCTACGTCTAAAGCAATAGACAGTTCTGAACCACTAGCAAAAATAGATATAGAATGTGCTTCTTTTGACTGATATAGAATATACACCCCAAATGCGACTAAATTTTTAGTATTATTAACATTAATGTTATTCCTCAACTGAGGTAAATTTTGTCTACTTAGGCATAATACTGCAGGAGTGCTTGTTTCCTTTAATATTAACTCCCAGCATTCAGCTGTTTCTATTGCATCAGCTGGTCTGTACACATTTAAATTTGGTATAACCCTCAAAGCAGATAGATGCTCAATAGGTTGATGAGTTGGCCCATCTTCTCCAACTCCAATTGAATCATGCGTAAATACCAACACAACAGGCAATTTCATCAAGGCTGCCAATCTGATAGACGGTCGGCAATAATCTGAAAATACTAAAAAAGTACCACCATATACTATATATTCACTGTGTATCTTTATACCATTCATTATTGCAACCATTGCATGCTCTCTAACTCCATAATGGATATAATTACCCGAATAATCATTTTTAGAGAAAATTTTTTGATTAGCAGATTTTGTTCCATTTGAACCTGATAAATCAGCTGAACCTCCAATGCATGCTTCGGTATTTGAGCAAATTATATCTATAATTTTATTTGAACTTTTTCTGGTTGCTTCAGAATTATTAAAAGTGATTAACTCCTTCTTATACTTATGTATCTGATCTAAAAGATGATCTAAATTTTTATTTTTAGCCTGATTTTCTAAATATGCTTTTTTATGAACCTTTTCCCAATGCGAATAATCAGATAAATTTCTTTTATAAAAATCTCTCCATATTTTTAAAATTGTAGCAGGAATTGTGAATTTATCATGTTGCCAATTAAATTTCCTTTTAATTAAATCAATTTCTTTATCGCCTAAACATTTACCGTGTGATTCTTCCGAATTTTCAAAACTAGGTGACCCATAGCCAATTTTTGTCCGACAAGCAATAAACATTGGCTTGTCACTTTTTTGCGCAGAATTTAAAGCTTTCCATATTGTATTTGGATCATGCCCATCTATTGAAATTACATTCCAATTATAAGAAGAAATTCTGGAAAGCGTCATATCTGAAGTTGTCAGTGAAGTTGGGCCGTCAATTGAGATTTTATTATCATCAAACAAAATCACCAAATTGTTTAATCCCAAATGTCCAGCAAGAGACATTGCTTCATGAGAAATACCTTCCATCAAACAACCATCTCCTACTACTACATATATTTTATGATTTATTATATCTCCTAAAGAAGCGTGCATTTTTTTTTCTGAGATTGCCATTCCCACTGCATTTGCCAAACCCTGTCCTAAAGGACCTGTGGTAGTTTCAATACCTAATTCAGGATCAAATTCTGGATGCCCAGGAGTTATAGAGCCAAGTTTTCTAAATTTCTTTAAATCAGAAAGTTTATATTTCTCGTAACCTGTTAAAAATAACAAACTATAAAGCAAAGCCGATCCATGACCTGCTGATAATATAAATCTATCTCTATTAGGCCATGTTGGATCATACGGATTAAATCGTAGAAAATATTGAAATAAAATTGTAGCAACGTCCGCAAAGCCCATAGGCATTCCTGGATGACCAGATTTAGCTTCTTCTACCATTTCAATTGAGAGAATTCTGAGTGCTGTTGTCAATTGATTATGCAAATCTTGCTGGATAATATTTTTTTCCATTAGTAGTTAAATTTAAAAATATGATTTTATACAGTTAATTATTGGGGCACTAATATCAACTATTTGCATTTTAGATAAATATAGTTGTTTGTAATCTGTTTGTACACTATTTGATATACTGAGTTTATTAATTTTTGATAAAATTTTATCTAAATTAGGGCTTTTTGCCTCAATTAAGTTATGAGTAGCAATTACTTCAATACTTTTTGCGCCTAAGGATTTTAAAACATCTATTGCATTTATTATAGTTTGACCACTTCCAATAATATCATCAACTAGTATGCAATGCATGTTTTGCACATTACCCATTATACCATTCATCATTACATCATTCTTTTCATCTCTTTGTTTATATATTACTGCAAGAGGAGCATTTAAAAATTTGCTAATACTTGTACTTCTAATTTTTCCACCTATGTCTGGTGAGACTATTACAGCCTCTGCTTTATCATAATTATTGAAATTTAACTTAAATAACTCAAGCATAGTAATATTTTTAACAGGAATTCTGAAAAAACCTTCTATTTGGCTTGAGTGCAAATCGATAGTAATCAATGTATCAATGCCAGCTGCCTCAAGTAACGAAGCTATGCATGAAGCAGAGATGAAATCCTGATCATTCTTTTTATGATCCATCCTACTATATGCAAAATATGGAATAATAGCATGAACTCGCTTTGCCCCCCTTTTCTTTGAGGCATTTATTAAAAATAACAACTGTAGCAAATTTTCATTAATATTTGGAAATAATTCATGAGTGATTAACACATCTTTTTGATACAAATCATCATTTATTTTTATAATTAATTCTTCATCAGAAAATTTATCAATTACACGATTGACAATTGTTAAACCAATTTGATTTGATATTTGTTTAGCTAATTTTAACGTATTATTGCAATGTAATATGTTCATAGTCATTTTTATAATCTTTTAAAAATTTATTTAATTTTATCGGGTGGAGGAATAATGTTGAAACTGAAAAATGTTCAGCTCCTTGTTGTTGATACATCCTTAAATCCTCAATTGATTGTATCCCACCTCCTCCAATAATTTTTATCGAATCTCCAAACTTAGATTTAGCTTTTTGTATTAATTTTAAATACATTTCTTGAATTAATTTTCCTGAAAGCCCTCCTCTCTTAGTTGGGAAAGAATTGAACAAGTGAAAATACCGCACTCCAGACTGAATATAATAATCAATCATATCTAAATATGTTTTAGAAGGTGGTATCTTAATTATAATCTCCAAATCAAGATTCCTTAAAAGATTAACTTCATTATTGGTCATAAAATTTATCTTTGCATTGGGACAGCTGATATTCACTTCTATAGCTTTAATATTAAATTTTTGATTGTTTATATAATCCCTTAATTTAACTAAAAAAACAGACATATCTTTTTTATCCATCAAAGCAATAGAAAGTATTTTACCTTCCACTTTAGACAAAGTTAAATTTTGAATACCAGGATTCCTTAATCCTATAGAATTTATCCATCCGACTTTTCCATTTTTACAAACTGGTCTTAGTGTTTTTAAATATCTATTATACATACCAATTCTTTTTTGTGCTGTGTAAGTTCCACAAACAGAAGTTGCATAACTTAGGTTAATAACATTTCCAAACGGAGGAGAAATTATCAAAGGGTCAAACATCTATTGAAAGAACTCATGCATTTTAAATACCGGCTGAATCCAATTTGGTGAATCTCCTCTTGCATATACTACAACTCCAATAATTTTATCATAATTTTGATTTTGAAATTTTAGCTTTGCCTCTTCCATGGAGCCTCCAGTTGTTAATACATCATCAACAATTAACAAATTATTACTGTCATTTGAAATATATTCTTTTAACGCTTTTTCAAAAGGTATACCGCCTCTTGGCACGCCATAAACATCTTTAAATTTTATTTTATCTGATACAATTTTTGCAAGAGTTTTATAATCTTCCTTAGTAATTGCATCGCATTCAATTTTAAAATAAGAAATTCCACCTGAATGAAGCGTAAATTTTTTATATTGAAACAAATTGGTCATAATACTCCTTTGCAATTTTATTTGGTTCGTTTGAATTATATATTGGTCTTCCCACAATTATATAATTAGTATTCAATTTTTTCGCTGTTAGCGCATCAACAGTAGCTGAATGGTCATTATCCTCATAATTATTCCTTATGCCAGGGGTTGCAAGATTAATCTCATCTTTAAAAATTTCTCTAAAATCTTTAATCAAAAATGGAGGGCAAATAAAATTATGACCTCCAAGTTTAATTATTTGCTCTGCCCTTTTTATTATCACTAATTTATCAAAATCTAATGTATCACTGGATAAATGCATAACGAAATATGGTTTACAAGAATGTTCCAATGACATTTTTATTGTTTCATCCTGGCATGCTGATGAAATTGTAAAAATTTGCAAATTATTTATGCTCTTTGCATAGCCTAATATCGCGTCTTTTACCGTTGACGTAATATCAAAAAACTTCAAATCAAGCATGATAGGCACACCAAACGTTTTCAGTTGCTTGATATCAAAATTTGAGATGGCTATATGCCCAATTTTGATAAAACTTAAATATTGATGAGTTTGATGAATTACTTCATTTGCTTTGGTTAGATTTTTAATATCAAGTGATATAATTAAGGACATAACTGGCAGATTATATAATGTTATGAATTTCCAAGGCTCTTATCAATCTTGTCATCCCAATTCCTCCTCCAAATCTAGGAAAGAATTTTAAATTTAAGAAGCTATCCAGTTCGTATTTTATTCTTTCTTCACCAAATTTTGCATATAATAATTTTGCATATTCACCATTACTGATAGTATGGAATTTTTCATACATATCTTCTGGATCAGTTGATCTCTCGGCACTTCCTATAGTTTCTTGTCCTTCAATGATAACATCAATTTTATTAGCAATATCTCCAACCATTTGCATATTCCAAAAAGGACTTGTATAAAGTGGGAAATTCGTAAGGAAAATTACAGGGCCATATTCTTTGAGCATTTGTGCTTCATGCTCGTTTTCGATTATATTTGTTTCATATTTTTTTGCCATATCTAAATATTTTTTTTCTGGAATTTTATCAATATCTTGAATTCCTAAAAAAGCAATTAACTCTTTTTCCATCTTTTTTAAAGCTTCAAAACCACCATGAGATTCAAATTCAAACATTGGAAAAATTGTTTTATGCCTACCAGGTATTGGATTTGGTTCATTCCTATAGGAAGTTGATAAACAAAAATAACCAGCTACATCTGGTTTGCTAAGTAGTTCGTATTCTAGCCACATTTGCCCAGTTTGTGGCAATGGCCAATCTTGTCCCTTATAATGAAAAGTTTGGATTGTTTTTGGGTCCTCACACGCTGCGAGGATACTCAATCTACTTTGAGTATGAGTTTCGATATAATTTTTGCCCAAAAAAAAAGACCTTAATAAGCTTAAGGTCTTTTGAAAGCTTGAAGCTGATACTACCATATCAGTTCGATCGTAGAAGCTCGAGGGCGTTAATGGATTTGCTGTCATATATTACCTTTTTTTTATTTTTTACCTAACAGGCGATGGTATTGATATAAACTTATTTGTCAACTGATAATTTAATTAATTGTTGTAAAAATATTGTTTATAATAGGCACGGTATGATTTTTAGAGCCTTTATTATGATCTAATTTTTATTAAAAGATAATTTTTAGAATCGTAAAAGTGCGCTATATTCTGTAATATAATAAAAACTCTATACCTTTCAAATATTTATAGCTCGGGGGTCAGATATGTAGTGATAAGGAGTGATGAGCGAAGTGTAGTTAAAACCTACATAAGCGAAGAATGGCGATGTCAATAGTTATCTGAATTATGCTATACATCTTCATTTTTCTTCTTTAAAACGCCACAACTATACTTAAACATCTTATTTTCAAGATGAACTTTGCCATGTATACCAAGCTTATCTCCTATTATTGCAAGAAGCTTTATAAAATGATTATTACTTTCTTCTGCCATTTTCCTTTGCTTTTCTGGTTTTAAGCCTTCAATTGTCTCCAAATTATGCTCTCTATCCATTTGCTTTATCAACAATGCCTCTATGTCATCAACACTTTGCAATCTACCTAACATTTCCTCAAATGTTAATTTGATATGCTTTCCATTTTCAAATCTCTTATTTGTCAACATATCTACCATTTCTGCTATTCTAGCATTAAACTCTTTCTCTATAATATCAACAGTGCATTCTGAATCCTCAAGCAGTATTGAAGCAACTATCACATCAGTTTTGCAATAGTGCTCTGCCACCATCTCTGCAACCTTTAGAGGATGGGAATAAAAAGGACGATCTCCCGTCTTTCTCATCTGTGTGCCGTGCCACTTTTTTGCAAATATAATAGCTTTTTCTATTAATTTCATGTTAAGTTTTCTGTTCTCCTCTTTGCTTATAATTTCCAATTTGTTAAGTAGCGCTTCTGAATATTCACACCTATTGATAAATGATTTATATTCATCTCCCATTTCATATTCATACTCTTCTTCCTTTCCCGCTGTATCTTCATGTGGAAAATCCTCATTCGGGTAATTGTGGTATCTGCCTGTTTTAATTTCTAGCTCTTTGAGGTAAGAAAGGCTCCATAAAAAGCCTATGATACACGGTATAAAGAAAACTAATATAGCATAATGCCCCATGTATTTTGAAAGAGGTGGTAACCCAAACGATACTACAGCCATCCCTAAAGCAGTAGCAACACCAAATGTGGTTGCAACAATAGCAAAGCGTCTCTCTACTGGGAAATGTTTCATCCACATTGCTTCAGCATAAAATGAACCTATAAATGCGTTTATTATAAATTGTAAAAAAATTATTAAAATCAAATTTTTGATATTTTCAAGAAAATATGGGACAAAAGGTATAATAATAGCAACAATAATTAAATTGAATTTCAAAATTCTTATGGGATGATATTTCTTTGAAAAAAGTGCTAATATAATAGGCGACAAAGAACTAAGCATTGCTACTATAAGGTTATGCTTTATAACATCAGCAGGGCTCATTCCAAGAGAATTTTTCATAAATATACCAATATAAATATATGAAATATAAAAACTAATTGAATCTATTGCTATGCCAAAAAACATTGCAATCACAGCTTTTTTATCGTATTTTACCTTTTTGCTGGATGTGTAAATTTTACTTTCACTCAGTTCTTCTTTTAACTTCATCCTTCTTTTATAATCCGCAAAATCAGGTGTTTCCCTGAGCCTTGTTCTTGCAAAAACTCCAATCACGGCAATTACTGCACCTATCCAAAATGCTAATCTCCAATTAAAATCCGCAAATAATGCAAATGAAGCAATAATTAAAGCAAACAGACTGCCAATGCGTCTGGCAAAATCAATAATACCGCTTGCCACATACCTATTGGGAGATTTTAAAAATTCATTCATATATATCAAAGCTCCCATAGCTTCACCAGAAGTCGAAAAACCTTGTATCATTCGGCACAACATTACACCAAGTGTTGCATATATCCCAATTTCTGCATAAGTTGGAAGTTTTGCCATTACTAGGCATGCTGCAGACATTAAAAATGTGGTTAATATTATAGTAGCTTTTCTACCCATGGCATCACCGATTTTACCAATTATAAAACCACCTATTGGTCTTAAAAGATAAGTAGAACAAAAAGCAAATGTGGTAAGTAAATGTGTAGCGGTTGGATTTGATTTTGGAAAAAATAAGTCATTCAATAGAACTGCCATATGGACATATAGCATCATGTCAAAGTACTCTAAAAAAGTACCCATCGATAGAATGCCAACAGCCTCTTTTTGATATATAGTAAGTTTGCTATTATTAGCTGACATGATAATTTATTCCCAAAAATTATATCTACGAAGAGGCTTGCATATATAAATGCAATTATCAAGTTTTTTTTAAAATTTATATGTAATTAAAGTTGTATTGCTGTAAAAATTTATTATAATAACACCGACTCACCACAACCACACTTACCCTTTTCATTTGGGTTGACAAAAACAAAGCCTGATTGAATCTTTTCATCCACATAATCAAGTTTTGTTCCAAAAACTTTCAATACAGCGTTCGGATTGATAAAAACTCTTACACCTTTATCGTTGATTTCTTCATCAAGTTCTTTTTTCTGGTAAATATATTCAAATTTATACTTACTGCCTGAGCAACCACCAGTTTCTACATTTATACCAATACCTATTGGCTTTTTGCTATCTTTTTTAAGTAGCTCCTTAATATGATCAGCAGCAGAATCAGTAATTGAGATTATATTTTTCTTCATTTCTTAAACTCACTTTTTATTTTATCAACAATCAACTTCATGTTCATACTTAAAGAACCCTTCACCAATAATATATCATCTTCTTTTAGATAATCAGTAATAATCTCAGCCATCTGAGCAGAATTTTCAGTACGCGCCCCCCTAATATCTTGATTGGAATGATTATATAAGTTCTCCATTAATTTACCAACGCAAAAAATTTTATCAACACCATCAAGTTTAATATTTTTATGAAAATCTATCTCTTTACCACCCAATTCCTTCATATCACCAAGTATAGCAATAACACGAGAATTACAAGCTTTTAGCGATTTTAAATTTTGTATTGCAGAAGCTAACGCCTCAGGACTTGAATTATAAGATTCATCTACTAATTTCATGTTACCTTTTAAGTCAATTACTTCACCTCTACCAGATTGAGGTTTAAAATTTTCAAGAGATTTTTGTATTGAGTTTAGATCAAGATTTAAAGAAGTAGCACAGATAAATATAGCTAATGAGTTAAATATTAAATGCTCCCCAACATTAATGCCAAATTTCTGTGTATAATCTTTATTATAGCAATTAATGTGAGCTATTTTATACGTTTTACTGTTGCTATCTATATTTTTTATATAACAATTCGCTTCTGAATTTTTGCCAAACGTACAAATTTTCACTCCATACTCTTTAGCTTGATTATTTTGGATTTCAAAGTGATTAGAATTGGAATTTAATATACCAAAACCAGATGGCGCAATATTTTCAAAAATTTCTGATTTTGCATAGGCAATTTCCTCAATAGAGTTAAAAAATTCCAAATGTACTGGGTGTATATTAGTTATAACAGCTATATTAGGATTAGCTATTTTGGTAAGATTTGCAATTTCTCCTTTAGCACTCATTCCCAATTCCAATATACAAAAATCAACATCTTTAGGGCAGCTGATTAATGACAGAGGTAATCCATAGTGATTGTTCAAATTCTTCTTTGTTGCAAATGTTTTTCCACATAATGAAAGTGCTAACCTAAACATTTCTTTAGTACTTGTTTTTCCAAGACTACCTGTTATCCCAATTACCACACCTTTTAAAGACTTTCTACGGTATAGTGCAAGAGAATTTAGAGCCTCTAAAACATTATCAACTTGTATTACTTTTTTAATGTTTACCAAATTCACTTCCCGAATATCGTCTGAGATACACACGCTAGCTCCTTTTCGTATTGCGTCATCGATAAAATCATTTCCATTAAAACTCTCTCCTGATAACGCAAAAAACATATCACCTTTCTCAATTGTTCTTGAGTCAATTGAAATTCCTGTGATTGGAGTTAGAAATTCACCCTTCACAATTTTATTTAGAGCTTCGCCAACTTCATTTATATCCCACAAAATTTCCTTCATTTTTGCACACTCATTTTTCTTAGCCTTTTTCTAATTGCTGATGATGGAATTTTCATAGACTCTCTATATTTAGCCACAGTTCTGCGTGAAATCAAAATGTTATAATGCTCTTTCAGTATATTACTTACAGCCTCATCTGACAATATATTATTATTTTCTTCACCTGAAATTACATTTTTTATCTTGTTTTTAACCGAGGTACTGGAGTGATGGCTTTCTGTAAACTCCGCTTTGATTTTTGAAGAAAAGAAAAATTTTATTTCAAATACTCCATGAGGTGTCTCAATAAATTTATTACTTATTCTACTTATAGTACTTTCATTTACTTCAAGCTTTTTTGCTATATCTGTAATTACCAAAGGTTTTAAAAAATTCACCCCATTTGCAAAAAATTCATACTGAAATTCTAATATTTTTTCAGCTACATTTAGTAACAATTTTTTCCTTTTACTTAATGCATTGACAATTTCAATTGCTGTATTTTTCCTTTTTAAACAAAACTCTTTTTCATCAGAATTTAGATGTTTGCTGTTAACATAATTTTGATAAAAACAATTCGGAATTGCGTTATCATTCAAAACTGGATAAAAACCATACTCTTTATTACCTCCAATCATAATTTCTGGTATTGCCATTTGAACACCAGTAGTGATGAAATCTCTACCAGGTTTTGGATTGAGCTTTTTAAGCTCCGAAATTAAATTTTGTAAATTCTCCTCACTGATTTCACAGGCCTTTTTTAAGGATTTGAAATCCAACTTAGCAAGTAAATCTAAATTATCTAGGAGTTTTTGAAATTTCTCATCATATATATTCTTTTCGATTGCCTGCATTTTTAAACATTCTTCCAAATTTATTGAAAAAACCCCTAACGGATCAAATGTTTTTAATATTTTAATGACAGCCTCAATTTTTTGAGCTGGAATTTTTAATTCTTCCGCAATGCTTTTTTCTGATTTTCTGAGATATCCATTTTCATCAAGCATATCTGTCATATAATAAGCAATTAATTTATCATCATTATTTAGTAAAGTTAGATTTATCTGAGACACAATGTACTCTTTTAAAGTTAGAGATTTATCTACTAATTTAGAAAGCAATTCCTCTTGGTTAAAATTATTGTCTCCTCCAGATCGCTCTTTATGAATTGACACTTGATTAATGGAGTTGTTTTCAAAATTCATACTATCATCCATTTCTAAAAATGGGTTTTCTATAATTTCTTTTTCAATAAAATTTTTAAGGTCAATTGTCTGCATGCTAAGAATATTTATAGATTGTTGCATATTCCTGGATAAAACCATTTTTTGAGATAGTTTTTGTATTTGTTTTTGTCCTTGCACTTCTATAACATATCTTGATCACGTTGATGTAAAATTCTACTGCTTTTAACAATAAATTTCAAAAGAAGATTTCGGTAATATATGGACAACTTTGATTTTAATACCTAGTTTAAGTATATTTGTTGAATTTATAATATTACTTAGTGGCAATATATATATACCTTTTCTCTCTGAAAATATTATCGGAGTAGAAAATATTATATCTCCTGGCACTTTATGAATGAAATTTTTTGGTTTAATTTTATGCCAGAAATCTTTTGTTAATTTAGAAATTTCAAAATCTTTAGTATTAATTGAAATTTGATATCTCTTATCCCATAAATTATCGCCTCTTAATAATGGCTTTTTTGATTCTATATATTTTGATTCCCTATAAAAATATATTATTTTGTCATGAAGTAGGATTTTGCAATTGGATAAAGTAAATTTTTCGTTACCAATTTTTTGTAAATTTGCCAACGCAATTTTCAAGCTATCTAATCTACTAGGATATAGCACTTGCTCATTTCTAACATATCTTATTATATGGTTTATCAATCTTAATTGGATCTCTTCATCTAAATTATTAAAATCAGCTTGATTTATGGATATACATCCCAGTTCTCCAATAATGCAATATTTTTTGAACATTTCAGCAACATGGGAGTGAATAAAATTTTTTGCTCTTTTTGCATTATCAGAAAGTAAATTTAACCTATCAGTAAGTTGAAAATCTTTATCTAGTTGAGTAATTAAATTTCTAACTTTGACTCTATCAAATTTTGTATTTTTATTTGATTCATCCTCAAACCATAGTAAATTTTCTTTCTTTAAAAAATTTAAAATCTGAGTTTTTGTGTATGCTAAAAGTGGTCTAATTATATTTATTTCATTCATAATAATTAAAGAATTAATTCCACTAATACCATCAATTCCACTACCCCGTAATATTCTTAATAAAACTGTTTCTGCTTGATCGTCATATGTGTGCGCAACGAATAAGTTCTCTATTCCATTCTCATTACAAAAATCACAAAGCATTTTATATCTAACATTTCTTGCTTCTTTTTGAATGTTAGATTTAATTTCATTATGGTTCCAAGTTAATACAGTGTGGTTAATGCCATATTTTTCTAAATACCCATAAATATTATTAGCCTCTATTGTAGAGCCCTTTCTTAATTTATGATCTACTGTAATTGCAACTAACGATATGTTGTTTTGTTTACAAAATTTATTTAATAAGAAAGTTAAACACATGCTATCCGCTCCTCCTGACAGGGAGACAGCAATTTTTTTAATTTTTTGTAAATTTATAAAATTAGTTAATTGATTATTGAAATTGGTATAATTCAGCTCCACACTTCAAACTTATAAAATTATTTCTTTTTAGGTTTTTCATTTATTTTTCCTAAAACACCTTGTGATGAATAATTAGCAAAATTTTTATCGGCTATTTCTTTCTTATTTTTTTCAATCCGCTCCTTCTCTTCATTTGATAATTGATATGGAATAACATTTTCAGAGATACCTAAAAGATGAAGATGTTTATTATGCTTCACCGTCTCTATAATATCTAAGATTTTATTGTATCTGTTTTTCTTGGCTACTGCCTTAGCATCATCTTTATAATTATTTTTTATCGCCTCATCTGCTCCAACACTCAATAAGTATGTGACAAGTTGAGGATTATTATTTCTTACCGCTAAAATTAGAGGTGTGTCGCCATTATGATTTTGTGAGTTAACATTGGCTCTATTTTGAAGCGAAAATTTTGCCCCTTCTATAGACCCTAAAATACAAAAATCAATCAAAGCATCACTTGCATCCTTTCTTGTGTCAAAGATGTCACTAATTACCATATTTTTATAGTTGGGCTCAACATAATCGAAAAAAGTTTTGTTATATTTATCTTGAAGAAATATATCAGTATCAGCACTTAATAAAATTCTTAGCGCCTTTAGATTGCTTGTTATAGCAGCTAAATGTAATGCAGACATTTTATTAGAAGTTACAACATTTAAACTTGCCCCTCTTAATATCAGGTATCTTAAGGAATCCAATTTATTATTCTCCACAGCATACATTAATGGTGTGTATTCATTAGCCTTGTTTTGCACATTAATATTTCCTCCTTTAAGCAACAACCCTTTAATTGCTCCAATATCTTGCTCATTAACTGCAACAAATAACAATTTTGAAAGCTCATCTTTAAACATAAATTTAGGCACATTAGTTTTTGCACCTTTTTTTTGTATATCTAGCAAATATTGAGGAGGCTTCACATCATAACTATAAGGCTTTCTCCTCATGAAATTCTTTTGATTTAGGTTGTTGTCAATATCCTCTTCTGGTGCAGCAAAATAGGTAATAGATTTTTTAACTTTCTGTTTTGGGATTATTTTTGCCGGCAGAGTTTTTGGTTTTTTAACTACTTCAGTTACATTCTTTTTATCCATTATATTGCTAAGTTTTTTACTAACCTTCTGCTTCAATTCTTGCTTCTTATTATTGTGCATCTTTTTATCCTCTACCTTGTCTGCCTTCACATTAATTTTTACATCTGGCTTCTCTTCCGGTTTCGGTGGCGATGGCAATTTCACATCTGGCTTCTCTTCCGGTTTCGGTGGCGATGGCAATTTCAAATCTGGCTTCTCTTCAGGTTTTGGTAGCGATGGCAATTTCAAATCTGGTATTGATTGTGAATTAGAAGTATTGGATAAATCATTATCACTAACTTTTTGGTCTAAATTTTGGCCAATATTTATACCTAATTTTTTAGCTTGCTCAATAAAATCACTTGAAAACCCGGAATCTGCAAGAACACTATTTAATAAAAAATTCTGCAATATTAAAAAATAAATAACAATAAAAAATATTCTATTCATCTTTGGGAATAATTTTCTTTATCTCTTTGTCAACTAATTGCTTAACAATTGCAGGTAGATTATCATTAAGCCACTTCGTTAACTCTGGCCTCAAAATCTCTTTAACTAATTCTTCTACTGATCTACCATTACTAAGAGTACTACCTAACTCATTATCATTATCATTATTACCATTTTCATCGTTAACAATGTTAATTAGGTCTAAAGTATCAAAATTAACATCCTTGAGTTTATTATTAACTAATTCATCTTTCAGATTATACAATTCTTGTGAAATCTTCTTGCTGTCTGACAAAATAAACCTTATTACAAATTTTATTCTTAATAATTATTATCAGTATTGTTGATTTTAGTCTACTTTATTGTCATTAGATTTTAAATTTGAAGAAACTGCATCAATATCAATTCTACTATATAAAATGAAAGGCGTAATAATCTCTCCAATTGGCATCGACTTTGTTCATTCCTCACTAACAAAGTCATCGATAATAGTCACTATTGGAATATTGGCAATGCAAGCTATAGCTATATCACTTATATTTGAGGAATTTTTTCCATTTAGTTATAAATATCAGTATAAATTAGGAATAATACTAGGAACTTTGTATTCATTATTTAGAGGAATAAAAGCTGTTTCATTAACAGATTTTTCCAATTTCTTACTTTCAAAAAGCTTTAGAGAAACATATCAAAAACCAAATCTTTAAATCTGTCACCCCTTTCTTCAAAATTTTTCCATTGGTCGAACGAAGAGCAACAAGGAGAAAGCAAGATAGTGCCATTTTTGACTGTATCTCTGATTTCACTTAGAGCGTTTTCAATTGTTTTGCTAGTAGAGTATGGTATTTTATTCTCTTTCAATACCTGTACAAATTTGTCTGCATCTTTGCCAACTAAATAGCAGTGCCTCACTTCTTTAAGATGATTACAAAGCTCATTTGTGCTTTTTTCTTTAAATATTCCTCCTGCAATCCAGTAAATATCTGTAAAGGAGTCTAAGGCTTCTTTACAAGAAGCAATATTTGTAGCTTTACTATCATTAATAAAAGTTAGGTTGTTAGTTTGAAAAAACAATTCCATTCTGTGAGGCAATCCAATGAATGAATTGAGTGAATTAACAATGTTTACAGGTTCAATTTTAAGTGCTCTAGCTGTTGCATATGCTATAGCTATGTTTTCGGCATTATGAGAACCAATTAAACTATTGGGCACCTTGAGGTTAAAAATTTTATGTTCAAAATAATTATCATAAATTTTGTCATTTATCACAGAGATACCGCCTTCTAAAGCTTCTTTACTAGATACTGGTATAATTTTCTGCTTGTTTATCAGCTTGAGTTCCTTAAAAATTACTCTATTAACTTCATTATTCAAAGATATTACAGCAAAATCATTTTCATTTTGATTATGGAATATTTTTGTTTTAGCATTTTTGTAATCCTCAAAGGTCTCATATCTATCTAAATGATCAGGGGTAATACTGAGAAGTGATGCAATATTGAATTTATAATCTCTCATTAAATCAAGTTGATAAGATGATAGTTCAATAACATAATGCTCTGTTGCATTATTAAAATGTGGAAGACTTAACACAGGAGTTCCGATATTACCTCCTAGAGCTGATTTGTAGTTATTTGCACTTAAAATGTGATAAATTAGAGATACCGTGGTTGATTTACCATTCGTTCCAGTAACTCCAATATAATTAGCTACCGGGCATACCTTAAATAATATATCAATATCTGTGATAATTGGAATTTTATATCTTTCGCAAATTGAAAATATTTTATGCGCAGTAGGATATTTATAAGGAACTCCAGGACTTACAATTACAAAATCTAATTTCTTAACATCGAATGGATCAATTACATTAGAAAAATGAATATTCTTATCTTTATTTATTGTTTTTTTGATACGTAAAATGTTTTCCTTATTATCATCCCATGCAAAGATCTGAGTATTCTTTGTTAAAAAGGCATTAAGAGAATCAACGCCCGTTTTACCCAAACCGAATATTCCGATTTTACAATTATTAAAGTTGGTTAAATCTATCATAAAACTCCCATTAATTGGCTTTCACTCACTCCCCATGCATTCTCTATATATTTAAATCTACCATATTTATCAATCAAAAAACAATCAAATCTCATCTGAAAATTTTTAAATTGATGATATTGGGATAGAAAATACATTGCAACTTCACAAGATCTAGTTTTCTGTTTATTCAGTATAATATCGTAATTAGGGATGGTTTTTCTATTTTTTACCTCAACAAATATCAATAAATCATCTTTAGATGCTATTAAATCAATTTCACCATATATTGTTTTATACCTATGTTTTAAGATACTATATCCTTTATTTTTTAAATAATTACTTGTGATAATTTCAGCATTTAATCCAATCTGGTAATTAGATAATTTCATTTTTATCAAAGTAACGAATCATTGTCTAAAGGTTCTAATATTTGCAGGTACTGGATAATCCATTGTCGATCTATAAGGGTTTATATCTATCCCACCTCTTCTAGTGTATCTCCCATAAACCTGTAAATAATCTGGCCTGCACCTTTTGTCTATTTCCATGTATATTTTTTCTATACATTGCTCATGGAATTCGTTTAAATTTCTTAATGAAAGAATATAATTTAAAAGGGTAAAACGATTGATCTTAGGTCCCGTGTAAATAATCATCAATGTTCCCCAATCTGGTTGAAAGGTTACAGGACAATTGGATTTTAACAAATTACTATATATTTTCTCATTTTTAACAGTTATTCCATTGATAGTGCCAATAGTGGGATCGATAGAGTTTTGATTATAGTATTCATCAATATTTTCGCCCTCAGGCAAAAATGAAATAATTTGTTTATTAATATCAATTAATTTTACCAATACATCAGTTTTTAGTTTATTTGATAAATCACATTTAATAGTTTCTTCTACGTGATTTAAAGAATTAAAAACAGTATTGTTAAATGAATTTAGATATAATTTTAGGGATTTAGATTCCACTAAATACTCTGACCTACATGAATATATTATTTCTGCAGTAGAGATTTCTGGCCTACCATTCAGTGCTAGCCAGGAGAGCTCATATGCATTAAAAATATCATAACCATAAAATGGAGGCGTCTTTTTATTAATTCCAATTTCTTTTCTTTTTGTCGCCCTTTCAATAGGGAATATCAATGAATTATCATATTCATCTACATAAGTAGATTTTTTTCCAAGTGGTGACAAATCAGCCATCATAAAATTACCTCCTACAGTATATTATTGGATCTTCTAGTTTCATACTTTTGAATGCATTAAGTCTTAGAGTGCATGCATCACATCCTCCGCAAGCGTGATCATCAATAGATGGGCTATAACAAGAAAAAGTATTTGAATAATCTACTCCCTATCTCAATCCCTCCTCGATTATTTGAGTTTTATTAAGTTGCAGAAGAGGTGTATGAATCGTGATTTTTTCTCCTTGCACTGCCCTTGATAAAGCCAAATTTGCAAGTGTATTATATGCTTCTATATAAGCTGGCCTACAATCGGGATAACCACTATAATCAAGTATATTTGCACCAATAAATATATCATTAGCAGGCAAGACTTCAGCATACGCTAATGCATAAGATAAAAATATTGTATTTCTAGCTGGCACATACGTTACAGGTATACCGCTTAAAATTTCAGCTTCAGTTCTATGTTTAGGTACCTCAATATCACCAGTAATTGCAGATTTGCCAAAAATTTTCAAATCAATTTTCACAATCATATGCATGGCTTTTGGAGCAATCGCATCTTTGGCTTTTTTAGCAAATTGTAATTCAATTGATTGCTTTTGACCATAGTCAAAACTTATGCAATAGGTGTTATATCCCTTTTCCTTAACGATAGCAAGCATGGTGGAAGAATCTAATCCACCGCTCAGTAATACGATAGCATTTTTCATGTTTCTTTGCTTTTCAAGTTTTTAAATCCTATTAAATCCCCTTTTTCAAGCAATTCTAAAAAAGCTCCACCTCCAGTAGAAATATATGAAAAACAGTCTTGCAATCCCGATAGCTTAACAGCAGCTACGGCATCACCACCTCCAATAACACTTATAATATTATTTTTTTGTGTGTGATAAGCTATCGACCTTGCAATATACAAACTGCTAATAGCAAATTGTTGTTCCTCATAAAATCCTATTGGTCCATTCCATATTACAGCTTTTGAATTTTTAATAATGTCACATAATTTTTGACAACTACTTGATCCAATATCTAGCATGCAATCTCCAGGTGATATATCTCCTATATCTTTAATAAATAGCTTATTATTCTCATTTTTTCCCACAAAATCATTAGGAAGTATTATTTTTTCTTTATATTTTTCGTATATGTTTTTAGCATGCTCAACATAATCTACTTCATAAAACGAAGTACCTATTTCATAACCCAAAGCCTTCAGAAAATTATTAACCATAGCGCCTGCAATAAACACCTTATCCATTTTATTTGCTAAGTGCTCCAATATTCGAATCTTTGTTGAAATTTTTTTGCCACCTATAATTAATGCCTGAGGTCTGCTGTTTTTGCTAAAGACGTAATTTAAATTTCTCAATTCATTTGTAAGCAAAAAACCTGCGTGCGAAGGAAGAAATTGTGTTATAGCATCAATAGACGCATGTTCTCTATGACAACATGAAAAAGCATCATTTACATAAATATCTGCATATTGACTTAATTTTTGTCCAAATTGCGTATCATTTGATTGTTCTCCCTTATAAAATCGAAGATTTTCTAGTAATATTATTTCCCCATTTTTTAAATCATTAGCAATAGCTATGCTATTCTCTGACAATATGTCTTTTATAAATATAACTTTAACTTTTAGATACTCTTCTAAATATGGAATCAATTTTTTTAATGATAATTCTTCTTTGTATTCTCCATTAGGTCTGCCAAAATGGCTTGCTATAATCACTTTTGCATTTTTTTGTAACAAATATTGAATTGTAGGTACGATATTATTAATTCTAGTATCGTCCAACAAAATTTGGTTATCATCAAATGGGACATTTAAATCACATCTTAAAAAAATCTTTTTATCGTTTAAGCTAATATCACTTATATTTTTTAAATTTATTGTATTCATATTCCATTATACCTTAAAGCCTTTAGCCATTAAGTTTGCAACTTCTAGCATTCTACATGAAAATGCCCATTCATTATCATACCAAGCAACTACCCTACCAAAATTTTTATTTATAACTTTTGTTTCACCAATGTCAAAAATTGCACTAGCTGTCGTATGATTAAAATCGGTTGAAACAAGTTCATCCTCGGCAATGTCTACAATTCCTTTGTAATTATCTTTTGAATTTTGTCTCATAGCCTCATTTATTTCCATAACAGATATATCTTTATTCGAAATAAAACTAAAATCAATCATTGAAACGTTTGGAGTTGGAACTCTTACTGCCGCACCATCTAATTTCCCTTTCAAATTAGGAAGAATTAATCCTATTGATTTTGCAGCCCCTGTGGTAGTAGGAATTATTGACATAGCAGCGGCTCTAGCCCTTCTTAAATCATTATGTCCACCATCAATTATTCTCTGGTCGTTAGTGTATGAATGAATAGTGGTCATGAAGCCACTTTTAATGCCAAAATTTTCATCAAGAATTTTTGCAATAGGTGCTAAACAATTTGTTGTGCACGAACCAATTGAAATAACTTTGTCCTCTGAAGTGAGCTTGTCATGATTTACTCCTAAAATTATTGTATTATCAGCCCCTTCACAAGGTGCTGATACCAAAACTTTTTTAGCGCCTTGCTCAATATGTTGTGATGATAATTCCTTACTATTAAAAGTTCCAGTGCATTCTAAAACTAAATCTACATTGTAATTCTTCCAATTAATATTCTTTATATTCCTTTCCTTAATGATTTCTACTGATTGCTCTTGTACAAAAATTTTGTTTTCTTCTATTTTCTTGATACTATTAAAAGTTCCATGTATAGAATCGTACTTCAATAAATGCAACTTAGACTGCACATTAGACTCACCAAGATTGATGGCTACTAAATTTAAATTTTCATATCTATCTTCAAAATATCTTCTAAAAACATTCTTTCCTATTCTGCCAATTCCATTAATTGCAATATTAACTTTAACCATTTAATATAGTTTATTTGTTGTACGCTTGATAATTTAAATGCTAACTTCAGTTATTGCAAGTACACATTTGATTGATTGAAGCAAAACGAATGAATCAAGATATTTTAAATTCGCTAAATATACAAAGAAAAGCATCTGATCCAAAAAACAATATATATCTCAGCGCATCAGCAGGCACTGGAAAAACCAAAACATTAATAGATAGAATATTACGATTGCTTTTAGATGGTGAGCAAATTGAGAATATATTATGCAT
Source organism: Candidatus Bandiella numerosa (assembly GCF_029981845.1). Taxonomy (GTDB): domain Bacteria; phylum Pseudomonadota; class Alphaproteobacteria; order Rickettsiales; family Midichloriaceae; genus Aquirickettsia; species Aquirickettsia numerosa. Next base: position 600,622 of record NZ_CP104164.1, on the reverse strand, counting down.
TACATTCACTAATGTTGCTATAGGAGAAATGCTAAATAGACTAAAAGATGAATTTAAAAAATGGCATTTGTATAGTGATGAGGAGCTTAAAAAGTACATTAAAAATATGTTTGAAAGAGACATCAATCAATCTCAAATATTTAAGGCAAAAGAGCTATATAATACATATCTAAATAGTTTTGATAAAATCAGAATACAAACTTTGCATTCATTATGTGTTGATATATTAAATCAATCACAATTTATACAAGAGGACAAATTAGAAAATCTTAAAATTATTGATGAATACAATAGGAGAAGATTAATCGAAATTGCACTGGAAGGTGTAATAAACCTTTCAAAAAGCAAACCTGAACTTGATTTTTCCATTGGCAGTTTAGCAAAAAAATATGATTATTACACTTTGTTGCAGCTGATTAGCGATATCATTTCCCAGAAGCAAGAAATTTACCAATTCATCAATTCGCAATATTCGATAATGGATTTAATAAATGAGCAGTATGACTTTTATAACAGTGAAAGGGCAACATGCTATGATGATTTGTTTAATAAATTTATCTCAAACACTCCGCAAAGATTAAAATTTCTAGTAGCAGAAAATAAGGATGAGGAGTACATAAACATGATGCACTTATGGCTTAATGGTGACAGCCAGTTTAAAAATGATAATTTGACGAAATATTTTGACTGCTTTTTAACAAAAAGTCTAACTGCGAGTAAAAGACTTTTTAACAAGCAATTTAGAGATAGGAACAAAGATTTAATTAAAGAATGTGAAAAAGAACAAATCAGAATTATTGAATTTCTTGAGGAAAAATCCTCCTATGAACAAGCGCAATTTATGGAATGTTTAATTATAATTTTAAATGAGGTTATTCGTAAATATGAAGAGTTAAAGGGTAAATTAGGATATTTAGAATATGATGATTTAGTAATTCAAACTTTAGAAATATTAAATGAAGCTGGGGATTCAGAAATTTTATTATATTCACTTAATTTGTCTTTTTCACATATCTTAATTGATGAAGCTCAGGATATAAGTAAAGCGCAATGGACCTTATTACAAAAAATTATCAAAAGCACTTATAATTTTGACTCTTCAATTTTTATTGTAGGAGATTATAAGCAATCAATTTATGGGTTTCAAGGCGCTGACCCTGAATATTTTTTAACAATAAATCAATTTTATAAAACGGAGTTAAAAAACGTATCTAAGCCTTGGGAATGTTTAGAATTAAGTCATTCATTTCGTTCAAAAAAAGAAATATTGGAAGCTGTTGACAAAATTTTTAATTCTATAGATTTTGTTAATAAATTAAATCATATAGCAATAAAAAAAGGAAATGGAATAGTTAAGGTAATTGAACATTCCACTCAAACTAATAAAAAACCTAGAGAAAAAAAATGCTGGAAAATCCCTGAGAAAAATGCTGATTTTATTGATAATAAATTATCAAATGCAGAAGAAATAGCAAATTTCATATCTCATTTATTAAATCAAGATCGTACTGATAGTAAAATTATGCACAAAGACATAATGATATTATTTCGTAAAAGATCTGAAAAAATGAAATGCCTAATCCAAACTCTAAAACAGAACAGTATTTCTATATCTGAAGAAAATAAAATAAATTTTAGTGATGATATTATCATTCTTGATTTGCTATCTATTATTAAATTTTTCCTGTTGCCTGATGATGATTTTAATTTAATATGTCTTTTAAAATCGGCGTTTTTTAATTTCACAGAAGAGCAAATTTTTAATATATCCTACAATAGAGGAGAGCAAAACGTTTTTAGCAGACTACAGAATCTATATCCTGAAACATCAAATTTATTGAAAGAACTTGAAGAATGCTGCAAAAATCAATCGTTGTATGATTTTTATACTAACGTTTTATATAGAAATAAATTTATAAGTAAATTTTTTCACGAATTTGGAACTAATTGCCAAGAAATAATTGATATTTTCTTAGATAAAATTTTAGAATTTGAAAAACAACTCCTAGGCGACAAAGAAGTTTTTTTGAATTGGCTACAGTATAATTCAAATATCAATGTTAATAATAATAATTCGGAAGGTGTTAAAATAATGACTGTGCACGCTGCAAAAGGACTGCAAGCACCTATAATAATTTTGGCAGATGCGGGGGATTCAGAAAATATGCCACATGAAAATTTCTTTTGGCATAATGAAAAACTCATAATACCAAATGTTAATGAGTATAAAAATCATACAATTAAGGAGATTATAAATCAGCGAAAAGTAAAATTAAAACAGGAAAGTTTAAGGCTACTATATGTTGCAATGACTCGTGCCGAAGATGAATTATACATTTTTGGAGAAAGTGGTAATAAAAAAGATAGCTGGTATAGTATTGCAAAAACTATACTAGCGGATAATTTTGTAAAATATTTTGAGCTTGGCATATCTGATCAAAAGCACTTTAAAGATGTAGATTTAGTTTTGGAAAATTGTGAATTACCTTCTTACTTTAAGGAGGATTATATTGTGAAAAATATTGAGAAAAAAGAAATTGCCTCTTTGGAAAATCAACTATATTCAAATCTTTCAGTAGCAAGAGGAAATTTCATACACCAAATTTTATCTGATGCATCCAAAATTCCTATGGAAAATTTTACAAATTATATTGCAAATTTAGCTAATAATAGCTCATTTAATTTTATACCTAAAAGGGAGATCGAAGAAATAAAATTAATTGCAAAAGAGATTATTTGTAAATTTCCTGATATTTTTATAAATGAAGTATTGTCTGAAGTGAGTATAAATAATGTAGCCGCTAAAACCGACACTATTGTGAAAATTGATAAGTTAATTGTGAAAGATGATAATATTGAAATTATTGAAATTAAAGCAGATAAAGCAAAAATACTCTCCAAATCTAATCTACCAGATGAGTATAGCAGGCAATTAGATATATATAAACAATGTATTTCTCATATTTATCCTAACAAAAAAATTAGTTGCAAAATATTAAGTTTTTATCAAAAAGAGCTTATATGCTTATAATAGCTGAAAAATATAAATTTATTGTATTTATTAATAAATACCCTATCATGTAGCCTTAACATACTGAAATTTGTTCCCGTAGCTCAGCAGGATAGAGCGTTGGATTCCTAATCCAAAGGTCACAGGTTCGAATCCCGTCGGGAACACCAAATTTATTTAGCTTAATTCATTCTCTTTATCCCTAAATTTTCATTTTGTAACGTAATCTTAACTCCAGCTTAGGTTAATTATATGTTAAAAAATTAAAATGCAATAAAGCTGTCTACCTAACAAAAGGTGTATGGTGCTTAAATACTTATGGGAGTATATTTACTTACCCATTGCTAATGTCCATGAGCATTTGTATTTGCCGATCGCATATTTAGAACCGTTTCAGTAAATTTTTTAGCGCCTGCACTATTAGCCTGAACACCTTCAGCAGGAGGCTTAACAATGCCTAATCCATCTAATTCTTGATTTACTTGCAACGCTTCAGATTGTTGATCTTTAAACTCTTGCTTTGCGTTACTATCAGACACCAATTTTATAATTCCAATTATAATTCCAGGAATAACTGTGATTATAGCTAGTGCAATACCGATACCAATACCAATTTTACCTGCAATACTAAAATTTTGAACTTCGGGTTCTATTTCTCCAAGTTTATTACCAACGTCATTAAGATTTTTAAGTGTCTCTAAGTCATATTGTTTATATAGGCTTTTTAAATCTATATTTTGAGCGCTACCTTCTATGTTTAAATCTGATTTATCTTGTTTAGGTAACTTATTAAGTAAATTCTTTATTTTGTTTGCGCACTCTTCAGGATCAGAAACAAATTGAACAAGCGCAGAATCTTGTTTCTTCGTGTCTAAATTTAAATCCTTTGCTAATTTTTCATACATTACCTTAAGATTCTCCTTATCCTTATCACTAGTGTATTCATCAAGATATAAATCAATCACAGAGAAAAGAGCTTGTTCCTTATGTTTCTCTTGTATCTTATCAATTGATGGAATTTCCTCTTTAAGTTTATCCTTTATATATAACTCCACTAAACTACCAGGTACTTCTATGTCTTGTTCAACTAAAGGACACATAACTTCCACAAAATTTTCTTTTCCCCTTCCTGTCGCATTATACTCATTGGCAAAAAGTTCAATTAATTGTGAATTTTCTGCAGGATTATTAGCAAGATTTTGGTAAAATTCCTTTAGCTGATCATCGCGACCTTGTTCTTTAAGAATAATCTTAACTCCCTGCTGAAGGCCATTAGTATGATTTTCAATAGCATATTGTATTGGAGATTTACCATTTATCATAAAATTGCCATTAATAGCAATTTTTATTAATTCCTGGGTATTTAAGCCTTCAAAATCCTGCTTGCTAGTAATACTATCAGTTACTTCTGTTTTGAATTCCTCAACAGAATATGATACTTCATCACTCACATTTATTTGGTAACCCTCTGGTACTGCCTCTAATACGCTTTTATTTACATCAAAACCTTCATTTAATAAGGCGTAGTATAATGGATCCTTGCCATCAATTTTTTTACCATTATCAATAGCCCATAATACAGGGTTTTTTCCTTCTAATTGAATTCTTAGCATTGCTGCGTAGTATAACGGATCAATTCCTTCGATCAACCCTCCATTTCCTATTGCAGTTAAAATTTCTGATTCACTAGGCACACAAACCTCAAAAATAATTATATTAGAAACGTATCATTCCTTTTTTTATTATACTAGAAAATTATCCTATGATTGTAATATTAATTAATAATCCATTGCGAAAAAATAACAACGAATTATTAATTGAATTATTGAGATTTTTGTTCATAATCGTTTCAACCGTAAATAAAATAGATGTAATGAAAAATTTTAATGCAGACTTAAATGTTGTTTTAGAAGCTGTTAGAAAGGCCTCAGTAAAAATCACTAAAGATTTTTATGAAGTTGAAAAATTGCAAATTTCCAAAAAAGGGGTTGCAAATTTTGTTACTAAAACAGATTTAACTGCAGAAAAAATCTTGATATACCATTTACAAAAAAGCAGACCTGAGTATAGTTTTATCACAGAGGAAAGTGGTATTTTGGAAAGTATTAAAAATGATAATTCTGATCAGACGAAATACAAATGGATAATAGACCCTATTGACGGTACATTTAATTTTATGCATGGGGTGCCGTTTTTTTGCATATCAGTAGCTTTGGCAAAAATTACTAAAGATGAGTCGAGCATTTTATTGGGAGTCGTGTGTAATCCTGTTAACAATGAAATATTTTGGGCAGGTAAGAACATGGGAGCTTTTTTAATAGATAGCATGGGAATACAAAGGAAAATAAAGGTATCTGCTCACAATGATTACGAGAGGGTAATTTGCGCTATTCATGATGATTCGAATAGCAACGCTATAATGAAAAAATATTTAAATTTTATTCACCTGAAGCATAGTAAAATTAGAATCTTTGGAGCATCTGCATTAGAAATGGCATATTTAGCAGATGGTAGGATAAATTTATTGATCCAGGGTAAGTTACATTTATGGGATTATGCTGCAGGTCTAATACTTATTAGAGAGGCCGGTGGTGTGGTTAGAGACTTAAATGGAAAGGATTTAGAGCTAAATATATATGAAGGAGTTATTGCAGGAAATGATAAATTAGTAAGCGAAGTTGAAAAAAATAGTTAATTTATACAAAAATAAATTTATGGAGTACGCTTTAGATCAAGCTAGAATAGCTGTTGAAGAAAATGAAGTGCCTGTTGGTGCGGTGATAGTGTATAAGGATGATATAATTACAACTAACTACAATAAAATGAGATCAGAACATGACCCTACTGCTCATGCTGAGATTTTGTGTATAAGAGAAGCAACGAAAAAACTACAGAGATCAAATTTAAGCGATTGTGAATTGTATGTAACGCTTGAACCATGTGCAATGTGCGCGCAAGCAATTGCGTTTAGTAAAATAAAGCGGGTATATTTTGGTGCATATGATGAAAAATTTGGTGCTATTGAAAACGGAGTAAGGTTATTCAATTCTAAGGTGCATAATCATATACCAGAAATATATGGTGGAATAGAGCAACAGAAATCATCGGAAATGATGAAAGAATTTTTTTTAAAAATAAGAAAAAAGGTTTAGCATGTATATATACATAGTTAAAAAATATAGTTAAATTTATAACAATAAAATTATTAAGATGGTAGATAGCAAGAAATTTGAATTTAATAACGCTAAAGATGGTTTTTCTCAAAATAAACAAAGCGGTGAATTTAAAAATTATGAATTTCCCTCTCTTAAGTTAAAAAATGACTGTATTGGCTCATATCATTTACATTTTAATGATAAGATTGAAAAGATTGAGGCAAATAGTGCGTACGAAGCAGTCAAAAAAACTAGTTTCAGAAATATTGATAAAATAGTATATGTAAGTGAAAATACTAGTATGAAGAATATTTTTGATCCTGATGAATTGATAACAAAAAACTAAATTTTATATGAAGATTGCGACAAGATTTGCACCAAGTCCTACAGGATTTTTACATGTTGGTAATTTAAGAACTGCTCTAATAGCATGGTTATATGCAAAGGCAAATGCTGGAAAGTTTATATTGAGAATTGATGATACAGATATTCATAGATCTAAAGAAATGTATATTGACGCATTAAAAGAAGATTTAAAATGGATTGGAATTGATTGGGACATCTGCTTTAGACAATCGGATAGACTTAATAAATATCAAGAGGTAAAACAAAAATTGATTGATTCAGGCAGGTTATATGCTTGTTATGAAACTGAAGAAGAATTGGCTGTTAAAAAGAAAAGTTTATTAAGTAGGAATCTACCACCGATATATGACAGATCATCTCTAAAATTAACTCTGGATGAAAAAAAAGAGCTAGAGGCCAAAGGAGTGCAACCTTATTGGAGATTTTTGCTTAACGAAGAAGAAATATCATGGGATGATAAAATAAGGGGTCAATTAAGGTTTGAAGCTAAAAATCTTAGCGATCCAGTATTAGTTAGAAATGATGGTACTTTGACATATAGCTTAGCTTCTGTGGTTGATGATATTGAATATGCTATAACTGACATTATAAGGGGTGAAGATCATATATCTAACAGTGCCATACATGTACAATTATTTAGAGCTTTATCAGCTAAGCCACCAAGCTTTAGTCACATATCGCTATTAACAACAAAAGATAAAAAATTGTCTAAAAGGACAGGTGATTTTAGTCTTAAAGAATTGAGAGAAAAAGGTATATTACCTTCATCTATTGCTGTATTTTTTTCGAAAATTGGAAGCTCTGATAATATAATAGCAAAAAATGGCATTGATCATTTGATAGAAGAATTTTCTTTTTCCAAATTAAGTAAATCAACTGTGCAGTACGATTATAATGAATTAAAAACTTTTAATGCAAAAATGTTACATTTATTGGATTTTAAAATGATACAAGACGTACTTCAAAAACTAAATATAAAAGATATGGATGAAGAATTTTGGTTGTCTATCAGAGGCAATATTGGAAGTGTTGAAGATATAAAATATTGGTATACAGTTTGTAGAGATGAAATTAAGACTGAAATTATAGATAAAGAATTAATTTCTTTAGCAAAAAATTTATTGCCAGAAGAAAAATTCGACTTGAACACATGGGGTAAATGGATAGAAGCAATAAAGGCGCATACTAATTTAAGAGGTAAAAAATTATTTATGCCTCTTAGAGTTGCTTTAACTGGTCAGGAAGATGGTCCAGAACTTAAAAATTTATTACCAATGATAAGTAAAAAACTTATATTAATTAGATTAAATAAATAAAATAATTTGTTGTAAAATTATAGCACTTGTATATCCTGATTTCTTAGGAAATAAATATTAATAACATTGTTGAATATGAGTAAGAGTAATGATCAGGTTATGATATCAAGTGCCCAAGTTAGGGCAGCAAGAGGATTGTTAAACTGGACACAATCTGAATTAGCAGATAAGTGTAATTTAACAAAAGCAACGATTGCCAATATAGAAAATGATAAGCACCATTTGACTAGTAAAACAGCTAACAAAATTCATCAAGCATTTAGGAGTGCTAAAGTAGAATTTTTAATTAATGATGGAATTAGGAGTAAGTTTGATATAGTAAAAACGCTAGATGGTAGGGAGGGAGTTATATATCTTCTTAATGATATATATGATTCAGTTAAAGATGTTGGTGGATGTGTAAAAATTAGTGGTATTGAAAAAAAATCACTAATTAAAATTATAGATAATGAATATTTAGAGATGCATGAAAACAGGATGGAAAAGGTCAATAACTTAAGTTCTAAAATTTTGAGCAGCGACGAGGCTGAGGATATTGAGTATAAAAGTTATAGGGAATATAGACAAATTCCATCTGAATACTTTTTTCCATTGCCAATATATATTTATGATAGAAAGGTGGCGTTTGTTATGTTGGACCCTCTTAGAGTACTACTAATTGAAAATTTCCATTTATTTTTAGTAAACTCTAATCAATTTGATATGATTTGGGATAATATAGCCAAGAAGTTGTGAAATTGATTTTATATTTCAACTATTTTAAGACAATGCCTATTTCTAATGTAATTTTTCATTGCACGATACCAGTTAATAATATATCCTTCCTTAATGGCTTGTTTATATAAATTAAATATCATATTTTTTCGATGGTGGCGTTTTAACTGCTGCTAAATACCTTGTCATAGCGTTTAAGCTATGACATAGGTGATTTGTTATTTTTATTATTTATATAAACTGTTATGTCTAAATTTTTTAAGTACGTTGTATTCGTGTTTGCTGTATTAATTTCTTTAGAGGAAATTAAAGCCGCTGAAAATCATTATAAAATTGCTATCATAATGCCAATGAGTCATAAAGCTATGGATGATATAGTTGATGGTTTTGAAGAGCAACTAAAAAACAATATTAATGAACAATATAAGCTGACAATTTACAATGCGCAGGGTGATCCTAATTTAATGAGAACTATTTTTCAGCAGATATATAGCAATCATTATGATATGGTGGTGCCCATTGGGACAAACGCTACGCAATTGGCTATCAAAATGTTGAAAAAAGATAAAAAAATTATAAGTATTGCGGCTGAGCTTTCTAAATATGATGAAGCAGAAAATGCTAATTTGATAAATGTCGAAGATAACGTACCGATGGAACAGTTTGTGAAATTTATACAAACTATCATTTCTAAGCCTGAATATTTAACACTTATTAATAGCAACGATGCTAGAATATTCAATCAGTCAAAGTTAATCAAAACTCTTTTAAAAGATATAGGGTGTAATCTACAGGTGATTTCTATACAAAACATGCCTGAAATTTTTTCTGCATTACAAACTGTCAATGAAAAATCACAAGCAATATTAGTTTTGAAAGACCATTTAGTAGTAAGCGCTATGCCGTCTATCGTCAATGTTGCTCAAAAGCGTGGTATTCCTATTATTGCTTCTGATGAGGGGAGTGTGAAAAGTGGTGCTAATGTTGCGCTTGGCGTGAAGGAGAGACAGCTTGGGGTTGTTGGGGCAAAAATAGTGATGTCACTAATAGATAATAAAGACAAAAAGAATTATAAAATTAATAACAAAGCAAATTTGATTATTTTTAGGAATAATATTTTGTTGCCAAATCCGCTAAAGAATGGTTTGTATAAACAAGAATTAATTATTAAAAATTAAATATGCAGGGTGTGTTGGATGTTTTTTTACAGACTTTTACACTAGTACCTTTAGTACTTGCGGTTTATATTTCATATGAAGTAATGAAGATTACGGATTTGACTGTGGAGGGAAGTTTTGTATTGGGAGCAGCAGTATATGCAAGATTGATAATTGAGGCAATAAATCCAGTTTTAACATTTTTTATAGCTATACTAGCGGGGTTGATGGCAGGAATTGTTGTTGGCTGTATACAAAGACATGATAAAATTGATAGCTTAATTGCTGGAATATTGATGATTTTTATGTTGTACAGTATAAATTTGCAAATCATGGGTTCTCCAAATTTAACAACCTATAATCACGAAACTATGCTAATGTATATCAGTTATGCATTTGCTGATAATGCAGGGTTTATATTTGCTGCATTCTATACCCTTTTCTGTATAGTGATGGTTTCTATTTTGCTAAATATTCAGTTAGGTTTGAGAATAAGGGCTTATGGGGATAATAAACATTTGTTATATAGGTTGGGTTGTAATCCTGAAAAATATAGAATAATTGGCTTAGCTTTTAGTAATGCGCTTGCAGCAGGAAGTGGTGCACTAACTTGTCAAATTTATGGATTTACTGATATAAACATGGGATTTGGCATAGCCCTTACGGCTATAGCTGCGTGGCTTTTAGGAGTGCAGACAATGAGAAAAATGTTTAGATTCAAGAATTTTTCAGTGAAAATTGATTGCATGGCATGCTTACTAGGAGCATTACTATATTATTCAGCAGTCACATTTCTTCTAAAAATTGGGGTTAATCCGATTAATCTAAAATTACTAATTGGGTTGCTTCTTGTAGTTTTGCTAAAAATTATGTCAAATAAAAAACGGAAACCATGGGAAATAAACTCCTAAGAATTAAAAATTTAGAATATACACTGCCACATATTAATCAAAAAGCACTTGATAATATATCACTAGATGTTGAAGATGGGGATTTTATAGTTATTATAGGGCATAACGGTTCTGGAAAGAGTTCTTTGATTAATGCTATTAATAAGAATATTACATCATCAAAAGGAGAAATTATTTTTAACTCCAAGCCAATTGAATCTTTTAGCAATAAAGAATATTTCCGGAGTATAGCAACTATTACGCAAAATTTAAAAGAATGTTTATTTGAAAGACTTTCAGTATATGAGAATTTTTTAATGAGATTCGAAAAATCTTATCCGAAGAATAATGAGGGCTTCTTTTATGATATGACAACACATTACTATGAAAAGATGATGTATATGAGGGATGTAATGGTAACTAGATTATCGGGAGGAGAAAAACAAATATTAGCACTTATCCTTGCACTTATTAATCCACCAAAATTACTACTATTAGACGAACACACATCGGCTCTTGACCCAAAGATGGCAGATTATGTTATGGATATGACAGTTTCTGCAATTAAAGAACATAAAATGGCCTGCATAATGGTTACGCATGATTTGAACAATGCCGCAAAATACGGAAACAAGATTTATGCACTTAAGGATGGAAAGATTTGTTATTACTCAGATAAGAGTGATGGAGTATCAAAAGAGGAGTTGATTAAGCGTTGTTTTTAGTAAAAAAGCATTCTTAAAAATTCGGTATGCACCATTTCTAAACCTAAAAGGGCGGTATATTATGTTATGAATATGGTTAAAAATACATCACAAAGCACTCAGTGTGCAAATTAAAAAATAGGGGGAGAGTAAAAGCTAGCTCGCATCGCCACTAAACAAAATGTCAAAGCTTTAACTTCTCAATCTAGAGAACACCAGTAGCACCTCCCCTCAAAAGTCACTGGCACTATCTTATCTTCAGTCTGCCAACGTATTTAGTCAACTCCCAGCTGGGATATGAGTAAAACACGCTTGCAAAACTTCTGACACCAAAATCAAGCATTAAACTTAATACTATCTTCCTTCATCCGCAAATGCAGCAACAATTGTAAATATCGTAACTCCATACATTAATGCAAAAGTAAATAATTTACTCGTAAATTTATTCATGATTGTCTCCTTATATATCGATTACCGTTACCCATATAACAGCATTATAGAGACATTACAATTTGTCAACTAAAATTATGCTTTGACTTATAAAATTTATTTTTTTAATAATAATTTCTTAAGATTATACCTAAAACTTTAAATTTATATTCTTTACGTTGTACATTTCATAATTAAAATTATACGAAAAAAAATAGTAAAATTGCTGTCTGTTAAGTAATATTTATGCAGAGCAATATTTTTCTAGATTTATATATTTGGCAAATCTATTGTACTAAATGGTAAGAAGGAAATTTATATAAATAAAAATGCAAAGATTTTTGTTGAAATGATATTCTTAAGTTGTATAAAGAATTAGATAAGTAAATTAGGGTTTTTAATGTTAAATCTGCAAAATTTACCAATTTTTGATGTTTTACTAGTTATAACCCATATTTTTATATGTATGGGTATTGCCTTTTATTACTACAAAAAAGTAAAAAAGGCAGATGATTTCGCTTTTGGTTTGAAAAATTCCTCAACCATCATGTTTGTTTGCACAATTTTTGCAACAGCAGTGGGAGCTGGCTCCACAATTGGTTATGTTGATAAACTATATAATGGAGGAGTAATTGTTTTGATATATGTTTTATCACAGCCTTTATATTGGCTTGTTACTGCAAAAATTTTGGTGCCAAAAATTTACAATTTACAATTCTGCTCAACAATAAGCCAGGTGATGGGAAGTCTTTACGGCAAATCCGCAAGATTTATAACAGTTTTTGCCACAATTATTGAAACGATAGGTACTATTTGCATGCAATCAATTGCCATAGGTGCCATGTGTGCATATTTTTTTGGAATGAATTTTTCACTTGGGATATTGCTTGGATATTTCGTTATAGCAATTTATGGTATGGTAGGAGGAATAAGGGGAATAATGGCGATTGACGTTTATCAATTTATGATATTTTTTCTTATAATACCAATTGTTTGTGCTGTAGCTAGTTACCGTTTTGATGGGGTGGAGCAAGTTATTTTAAGCTTACCTGAGTCAACTTTTGAATTTGATTTTAATTTCAAGAACATTATTATCCTATTGAGCTTTTTAACAGCCTCACTTTTACCAGGAATTGGGGCGCCATTTATGCAAAGGTATTTAATGTTGGCTGCTACCCCAAAAAAATTAAAGACCGTGTTTTACAATCTATTTTTTATTAGCATTCCATTTATGCTTTCCATTTGTGCGATAGCTTACATAATGAAAGCTAATGATGTCGGGTTAAGTGAGAATGTGCTATTTAGGTTTATTAGCTATTATGTGCCAATTGGCCTTAAAGGAGTGATGATTGTGGGGTTATTTGCAATAATTATGTCTACCAGTGATTCATATTTAAATGCAGCAAGTGTTGTTATTACTAAAGATTTTATTAAAGTGTTGTTTCCCAATTTAACAGATAAGCAAGAATTGAAAATTTTGAGGGTTTTTATTCTTATCATTTCGCTAGCACCATTGTTTTTGCTATCTAATAATTTGTTTGAGAATATTCGGTTATTTAAAACTTTTGGAATTCAAATGCTTATTATTCCACTATTTGCTGGGTTATATGATTTTCAGGCTAAAAAACATTCATTTATTTCTGGGGTGTTGATGGGATTTTTATTTGCAGTAGTAAGTGTTTTTTACTTTCCAGAATACACAATGCTGTATGTGCTAACTGCCCAAATTGGTGTTGCAATTGGGTTTTTTGGTTGCCATTATTTTCAAAAGGTTCGAAAATTTACGCCGAAGGAGTTATTAAAAGAAATTAAAATATTTTTTAAAATAATGAGAGAAGATTTAGATATAGAACTTGAGAAGTATAAAAAGATTTCAATATTACAAAAATTTGAACAAAGATTTATTGCTCAAGATCCTTTATATACGCGTTTTAGTATATTTATTCTTTGTTATTTTTTTGTGTATAGTTTTTACTTAAATAAAAATTCTTTGTTATTACTTATATTGGTTATTATTGGCTATATATTAGTATTCGTGATGATTTTTAGAGATATTTTACTATCTTCTAAGTTTCAAGAAAAGGTGATGCCATATTATTACTTTTTTATAATGACTTATTGCTTACCTTTTTTAGCAAGTTATATGCTGTTTAATACTGATAATTATAGTTTTTGGAGTGTAAATGCTGTGCTTTCAATCTTATTGCTTTATCAATTTCTAAATATTATTGGATTTTTATTCAGTTTGACAGCTGGCTTTACGCTAGGGTATTTGACCCACACGATTATCAATATAGACAATTCTGTATTTGATTTTAAAAGCCTAATGATGTTAATTTATGTATATATTTCAGCAATATTTATTACTATATTTCTTATAAAAAATAAAGAGCAAAAAATTAGTGATAATAATGAGGAGCAACAAAAACAACTTGAAGTGACAAAGATGTTTGGAAATTTAATTGCACATGAAATTCAAGCGCCCATTACTGCATCTTATGGTTATAGCCAATTATTAAGTGATGAATTGAAGAATGCTAAAATTGAATCATCGCAATATGAAAAAGAATATAAATTTACTAAGAAAAAAATTTCTTCTATTGAGGAAATAGTTGAAAATTTAGTGAAAATAAATCTATATGGGTTAAATACTCTGGAAAATTTATTTGCAGTTCTTAGTCAATCTGTGAAAAAGGAAGAAAAGTCTATTTTTAATATTAAAAAATGTATTTATGAAGCAGTTACGGATTGTGAATTATATATGCCACAGGCTAGGGATATTCAGGTAAAAATTAGTGAGAATTTTAAAGTAAAGTGTGCATATAATTGCTTAAAATATATTATTATTAATTTAATAAAAAATACATACACTCATAACAGAGATGATACTCTCATTGAAATCAGAACAGAGGCAGATAAGCCAAGTACAATTTATTATATTGATTATGGAAAAGGCATAACTGAGCATAATGTCAGAGTAATATTTGATAAATTTTACAACGACAGCAATAGTGGCACAGGAATTGGTTTAGCATTTAGTAAGTTAGTGATGGAGGATTTAAATGGTTCAATAAGTTGTTATTCATCAGCCAAAATAAATGGTTATACTGTTTTTACCTTAAAATTTCCTCACTTACTTGATTAGAGAAAAAATACTTATTATTTAATCGATCATTTATAAATTAAACGTAGGAAGCCGTGTACCGTGTAAAAAAAACGATTTATTTTATAGAGAAGTGGTGCTAAAAAACTGGACAGGAAGGAAATGATAAATTTTGATATAAAAATAACTTATAGTGGTTAATATACATGGCACAAAAAGAAATATGCAAGAACAATAATTTTATCTATATATGCCATAGCGTTTTTATTTCTTTTTCCCTATACACTGAAAAACACTCCCTGGACTTTGTATAATTTCTTTCTTATCTGCAATTATTTGCATTTCTTCAATCATTTCTTTTATTTCTCCCTCTTTTAATAAATTTTGACTAATAAAGCGCTTCTCCTCCTCTATCAATGATAATAATAACAATGTTTTCTCATCATATGATGTACACAGAGGGACAAACTTTTTTATATATGATATATCAACGTTCAACAAATTCATTTCATAGTATAACTTTTTGCCAAAAGCGTAATCTAACTGCAATATATTGCTTATTTTTTTTAATAGTGCTCTGTATTTGTCAATTGAATTTGAAGTAGGATAATTAAAAATATCTTCATAATTATGCTCTTCACAAGCAATAAAACCATTCTCCTTAATAAGATTTAACATGTTTTTCAATGCTAAAATAGGATTCTGTAAGTGTATAAGCACAAATCTACAATACACCACATCATAATCACAATTTCCAATATACTTCTCTATATCAGCTACTATATAATCTACATTATTAATTTCTTTAGAGTCTAGCATACTTCTAGTTAAAGAAACTTGCTCTGCGCTAATATCTAAACATAATATACGACCATCGCTCCCTATTTTTTCATATATTTGCTCTATACCTGACCCAGAACCACAACCAATAACTGCCACTTTCATTCCTTTTTGAAAATTTATCTCTTGGAATAATTTACTTGTATATTCTCCATAAATTTTTTCTAATATACTTAATCTGTGCTTAGTTTCTGAGCCTGTATTTAATATGTAGTTTTTATTATTCATAACTATATAAACCTAAATATTTGTTAAATTATTTATTCTCTTAATTGCTTATCATTGTTTTGATATAGCCTAATAATATAAAAAGAGCTTGGAATAATTATTGCAGCTCCTAACAATAAGTGATTTTTTGGTATTTCATGAAATATAATATTTCCCAATATAATAGAAAATATTAGCTCTAAATATCTTAATGGAGCTACACTTGAAACTGTTATTATTTTATACGCTTTTAATAAACAAAATAGTATTGCATTACTTCCCGAACCTAATATTAATAACAAAAATAAATCCTCAAAAGTGGGAATCTTCCAATGAAAGATTAATGGAATCATTGATATTATAGTTGTAACTAATGAAGAATAAAAAAGCATGCTTAGCATACTTTCTTTTATTATATACTTTTTATTGATTATATCTAAAGAGGCAAAAAATCCAGCTGCAAATATTAAATAAGTAGAATTTATATTAAACTCAATTCCTTTAGGATTTAAAGTTATAACAACGCCTATTAATCCAATAATAGACAACACCCATAATTTTATTGACACTTTCTCCTTAAGTAAGGTTGCAGCAAGAATTAGCACAAATATTGGCATAGTAAATGTTATAATTGTAGCTACAGCAACATCTGTTACATTAAGTCCATTTATCCAAAGATAAATTGCTAATGTTAGAATAATACCTCTTGATAAATGCACTAATGGCTTTGAACTAGCTATAGATTCTTTACCATAAAATAATATAAATGGTACAAGTGTTATAGTTCCAAAGAAAAATCTAAAAAATACTGTTTCCCATACTGGAAGGTTAAAACTAACATATTTTGCTACCACATCATTTAATGAGCTTATAATTAGACTTATAATAAACCATGCTGCTCCCTTATAATAATTCATAATAATTTTATAATTTGATAAAAAATTTAGTATACTGATTTTCTTCTGAATCGCACTCTATTATTCCACCCATATTAACTAATCCTGAACTATGTACCAACCCTATATCTGCTATACTAGCCCTAGCACTTACATATGCATTAAAAATAGTTGCAACTAAGATAAGTGTTGGAAATGATGATTTTCCTAAAGAATACTCTCTTATGTTATTGATTTTATCAACTTTATAGAAACCTATAATGAAACAAGCTATTACAAATATGCAGCTACTATTATTAAATCAATTGAAGAAACTTATTTTTTACTAACTATTTTTTATCTCATTTTCTAGTTTTAGAAATTGTAAATTTGTATTATCAATAAATTTATAAAGCACCTCTAGCGCCCTTCTTTCTTCATTTCCATTGCCGTGAATTAAAATAATATTACCTTTTTCTATGATATCATCTTCTTTCATTTTAGAGATCCATGCACCCGAACCTAATTGCACTAATCCATACTTTTTTAATTCTGCTAAAAAATTTTCATCCGAAATTAACCCAGGAAATCTAAAAAATATTGAAGGTATCTCTCCATGCTCAATTAAAATTCTTTCTGTATCTAAAATTTCAGATTGAATAATTGTATCGGATAAAAGTAAAAAATTATTCTCCATCGCGATGTCTTTATAATATCGATGTATAAAACTGTGATTTATCCATGTAATAATAAAATTATCTGACTTTAGAGATTGTAACCAAATAAAATCCTCCTGATTTTGCACAACCCATAAACCACTTATTGCTATGGATACATAAACCTTGTTTAACTTATATTTTTCTTTTAGTCTTATAAATAAACTCTTTTCTATTTTATTAACCGAAGGACACATATCTATTGATATAAATACTCCTTCTGATTTATCTATGCTTTTTAGACCTTGATTATCTTTATTATTATTTTCTATGATATTATATTTATTTACAATTTTATAATACCTACTCTCTTCAAATTCCTTGAATTTAAAATATCTACCTTCTTCATCATTTCTCCTTGGATTACAATCTTGAGCTCTTGCTAATCTTGTATTTAAATTGTCTATGTCCACCAACAAAAAATAATCTAATCCTTCTGAATCAAAAGACCTTATAGCAGAATGCATATATCCATTATATAAACATAAAAAAGGAGATATTATTCTATAATTATTTATTTTCTTCATAATTTTTTACCGAATGATTTTTACAGCTCATTTATATCACCATGAAAAATTTGAAATTCAAACATATTATCTATCATTTCGAATATAGATTCTAACATACAACTTGTAAAGAAATCAAAAAAGCCATCTTCTCTTAACAATTGCTCTACACGCTCTGTTACTAAATTTTTATGTACCTCATTAACATATAATCTTAAACCGTAATTAATAGAACTAGTAACAGGGAAAATTAATTTTCCCCAATTTATTTATACTTGGCTTGACAGTAACCACGGAAGCTATTATTACCATATTTACTCAATCGATGAGTGCCATACTAAGTGGAATAAAATATTCTTATAGGAATTAAATATGAATAATACTAGTCATAGTGATGTAGTTGAGAATCAATCTTTTCAAAATTTGGTAAGTGATTGGTTATATTTTGGAGCAAATAATATAGTTAACGCTCCAACTGTACTTTTGGGCCAGCTCCCTGTTTCAATTCTAGCAGATGGCCTTACTGTATTTGTATTCACATATAAATCTCATTTAAGTAATAATCTCCATTTGAATCCCACTAGAAATTTATATATGGGAATGATTACCATTTTAAAAGATGTAGTAGTATATACTGCAGGAGCATGGTTCAGCTACACCTTTAGAGAAATATATAGAGATTATTCTGATTGCACATACTACAAGCTTCTTATTGGATTTATAGGAGGCGTTGGCAAATATGCTATTACAAAGAATTTTGTAGATTTAGCAGGAATTTACCAACATACAGATAAAGATTATTTTTATGATTTAAAAAAGTTACTATATGTAAAAATATTTATTGGAGGAGTAAATAATGCAGCATATGAACTAGCTCTAGTAAAAGAGCAACAGTATAAAGAAAATCTTAAAATATTGCAAAATTACCAACTTTTATACTGGTATATAATTCCCCAATCTATAGAAGTATTGGAAACTTTTCTTAACAATAGTTATATAAACTTTTTCATTTCTGGCAATTTATTCCCAGAAGCTTTGCAAATAGCGAATCCATTTCCTTTGTTAGAAAGTTTTAAAGGTACACACTTTTATACAGGTATATTTGGAATATTTTATTCTAAATACAAGAGTGCTGAGGAGTGCACATTAAGGAGTTTGGAAAAAGGTTTGGTATTCACTTTTACCTTGCCTGAAGAAGAATTATTGATACCCATTTTGTTACTATATACTGGTAGTTGTTATTTTTCCGATTTCCATGATATAAGTATAGAAGTTTTTAATGATAATTCAATGTGCAACCTAGAAACTTTTAAGGACGCTGAGTTAACTGATAATCTGCCAAGTGATAATGACCTTAGTATATAAAATATAGAATGATGGGTAAAGAAACTCAAATTATACGGACTATTAACCCCTTTAATGAAGAAATTATTGCAGAATACACTGAGCATAGTGAAAAACAACTAATCACATTTATCGAGCATCTTAATAAAGGCTATAAATCGTGGAGATCTTGTTCTCTCCAGGAAAGATTAAATTTTCTACCGCTACTCAAACACGCGCTTCTAGAAGAAAAAGAAAATCTTGCTAAATTAATTACCGATGAAATGGGAAAGCCAATTACACAGTCTTTCGCCGAAGTAGAAAAATGTATGTTATTATGCGATTATTACCATGAAAACTCTGCACAGTTCTTAGTTGATATAAATGTTAAAACTAGCTATTCTAAAAGCTATTATCAATACTCACCTTTGGGTATTATTTTAGGTATAATGCCCTGGAACTTCCCTTTGTGGCAGGTAATGAGATTTACTATTCCTAATCTTGTTTTAGGGAACGGCATTTTGTTGAAGCATGCACCCAATACTACAGGTACTTCTCTCGCTATTGAAAAATTAATTTCTAAAATATTTCCTAATAATATTTTTAAAAGTATTATTGTGGATATTCCTATTATTGCTAAAATCTTGAGCCATAATCTAATAGCTGGCGTCTCCATTACTGGCAGTAAAAAAGCTGGTTCTTCTGTTGCAAAGCATGCTGGTGAGAACATCAAAAAATCTGTTCTTGAATTAGGAGGTAATGATCCTTTCATTGTCTTTGACGATGCTGATATAGAAGACGCTGCACATCAATGTATTGAATCAAGACTCCTAAATTCTGGTCAAGTCTGCGTAGCTGCCAAAAGAATTATTCTCTCTCAAAATATTGCTGTTGAATTTGAAGAACTTCTTATTGAATCACTAAAAAAAATCTCACTTGGATCACCTTATTTAAAATCCAATAAAGTAGGACCTCTTGCAAGAACAGATATTAAGCAAAATCTGAAATTACAAGTAAAGCAAGCTATAGCTGCTGGTGCAAAATCTATTTTTGAAAGTAAAGTGCCAAATAATAAAGGATTTTTCTTTCCTATCACTGTTTTAAAAAATATTCTTCCTTCTAATATTGCTTTTCAGCAGGAATTATTCGGACCTGTATTTTGCATTACAGAAGCCTGCAATAACAAAGAAGCTATAGAATTGGCTAATCAATCTGAATATGGCTTATCTGCCTCAATCTTTAGCAAAAACTTAGAACAAGCTGAAAAAATTTGTCAAAATGAACTTGAATTTGGTATGTGCAGTATCAACAAAATGGTAGCTTCTAATCCACAATTGCCTTTTGGAGGCATTAAGTCATCTGGTTTTGGCAGAGAATTAGCTGAATTCGGACTTAAAGAATTTGCTAACATTAAAACTATTCTTATAAATTAAAAGTATATTAAAAAGGCTTTGTTGCATAATCCTAATATTTTTGGCCCTATTTTGTTTTTTAAAGCCTTCTATATACTTTTTGTATTTTAACATTATCGATAAACTATGCTCTTGATGATATAACAGCCTTTCGTTATAATTCATTTTCATCGTAAACGTACGGTAATTCTCTTGCATCAATTCTTTATATAACGCCTTTAGCTTCACTTCTTTCTTCAATTCAAACCGCTCAACTAACAATTTTATTTCTAAGTTGAACTCTATTATATTTTTTATTTGTCACACATGTTTGAAGGAAGCGCACACCTGAATTAATATCATATATCCTTTATTGATTTCACAGCCTTAGTCCATTTTGATTTATTATTACGATTATCACCATGTAGCTTTTGCACTTTTTGCTCTGCCCATTTATGATTGATATCTTGAACTTGTTTAATATAGCTTTTAGTGAAATTTACTATATTAACATCTAGTCTATCTTGCATTAACGCACCTAAGGTTTGCTCCACCCAAATCATAGAATTAACTAGTGCTTTACCGATATCTTCCAAATTATATTTATATTTGGTTTGGTAGCCAGAGATCTCTTTAGCCTCTGCAAATAATTGAAAAAACCTTGCAAATAATTCAGAATTATGTTGGTTAACACTATACCTTGCCACCTGCTTTACCAACACATCGTTTATGGCATTTTTTACAGTTATAATATTATTATCGTTTTGAAAATCATGATTGAGAAATGCAACAAAGTGATTTAAATCTAAATTAAGCTCTTGTTCAATCATATGTGCAATCTCATGAATTATTACATTATATTCTATTTTTTTTATGGTTATTATATAATGCTTGTCTGTCCTAAAATTATTCAATACAGAATCTATAAGTGGCTCCTTAATAGTTCTACAATTACCTTCATCTAGATCAAATTTTGTTTTCTCCTTAATATTGAATTTTAAACTATTTTGCAATGCCTTAGTTGCAACTAAATCTAATAAATTTTTAAATATAGCATACTGATACAGATGCTTAATATGCTCTATAAACCTAATCTTGATCTCATCACACTCAGCTATAGTCTGCTCTTTAATAATGTTAATCACATCCAACTTTGCTAATCTCATTATTTTTTGGTATATAAATTTCTATAAATATTTAATAAAGAGGCAAAAAAACCAAAAACACCAAATAACATGGTAAATGCAGGTAATATTTTAAAATATCGATCAATTAAATAACCGATTGCAGAACCAACTAAAACTCCGGCAAATAGTTCAGTCACAATCATCATAGGCATATTAAATCTTTTGCTTTTACCATATCTATTATG
Organism: Candidatus Bandiella numerosa; assembly: GCF_029981845.1. GTDB lineage: Bacteria > Pseudomonadota > Alphaproteobacteria > Rickettsiales > Midichloriaceae > Aquirickettsia > Aquirickettsia numerosa. Next base: position 578,548 of record NZ_CP104164.1, on the reverse strand, counting down.
ATTTAATTTTTTCTCTAAACTTGTTAATTTTAATCTAAGCTCTTCCTTGTTCACTTAACTATTATCAATAGATTTTGAAAAAGAAATTATAAATTCAGTGTACACTCCAAATTTAGAAACACACTCAATCTTACCATTCATCCTTTCCATTGCTTTTTTACAAAAATGCAATCCTATACCAAACCTTCCATTAGAAAAATCTGCATTAAAAATCTTTGGCAACTCATTTTTTTTAATTCCATTACCATCATCTTTATAATGCAGTTTATTTTTTTCAACCCATATGTATATTTTTGCGTTACTTCCTGCATGAGAAATTGTGTTTTTAATAAGGTTAAATACTACATGCTTAAATAAATGTCTTGATCCTTTAAATTTAAAATCACTACTTTTATCAAAATGAATTCTTAATCTTTGCTCTTCAGTTAAATAGAATTCTTCAAGAGCTATTTCTACACACTTTACAACAGAATACTTTTTAACATCTGAATATTCAGTATTCACATTTTTTGACGCAGTGAGTATTATTTCGATACTTCTCATGCAATGATTTGTTAATTTTATTAATTCCCTAACTCTATCTTTCAAAGCCACTTTGTCGTCATAATCCATTTTTTCTAAAAGTAATTCTGATTTTACCTTTACAATGGATATTGGGCTAAAAACCTCATGAGCTATGGCACTTGCAAATGCTTTAGAAATTTCTATTTGATTTGATGTTAATGTAATTTTATAAATTACAAGCAACACCAAACTAATGCTAAATACACCATTATTAAAAATAGTATATGGCTCTACATATTCCAACATGATATTTTCAGTATTACCCACATAAATACTAGATATAAACAAATATAATGAATATGCTAGTATCCCAGCAACGGCAGACATTACAATAACAAATCTGTTATTTGAATAAATATATAGCATGCCAAATGATAAAATTAATCTTATAATCCACTGGTCACCAAAATGGCTTAAAAAAAACGTATACCATGGAAAAAATGCTATGCAAAATAACAGAATACAGACCTGAAAAACCTTAAGGTATCTTTTCTTTTTTAAAACCAATCTATAAAATAAGTAAAATATACTTATTAATATTGCCATCGAATCTATTACAATAATAGAATCGATAACTAAATCATTCTCTTTTAACTCAAAGATTGTGATCGGAACATTAATCAGCAATATCAAAATGCATAATACAAAATATAATTTTTCATTTTCTTCAATTTTCAGCAACGATTGACTAAAAAAAGATTTTGTTTTTCTTAAAATCCCCATTGAAACAAACTATAATTTGTAAAATTGAACTGTAACACAGTTATGAAGCTTGTATAATAAAATAAACTATATATTTTTAATAAAATAATGTAATACCCTAACATTATTTAATAACAACAGCAATTTGTTTTTCTTTTACTATAAACATGGATAAACTTATCATACAACAACTTATTAATAATTTGGAATTAGAATTTAATAAATTAGATAATTTTTTACTTAAATGCTCAAAAAGCGAAAAGACAAACCTTCTAAATCAAATTGCTTATCATATTATTTCATCTGGCGGGAAAAGAATCAGACCGTTGTTAACCATTGCAACTTGTAAATTATTTCATCCAGATGATAAGATTTTAAATAAGAGCATATATCTTGCTTCTTCAATAGAATTTATTCACACAGCAACATTGCTTCATGATGATGTTGTAGATAGTAGTAACAGTAGGAGAAACAAACCTACTGCTAATTACATCTGGGGAAATAAATCAAGCATTTTAGTTGGTGATTTTTTATTTAGCCAATCTTTTAAACAAATGATTAAAACTGAAAATTTAAAAGTTTTAGAAATACTAGCAAATATTTCTGCAAAAATAGCTGAAGCTGAAGTATGGCAGTTGGAACTCATTGGAAATTTAGATATCAAATTTGATGAATATATAAATCTCATAACAGCAAAGACAGCCAATCTTTTTTCTGCCGCTTGCCTTTGTTCATCAATACTTTCAAATGCTAGTATTGAACAACAAAATGCATTGAGCAATTATGGACTGAATCTAGGTATATTATTTCAAATAACCGACGATATTAGAGATTATTTTTGCAACTCAGATGAGCTAGGCAAAAATCCAGGCAGTGACTTTTTTGAAAATAAAATTACATTACCTATCATTATTATATTAAACATTGCTAACACTAAAGATTTACTGGATATTAAAAATATTTTAACTCATGATAATAAGAATGATATGCACTTTGCCAAATTAATAACATTATTTGATAAATATCAAATTAAGTGTGAGTGCTATAAAGTCTTAAATAGTTTTATACAAAAGGGAAAGGAAGATCTCGATTGTGTACAAGATTCAATATTTAAAACATATTTTGTGAGTCTAATAAATAGCTATGAAAACCTAAAATAAAACCAATCGCTATATTAAATTACTTTCACGATTTCATTTATGTCTCTATCTAAATACAATACTTCATATACATATTTACATATCGGCATTTCAATACCCAAAGATTTTGCAATTTTATATATTGACTTAGCCGTGTAATAGCCTTCTACAACAACTTCGTCCAAATTTAATTTTTGCTTATTCATTGCGATATTAAACCCAAAATTTGTATTTCTAGAAGTGAGGCTATACGAGGTTAATAATAGATCACCTAAACCTGCCAATGAATAAATTGTTGCCCCACTACCTCCTAATGACTTAACCAACTTCTCCAATTCATTAAGAACAAATACAAATAGTGCAGAAATAAAATTTTCTCCCAAATCCAACCCCTTTGCTATTCCTAGTGCAATCGCTATAACATTTTTTACTGCACCACATATTTCAACTCCCATTACATCTGTTGATACCTCAGTCTTAAAGTAGAACGTATCAAATATAACTTTTAACTCTTGTAGTAATGTTTCATTTTTAGAAGCTATTAATGTCTTAGCAAATTTTTGTTGCGCAATTTCCTTTGCAAAATTAGGACCAGATAGTACAGCAATATTTGTATTAGGGAAAAATTTTTCACATATTTGTGATGGAAAATTCAAGGTTTTATTTTCTATGCCTTTAGAGCAAATTACAAGATTCTCTAATTTAGTTTCCATGTTAATATTTTCAAAAAGCTGTTCTAAAGCCTTAACAGGAATTGCAACAATTCCAATACTGATGTATTTAATGCTTTTAAAATTATCAATTGCTATAATATTTTTTGGTAACTCCACGCTCCCTAATTTTGCATAATTAGTATGTTTTTGATTAATTTCACTAATTAACTCTGGATCTCTTAAATATATGAACACTTGCTCAACATTTTGAGAAATAGTTTTTGCCAAAGCCGTTCCCCATGCCCCTCCACCAAAAACTACAACATTGTCTACAATCTTACTCATCAAAAGAAAAATCCTCTATTATAAAATCTACTTTATCTTCATTAAAAAAATTAGGTTGTAGGTTTCCAACCAAACTAATTTTTTTGCCAGTGCTTCTTAGCAAAGCACTACCGTATTTATTACCAGTACCATTAAATAGCACACACTTTATACTTTTGGACGAATCATCGTATATGCCATCTTTAATAACAAGTGTTATATGGTTAACTGCCATTGTCCAAACTTTACAAATTATTGCATCGACAATCATAAATTTTGGCTTTTCATTTCCTTGACCAAATGGTTCTGCAATTTTTAAAGCACTAAGCAAATTACTATTCACACTCCCTACTGAAATTAAAGCATCAATTTTTAAAACTTTAGCTTGTTGATAAATCTCCTGATGATTGTTATTTTTTAATATTCTAGCCAGCAAAAATTGATAAAAACTCTCTATTTTTTCCTCTTCAATACTAAAACCTCCAGCCATTTCATGACCACCACCTTCAATCAAAAGTCCTTTTTCCTTCGCTATTGTAATATTTTTTCCTATATCAATTCCCTTAATCGACCTAGCCGATCCCTTCCCTATTCCATCATTTATTGATATGATCAAAGCTGGCTTTTGATATTTTTCTTTTATCTTGCTAGCTAAAATGCCTAAAACTCCATAATGCCAATCTTCACCATATGCCAGTATAACACTATTTTCCTCAAAATTATTTTTTCTTATATTAGCTAATACCTGTTCTAAAATTATGCTCTCAATACTTTTTCTTTGTTGGTTATATTTTTCCAAACTCCTTGCTGAATCATATGCTTCTTGATAAGAATCTGTTGATAATAGAATAGAGCCTAAATAACCCTTTCCCACTCTTCCACCTGCATTGATTCTTGGTCCCAATATATACCCCAAATGATAAGATTCGGATTTTATATCAATATTGGCACATTCCGCCAGCACTTTTAAACCTAAATTTTGTTTTTTATTTATTAATCTTAATCCATGTTGCACAAAAGCTCTATTAATACCTGTTAGTGGCATCACATCACATACCGTTCCAAGTGCAACAAGGTCTAAATACTCCATTATATTAGGTTCTGTTATATTCTTTTCCTGAAAATAACCTTTTTGTCTTAAAATACTCCTAATTGCGGTAATAACAAAGAAAACAACCCCAACAGCTGCAATGTCTTTAAATTTAAAATCATCATCTAGCCTATTGGGATTAACAATAGCATATGATTCTGGTAAGTTTTCTTGAGCTAGATGGTGATCAATAATAATCACATCTACTCCTCTATCTTGTGCATATTTAATCGGTTCAAATGCTACAGTTCCACAATCAACCGTTATTATTAAATCATTTCCTTTATCTATAAGTTTTTTAAATGCTTCTTTATTAGGTCCGTATCCCTCTTTAAATCTACAGGGTATATATACAGTACTTTCCAAACCAAGAGCATAAAAAAATCTTTTTAGCACTGCAGAAGAAGTAGCTCCATCAACGTCATAATCTGCATATATTACTATTTTTTCTTTCGCTTTTATTGACTCAACAATTCTATTTGCTGCTTTATCCATATCTTTCATTAAAAATGGATTAGGCATCAAATTTTTGATTTTAGGATATAAAAAATTTTGCACCGATTCAGCATCGCTAATGCCTCTATTTAATAATACTTTAGCAATGATGTCGCTTATGCCAAATTTTTGAACAAAATGTAAAACATCTTTTTCACTTTGCTCCTGTAGTTCCCAATGCAAATTTTTATATGAACTTTTCGTACCACAATTCTTTTCGTTATTCATATATTTTATGCATTTACAAAATATTAATTTTCAATAAAAATAGCACATAAAAATTTTTAACCAATAAAAAGAAAAGGATCTTGTTAAAATATAAAATAGTAATTGAGTACGAAGGTACAAATTATCATGGTTGGCAAAATCAAAAAGATTTAAAAACCATTCAAGGGGAAATTGAAAATGCCCTTTCTAAATTAGCTCAAAAAAATATTAATATATATGGAGCTAGTAGAACTGATGCGGGAGTTCATGCATATGGTCAAGTCGCACATTTTCAACTTGAAAAATATTATGAAATTCATAAAATACAAAACGCCATAAATCATTACCTTAAACCAGAAAAAATTTCTATTATCAAAATAGAAAAAGTAGATGAGGAATTTCATGCAAGATTCTCAAATAAAACAAAGCAATATGTGTATAAAATTATAAATAGAAAATCTCCTTTAACTTTATATAAAGATCGTGCTTGGCATGTCATGACACCACTTAATATTGTTAATATGATAAAGGCATCGCAATACTTAACTGGAACTTTTGATTTTACTAGTTTTAGGTCAGCTGGATGCCAATCACATTCACCATTAAAGACGATAAATTCAATAAAATTTGAACAAAATGATAATGAAATTTCTATATCATTTGATGCAAAATCCTTTCTATATAATCAAATCAGAATTATGGCAGGAACGCTAAAAGATTTTGGCACAAAAGAAATTTGCCCCTCTTATATGTCAAAAATTATAAATGGAAAAAATCGAAAACTTGCTGGTGAAACTGCTCCTAGCTGCGGTTTATATTTAAATAAAATATCTTATTAGTAATAATTATCGCCTTATACCTCAACTTCTAAAATTAACCAGAGCGAAAAAGAAGTTTTTCATCCCAATCAAATTTTTCAATTATAGCTCATCATGTTGAGTGGCTTATTTAGTTAATTCCTCAAGTACAATATCACTTGGTAAGTTTGGAGGCCTAGGAAAATTAATCGTTACAGACGAAGTATCCTGTTTACTCATATCGATCGCTATTCCATAAGTTATAAAATCATAAGGCTCAATTAGTGGATGTTTAATGTAAATATTTTCTTTTATCCCATTGAATTTTATTTTTAATTGAACAGCAACATCTTTTAATGCAACTGGGATATCAGGTTTAATTATCTGGTCATCATATTTTAGTTCATAAAAGCTTTCAGTTTTATCTGATTCCTCATACTATATAACATTGACCTATTTATTGTTAAAAGCTCACTTTATCTTCTCACGCTCAGGTGTTAATGTTATGTATCTATCATCCTTCACTTCCTTATAATATCAACTTTGCTGAGGCTTATGGCCTTTTTTATATATTTTAGGATAATTGTTTAAAAGTTATCTCTTACATTTACTTAACACAGATCTCAGTGCTTGATATTTTTAAATTATCTCCGCTATCGTTAAATCTCTTTTTATCATCTCCAATACATCTTTGAATTTAAATTCATTCATGTCACTTTTTTGTTGAGCCATATTTTTTACCAATATTTTTATTGACCTTAAACTCTTATTAATAAAAGAACTTAATTAAAAAATTGCTAAATTCATAACAATATGGTTGATATTATGTTTGTAACTGCTACACTTTTCATTAACATCGAGAAGTGCAAAGTATAATTGTTTTTAATAAGGATTATTAGAAAAGCTGGTACGTATGCAAGAATTAGAATTCACTAAATCCCCAATTACAGCTGATATCGATTTTCTAACTGACAAACTCAATCAAGAAACACCAGAATTCGGGGAAGCTTATTCTTTTGCGTTTTTTATAAGGGATAAAGCGAGTCAAATTATTGCAGGTTGTAATGGAAGTGTCATTTTCGGATGTATCTACACTGACATGCTATGGGTTGATAAAACTCATAGGAAATTAGGTTATGGAAAAAATTTGATGGAAGCAGTTCACGACTATGGTCGCAAATCAGGATGTGAAATGGCAACCGTTGCCACAATGACCTTTCAGGGTGCTAAATCATTTTATGAGAAATTAGGATACTCAGTAGACTTCGAGAGGCATGGCTATACTCAAAATTCTAGCTGCATCTTTTTAAAGCGGAGTTTGTAATATATAAAGCCAATTGTAAAAAAAACAAGCTTCTCATCCAACTTTGCACAATAAAATCCACAATACCTAAAACTTTTAAATATTGAGGATGACAGTTAAATAAATGCTAATTAACAAATTGAATAATAGCTATAGGAGCGCAATCACCTTTTCTGTAACCTGCTTTGATTACTCTTGTATAACCACCATTTCTTTCCTTATACCTAGGCGATAATACATTGAGTATTTTATCTGTTTCTTTTAAGCTCCCACCTAATTTAGATATCAACTTTCTCCTAGAATTTAGGTCGTTCTCTTTGCCAGTTGTTATTAATTTCTCAACCACACTCCGTAAACTTTTTGCTTTTGGCAAAGTGGTCAATATCTGTTCACTATTTATCAAAGATTTGCACAAATTTCTCAATAAACTTGTCCTGTGAGCACTTCTTCTAGAAAATTTTTTTTTACTTATTCTGTGTATCATATCAAAAATGCATTAATTATTTTCACCAAGGTAATCATCCATTAGCTCTTCTAAATTCTCAGGAGGCCAATTTTCAATTTCCATACCAAATCTTAAACCCATTTCGACAAGTAATTCTTTGATTTCATTTAGGGATTTTTTACCAAAATTTGGTGTTTTTAACATCTGTGCTTCAGATTTGACAACCAAATCACCAATATATATTATATTGTCATTCTTCAAACAATTATGTGAACGAACAGATAATTCTAAATCACTAACTTTTCTAAGTAAATTAACATCAAATGGTATTTTTTTCTCTTTAGGTTTTTCAACCTCTTCTACTTCTTTAAAGCTTATAAACACCTGTAATTGCTCTTGAAAAATTTTAGCTGCAAGTGCCAGTGCCAGTTCTGCTTTAATAGAACCATTAGTTTCAACTTTTAAAGACAATTTATCATATTCAGTCTTTGAGCCAACTCGACTATTAGAAATCTTAAATGAACACTTAGAGACTGGGGAAAATATTGAATCTATCGCGATAAAATCATTTCCATAATCTAATTCGCTGTGCTCGCTTGCAACCTTATAGCCTTTACCTGAAGCAATAATAAACTCCATGTTTAATTTAATATCTTTAGTAGCATTACAAATCACCAAATCTGGATTTACAATTTCAAAGCCGGTAACAACATCAATCATTCCTGCAGTAATTGGCCCTTTTTTTGTTACATTTAAAGTAAATTTTTTATTATTAAATCCTGTATTTCCTTTTATTACCACAGACTTAAGATTCAAAATAATCTCAACTACATCCTCTTGCACATGGTCAATTGTTGAATATTCATGCTCCACTCCTGATATTTTTACAGCACAAATTGCCGTACCCTGCAATGATGACAGTAGTATTCTTCTTAAGGAATTACCTAAAGTTATTCCAAAACCTTTTTCCAAAGGCTCAATATGAAATACAGCAGAATTCTCTCCTACCTCTTCAATTGTATAATCTGCTGGTTTAATTAAACTGACCCAATTCAATGATATGTTAGTTTTCTGTATCTCTTCGTGCATCTATGATATACCTTATTAATTTAATACTTTAAACTCTTCTTTTTTTAGGTGGTCTAACACCATTATGAGGTATCGGAGTTATATCTTTTATCGTTGTGACATTGAGTCCAGAAGATATTAAACCTCTAACTGCAGAATCTCTACCACTTCCTGGACCTTGAATTTTTACTGAAATTGTTTTCATACCAAATTCAGTTGCCTTTTTTGCAGCAACCTCAGCTGTAACCTGTGCTGCATATGGCGTTGATTTACGCGATCCTTTAAAACCATTACATCCCGCTGAAGACCAAGCAATAACTGCTCCTTGTATGTCAGAAATAGTAACTATAGTGTTATTAAATGTAGCAGATATATGTGCTATGCCAATAATAACGCTCCTTTTTTTCTTGCTAGTTGTTTTTTTATTCATGCTCAATACTTTTTCTTCTTTAGTTATTGTTATTTAGTTACCTTTTTCTTTCCGGCAATTGCAATAGCTTTTCCTCTCCTTGTGCGCGCATTTGTATGAGTTCTCTGTCCTCTTGTAGGTAATTTTCTTATATGCCTTATACCTCTATACGACTTCATGTCAATCAGATTTTTGACATTTAGAGATACCTCCATTCTTAAATCTCCTTCCACAGAATATGAAGAATCAATTGTTTCCCTTATTCTTCTGACTTCATCATCAGATAATGCTGAAACCCTAACACTCTCATTTATGTTAGCTTTTTCACATATTTGCTTAGATCTATGCGGTCCTATTCCATATATGTATGTAAGTGCTATACCGACTTTTTTAGCTGTTGGAATATTGACGCCTGCTATACGTGCCACGAAAACCTCTTTGCAATAAATTTTGTAGTTTAATGCTAAGAATTCTATATAATTTAATCTTTAAGTCAAGTGTATAAGTGAATTTATTTTAGGGAGCTGTTTAAAATGCAACGTTACAAACAAGAATAAGAAATTGAAATAACACAAAAACATACAAAATATAAATAATGAAAATGGAAGCGAAGTAAATAAAATTGATCAAATGCAAGAATATCTCCTAAAAAATTGGTATTTTTCTGAAAACATCGAATAAAATTTAATTGCAGTAGTGAGTTTAATATCAAATACACAAGATATAGCCAATATATAATTATAGAAAAAAAGATTGATGAATAGATTTAGATGAGCTAATTAGTTAGTTGTAATTTTATTTTTCTAAAGTTTTATTAATTTGCATCAATAATGAAGAAGAAAGGTGTTAGTTTATCGGATTCTATAGTTAATTGGATAGAATATAGATTGCCGATTTTTGGCTTTATCAAACACTCTGCTGACTATAGAGTGCCAAAAAATTTGAACTATGCTTGGAATTTTGGCTCAATGGCAGGAATTGCATTATTAATGCAAATTGTAACTGGGTTGTTTCTTGCCATGCAATATACTCCACATGTCAAAATGGCATTCGATAGCGTGGAAAATATAATGAGAAATGTGAATTATGGATGGTTAATTCGATACACTCACGCAGTTGGAGCGTCCATGTTCTTTGCAACAATATATATACATATTGGTAGGGGGCTATATTATGGCTCATATAAATCGCCAAGAGAGCTGGTTTGGTTCTTTGGGATTTTTATTTTTGTAGCAACAATGGCAACTGCATTCATGGGATATGTTTTACCATGGGGACAAATGAGCTATTGGGGAGCAAATGTCATAACCAATCTTTTTTCAGCAGTGCCGTTTATTGGTAATGATATTGTAATTTGGCTGTGGGGAGGGTTTTCTGTAGATAATCCAACACTGAATAGATTTTTTGCATTGCATTTTTTATTACCATTTGTAATTCTAGGATTAGTGATAATTCATGTCATTGCACTTCATGTACACGGCTCTAATAATCCTACAGGTGTAGAAATTAAATCAAAAAAAGACTCTATTCCATTTCATCCTTATTATACCGTGAAGGATTTTTTTGGATTTGGCATATTTTTTATTATCTATTTTTATTTTGTATTTTTTAAACCAAATTTACTAGGTCATCCTGATAATTACATTGATGCAAATCCTCTGGTTACTCCTGCTCACATTGTTCCTGAATGGTATTTTTTACCTTTTTATGCAATTTTAAGATCTATCCCAGATAAGCTTGCCGGGGTAGTTGCAATGTTTAGTGCCATCTTAATACTTTTTGTCCTTCCTTGGCTTGATAGTTGTAAAGTTAAAAGTGCCAACTACAGACCTTTATTCAGAATTTTTACATATATATTTTTTATCAATTTTATTATACTTGGTTATTTAGGAGGAGAAGTTGCTGAGGAGCCATATATTACATTTAGTCAGATTTCTACAATTTGGTATTTTACACATTTTTTAGTTATATTGCCCTTGCTATCAAAATTTGAAAAAACCAAAGCATTACTAAACTCAATTAGTGAGTCGCAAGTCAAATGATGAAGTTGAGTCAATTCTTGATGAATCAAAATTTATCCATTGCTTATGAGTGGTTTGTGAGAGGTATTGCATGATCAAAATCGACCTTTTGAAAAACCATCCACACACTATACCAGTACTTGTAAATATTTGGTATGAAGTTTTAGGTAAAATTTGGGCGCCTGATGTTCAGATTGAACATGCGATTGAAAGATTTGCAGGTCATATGAATGACAAAGATTTACCGATCACTTTTATTGCTTTAGATGGCGATGTGCCGTCTGGTATGTGCTCTTTGCGTGAAAATGATGGCATTCGCCCTGATCTTACTCCTTGGCTTGGCTCGCTTGTTGTTGATCCAAAATATCAAAAACAGGGGATCGGTAAAGCGCTGATTAACGCCACAGTTGATAAAGCAAAAGAGTTTGGCTTTGAAAAATTGCACTTGTTTACTATTGATCTTACTGTACCAGAGTATTATCAACGTCTTGGGTGGAAGAAAATTGGTGTGGACGAATATAAATCGCATCCTGTAGAAGTGATGAAAATGGAATTATGAAAGATCAATCAATTACTACAAACCATGAGGTTGCCGTTGGTGGCCCTGCCTGTGATCTTATGATTGCTTGGACTTATTTATTGTGTAAGTCACGCGAGATTTTTATTGAGGAAATATATCTGGATCAAGATACCTGCCTAGGGCGCGTGCCTTGGCACTTTGGAAAGCAACATTCGAACTCTGCCAAATCAAAGATAAAAATAACACTGAGGCAGGCTTGCAGAAACGAATTAATTAATGAAGTGATGAATGGGTATGAAAATGTTTAGATTAATAAATTATAGCGTTCTTCTTGTTTTTTGCTTATCATTAATTAGTTGCTCTATGCCACTTAAATTTAATATGGGTAACTTTGAGAATAAAAAATAGGGGTGATATTTTTTACTACCGAAGATGTTACACGGAGCATGTTTAAAAAAGTATATGCTAAAAATCTGTAATCTAAATCTCTTATTATCTCTATTGCTGTAAACAAACCAATGGAGGATAGCAATACATATAGGATGATAGTTTTAGAGCCTGATATACATTACATCGATAAAATTAGCCTAAATAAACCTTCTTTTGACACTTATAGATATTATCCATCTCCTGGGTTAAAAGACGATACACTTATTTATGGGGGGCTTTGAAGTTAAAGGAGGTGAGGTTTTAGCAATTGGTAAATTAATCATATTTCCTGATGAAGGTGTTTTTAAGTATATCAATGATTTTTAAAAAATAAAACAAAGTTTAGAAAAAAGTTCCCATCCTGAATTAGCAAATAAACTTAATAAAGGTAAATTTTATATGCCTGGTAATAGCATAATATTTAAAAATAATGAATATCAAATTATAGACAAGATTAAAACTTATTGAGATATTAATTAAGGACAGTGGGATGATATTCAAAGAGTACTTTCGTCACTTGTTATTGGGAAAACTACACAAAGTATATCACCAATTGCATGGACGAGAATATAAATATGAACGATGCAGATAAATTTGACTCTGAGCTGTATTTAGGAATACCTAAAACGATCAGCGTTGCCTAAAAAACAGAGAAATAGGTAAATTAATTATTTATGTAACAAAGTTTTTACTTGGTGTCCCATTCATCTTTTCTGATATTTTTTTTCAGATTCTATGATGTTATAATCCTTTATATAATATCATAATTCTATTCTCTTTTTAACTTGATGGTACCGAAAACACCCCTATTCCTTATATGTCAATTTTTTAAATTCATACAATTATTACAGTAACCATTTAGTTCTATTGTGCTATCCTTAAGAGTAAAATTGTTACTGCTACAAAGATTTTTAATCTTTTCTAAGAAAACTTTATCACCTATTTCTTTAATTTGTTTACAATTATTACATGATAAGAAAATTTTATTACCATTATTTTGACTGCATAAATTATCAGTGCATAGAATAAAAATATTCTGTGATTGTATTTTATGTAAAACTTTTTTTTCCACTAGAAAATTCAGAACTCGATAAATTACTATTGGTTTTGTGTTACTCCTTTTAGTATTAACATAATTAATTACCTCATTAGCTTTTAATGAACTGCCTTTTTTAATAAAAGTATTCATTACCTCTGTCCTAAGAGGAGTAAGAGTAAAGTCATATCTTTTACTAATGTTATCTAAAGAATAATTTAACATCTAAAAAAATTAGTTATTTTACTTAACAATATATAAAATAAGTTTACAAGTAAATAAAACTATATATGTTATGTTCTAACGTAACATATATATAGAAAAATTTATGCATAACAATGTAAATATATTAGAAAATTTATATAATTTCAGTGATTATAATTATACTATATCTGGTATAAGTTATGCCATATCAGGAATAGTTGCTCATTTTGCTGGAGTAGTAATTGAAGTAGTTTCAATACCTTTTTTACAAGTAATACCGGGTTTAAATTGGATAAAAATTCCCATAGCAAAAGTTTTACATGAGGTTGGTGAAAGCTTTATTAGCTCTAGCGCCACTATCAACCTTAATGATGGTAATGGACCAATTGATACAGTATTAAAGATCACTGAACCTATATGGAAATATCCTGGTGAGACGGTGGTGGCTGGGGTATTTTCTTATATATTTGAGCAAGGAACAATAGGTATATTTTCTTTGCAAAAATGTAATCATCATCATCACGATCATCATCATCATAATGCAGATAAATTATTAAGCGTACATAATGTCATAAAAGGTCTGGCATCAGCTGTAGGATCTTATATTGGTTCATATTGTTATAATAAAGCTGAATATTATGCGCATCAACTATTTGATATTAATGATGGAACTGATAAAAAACTAGAAGATATGACAGGTAAATCATACTCTAGGGGAGGTAAGATTGAAGATTTAATTAATATTGAAGTTAATGTCTTAGAGTTAAGCTATTTTGATAATGGAGAAATGTGTATTTTAAACGAACCTATAAATTGGTGGTCTAGTATGGATCAATGCGGAAATTAGTCAAAGAGTATTGGATATATTTATGTTGATGATATTTTAAATTTGTTACCAATAATTCTTTTGTATCTGGAGAAAATTTCTTCTACTTTTAGCCTATATCTATGATTTTTACTACCATTACCAGGTGGTCATATTTTGTATTTTTCTTTTCGCCACTTCTTCCCCTGGCTCATATCATTTTCTAATTTTTATCATCAAGATTTCATCTTATACTTTTTTCACTACTCTTTCTCCTTTTTTTCTTCTTTTTTATTTATGCAACAAAGTTTATAACACGAATAAAATTCAGCAAAAATCAAAGAGTATAAAAAAATTTGAAATATTCCTTATTCCTAAACTATTTTTTGGTAAATCATTAGAAATTGTGATACATTACTGTTAGATTCTTTATTTGAGATAAACAAAAGGAAATGAGTATTCAAAGCATACTAAATCAGCTTCCTCAATATGCTTATGACATTGATAAAAGCATAAGAGAGATATTTTTTCAAGACTTACAAACATTAGAAAAATATCAAATTTTTGGTATAGTGCTTACTGCTGGATATGCATTAAAGCATGAATGCCTATTAAACTATATACGTCCTGAAGCGAAAAGGTACTTAGATAATAATGAAGCTAACGCCTGTAAAATTGCAGTAAGTACAATTTCTATGACTAGCATGTATCACAATTTCACTAAAGGTGTTGATGATGAGATTATTAAAAACATGTCTTCAAATTTATCTTTAAGTAATTTGGCAAGTCATAATATTGATGAAAAAGATTTTTCAATGTATTGCCTCGTTGCTTCTATAGTATATGGATGCAACTACTGTATGAATGCGCATATTAAAAAATTAAGAAAGCATAATTGCTCATCTGAAACAATTCGTGATATTGGTAGAATAGTCTCCGTGATTAAAGCAGCAGGAGACGTATTAGAAATTGAAAGAATGCGAAGCTATGATTTTATAGTAAGAGAAGAAAGTTTTTAAATATCAACATTGTGAAAAAAATTGCAATTATTGGGAGGGAGAATGTTGGTAAATCAACTTTATTCAACAAACTGTGCCAAAAAGAGCTATCTATTGTTAACAATCAACCTGGAGTAACTAGGGATTACGTTAAAAATATAGGAAAGCTATATGATTTAAAATTTGAGTTAATAGATACCGCAGGATGGTATTTAAAAAAGAAAAATGAAATAACACCTAAAATTAAAACAAATACATCTCTCACTATTGAGGAAGCAGATTTTATTTTTTTTGTTGTTGATGCAAGAACGTTATTATCTGAAGAAGATATTATTTTAGCTAAATCTATAAGAAAGCTTCAAAAAAATACTCTTCTACTAGCTAATAAATCTGAATCAAAGAAAGCTCTAACAAAGGAAGATTTAATCAAATTGGGATTAGGAGAAGGAATTTTCATTTCAGCAGAACATAAATTGGGATTTGAGGATATTTATCATGCAATGAAATCAAACATAGATAGCTCAATTGAGTTAGTTGAAGAAAGTGCTGATAATCTATCAATTGCTATAGTTGGTAGACCTAATGTTGGTAAATCAACTTTATTTAATTCCATATTGGGTTTTGAAAGAAGTTTAGTCTCTGATATT
Organism: Candidatus Bandiella numerosa; assembly: GCF_029981845.1. Lineage (GTDB taxonomy): Bacteria > Pseudomonadota > Alphaproteobacteria > Rickettsiales > Midichloriaceae > Aquirickettsia > Aquirickettsia numerosa. Next base: position 562,692 of record NZ_CP104164.1, on the reverse strand, counting down.
GCAGGAACGACAAGAGATTATTTGCTTTATGAAATCAATGTTAATGGAGTTGCAATCAATTTAATTGACACAGCTGGTGTTAGGAGAAAAGCTAAAATTCAAGAAAAAATTGAAGAATTATCTATATCCAAAACTATAGATGCAATTAAAGCATCTGATATCGTTTTGTTAATTATGGATTCAGAAAACGCATTTGAAAAACAAGATTTAGTACTTGCTAATCTGGCTCTCAGACATAATAAATTACTAATTCCAGTTATTAATAAACAAGATTTAATAGAAGATATTGATAAGTTTAAAGAAGAGGTTCAGTATTTAATGACTAAACGATTACCACAAATTAAAGATATTTTTAGTATTTTTATCAGTGCTCAGAAAAGTTTTAACAAAAATTCTTTGTTTAAGAAGATAATTGATTTGTGGAACTTGTATAACATAAAAATTCCCACATCAAAACTTAACAGTTGGCTCAGTAATACTCTTGAAACGTATAGCATGCCAATAATGAAGAATAATATAAAGCTTAAAATTAAATATGTGAAACAAAATTCATCATGTCCACCAACATTTGTTTTTTTTGTTAACATTTCAAATAAAGTGGAAATCAACAAAAATTTCGAGAAATTCCTGACAAACTCTTTAAGGACAAAATTCTCATTACAAGGAATACCTATTAAAATTCATTTTGTTTTTAGTAAAAATCCTTTTATTTCATAAAAAGTAAAAAAATGATTGACTATAAACCATAAATTAGATTTAGATAATTCATTACTGAATATAGATTTAATGTATTATTATTTAATCAAAACTGATGACAGCTAAAATACTAATTGTTGATGATTTAAAATTTAACATCGATCTATTAGAAGAACATTTGCAAAACGATTTATATGAAATTCATAGGGCCTATAATGGCCAAGAAGCCCTGTCAAAAACATTAAGCGTCCGACCTGATCTTATTTTGATGGATGTTATGATGCCAGTTATAGATGGACTTAGCGCTACGAAGACGATAAGACAAACTCCAGAAATATCTCATATACCAATTATAATTATAACTGCTTTAACTTCAGTAGATGATCGAATCAACAGCTTGTTCTGTGGAGCGGATGATTATATGAATAAACCAATAAATTATTTATTATTGAAGAAAAGAATAAAATCATTGTTACGATTAAAATCTCTTACTGATGAAATAATTTTACGTGCAGGAATGGCTGGAGCCATTCCAAATCATAATGTACTAGATATTGATATAGCTGGTTCAAAAATATTAATTATAAACGAGGATACAGAGCTAACAAACTCTATATCTAGCAAACTCAAAAGAAAAAATTTAATCATAGACGTTTGCAAAGATTCAAAGAAGGCAATTGCAAGTTGCCTAGGTGATAATTATAGTTTGATTATACTTAACACCGAAATAACTGATGTTAATGCAATAGAGTTATGTGTTAAAATTAGAAACAATACTCAATTAAAAAGCATACCTATATTAGTATTAGTAGATGAGTATGATGAGGATACCTTAATGAAAAGTTTAGAGATTGGTATTAATGATTATTTTCTTATACCGCATGAAATAAGTGAGTTAATAGCAAAAGTAATTCTACAAATAAAAAAATTTCATTACGTTGAAAATCTAAGAGTGAGATATCTAAGAAATACTACTATGGATGAATTAACACAAACTTATAACAGAAATTATCTGGAATCATATTTCAAAAATCTTATATCTAACCTCCAAAAAGAAGAAAGAAGATCAATCTTATGTGTAATTGATATTGATGATTTTAAAAAATTAAATGACGTTTATGGTCATATGACTGGAGATAAAGTTTTAAAATCAGTAGCAAGTATTTTTCTAAAAAACATCCGAGGTTCTGATTTTATAGCCAGAATTGGAGGAGAAGAGTTTATTATAATTCTTCATGATGTAACAAGGGAAGAAGCAAGGTTGATTATAGATAAATTAAGAGAAAAAGTTTCTAATACGCAGTTTTTAGATTATTCAGAAAGTAATAAAGTTAAATGCACGATAAGCGCTGGAATTGATGAAATTCAAAAAAATGACAATTTGGCCAGCGCTGTCGATAGGGCAGATAAAAATTTGTACAAGGCTAAGAATTCAGGTAAGAATATAATCATTAGCTAATTTTATTATTGGCTAATGTTGATTTTGGAAATTCTATAATTATATAGGATATAGATTATATAAATTAATTAAAAATAGCTGACGGAAATGGTAGAATCAAAAAAACAAATTAAAAAATTTGATGCTGAAATTGGTAAAGTTTTGAATCTAATGATCAACTCTTTATATACAAATAAAGAGATTTTTTTGAGAGAATTAATTTCTAATGCTTCAGATGCATGTGATAAATTGAGATATCAGATTATAGATAAACCTGAGTTGATTGAAAATGGTAATAATGAATTAAAAATAAGTATCCAACTTGATAAAGATAATAAATTTATTATTATCTCCGATAATGGGATAGGTATGAATAAGGAAGATTTAATCAACAACTTAGGTATAATTGCAAGCTCTGGAACGCAAAAATTTATCGAACAATTTGGTGATAGCAAAAAAAATAATTTAAATTTAATTGGTCAATTTGGTGTTGGATTTTACTCTGCTTTTATGGTTTCTGAATCAATAACCGTACTTACATCAAAGGCAGGAGAAAAAGAGGTATATGAATGGCATTCTGACGGCAAAGGTGAATATTCTATTGAAAATTCTAGTCAAGAGCATAAAGGAGGAACCAAAATAACACTCAAAATTAAGGATTCAGAATTAGAATTTTTAGAGCCACATAGAATAAGGCATATTATTAGAACATATTCAGACCATGTAGCTTTTCCTATTGAATTAATTGGTGAGGATAATAAAGGTGAAATAATAAATAAAGCTTCTGCAATTTGGACAAGGAATGTTTCTGAAGTTACACAAAAAGAGTACGAAGAATTTTTCAATCATGTTTCGCATTTTCCTGGTAAGCCATGGTTAACTTTACATAATAAAGCGGAAGGGGTAGTGGAATACACCAATTTACTATTTATACCTGATACAAAGCCATTTGATTTATTTCATCCAGATAGAAAAACAAGGGTAAAATTATACATAAAAAGGGTATTCATCTCTGAAGAAGGGAATGATCTGGTACCTCCATATTTAAGATTTTTGAGAGGAGTGGTTGATTCAGAAGATTTGCCATTAAATATTAGTAGAGAAACCCTACAGCACAATAAAGTTTTACATAAAATTAAAAGTTCAATTGTTAAAAAAGTGTTGGGTAGTTTAAAAGTAAAAGCTGAAACTGACCCAGAAGAATACATGAAATTTTGGAAAAATTTTAGTGAAGTACTGAAAGAAGGCTTATGTGAAAGCACGTTAGAAGAAAAAAAGCAGTTATTGGAGATATGTAGATTTAACTCTACATCATCAAAAGATGAACTTATTAGCCTTGATCAGTATCTTGAAAGAATGATTAAAGGACAAAATGAAATATATTTCTTAAATGGAGATAATATTGAATCTTCAAGGAATCATCCTCAATTAGAAGGATTTAAAAAAAGAGGCATCGAAGTTTTACTTCTTAATGATCACGTTGATAATTTTTGGGTTAATGTGGTGCATCAATATAAAGATAAGGATTTTAAATCTATTACGAACGAAAAAATAGATTTAAATAAATTGAAAAATACAGAGGAAGAAAAAGATGATGATAAAAATAAATCACAGGAGAGCTCCAAGTTAATTGAGTTTGTTAAGGAAATATTAAAAGATAGAGTTAAAGATGTAGTTATCTCGTCCAAACTTGTAAGTAGCCCAGCGTGCATTTCAACAATGGAAGGTGGTATGAATCCAAGAATGGAAAAATTTCTTATGGAGCAAAATCAGCTTAATGTAAAATCGGCAAGAATATTTGAAATTAACCCGAATCATTCTATTTTTAAAAAAATCAATGATTCTTTATCAAATAGTAAAGACGATAATGAATTGAATAGCGACATGATTGAGGTTGTTTATGGTCAAGCATGTTTAATAGAAGGTGATTCAATAGACAATCCTAGCAATTTTGCACTTAAACTTAACTCGCTTCTTGAAAGAGTGATCTAAAAAGAAAGAGTCGTAATTAAATCGTCTTAGAATTAGAAGAACCACTATTTCCTAGTATTTTTTCGACAAAGGTTCTGTTATCGAACCTTTTTTCACTTAATATATTGTTAATAGTATTTTTACCCACACCGTAATTACCATCTTGATTTAAGAAATCAATTATCTCCACCTTCTTATCCTTAATAATTTTACATAAATCTACTTTGATACTTTCCTTTTTATCTGATACCTCCTCCAAACTATAATTTTTATCTTTAATATAGGTATCTACAATTTTGAGAACCAAAGCATCACGTTCCTCTTTATAAGAAAATATTTCTGTAAAATCAGTAACAAAATTTGGTATAAAATAGCTCAGTTTAGCTGGATTAATTTCATTTCTTATATTTTCAATTATTTCTTTTTTTACGTTCGAATAGTTTTGAATTACTTTAATATAATCTGGATATTTATACAAATTAATCCCAAAAATATCTTGATCTGTTATGCTCTCAAATAAACCTATATTCTGTGTTGCAATAGCTAGTATCTCCTCTATCAACCACTCATTTTTGCTTTTTCTTGCATAATCAAATATTGACCCCACTTTATCTCTCATTTTTAACAACTCCTCACATATTCCTATTTTTTTAGTTGCATTAAATAATTTGCAAATTAATTCATTTTGCTCGTATCTAATAGCATTACATAAAATATCAAAAGATTGTTTTTGAAATTTGTGTTTTGTTACAATTTCTGAATAAGTTTCACCTGACTCTGGGGAATTATTTAAAACTATCATAACATCTGTCATTTTAGCGCCATATTTTTCACAATTATGTTTGATATGATTTAAAATATATTGTTTTTTACTACCATTTAAGCCCATTCTTATTGGATCAATAATCTGATATTCTTTATCAATAATAACTCTATCATTGTCTATAGCGTATTGAAGTAAATATTCTGGTATCTCTTCCTCTGGTATGGGAAAACTGCAATCTACATATAACTTACCGATAATCATATATTTTTGCTCTTCAGTTAGCTGAAATATGCTCTCATTATTTAAAAATAAAATGATAAAATTTTTTAAAATTTCCTTATAATTATCTTTGTACCCAAATAATTCAATATTTTCTAAACCTAATTTTAGAGCTTGTGCGCAAAATATCTCATTTGAATTCGTATACTGATTTAAAAATTGTAAATCATCCTTTTTTGATTCAATCCACTCATCTAGTTTATTACTAAAGTTTATAATATAATTGCTATTTAAGGTTTCTAATTTATCAAATTCAGGTAAATCAACTTCTAATTTTGTTAAAATTACTTCTAATAAATATTCATAATTTTCCAATATACTTTGAACTTTTTGATCCACATAATTTTTTATCCTTCTAATGTCAAAAACATTATCAATATTACCTATATATTTATCCTCTGTTCTAGTTTTGCGATTTATGTTCCATTCAGAAGATAATACGTTTAATATGGTTGACACGTCATGAACATGCCATGCCTCACCTCTAGGTTTAAATTTTTGTAAAACCACTTCATTATCTTGCGTTTTTGCTCCACTCAGTATTTCTATAGCAAGCCCTTCAAGCATTTCTTTTTTAAATCTAGAAACAATACCACTAAAGGAACTTATGCCGTATATATCAAGTAATATATTTTGTAAATTAGTCAACGTCCCTTCTCCACACACAAATACTCTATCTTTAAAAGGAGTTGGATCTAAATTATTTACTTTTACGCTAAATAGTATGCTTTCAAATGATTCTTTAATATTTTGATTTGCTGATAAGGGTGCTAATGAACGAAAATTATGCAATCCCATTTTTTCAGCTTCAACAATAAGCCTATGCATTTGAGATTCTGCTCCTATTCCATATATTGGCTCTGCTGAATCATAAAAAGCATTTTTGACATATGCTTTTATTGAACCAATATCCAACTGAGGAGTTATCTCAGGAAATTTCGTTTTAAACATTTTTAAAGCATTTTTTGGCATCTCACCATCTGACAAATAAAATCAAGCACATAGATAATGCTATAGTTTAACAGGAAATTTCAAAATGTTTTCACACTAATCAGTTATCTAACTTTAGAAGTAGTACTTTTATTTGATATATTATTAACAAAAGAATGAATTTTAGAGTGCTGTTCTGAGCTTAAAAATTGTTCCGCTCCAAAAATCAATTCCATCAACTTATTTAAATAATGCTTTATTGTTTCAATGGGCTTCAATTCTCCATTCTGTAATAAAATCTCACGCTCAACCTTAACAGACTCATTCTTAAGGATATTAATCAATTTTGTATCAGTTGCAAGAACAGAAAAAGTTTCAAAAAATAAATCTGAAATTTTCTTATCTTCTATATTATTTTTTATTTTAGATACAAAACAATCAATTAAAAAAGACTTTAATGATTGATGTTCTGTTTTGTTAATACCATTTCCCTCATTAGGTTCCGGAAATATAAGTTTTGCTCCATTTAACCCAGTATGATCAATAGCACTAACTGTTAGTTTAAATTTTGGCAAAGTAGTATCTGCCGTCATTTTATCTGCTTTAAGTGATGTAATATTGGATTCAACAGACATATATACTTGGTCAAGATTTTCTTCCTTTTCCAACCTTTCCATAATTTGTTGATCTGTTCCATATCCATACACCCTCTTTCTATTATACACTACATTTTTCACTTCACCATCATCATCTCTTTCTATAGCTAAAGAGTTATAACAGCTATTCCTACCAAGAGTTTTACCAAAATTAAAATCCTTGGATTCATCATAATCACCTCTTAAGTATATAGACAATGAAGCCTCAAAACGCTGAAAATGCATAAGTATAAAATCTTTTTGCTCTCCAGTTAGATATTCCAGTTGTTTTATCTGATCAATATTATTTATTACAGCGACCTCCTGTCCATTTTCATAAACAACTAATTCATCCCTCTCTAAATCCTTTTGAGTATCACTTTCTAATTGATCTATTTCTCCAGCCGATACTCTATCCAAAAAAGCTTGCTTAAGATCACATATTGCTTTTGGCACAGCATCAAAAATTTTATGTTCTGCTCCGTCTAATTTATAACTCGCATCATAATCTTTTTCTAAAGTCTTAACATGAACCATCTTACACTCACCTAAATTTTATTGTTAATGCTATTACGAAAAATTATATGGGTCAATATCGACTTTTAGTTTAATTGATGTAGGTATAACAAATTGATTAAACCAATTATGTATATAATCTTGAATATTAACTTGTTTAGAAGTTCTTAAAATAATTCTATAACGAAATTTATTTCTAATCTTATACATTGGAGCGGGTGATGGCCCCAATACTTCAACTTGCTTATCAATAGGAGCTTTTTGCGCTATATGATGCATAAAAGAGTGGAGCACATGTTCACTTAAACAACTTCCCTTAATCATAATAAGCCTAGAAAAAGGTGGCATGAACGTATCTTTTCTATTTTTTAGCTCATCATTAATAAAAGATTCATAGTCCCAATTTTCAATGTAATGTAACAAAGGATTGTCAGCAAAATATGTCTGAATTAATACTAAACCTTTATCGTGTTGTCTCCCAGCTCTTCCAGCCACCTGATATAAGAGTTGAAAAGTTCGTTCTAAAATTCTCAAATCACATCCAGCAAATGATATATCTGCGTCGATAACTCCAACTAAATGTAAATCAGGGAAATTCAGCCCCTTGGCTAGCATCTGTGTTCCTAAAATTATATCATACTTCTTACTTTCAATATCCTTGATTATTTGAGATGCTTTTTTAAAATCTGATACTGTATCACTTGTAAGGGTTATTACATTAGCGTTAGGAAATAAATGGTTAATTTCTTCCTCAATTTTTTCTATACCAGGGCCTAAAGTGACTAACTTTTCATCCGAATCACATTTATTACACCTAATTATTTTTTCGTGCATATATCCACAATAATGGCATAGCATTTGATTTCTCTTTTTATGCTCCACCAAAAAAAATTGACAATTGGGGCAGGAAAATTTCTCTCCACAACTATTGCATATAGTAAGTGGAGAATAACCGCGCCTATTTAAAAAAATCATTGTTAGTTTTTTTCTTTTTAGACTAAGAATTATCTCATTTTTTAGCGCAGTTGAAATCCATTCATTAAACTGTCTTTTTGTTTTTTTCAAATCCACTATTTGTACTTGAGGTAAAGATACTCCTGTGTAACGATTAGGTAATTTATGAATCCTATATTTATTTAAAATAGTATTATGATAGGACTCTGCAGAAGGTGTTGCAGTTGAAAGTAAAATGGGAATTTTTTCAATGTTTGCTTTTATAATAGCCATATCTCTGGCGTTATAAATTATACCCTCTTCCTGCTTAAAAGAATTATCATTTTCTTCATCAATGACAATAAGCTTTAGGTTTTTAAATGGCAAAAACAAAGCACTTCTCGCGCCTACTACTATATCAATATTACCATCTAGCACTCCTCGCCATATAATAGCTTTTTTTTTCGGTGTTAATGAGGAGTTCCATTCGGCAATAGCGCAATTTTTTAATCTATTTCTAAATCTTTTTATCAATTGAGTCGCAAGCAATATTTCAGGAAGCAATATGAGAGCCTGACCACCATCATCAATGATTTTTTGGGTATTTTCTAAATATACTTCTGTCTTACCAGAACCAGTTGCTCCCAAAATCAAATGCGCTGAAAAGTCTAAAAATCCAGCCTTGTTAATCTCATTAACTACTTGATTTTGAGTATCTGAAAGTTCTACCTTGCTAAAATTTTTTGCATCGTTTTGAAATTTTTTATAATCTTCATCTTTTATAATATGCTCAACATTATTCCTATTAAGTAATAACATTTTAATAATATTTCCGTAGTTAGTGACATTGTATTTTGCTACCCATTTTGCAAAATCTAATAATTTGGAATTAACTAAAGGTAAATCATATACAGCAATAATTTCCTTTAACTCAAAGTCCAAATTGCTTTTATCAACATTTTCTATATTTGTTACAATGCCAATTTGCTCTCTTTTTCTAAAATTTACTTTAACTATAGAGCCAATTTTAGGTTTATGTTGTTCAGATATTTTATACGAAAATTCTTGATTAAATGGCAAAGCTAAAATCACATAAGCTACTTTAACTTTGGAATTCATCATTAATCACAAATAAAGTTAAATGGCGGAGGTTGACATCCATTAAAATAACCACCTCCAAATTGGGTGGGGAATATCAACTTCATCGACCACGATTTTAGCAGATTTCGATAACAATGCTAGCAATTATTACCATTGGTGATGATAAGAAATAGCGTTATTATCGGATATTGATTTTTTCGAGAATAGTAGTTACGCTGTTATGCATAATCAAAGAGGTAATAAATGACAACAATAAGTTATGAAGAATTTGAGCGTGTTGATTTATGCTCTGGCACGATTATTAAAGTAGAGGAATTTCCAAGAGCCAAAAAACCTGCTTATAAAGTATGGGCAGATTTTGGTGCAGAGATTGGAATTTTGCAAACATCGGCACAAGTGACGATACACTATACGCACAAATCTTTGATGGGAAGGCAAATTGTGGGTTGTGTGAATCTAGGTGAGAAAAACATAGCCGGCTTTAAGTCTCAATTTTTGCTTGTGGGATTTTCTGATGAACGTGGCGCTATTTGCTTGATAACTGTTGATCCAAAGGTTCAAAATGGACAAAAGATGTGTTGATGGATTATTGTATGCAGATTTTTGATCACGATAAAATTCCTCTCGATGTACCGCTTGTGCGGCGACTTATTGCTGAACAATTTCCAAAGTGGGCTGATCTTGAGATCAAACCAGTCGAATTCGGCGGTTGGGATAATAAAACTTTTCATTTAGGCGAGCATATGAGCGTTCGGTTGCCAAGCCATGCTAAATACTCATGGCAAGTTGAAAAGGAGCAGCATTGGCTGCCTAAATTAGCAGCGCACTTACCTTTGCCAATTACTGTGCCACTGGCGATGGGCCAACCTGGAGCTGAATATCCCTTGTATTGGTCAATTTGTAAATGGCTTGAGGGAAGTACTGCATCCATTGAACGCATCAAAGATTTAAGCCAATTTGCCATAGCGTTGGCGGAATTTTTAAATGCCCTACAACAATGTGATGCGACAGATGGACCATTAGCAGGAGAGCATAATCTTTATCGTGGTGGCTCTCTTGCAATCTATGATGCAGAAACTCGAGAAGCCATAGAAAACTTGGAGGATAAAAGTTATGCTAAAGCGATCACAGAAGTATGGGATTTGGCACTTGCTTCCGCCTGGGAACTACCACCAGTTTGGATTCATGGTGATATTGCTGTAGGCAATCTCTTGGTGAACAATGGGCAGTTAAACGCTGTGATTGACTTTGGGCAACTTGGCATTGGTGATCCAGCGTGCGATTTAGCAATCGCTTGGGCCTTATTAACTGGTAAAAGCAGAGAAGCGTTTCGTGCCGCACTAAAGCTTGATAGCGCTACTTGGGCTCGCGGTCGTGGCTGGGCCTTATGGAAAGCCTTATGCAGGGCATTTCCCGGTGAAAAAAGCAGTAACTGGCGTATTGTGGATGAAGTTTTGGCGGGGGGATCACAAGCGTAATGTTTAAAAAGTTATCAAAGTTAGAGTGTGTACCCTTATGTCATATTGACCATAGTGCGTCTTGTTCTTTCTATTTTTATATACCAAATCAATGCAATACTCATATAAGCGAACAACAGCACGGCAACCGGCTTAATAGTGCCATCAAACATTAACTCAGAAGCAATAACAAGTAGAAAAGCCAGAAGCTGCCTAATGGCCGCACTCATTGAAGATGCACTGCCTTTCATATCAGGAAACAGCTCTAATGCTTTCATCGCGAAAATACCAACGATTAAAGCGCCACCTGCAGCAAAAACAGCCATTGATAAACAAATCTAAAGAGGAGAAGTATGAGCATAAAGAGCCGTCAAAAATAAACTCGTACCGCCCGTTAAAATAATCCCCCCCTCCTAAATTTCGAGTATAATCCACACCTTTTTTAGCAATCACCTTAGCACTCAAAGCTGAAAACAGTAAAAAACTAACCATGGGAGGCGCTTGATAAAAACCAAATTCTCTAGTTGAAATCTCCAAATAATTAATAAAAATCAAAGACAAATTCGAGACATAAATTACAATTCCCGTAAACGGCAATAAAGAAATAACCGTATAACCCATAAAATCAAAACTCGTCAGTAATTTACCATAACCTTTTAAAACACCAACCAGATTTAATTTTGTTCGTTTTTCTTTTGGAAGGGATTTGTCAATAAAAAGCCAAGTGCCCACTAATGAGAGAAAAACCAAAATGGTGATGATCACAAAATTCAATCTCCAATGAAATGCACTACTTAGCCATGCACCCAATATAGGGGCTCCTGCAATAGCAACAGAAATAACACTATTGATAATCCCAATTAATTACTCGCTTTATCCAAGGAATACTTATCCAAAAAGACGGCAGTGGCCACCACCATCGGCACAGAAGCTGACATGCCTTGAATGAAACGCCAAACTAACATGCTCGTAAAATCTTGAGCAAAAACACACCCCAGACTGCTCACAAAAAAAGCGCTCAGCCCGATTAACAATACTTTCCTTCGTCCCAAGGCATCAGATAAAGGCCCGCAAATTAAACTAGCTAAACACAAGCCGGCGAAATTGAGACTTAAAATAAGTTGAATTTTATCTTCCGATATCGAAAAATACGTCACCATTTCGGGAAAAGCTGGAACATATATATCCGCTTCGCCACACATGGCAATAAACATAAGGATAATGGTGCCTAAAAGAAAAAGATCGATCGATTTTTTTGAAATGCTATTAAAAAGCATAATGATCTATATCAGGCTATTCTTTCGCCATTATAGTAAATACTAATTTATCTATCAAGTTATTTTACATAAAATTCGAATAAAGTGAAGAAAATTATTTTTTAGCGCTTCCTAGTATTAGTGCTCTCGGTTTATAGTGATATTATCTCAAATAATATTTATTAAGAAGGTATATGATACATAATGAAGATTTTCCTTGTGCATTCAAAATACTGGAATTAAGGGCAAAAGTATTTGACCTTAATTTAAAGCTAATAGAGCAAGGTTACTATGGACAAACAAAAGAATTAGGAACTTTGGATCACGAGCTTTACATGCTTTATAAGAGCATAACTAAATATGATGTTATATCTAAAATAAAAAAAAGTAAGACACTTTTAGTAGGAGAAGGAAATTTAAGCTTTACTATTAGCTTGGTAAAGAAATTACGGTTATTACCTAACTTTATCACTTCTACATATGAAGATTATTCAGAATTGTCTGAGTATGCTCAATTTAATGCTAAGTTATTGAAACAAGCTGGAATAAAAGTTTTGCATGGATTAGATGCAACAGAATTGCACAAACATTTTTACTCCAATACTTTTGATACAGTGATTTTTCAATTCCCGCACTCCGGTAGTAGAGAAGGCATTAATGGCATCAATGCAAATTATGTTTTAGTGAAAAAATTTATAATATCTGCTTCGTATATTTTAAAAAAAGATGGAGTGGTTTTAATAACTGTTGTTGATTCTGATTTTTATAACAATACGTTTCGTTTTGATGAGTTAGCTGAAGAATTAGGAATAAGCCAGCCGACAAAATACAAGTTTAATCCCAAAGATTATCCAGAATATGAACATACAATGACTCATCAAGAAGAAATTGGGATTGATGATTATTCTAAATTTGCAACTTATGAGTTTCGAATATGAATCAGCAATGTTTGTTTAATGAAGAGATTAATATTCCTGGGTTGACATATATCTCAAACTATATTTCTTCAGCGTACGAAGAGAAATTGCTAAAACTGATTGATACTCAGGAGTGGAATTTAGATCTAAAACGCAGAACGCAGCATTATGGTTACAAATATGATTATACAGCCAGATCTATAGGTTCATCGAATTATCTTGGGAAAATGCCTTATTGGATAGATGAATTATGCTATAAGCTATATTCAGAATCGATATTTATAGACAAACCAGATCAAGTTATAATCAATGAATATATGCCTGGCCAGGGTATTGCTTCCCATATAGATTGCGTACCGTGTTTTGCAGATACCATTTGTTCATTAAGTCTCGCATCGTGGTGTGTGATGGAACTGACTAATGGTAACCTCAAGGAACATATTTATCTGAGGCCTGCAAGCTTATTAATTCTTAAAGGCGATGCGAGATATAAGTGGAAACATGGAATTGCTGCAAGGAAAAGTGATAATGGGTTAAAGCGTCAAAGACGTATCTCGCTTACCTTTCGTAAAATAATTTTATAAAATCAACGTGTCGAATGTACTGAAGCTTTAGGTTCTGGACATGTAAGCCTTCTGGTCGTTCGTTCGCATGTAATGCAGAAACGGAGAGTAATACCAATCGCTTAAAATTGGAGATTTTAGGTAAAAATCGATGATTTTGTGATTCTCTACGTATGCATATGTTGCGTGACTAAAACGAGTTAAAGCCTATGAATACTGGGGTTTTGAAGTATACATAATGCGAACGAAATAACCTGAGAAAATTCAGCTCAACAAAATCTGGCGGAGAAAGAGGGATTCGAACCCTCGATACGAAAAAATCGTATACTTCCTTAGCAGGGAAGCGCCTTCAGCCACTCGGCCATCTCTCCTTGAGGTTTATTGGATATAATCTAGTTTTTTTTAGTAAAAATAGCAATAAAAAAGTGCGCTTGAATGCTACATTTAACGTTTAAACGTAACACTTTGCGAACATTTTGATTATTGCGTCAAATAAATATTGATTATGATTAAGTATAGATATTATGCCCAATTAAATCTATTTCTTTGATTCCTTATGTTCATGATTGTGGTGAAAATTTTTTAAATCGTGAATATTTCCTATCCTCACAAAAATAAAATCCAACTCCCCAATTTCTTCGTCTGGACATATTGACACATTAAATTCAGAATGAGGCGGAATATCCTTCCTAAGATTGGTTGACATATTTAGTATTCTATTATTTTCGTCATAACCTATTATTTTTACTGTTTGCACAAATTTTGTTTTATCAGAATCATTAATGATTTTGATTGGTATTTTATACCTAACTTGCCTGTTAAAATTATCATCTCCATATTCTTCTTTAATTGGCCTAGAAAGTTCTATTTTTAGACCTTCAGCATTATGATAATCAAATAATTTATAAAAAATTTCAAAAAAAGCATGCTGATCAACTAAAAACTCTCTCTCAACATATAGGAATAAAGATAAAGCAATAAAAACAATAAGTGAGTAAATTATAGAAGCTATATATTTTTTAATATTTTTACTGGCGATTTGAGTAATTATTGGCTCATTGCCTTCACCTAACCTAACATTTTCCTCATTAGATATATGTAACCATTCATATTCGCATACAGAACAACAAACCATTCTTCCGTGATTACCAATTTCAGATTCACTAACTCTAAACCTCGTATCACAATTTTTACATTGAATTATCATTTTCAATTGGATTGTAACTTTTTTATTAATATTTCATTAACGCTTTGAGGATTAGCCTTACCTTTACTCACTTTCATTATTTCCCCGACGAAAAAACCAAATAATTTATCCTTCCCTGACCTATACTCCTCAACCTTTTCAGGATTAGCACTGATAATGTCATCGATATATTTTTCAATTTCACCAATATTAGAAATTTGAGATAGATTGTATTTTTCGACTATCTTTTCTGGCGCTTCATTAGTGTCAAACATTTTATCAAGCACTTCTTTTGCTATCTTGCCTGAAATTTTATTAGAAGCAATTAGCTCCAGCAAAGAAGTGAAATCTTCAGAACTAATGGATAAATTACTAAACTCCATACCTACTTTATTTAATCTACCAAAAAGCTCAGCACAAATCCAATTTGCAGCAAGCTTAGGTTCAATTTTTTTAGCAATTTTTTCAAAAAATTCTGCAACGTTTTTGTCCGCAGTTAATACTTCAGAATCATATTCAGTGATACCATATTCTTTGATATACCTCTTCTTCTTATCTTCTGGTAATTCAGGAAGGTTATTTCTAATATTATTGATATACTCTGAAGAAATTTTCAGTGGTAATAAATCTGGATCAGGAAAATACCTATAATCATTAGCCTCTTCCTTTTTTCTCATAGACTTTGTTTGACCCAAATTAACATCAAATAATCTAGTTTCCTGAACAATTTTTTGTTCATCTTCCAGTAATTCTACCTGTCTATTTGCCTCATACATTATAGCCTTGCCAATGTTTTTGAAGGAGTTCAGATTTTTTATTTCAACCCTTGTTCCTAGCTCATTGGCTCCTTTTTTCATAACTGAAACATTGGCATCACATCGCATTGAACCTTTTTCTAAATCTCCGTCACAGACATCAATATACCTTAATATATTTCGCAATTTTTTCATGAATTGCTCAACTTCATCAGGGTCTTGAAAATCTGGATTTGTGACTATTTCAATTAAGGGAACTCCCACTCTATTTAAGTCAATAAAAGTTTCAGTAGGACTTTGGTCATGAATGCTTTTTCCGGCATCTTGCTCAATGTGAATACGATTTATAATAATTGTTTTTTGCTTCCCTTCTTTTGTCGTAATTTCAATACTACCATCGGATACTATTGGGTAAAAAAACTGAGAAATTTGGTAGCCTTGAGGAGAATCAGGGTAAAAATAATTTTTCCTATCGAACATAGAGAACTCATTGATCTTAGCATCAAGTGCAAGACCTGCTCTTACAGCCAACTCTACACACTTTTCATTTGTTACTGGCAACATACCTGGCATTGCTGAGTCAATAAATGATACTTGCTCGTTATTCTCCTCACCAAAACCAGTTGAAGCACTAGAGAATAATTTACTGTTTGAACTCAATTGTGCATGAATTTCTAAGCCTATAACGAGCTCCCATTCACATTTAATTCCTTGAATAATCATTTATAATATCTAGAAGTACATAATAATTTTACTGTAATTTTGTACCACAAGCTACACTATTTTACTAGTACACGAATAAATAATTTTAAAAACTACGCCTTATTTTTTAATTCAAATAAAATTTGTTGCGCTTGCATTGGAGAAATATTGTTAATATCAATATTCTTAAGCATTATTAGAACCTCATTTTTTTCAACGTTATTATCTTCTTGATAAGAATTTTGAACCTCAATTGCATCCTGTTTCTCGAAATTACATAATATCTTTTTGGCAGTACTTATCACATCCTTAGGTAATCCTGCTAATTCTGCAACATGAATGCCATATGAACTATCTGCCACGCCAGAAATTATTTTATGCAAAAATACAATTTTTTTATTCCATTCTTTAACTTCCATAGTATAGTTAGCAACTTTACTGAGATACTTATTTAACTGAGTTAATTCATGATAATGCGTTGCAAATAAAGTTCTACAATTGATCTTGTTGTGCAAATGTTCAAGCACAGCCCAAGCTATTGATATCCCATCATGAGTTGAGGTTCCTCTGCCAATTTCATCAAGAATAACTAATGATTTTGCAGTAGCATTATTGATAATATATGCTGTTTCGGTCATTTCTACCATAAAAGTAGACTCACCCTTGGCAATGTTATCAGCGGCACCTATCCTACTAAATATTTTATCAACAACACCAATATGCACCTTTTTAGCAGGTACGTAACTGCCAATTTGTGCAAGAATACAAATTAAAGCATTCTGCCTTAAAAAAGTGCTTTTACCAGCCATATTAGGCCCAGTAATAAGCCATATTTTTTCTTCTTCTGTTATATTTGAAGTATTTGAAATAAAATTTTCTTTTTGAAAATGTTCCACAATCGGATGCCTACCTTCCTCAATCAGAAATGTATCACTGCCATCTACAATGGGTCTAACATAATTATTTTGCACAGCAAATTCCGCTAGAGAACTATAAAAATCAAGGTTAGAAATACTATCTATAACTAAGCTAATCTCATCAAAATAGTTTTTGGCGCTATCACATAGTTTATTAAAAATTTCCTGCTCCAAATTACTAATTTTATTATCACAATTAAGCAGGACGTTTTGCAAATCCTTCAATTCGGTTGTAAAATATCTCACATAATTTCCTAGTGTCTGCTTATGAATAAAAAAAGCACCATCTAATTTATCTGCATTTAAACTGGTTACTTCAACAAAATAGCCAAAAATATTATTCTTAGATATCTTCAAATTTTGTACACCAGTTTTTTTTCTATACTTTTCCCTTATACTAATAATTTTTTCGTTGGAATTATTCTTTAAATCATACAGCTCATCCAGGTATGAGTTGTAACCCTTTTTTATAAAACTTTGTCCATCTATAGGTTCTTCACTGGGAATTAGAGCTTCTTCTAATTCAGTTACCAACTTGCCATATCCAAAAATTTGAGAAACGAGAGAATTTATCTCATCAATTAATTTTGTATCCTTAATTCTCAGCAATTCGCTGACCATAGTTGCAATTTTTAAACCATTCTTAACAACATTTAAATCTCTAGGTATTGCTTTATTGATAAATATTTTTGATAATGCCCTTTGAACATCTGGAAAGTATCTTAGATACTCTCTAGTTTGCTTTCTGAGGTCATTTTTATTACAAAAAAATTCTACGCAATCTAGCCTTTTATTTATAACTGCTGAATTATTAAGAGGTGAGTTCAATCTATTTTTTATTAGCCTTGCCCCTGCTGATGTTATGGTTTTATCAATTGTATTTAGTAAATTAAATTCTCTATTTTCAGCAGTTTTATCAAGCTCGAGGCTCATCCTAGTTGATGCATCAATTTCCATGAAAAATTCTCTATCCAGCTTTTTTAAAACTTTTAACTTGGGTAAGTTATTCTTCTGAGTATGCACTATATATTCAACCAGAGAACCTGCAGCCATCACCTGCGCTTGATTAAAATCTCCTAACCCTTTGATAGAATTAATCTTATAATAATCTTCAAGTCTACTAACGCAACTTTTATAATCATATATATTGTCACTTCTAACAGTAAGTGCGACTTTTGAATTTAATATGCTTTGGTCATCACTTAATTTTTTAGGAATTAAAATTTCTTTAGGAGTAAGCCTTGATATTTCATTGATAATTTGCGTTTTACTACAATTAGAAACATAAAATTCACCTGTAGTTAGTTCAATCCACGAAATTGCAAATGAATTATTATGCCCTGCAATTGACATCAAATAATTAGCATTTTTAGGGTCCAACAATTGATCATCCATCAACGTTCCAGGGGTGATAATCTGAACAACTTCTCTTCTAACTACCTCTTTATATCCCCTTTTTTTTGCCTCTTCTGGAGGCTCAAGCTGCTCACAAATAGCAATGCTATAACCATCCCTTAGTAGTTTATTTATATAGTGAGTAGCGCTGTGGTGTGGAACACCGCACATTGGTATATCGTCTCCACTTTGCTTCCCCCTTTTTGTCAGCACTATATTCAGTGCCTTTGAAGCAATCAGCGCATCATCAAAAAATAATTCATAAAAATCTCCAAGTCTATAGAACAATAAATAATCCTTATGTGCAGATTTTAAACCTAAATATTGCTTCATCATAGGTGTTATTGCTAACTCAGACAGATTGCTGAAGGATATCTCCTCTTGTTTATTCATTATTCTTAACAAAGCTAAATAAGTATTTTTTACAATATAAATAGAAATATTAAAAGCATAATTCTTTTTTTAATTTGGCGATAAAATTTTACATATTCACATACTACCTAAAATAAATACTTGCAAATACTTCTTAACGTGTTAACGTTTTGGATAAGAAGTGTAACGACAGAAGTCGTAATTTATCTTGAGTAGTGTGTTAAAGGGGTTCATCAAAGCTCTGTTTTTAGAGCAACTTAATAATGGCCAACTTTTTCTAACGTGGGATAAATCATTTATTGACAGCAGTCTCGTTTTAATAAACTTTAAATTGGAGAAAGACAATGTCTATACCATCAATTACTAATACGCAAACAGCTGGTGTACAAGATCAGATCAGCAGAATTCTAGAAAATTCTTCTACAATTGCCAACAAGATATCTTCTGGAGAAGGAATTCTATTTCCATACGAAGATCCAGCAGGTCTTGCGATTGGTACAAAATTGGAAATAAATCTAGGAGTACAAAAAGAAGCTCTTAAAAGTGCTCACCAAGCATCAGTTGTACTCAACATTGCTTACGGTGGAACAAAGGGTGTGGTAAATATTTTAAAACGGCTTGATCAATTATCAATCATGGCTTTAACAGGTAGTGCTAGTGACAGCGATAGAAAATTGATTGACCTTGAAGCGCAACAGTTGAAAGCTGAGATCAACCGTATATCAACAGGAACAGAATTCAACGGTAGAAAATTAATCGATGGCTCAACTGAAAATGGCGCTACTTTCAATGTTGCTGAAGGCATGCAGTTGAAAGTTGTTAATAATAATACTGGTACTGGTATTGATAAATCAGGAATTGTTGATTCTACCGGAAATCAAATTTTAAAATATACTTCAGCTACTGGTGCATTTGACCTTGTTGCTACTACTAATTACGCCGACGATGCTACTGCTGCTTCATCAGGTTCAGGTGCTACCAAAAAAGGTGATTATATTCTAGATACATCAGGGAAGGCTATATATCAAGTTGATAAAACTAGCAAAAAAATTGAATCCGTAGATGGCACAAAAAGTTATTTCACTGTTGATAATTTGGCTGGGATCAAAGCAATTACTGTAGTGGGTGGTACAAATATCGCGATAGCACATAGTGCTGCTGGTGCTAAACCAGCAACAACAACAATTACACAAGGTAGTAAAGTTGTTGATTTTGAAGGTACCAAACCAGCAGGAAATCCTATTGTGTTCCAAGTTGGTGTAGAATCAGATCAAAGAATTTCTATTGGATTTGATAGTGTTAAAACAGCGGATCTTGGTATTGATAAAATTGAATTAACTTCAGTTCAAAGTGCTGAAGATGCACAAGCGCAAATTGATAAAACACTAGAAATTATGTTTGAGTATAACTCTAAAATCGGTGCTTATCAGTCTAGGTTTAGAATGGTTGCGGATAGTATTTCAACAGCAATTGAAAACGTTGATGCTGCTAGAGCTCAATTCTTGGATGCAGACTTTACACAATTAACAAAAGACTTCTCTCAAGAGCAAGCTAAATTGACTGCAGCGATTGCGGCTGAAGCTAAATTGATTCAAACTCCACATCATTTATTACAATTGATTCAATCTATATAATATCACACAGATATCTATCTAAGATTATTAGAACTGCCTTCTGTAAGGCAGTTCTTTTTTATATTTTTTTTGCTTATTTTTCTTCTTATATAGCTTGAATCAGATATGTAGTGACAAGGAGTGATGAGCGGAGAATGACGATGTTAATGCTTATCTGAATTATGCTATATTTAGGTATTTGTTTGATTGCATTTCATATATCCTGGAAATGGTTCTATCAAATTCAGCTCTGTGGATTTTTCCAATATATAGCATATCTAATTCGGTTTCTGCAGAAAAGATGCCAATAATTTTATTATCATACATGCAATCGATCAAAGTAATAAATCTTAATGCTTCATTGTGATTATCAAATTTTAACTGCGGAATATTTTCGATTATTAATATGGTAAAATGCTTACATAAAGCTATATAATCACTTGACCCTAAATTTTCTACGCATAATTCATTAAATGTAAATCTTGCAATTTTGCCAGCACTTCTGTTGATGTATAAATATCTATTTTCTGATATTTGAATTTTTGTTTGTATATAATCCTTAACATCGAGGAAATTATCAATTAGTGATTGAAATTTTTGTTGATTATAAGGATGCATGAATAATTTAAATTCCTTTAGTTTTTCCATTCTGAAATCTACCTCGGCATCTAGATTAAAAATCTCAATTTTTTCCTTAATTAACTCAATGAAGGGGTATATGTATTCTCTTTTAAGCCCATGTTTATAAATTTCTTCAGGCCTGGAATTTGATGTGAAAAATATATAAGTGCCACTGGCAATTAATTCTGTGAAAATTTTTGATAGTAGCATTGCATCTGCAATATTATTTATTTGAAACTCATCTAAATATAGAATTTTAAATTTTTGTGAAATATCTTTGGCAATTCTAGCGACTTTATCATCAACATTTTTTTGCTGATTTAGATTGTTTATTTTTTCATGGCAATCCAATATAAATTCGTGAAAATGTTGCCTGAATTTATTATTAATTTTTAGATTATTATAGAACATATTGAGGATGAAAGTTTTTCCTCTCCCAACTTTCCCCCATAAATAAACACCATGTTTTTTGGATTTTTTTCTGTTAAATAGCCTGCTGATTAAATTTTCTGAATCTTCGATTTGGGAGCTATAATCAGCAAGTAAATTAATTAATGCTAATTGACTGGCATCTTTTTTATACCCATTAGCTGAGATATATTTTTCATAAACATCTTGTAGCATTATTGCATTAACATTCCACCGTTAACGCTTAGGGTATGACCAGTGACGTATGAGCTTTCATCAGATGCAAGGAATAAAACTGCATTTGCCACGTCTTGAGGTGTTCCAATCCTACCTGTAGGAATATGTGCAATTATAGAATTTTTTATATCCTCACCTAAAACTTCTGTCATAGGGGTATCAATATAGCCTGGAGCAACGCAATTGATTGTTATACCTCTGGATGCAACCTCTTTTGCAATTGATTTTGACATTGCAATTATCCCAGCTTTACTTGCGGCATAATTAGACTGACCGGCATTTCCACTTAAGCCAATCACAGATGAAATGTTAATAATTCTGCCGTACCTTCTTTTCATCATAGATTTAATAGCTGCTCTGTTTAATTTAAAAGTTGAGGTTAGGTTCATTTGAATGACTATGTCCCAGTCTTCATCTTTGATTCTAAGTGCCAAATTATCTTTTGTAATGCCGGCATTACATACTAAAATATCGATATTACCAAATTGTTTTTCTGCATTTTCAATTAAAGAATTAATTTGTGAATCATCATTAAAATCACAAATAAGTGAATATACTTTATCACTCAATTCCTGCTTTAAATTTTGCAATTTTTCTTCATTTCTGCCAACCATGATAACTTTAGCTCCCTGATTTGCTAATGCTTTCACAATAGACTGCCCAATACCCCCTGTTGCACCAGTAACTAAAGCAAGCTTACCTGTTAAATTAAACATTCACTCCTCCTATTTTAAATAATTTTCAATGTCCGATGGCGATTCAATACTATGAATCTCTACATCTGGATAATCTCGTTTGATAAGATTTGATAAAACTTTTCCAGGTCCAATTTCAACAAATTTTCTAACCCCTTTTTCCTGATACATTTTAGCAATTGTTTCACGCCACCTAACTTTGCCTTCAATTTGCTTTACTAATGAATCCCTTATATTACTGTCTAACTTATAAAGTGTTGCAGAGTAATTTGCAATTATATCAATTTTTGGAGGTTGAAAATGATATTCTTCCAGTACCTCTTTCATAATCGAGGTTGCTTCCTTCATTAAGCTGCAATGAAAAGGAGCGCTCACTGGAAGAGGTATTGCCTTTCTAATGCCAAAATCTTTTGCTAAATCATTGATTTTTTCAAAGGCCTGTTTGCTACCACTAAGTATTATCTGCCCCCCACCATTGTCATTGGCAATTTCACAAATACCGTTTTTCGATAATATTGAACAAATTTTTTCTGCTGCAACTTCGTCTCCACCAATCAATGCATACATAGCTCCCTCTCCAGCAGGTACTGCTTTTTGCATTGCATTTCCTCTTGCTCTCAATATTTTTGCTGTATCACTTAATTTTAGTGTTTCTGCAATACATAGAGCACTATATTCTCCAAGAGAATGACCTGCAGAGATAGAGCATAATTCTGTGATATTTTTATTTGAAAGTGAACTGAGAACCCTGAAAACTGCAACTGAGGTTGCCATAATTGCAGGTTGAGTATTACTTGTAATTTTTAAATCTTCGTCATCGCCATCAAAAATAATTTTGGTCAATTTTTGGTTTAAAGCATCATTTACAGTTTCAAAAACTTCTTTTGCTTCGTTGAAATTTTCATATAATTCCTTGCCCATTCCTATAAATTGAGAACCTTGTCCTGGAAATAAAAAAGCTACCTTCATGATTTAACGTAAGCATAATTAAAAAAAACACATACTAGATTAATTTAGTAGATTATTCCATATTTTTTTGGATATTGACATGCATCAAAAAGGGTAGCAGTTTATTTTTGATTTAAGAACGCATCGCAAAATTCAGACCACTCTCTTTTAGACATTCCACTACTTTCTTGAGATAATTTTTCACCTTTTAGCATCCTCTTTATAGTTTCTACTGCTGTTTTTGAGAGATTAATAGAGTCTTTTCTATAATTTATAAATGCTTCATACGTAAGCGGCACCCATTTTGAAACTATATCAAGAATTACGTTAGAATATTCCCTAATTTCATACTGTGCATGCGAATCAGCTCTTAATCTTAAAAAGTGCAACAAATTGTTCAAATCTATTTTCCAGTACCACTGTGTATAATAATTCAATGTTAAATTCATCCTAGCTAATTCTCTGGCTATACCTTCTTTATTCGGATCATTTATTTCCCCAGTTTTTTCATTTAAATTCAATAGTTCCATGTAATTATCGTAGCATCTTAAAGAGTCATCCCTAATTATATCTAAAACTCTTTGCGCTTGACTTGGATCTAATGTACCTTCTCGTCCTTGTTTATTTGATTGCGACTGGATTTCAATATTTTGAGGGTCAGGTAGATAAAATTCTTTATCTAAAATTGAATATCTAGCCGAATATTCGTTAACATTTGCTGTTCTATGCCTTATCCACTGTCTAGCTATGAATATTGGCAACTTAACATGCAATTTTATTTCACACATTTCAAAGGGAGTAGTATGATAGTGTCTCATTAAGTAATTTATCAGGCCTTTATCTTGGCTTAGCATCTTTGTTCCTTTACCATATGAGACTCTTGCTGCTTGGACTATTGCAGAATCATCTCCCATATAGTCAACTACTCTTATAAATCCATGATCGAGAACTTTAATTGGCTCGTATAATATTTCCTCTAATTGTTCGACGGTAGCTCTTTTTGTAGTAAATTTTTGCTCTTGTAAATTCTTAATCTCTTTTTTGTCATTAATTTTTGATTCCATAACTCTGTTTTTATTTTTTTAAGCTTGATTTAAAAAATAAAATCTATTTAAAATTAGATTCCTTTTTACATTATAAATGAAAATAAAATTAATTAAACCAAAATGAGCGGAGTGGTAAGAAAAGTCTGGAGTGAAGAAGTGCGAGTTTCCTTTAATGAATTGCTTAATAAAATAAAAGACAATTCTAGCATTGATACAGTCGCTGTTAACAAAGCTTTCAAAATTGCATATAAAGCTCATGAAGGACAATATAGAGCATCTAATGAGCCATATATAACACATCCTTTAGAGGTTGCAAAGATAGTGGCTGATTTAAATATGGATACAGCAACAATTGTTACTGCTCTTTTACATGATACTATTGAGGATACTTCACTAACGTATAATGAAATAAAAAATAGTTTTGATGAAAAAATAGCAAGTATGGTTCAGGGCATATCTAAGCTTACAACTATAGAATCAAGGAATGTTGTTTTAAATTCAGAAGAAAAGGAAGTTGAAGATTATAGAAATCTCATATGTGCTGTTTCGAAAGATATTAGAGTGCTAATAGTAAAACTTGCAGATAGATTACATAATATGAGAACTCTTCATTGCATTAAAGACGCAAATAAAAGAAGGAAAATTGCTACCGAAACTATGGATATTCATTCTGCTTTAGCTGAAAGAATTGGTATTCATAGTTTTAAAAATGAACTACAAGATTTAGCTTTTGCAGAACTTTATCCTAGGGATAAATTGAATATAGAACGTCAATTAAATTTTATTAGAAAGGATGGTAAAAGTTTAGTACAGGAAATTATTAATGAGCTAAAAGGTATTTTAGCTGACCCCGATATTGGTCTTGTTGATATAACGGGCAGAGAGAAAAAGCTATGCTCAATTTGGAGAAAAATTCAAAATAAAAAATTATCATTTGAAAATTTATCAGATGTTTTTGCATTTAGAATAATAGTTGAGAATGATAAAAATTGTTATGCAGCATTATGTGCCATTCATAGTAATTATCATATGGTACATGGTGGATTCAAAGATTATATAAGTACTCCCAAAATCAACGGTTATAAGTCATTGCATTCGATTATTATAGGTCCTCAGAATTATAGAATTGAAATTCAGATAAGGACCAAGGAAATGCATAAGATTGCTGAATTTGGTGTTGCGGCTCATTGGCAATATAAACAACTACAGCTTAATGATAATGAAAAAGAGGAACGTTTCGCATGGATTAGTGAGATGTTATCTATAGTAAAGGATTCTAATAGCCCAAATGAAGTATTGGAGTATTCCAGATTAGAAATACATTATCATCAAGTATATTGCTTTACTCCAAAAGGTGGATTAGTAGTTCTACCTAAAGGTGCAACAGCTTTGGATTTTGCATTTTATATAAACTCTGATGTAGGACTTAAATGCGTTGGTGCAATTGTTAATAAAGAAACTGTACCCATTATATATGAATTGGAAAATGGAGATCAGATAGAAATTATTTGCGCTAAAAAAAATAAGGCCTCAGAATTGTGGTTAGAGATTTTGAATACTGGCAAAGCAAAGACGCAATTGAAGAAATATATTAATGATATTCAAAAAACTCGATTTATTGAAGTTGGAAAGGCAAATTATAGAAATTATCTTGATAGACATAATATTAAATTTGATAAATCCAAAATAATAATACCAACTAATGGGTTGATAAAATGTCGAGATTTAAATGAGCTTTTTTTATTAATAGGTCAAGATAAACTTGAGATAAAGGATATAGTCAAGGCCTCTTATCCCGATCTAAAAAGGAGTTATAATATAATTAAATTTTTCATCAATTTGAAAAGAAAAATACAAAGGAGCTATAAGTATAGCCTAAGTAATGTAGTAAAAAAAGACATAAATTTACACTTTGCTGATTGCTGTTATCCTGTGAATGGAGAAGAAGCAATTGAATTTTTAGATAAAGATAAAGGGTATGGTATTCATAGGGCAAATTGCAATAAAATTAAAACTTATTACGAGCGTGATTACCAAATAAGCCATTTTAATTGGAAATATTCAAATGACAAATTTTATCATTCTAAACTTATTTTACTTATATCAAATAAGATAGGTAGTTTGAGAGAGGTAGTTAATTGTATATTTGATTTGAAGATCAATATGATTAATGTCACCACTACAAACAAATTTGAGGACTTTTTTGAATGCTCAGTAATTATTGAGGTAACAGATATAAATCAACTTAAAAATTTAATGGCACAATTAAATAGTTTAAAATTGCTACATTCATTGGCAAGATATATGCAAAATTAAAAATACTATAGGAAATTAAATATAGTTTGTAGAGCTCATGAAAAGCTAATGTGAGGGAAATTATTTAGAATTGTGTTAATGGATTTTGACATTAATTCTTGAAAATTTCTAAATTGTATGCTTATAATACTACTCATCAAATAAACTGGTTCAATGCGCTATTTTTTAGGTTTAATGAGACTTGAGAGAATTAACTTTTTTTTATTCGGCTTTGCGATTTTTTATATTGTTGTAAGTTTTATTTTTAGCATTAAAAATGATTCTTCTGGTACCATAAAATCTATAAGTGCTGATGTTCCATTTAACCAAACTGATTATAGTGGAGATACGGAAGAAGAATCGGAAGATGAGACTGAAACTATATCCAGTTCACAATTCTTAAGCAATGAGTATGTGCACATTGTGCAAAAAGGAGATAGTATGATAAAGATATTATCTGAAGTTGGATTTAACTCATCTGATACCTATTCTATATCAAAACAAATTAATGAATTATACAATGTTCTGAGTATAAGTGTTGGGCAGGAAATAAAATTCTTATTTAGTTCTAAAGATGGTAGTAAAATCAAGGTAGGTTATTTGCCATATAATATAACCATTCATATTGATAATAAAATTATTGAAGGGGTTTATAATGAAAGTAAAAATAATTACGATTTAAAGCTTCTTAAACAAACCATTAATAGCAAATCCAAGTTAGTAAAGGGATATGCTAAAGATGGTCTGTATAATAGTGCGTTATCTCAGGGTGCATCTCCTGGAATTATTATGGAATATATTAAAATGTTAAGTAATGAGGTTAACTTTAAAAGAGATGTTAAAAATGATAGCGAATTTAAGATACTATTTAATTATAACGAAACTTTAGAAGGTAAAAAAGTTAGTGATGGAAATATACTTTATGCATATTTATCCATCAACAATAAGAAATATGAAGTGTACCAATATAAAGATAATAAAGGCAATATTAGCTATTATTACGCTGATGGAAGGAATTTAAAAAGTGCAATGCTAAGTAAACCTATTAATCGAGCTCGTATTTCTTCAGGGTTTGGAATTAGGTTCCACCATATTGCAAAATGCAATAAATTACATAAGGGGGTCGACTATGCTGCAAAAACAGGAACACCTATTTTAGCAGCTGGTAATGGTGTGGTTCAAGTTGTGAGATATGGAGCGGGATATGGTAAATATTTAGCAATAAAGCATAATAATCAATACTCAACTTTATATGCCCATATGAGCAGATTTAAGCCTGGAATAAAAAGAGGCATGGCTGTAAAACAAGGACAGGTGATTGGATATGTTGGTAGTACTGGTAGTTCAACCGGCGCTCATCTGCATTATGAAATTAGGAAATATGGTAAACCAATAAATCCTATACAAGTAAAACCTTTGATTTCTAACCCTCTTGAAGGACAAAAATTAGTTGCCTTTAATAATCAAAAAAAGAAAATAGATGGTACATTGCATAAAGAAAATAAAATTATGTTAGCAAAAAATAATCATAATTAGAAGTAATAGGATAAAATGAAAACTGGATTTGGTAATTTTCTTGGATTTTCTCTTGTGTGTTTTCTAGCAGGATGTAGTTCGGTTGATACTACTGCTATTATAGAAAATAACCAATCAATTTATTTTGGAAAAAAAGAAAAATATCGCTTTGTGAAGAGTCAAACAGTTCAATCTGTCAGTGAAATGGCTCAGGAATATCACGTACCAATTAAGGAAATTAAGCGATTAAATTCATTAGATTCATATGATAATATTAAGCCTGGAACAATTATAAAGATTCCTATAGGCAATTATTATCTAATAAAATTAAATGACACCCTTGAAAGTATAGCAAGGGTTAATGATGTTGATCTTAATTTACTTGCTGAAAAAAATGGTTTGTCTGTTGATTCAGAGATATTTGCTGGAGATTATATAGTAATTTCTGAATCAGGTAGTGGATTTGTAGAGCATGATGGATATAAGCATGTTAACTTTGATTCATCAAAAGTTCATGATGAAGAAAATGTTGAGGAAGTACAAAATAATAATCAAGTTGATGGAAACAAAAAGCAAGATAGTAATTTGAATGCATTAACGGCGAAGGATAGTTACCTTGTAGCTCCGAAAGCAGAAAAAATAAATAAGTTTTTCAAGAATCATTACCCTATTAATTCAGAAGACTTTATGTGGCCTATAAATGGTCGTGTAATAAAAACTTATGGAGATCATAATGGTAAGTTTAACGAAGGAATTAATATTGCTGCAGAAATAGGTGAGCCAGTTAAAGCAGCCTCAAGAGGTGAAGTGGCATATTTAGGTAATCAGCAAGGATACGGGAATTTGATTATACTTAAGCATAACAATGGCTATATGACTGCTTATTCTAACTTAGATAAATTTTTGGTTAAAAAGGGCCAGATAGTAAATAAGGGAATTCAAATTGCTACAGTTGGTAATTCAGCAAATTTAGATGGGCCTCAGCTGCAATTTTCAATAAAAAAGGGTAATCGTACTATTAACCCTGACGAATAAAGCATAAATTACATTTAATGCAAAAAAAATTCTATATAACAACGCCTATTTACTATGTTAATGATAAACCACATATAGGGCACGCTTATACTAATATTGTATCTGATGTAATAGCAAGATTCAAAAGATTGGATGGGTATGACGTTAAATTCTTAACTGGCACTGATGAGCATGGGCAAAAAGTCGAAAAATCTGCGCAAAAATATTCAATTCAAACTCAGGAATATGTTGATAAAATTGCTCAAAATTTTATTAACCTAACAAAGGACCTAAATTTATCTAATGATGATTTTATTAGAACAACGGAAAATAGGCATAAAAATTTTGTGCAAAGTGTATGGCAAAAATTAATCAATAATAATCAAATTTATTTAGGTAAATATTCAGGTTGGTATTCTATTAGAGATGAAGCTTATTTTTTAGAATCTGAATTGGTAAATGGTAATGCTCCTTCAGGAGCTCCAGTAGAATGGATAGAAGAATCAAGTTACTTTTTTAGATTAGAATCTTTTCAACAAAAATTGCTGAATTTTTATAAAGATAATCCAGATTTCATACATCCAGAAAGCAGAAAAAATGAAGTCATTTCTTTTGTAAAATCTGGACTCAAAGATCTTTCTGTTTCAAGAACATCATTTAAATGGGGAATAAAAGTTCCAAATGATGAAAATCATGTTATATATGTCTGGCTTGATGCATTATTTAATTATATTTCTGCATTAAATGAAAATAAAGCATCATTTTGGCCAGCAAATTTACATGTTGTTGGTAAGGATATATTGAGGTTCCATACGGTATATTGGCCGGCATTTCTTATGGCTGCAGATTTACCAATTCCAAAAAGAATTTTTGCACATGGTTGGTGGACCAATAACGGTGAGAAAATATCAAAATCTTTAGGTAATGTTATTGATCCTTATAATATTATTGAAAAATATGGTCTAGATTATTTTAGGTATTATTTAATAAGAGAAATAACCTTCGGAAATGATGGAAATTTTTCAGAGGATAGTTTTATTGAAAAAATAAATTCTGAATTAGTGAACAAGATTGGTAACTTAATTTTTAGAACAGTGAATTTGATATATAAAAATTGTGAACAAAAAATTCCAACACCAGATGAATTTAATGAAAAGGATAGTAAATTATTAACTGATGCTTATGGTGCAATTTTTAAAATAAGAAATTATCTAGATGAGCAATCTTTAAAACAAATGTTGGAAGTAATTATTGTATTATCAAACAATGCAAATGTATTTATAGATGAAGAGGCTCCTTGGAAGTTAAAAACAACTGATTTTAAAAGAATGTGTACTGTATTATATGTTATATCAGAGGTTATAAGAATTATTGCTTTGCTGCTTCAACCGTTTATTCCACATACTGCAGAGAATATACTTGACTATTTTAAAATTAAGCAAAGAAGTTTTGATGCTGTTTCAAAATCGCATTGCATTAATCCTGGGACAGTTTTAAATGAACCAGAGATTTTTTTCAAAAAGATTGAAATAGAGAAAAATTAATGGATTTTGATCATTTAAAAAAGAAATTATTATATCAGAGTACACATAGAGGATGTAAAGAGTTAGACATAATTTTGGGTAGCTTTGCTAAAAAATTTTTAATGGATTTAGAATCTAAGTCAGTTAAGCAATATGAAGAATTGCTTGAGGCTCCTGATAATGATATTTATAATTGGGTAATAGAAAAAAACATCCCTCCTAAGCGGTATGATACTAAACTTTTGAACAGTATTATATCTTTTAACAAGAAAAAATATGATCAATCATTATAAATTATTTATCTCAGTAGGAGAGGCATCTGGGGATATTTTAGCGGCTAATTTAATGAGAGATTTAAAAAAAATACCTAACTATAAATTTGAATTTTATGGAATAGCTGGTGAAAGAATGATTAGCGAAGGAGGCATAAAAAGCATTTTCCCCAGCAAAGAATTGTCAATTATGGGTTATTTAGAAATTATACCAAAAATATTTAAAATTTTTTTTAGGTTATTTCAAACTATCCTATATATTAAAAAATTAAGGCCAGACTTAATCATAACTGTTGATTCACCAGGGTTTAATTTTCTACTGGCAAAATTGGTAAAAAAAATTTTAAGCCTAGATATAGCAATTATTCATTACGTAGCACCAACAGTATGGGCTTATAAACCAGAACGTGCGCAAAAATGTGCTGAGCTATTTAATCATATGTTAGTGATTTTTCCTTTTGAAAAAAAATATTTTGATAAGGTTGGTTTGAAGTGCAGTTATGTGGGTAATCCTACAATTGAAAGTGGTAGTGATTATGGTCAGATTAATAAGGGTGATATACGGAAAGAATATGGATTAATTGGTAAAAAAATTATCACCATAATCCCAGGAAGTAGAAAAAATGAGCTAAAATATCACCTTCCTGTTTTGCGTGAATATATGGATAAACTTTATAAAAAATATAAAAATATATTTTTTATAATACCTACATTGGGACATTTGGAAAAACAAATTAAAAGGTATTTAAACCACGATAACTTAATAATTTGCAAAAATGACAAGGACAAAAATAATTTAATTAATATAAGTGATTTAATTTTATGTAAATCTGGAACAAGTGTTTTAGAATCTACTACAAAAAAAATACCGATTATTGTTTTTTATAAAATGAATAGATTTACGGCTTATCTAATTAAAAAAAAGCTTCAAATTAGCTACGTCACAATTTGTAATATAGTAATGAATAAAAGTATTATTCCAGAGTTACTGCAAGATAATTTTAATGTACGAAACTTACTATTAGAATCAGAGATATTTATTAATAATAAAGAAAAAGTAACGCAACAATTGAAGGACATAGAGTTATTTTTAACAAAATTTGACTCATCAAAAACAGAGAGACAAAAAGCATCTGAGGTTATATTAAGCCATTTAGAAGATGTTTTGGTGAGCAAAAATAAATAAATAAGGTTTTTTTGCAATATTGTATTTAATGTGATGTTATGCAGTTTTAACAATTTAGTGAGTATTTTTTCTTAAATAATTCTCTAGTGCAGAAACGTTTATGATAGTTTTAGTATTTGCTAAGGTTCCCGAACTTGTTATATCTAACGTAATTGGGTCGCTATTAGCAACAGGAATGAAGGAAAATTTTGAATTTGTATTTAAAGTGTCATTTGAAAAAGAATATATTAAATTTAACAATCCTGTCAATCTCTCATTAGACAACTTTAAATTCATTATTTGAGCTATAGAATCTTTGATATCTATTGTACCACTAACATCATTAAATTGGCTTTTTCCATATAGAGAGTAGTAATTTAATCTTTCTAATTTATAATCAAGATCAGCCTGTAGTTGTGTTAAATTAGCTAATTCAACAAGACCCAACCCATTATACTCTATATCTTTGCCCTCAATATTAATACTGCCAGTGAAATTTTGTTTAATTTCTTCTGAATCAATTCCTTTGGATGAAAGAATTCCAGATGCACTCATGTATCCATCGTTGTTATTATAGCCTAAAAAATTATTTAATAATAAACTCGGATTAACATTACCTAATCCAAGCGCTAATTGAACTGAGTATACAGGTCGTTGCATGGAAATATTTCCATTAGATTTAATACTTCCATTAAAAGCTTGGGCGCTTATATTTTTAAAATTGATTTCTTGATTTTGAATATTTCCTGTCATAATAAAATTATCTAATTCTAAATCTTTAAAATAAAGCTTATCTACGTTAAAGCGAAAATCAGTATCAAAATTTTTGAGACTATAAAAATTTAAATCACTAATTTTTTCTGAATTTTCTCCAGTTTGAGAAAGCTCACTTTCATACCTTTTTCTGAGTTTTTCTTGAGAGGGAAATAACAAAGGTAAAAATTTATCATGTAACTCTGTAAAATTAAGATCAACTTTAACTGATGGCTTTATACCTGGTAAATTAAGAAGAAAATACCCTGAATATATTCCATATTCATGCTGAATATTAACATAGTCTACTTTTAATTTATCATTATTAATGTCTAGATTTATAAGTGCATTAGAAAAGGGCTGATTTTTAAAAATTAAATTATCCACTTCTAGAGTAAGATTTTTATATCCTCTTTGAGTACGTAAAAAATTTAGGTTATTTGTATTTTGATCGAGTTTTTCCCCTGAATTGTCAAAATCACTTTTATAAAGAACGTACATTATGTCATCAAATTTATTATCAAAATTAAAATCATCTAAATTTAAGTTATCGGCTGAGATTTTGGTATATAATTGCATCTTATTTTTACCTGGATAATTTAAAGCTAAAATACTAGACATAAGCTGCATACTTTTTGAAACAACTTGAGTGTGGTATAACTGCAATATATATGGCATTAATACAATATCAGATTTAATCGAAATTGGTGAGTTATTAATTTGTTCTGTAATTTTATTGTCATACTTCCACATAATCAAATCCTTAGGACTCTCACTTGTAAATAATAATTGGCCTCTAAAAATGGGGACGGTAGAATTACTTATGATGCCTTGTGTAACAAATTTAGTATTGCCCGGAAATACCATACTTAGGTTATTTAATAAAATTTTTTGATTATTTTTTGTAATAGAGGGCCAAGAGCTAAATTCTAATTTAAAATCATTAATAAATTTGTTGTTTAAAGTAATTTTGCCAATATTCAAGTTTGTTGAAGAAGTGATAAATGTGGAAAATTCAAACTCTCGCCTTTTAGTTAAAAAATCCAATAAATCTGTTTGATTGAATCCAACTTTATCATCATTATCGCTTTTACCGTAATATTTTAAAAGTAATTTATCTAAATTTAACTCTTCAATTGAAAGAGTCAAATCTAATATTTTAGCTTTACGATAGTAATTTGCCTCACCCTTAATATTAGTGATATCGTCAAAGTCGGTAGTAAAATTATTGATACTTAAACTTTCTTCACTAAATTCAATATTTGCCTTAATATTTTTAAAATTTTGTTTGTTAATAAATTTATCAAAATCTGATAAATTACTCCCCCATTTATCATGAAAATGAACATCAACTGTACCTGTCAACTTATCTGATTTTGCCTCTCTATTTAATTTAGTATGAAAATGTAGTAAATTGTATTGCAGAGATATCGTAATGTCATCTGGATTAAGATCCTTATCTAAATCGTTTGATTCAATAAAAACTGAATATTCTTCCTGATTTTCTAAAAATGTTGAATTTAGGTCTAAATGGTAGTTATTTACATTGTTAAATGTTAAATTTAGTTTTTCAATTTTTCTTTTTGTAAGTGCACTATCTATGTCTATAAATTCTAATTCTGCATTTCTTAAAAATACCTGTGAGGATCGATTAGCAGATCTTAGTAAGAATTTTTGAAACATTTCAAAATATTGTTGATTTTCTAAATCTGGTAACTTAATTTTTGCGTCGTAGAGAGAGGTATTGTATAAATCTAATAATTCCTCTTTGTTAAAAATTTTCAATAAATTAATTTTGACTTGAATTTTTGGTATGAATATATTAGTTATTCCATCGTCCTCAGAATAATGAAGATTAGTTATAGAAACCTTAGGAAAGGGAAGTATTTTTATCTTAACTTCCCCATTTAATTTAAAATTTATAGAATAATTTTGCTCAAAGTAATTTTGGATTTGTGGAAATAGAAAATCAAAATTCCATTGTATCAATATAATATGCAAGCCTAGTAATAAAGTTGCAATTATTGAAAAAAATTTTAATAACTTTTTGGCTATTTTAAACAAAATGCTAAATTTTAATTGTAAGATTAATGCTATATTAGATAATATTTCTCCTATTTGTCTAGCTAAATGAATAAATAAATAATAACAGTTTATTGATTTAAGAAAGCATTATTGATATACACATAGTAACATACAAGGATAGGAGTGTAGCTCAATTGGTAGAGCGCCGGTCTCCAAAACCGGAGGTTGGGGGTTCGAGGCCTCTCGCTCCTGCCACTTATTAGATAGATTATATTGTTAATATGACTGTGAATTTTGGATTTAAAAAAGTAAAAGAAGAAGAAAAAGAAAAAATGGTGCAGGGCGTCTTTTCCAAAGTTGCGAATAAATATGACATAATGAATGATATGATGAGTTTTGGTTTGCACAGAAAGTGGAAAGATATTTTTGTTAATGAAATTGATAGTTATGAAGGAATGAGCTTGCTAGATTTGGCTGGAGGTACTGGCGATATAGCAAAAAAATTTATAGATAGAGGCGGGAAAAAAGCTATAGTATCTGATTTAAATAAGGAAATGCTACATAAGGGTAAAAGCACAATTGGCAAAAAGATCAATAAAAGATATATTAACGATATCAAATGGATTCATTGCAGTGCAGAGAATATTCCCTATGCTGATAATAGTTTTGACTATTGCACAATATCATTTGGTATCAGAAACGTTACGCATGTAAAAAATGTATTAAGAGAATCTTTGAGAATATTAAAGCCGGGAGGTAAATTTTTATGCCTAGAATTTTCAAAAGTTGATAATAATATAATTTCTAAAATTTATGATTTTTATTCCTTTAAAATTATCCCAAAAATTGGATCGCTAGTAGCAAAATCAAGTGATTCGTATCAATATTTAGTAGAAAGTATTAAACAATTTCATCATCCAGAAGAATTGGAAATTATGATGAAAGATGGTGGATATTTTTCTGTTAATCACAAAAAACTTTTTTTTGGTGTAGTTGCAATCCATAGTGGGTATAAAGCTTAATTAAATGCGAGCGTCAAACTCTTAAAAGTTTATTTATTGTGCCTTAATATAGCATAATGACATGTTATTTTAGATAGATTTTTTACATAACTATAATGTGTATTTTTATCTATATTACTTGAAAATTTGCTGCAAATTAGTAAAATCATTCATTTAAAATTAGTCTAAATGGTAATTGACATATTAATAATATCTATGTACAATACCACTAAGTTTGTTATGGGTGCCTTGGAGTACATCTCTTCTCATATTTTCTTCCTAACAATTTTATCTATATCATTGTGCTTGAAGGTAACCCACCATTGAACTTTCCAATCATAAATATTTGTATCCATTAATATACCATATTAATAGGAATTTTCTTTAGCTTTAGAGTCTCTAATTTTCGTTTTGGTTTTTATAATATTAGTCATCTGCAATTGATGATTTAGATAGATCTTGCAATGCAGTTTATATTGAGATACCAATTATATAGTGAAATATTTAAGTGTGAAAATGAAAAATTTGACTAATTTCCCAATTGAATTTATTAATAATGCTAAAATTACCGACAATGATAGCACTTACATAATAGTAAAGGCAACTAATGCAGATGATAAGCAGTGCTTAGTTAAAATTGAAAGTAATGTTGGAGTTTGTGAAGCTGTTACAGCTCAAACAGATTCAGTAAGTTATTCTTATAAATTATCAGCTTTAACAAAAAATTCTGCTGGGAATCCAGAATTCAACCTTACACAAATGAAATCAGGCAGGATATATGTATCCTTGAAATATCCTTTAAAATTGCATATTGATTCTTCGAATCCGAATAAAATGGCGATTATCGATCCTGATGGATTTAAAACCAGAGATTCAAATTACTACACTGTTTATGATAAATTCGAGTTTACGTTTAATGAAGATGGTTTGTGGATTAACCCTACTTCTGTTGATTTTTTTTCAATCCCTATAAAATTATCCCTCCCTACATCACCTGATCTTAAAAGTTCCGGATTTAGTGATAAAAGGAGTGATATCTTGGCAAGTGTTTGGAAGGAATTTTCGCAATCTGTATCAAGTAATGAATGGAATAAACTATTCTTAAATTTTGATAGCGGGACAACATTGAGAGCTATGGCTCCAGGTAAGGCTATGAGAGATACAGGGCCTGGATCTAATCCAACCTTTGCGTCTGACTATCTTGCAAATAATAAATTTGGGCTTAACTATATTGATAAAGTCTGGGATTATTATAAAACCAATACAATTAAAGTAGATTGCTCCGAACTTGCAGGTGATAAAGATTTTAACCCAAAATTAAAGGATTACGTATTCACTGGTCAAATTAAGAACGATGAATTTACATTTAGTAATTCAAGAAATGAATCTATATTATCCATTGCTAAACCAGAATCCATATCATTTTTTGCATGATCTGTGGGCTCTTTTGATTTCCCCAATCACACAGTTGGTGCAATTATAGTAAGGGCTTTAACTGCAGCTTTTGACGCAGGTCTTTTACCAACCGATGATGTGACTTTAAGCAAAGATTATTTCAAATCTAAACATGGTGATTTTTATAAGGATAATAAATATTTAGTCACTAAGGAAGGACCTTGGTTTGATCTATATTCAAAAGCATTTCATAATTTTCAAGGTCAACCGATTTATACATTTGCGTATGATGATATACTTGGCCAGGATGGAACATTGCATGATCCAAACGCAAGTAGTATTGGTAAAGTTTCAGTCACAATAGGAGATATGACAGGTATCACATTACCAGACCCTTATACAGATTCTAGCAAATATACGGTTACCGTGAATTTAGGAAAAAACAACAATACTGCTTTTTATGAACTAAAATATGACAACCAGATAATTAAACCTGGTAACCCAGTTGTATTTACAAATGTCGATATTCCATTTAAAGTAAAATTCAATGGCAAAGATGTAGAGATTTACATTAAATATCCAATGATCGTGCCTTACGATCCTATAGCTGATGGAATAGTAATCGATAATTCTTCATCTGTAACCATTAATTTTCCTGGGCCTCCTGCTAATGTAATGCCTGTGACGGCGTTTAGTAACTTATTCTTAACAACACCAGGTGCTACAAAATGTGATAAGGTTAAAGCAGAAAAAGCAAGCGTAATTGTCATTCGTCATCATCAAGATAGTTGTGATGACAAAGATCCAAGTGGCAATGACCAAAAAAATCTTGATAAGTGGCAAGATGCATATGGTAATTTAGGGCGTGCTTTAGCATACTATACGCAGTGTAACGGATTATATCCGATAGGGAAAATAGTGTATGTCGCAGGTGGTGGAAAACAGAGTGATGGCCATTATCAGACGCCAAAACCAATGGAGACGGCAGATACTATTGTAAAATCACTTGCAAAAATATACCGTGAAGACTTTTTTAATGAAGATTCTAAATTCATAGAATCCAATTTTTTGAAGGATAACCAAGTTATTCATAACCTTTATGGAAATTCAATTGTAGCAAATTATATAGGTGATAATAATTATGCTGGATATACTGATATCACAAAATATATATTGAAGCTAACGTCAGACTCGAACTATAAGTATTCTGTATTGCTAGTTGGAGATTATAATGGATTGTCAAAAGACGCTCGTGGTATGGAAGTTAATGGACATAATGGTGCGAAAAAACACCTATATGAAATTTTTCAAGACAATATACCAGGTAGCAAATTAGCAACTCCTATTCATTGGGATTCATGGTATGGAATGTATTCATTAGAATATAGCAAAGGTACTCCTCGTGTTTTAGAAAAAAGTGGGAGTACAATTGGGCAGAATACCGAAGAAGGACCATGTATTGATAAGCATACCAGTAAAAAACAAATCCTTCCTAGCAATTCATTTTTTTACCCATCTCTAAGTGATGCTAAGATGAATAAAGCAAGTGACCATCCAAATAGCTTTAAGAAGCCAGTAAATGAAGCAAATAGCAAGATACTAGAAGGAATTAATTATATTGAATTGGGACAAAAATATGATCGTGATATCGTAGAAAAAGCAGTTAACACTATATGCTCACATGTTGACCAATCATCAAAACATATTGACCAAATACCGCAAGGATATGTGGAGAAAATTGCCCATGGTCACAATGTGATATATCACGTGCACAATCATAATGCAGCAGAAATTGAAGGTGCGTATCTTTGTATTAATCATGGTATTTGTGAATAATAATTTTTAGGTAAAGAAAAATGAAAAAATATACATTAGGAATAATAAGTGCATTGCTTACAACAAGCAATGCACTTGCGAAAGATAATAATTACTACATTAAAGCTGAAGTTGGGGTTGCTAAGTCTCAGAAAATTAAATCAAAGCAGCAATTTTATGGAACTGATAGCAATAAAGGTTTTAATTCAAGCCCAATATATTCTTTGGGTTTTGGATATAAAATAAATGATAAGTTTAGAACGGAAATAACTTATAATTACACAGATTTTAAATATAAAAGAAATACTACTAATGTTATAGACATGATTTCTGAATATAAGCAAAAAGTTAATATTCAAACTGGTATGGTAAATCTTTTTTATGATGTTGCAACTTATCAAAAATTAACACCTTATTTAGGTGTTGGGGTTGGTTATGCAAAAATAAATCCAAACAAGGCTAGTTTATCTACTAAGGATATTGAAACATTATATATATCAAATAAATCTGAGAATTTAACCTATGCTTTAATGGCTGGGGTATCAATTGCTATGACTGATAGAATAAATTTTGATATTGGATATAAATTCCAAGATTTTGGCAAAGCTAAGGGATTTAATAAATATGAAATACCATCAGGAGAAGTATTATCTACTGATCCAGAGAAATTTAGCATAAGAGCTCATATCGCGACAATTGGTGTTAGATATAGCTTTTAGTAACTTGAAATTTTGGTGCATAAATGCTAAATGCACCTGTTTCATAATTTTTTAGGCAATATAGCATAATTCATATATGCATTGACATCGTCATTCTTCGCTTATGTGGGTTTTACTATACTTCGCTTGTCATTACCTATCTGACCCCAAGCTATACTAATTGTTTTATGCATTATGTTTTTGCTTCGTTTTGTTGACCTAAAAATGTTGTGCTTAAAATTTGTTATCAATGATTCCTTTGTATCTTGAGAAAGTTTCCTGCACTTCTATATTTTATATTTCGAATTACTAACCAAAGCTTCACTATCTGAACAAAATTTATTTAGCGTCTTGGCAATATTAGAAAATGCATTTTGATACGAATTATCAAATTCTTCTTTAGTGATTTCTTTATTTTCGTTGGTCTTATTGATTGTATCAGTTGCAGATTAATACACCCTTTTTACTGGAGGAAAAAATTCAACTTCGTCAGTTAGTGTTTTTTTAGACACTTCCCTATAATCAATTTTGACTTTACCTGTTTTCTCATTCAATTCAATCAAGGTATGCTTCATCCATTTTTTATCGTCCCTTTCTTTATAATCTTCTCTAGCATGCGCACCTCTTGATTCTTGCCTATTATATGCTGCTGATATAGTTACAAGCGCTTGAGATCTAAGGTTATCCAATTCTAAAGCTTCAACTAAATCACTATTCCATATCATACTTCTATCGGAAATTCCAATATCCTCAAACGAACTATATATATCATGCATATAGTTCACACCCTCTTTTAAAGAATCTTCCGTACGAAACACAGCTGCATGCTTTTGCATTGTTTTTTGCATATCTAATCTAATTTTCGATGTAGGAAGATTACCATTTGAGTGTCTTATTTTATCAAATCTATCTAAAATTTTCTCAATATATTTATTTGGAATATCAGGTTTTTTATCATCAGGTTTTATTAACTCTGAAGCCCTAATCGAAGCTGCTCTGCCAAACACGACTAAATCAAGCAATGAATTTGAACCAAGCCTATTTGCACCATGCACCGATACACAAGATGCTTCACCAATTGACATGAGACCAGGAACAACTTTCATACTTTTGCCACTTTTACTCAAAACTTCTCCATGGAAATTAGTTGGGATTCCACCCATATTATAATGCACCGTTGGAATTACTGGAATAGGCTCTTTGGTCACATCCACTCCGGCAAAAACCTTTGCTGTTTCTGAAATACCAGGTAGCCTTTTATGAATTACATCAGCATCTAGATGCGATAAAACTAAGTGTATATACTCACCATCTTCGCCACACCCTCTGCCTTCACGTATTTCTACCGTCATAGCTCTACTAACAACGTCTCTTGAGGCTAAATCTTTTACCGAAGGAGCATAACGCTCCATAAATCTTTCTCCGTCTTTATTAATTAAATAACCACCCTCTCCCCTAACTCCTTCTGTTATTAAACAGCCAGAGCCATATACACCTGTTGGATGAAATTGTATAAATTCCATATCTTGTAAAGCTATATCAGCCCTTAAAGCCATACCTCCACCATCTCCTGTACATGTATGTGCTGATGTCGCAGAAAAATATGCTCTACCGTAACCACCTGTAGCCAATACAACTAAATTTGCACTAAATTTATGGATAGTGCCTTCTTCAAGAGAATATGCAAGAACTCCTATAAATTCGCCAGCATCATTTTTTATCAAATCAATTGTAAAATATTCAATAAAAAATTCTGCATCAACTTTTAGGCATTGCTGATATAGGGTGTGCAATATGGCGTGCCCAGTTCTATCAGCTGCCGCACATGTTCTTTGGGCAGGCTCTCCCTTACCATATTCTGTAGTCATACCACCAAATGGTCTTTGATAAATTTTACCTTCTTTCGTTCTGGAAAATGGAACGCCATAATGTTCAAGTTCAATAATAGACTCTGCAGCATTTTTGCACATATATTCAATGGCATCCTGGTCACCCAACCAGTCAGAACCTTTAACGGTGTCGTACATATGCCAACGCCAATCATCCTTCCCCATATTACCTAGTGATGCACTAATTCCTCCCTGTGCTGCTACCGTGTGACTTCTGGTAGGGAACACTTTTGTTATACAAGCTGTTTTTAATTTTTTTTCAGCCATGCCAAGAGTTGCTCTCAAACCTGCGCCACCTGCACCGACAACTATAACATCATACTTATGTTCGATTATATCATACGATTTTGTATTCATTTTAGCTCATACCCGAAAAATATCTAAATAATAAATGATAAAAAATAAAATTAATGATAGTGACAAAATAAGTTAAAATACAAACAGCAATTAAAACCTTATCCAATAAATGATACAAAGCTTTACATTGTATATAGTCCTTCATTATATCATTCATACCTAAATAACCATGATATAAAAAAAATAAAATAAATATTGCAATTAGTGCAAAATTCATGGGGTGAGAAATAAAGAGGATCACATTTTCAGAAGATGAGCGCTTAATTAGGCCAAT
This sequence comes from Candidatus Bandiella numerosa, assembly GCF_029981845.1. Taxonomy (GTDB): domain Bacteria; phylum Pseudomonadota; class Alphaproteobacteria; order Rickettsiales; family Midichloriaceae; genus Aquirickettsia; species Aquirickettsia numerosa. The sequence continues at coordinate 520,348 of NZ_CP104164.1, read as the reverse complement.
TACAGAAAATATTAACCAAATAAAAAGTGGTACTAATATAATTGCTGTGTATCTCTGCTTTATAAAATGCAATGTACCAAATTTAGAACTTCCTTGCCCTTTGACTTTGCCAGCTAAATTTTTTAAACTCATGACCTAATTAATTATAAAATGATTGTATACCAAAAAAATACAGTGAGAGCAGTAGACATAATTATAGCTAACCACCCAGTTAAATTTACTGTTTTTATTTCCATTAATTTACCTGCATCCCAAAATAAGTACCTAATTCCAGTGCACATGTGATAAAAAATACAATAACTAAACAATATAACAATAGATAGAAAAAATCTATTTTTCATAACGTAAGTTAAAATACCACCAAAATCTTCTAGTGTGTTACTTTTAAAGGTATACATATTTGTAATCCAGAGGATTAAAAGAAATCCAAAAAACATGATGACACCTGTAATTCTATGCATAATTGATAAAATTGAGGATATTTGTGGCTTGTAAATAGTCAAATGGGGAGATAGTGGACGCGTTTCCTTCATCAAAAATAATTCAATCGTTAATTATATACATCATGATAATGTTATTTTTTGTTAATTCAAGCCATTTGGAAGCGCTTATGAGTTATTATTAATTATTCCTCTAATAATTTTCAAATGTTATCTCATGGGTTATATAAAAATGTTACTTAACTTTCATTCCATGTTTTAGGTGGCGTCACTTCATCTTATTGGCAGGACAAACATTCATCGTATTTATTATCTTCTTTTGTTATTACTGGAGATAATTTCATTTCCAATTGATGCTTCTCAACACCATCTGAAATTGAAACTTTATCAGCTCTTTGCAATGACTTTGATCTGCAATAATACAAACTCTTAATACCTTTTTTCCATGCTAAATAATGTAATCTATTTAAATCCTTTTTATCAATATCAGCTGGAATAAATATATTAATAGATTGTGCCTGATTAATATATGGCGTTCTATCAGTCGCATGCTCAATCAACCATTCTTGATTAATTTCAAATGCAGTTTTAAATACATCTTTTTCATCTGTAGTCAAAAAATCTAAATGACTCACAGATCCTTCATGATTCATTATTGATGACCAAATTTCATCTGAATCTTGCCCCTTTTCTTTTAATAAAGCTTTTAGGTATTTATTCCTTATATTAAAAGAGCCAGTTAAACTTTTTTGAGTATATGCATTAGAATTTATTGGTTCAATTCCCGGAGATGTTGAACCTGCTATCACTGAAATAGATGCAGTTGGCGCTATAGCTGTTTTATGAGTAAATCTTTCCATTATGCCTAGCTCTTCAGCATCAGGGCAAGCACCTTTATCTTCTGCAATTAATCTTGATGCTTTATTAACCTCTTGATTTATGTATTTGAACATTTTTAGATTCCATGATTTAGCCATTGCTGATTCCATCGGTATCATTTTAGATTGCAAAAATGAATGAAAACCCATTACCCCAAGCCCCACACTTCTTTCTCTATAAGCAGAATATTTAGCTTTATACATTCCATCAGGAGCATTATCTATAAAATCTTGAATAACATTATCCAAAAATCGCATCACATCTGTTATAAATAACTGATTATTACACCAGTCATCATATTTTTCTAAATTTAAAGACGAAAGGCAGCACACAGCAGTTCTATCATTACCTTTATAATCCTTTCCTGTAAAAAGTGTAATTTCACTACATAAATTGGAAGTTTTTATCTCCATTCCATGTTTTTTATATATCTCTGGGGCATGCTTATTGACGTTATCAATAAATAACAAATATGGTTCACCTGTTTCAATTCTTGCAAGTAACAATCTAATCCATATATCTCTGGCTTTAACAATTGATATAACAGCATTATTTTTAGGACTTATTAACTCCCACGGTAAATCCTTCTCTACTGCATTCATAAACTTATCAGTAATTACAACACCATGGTGAAGATTTAAGGTTTTACGATTAGGATCTCCACCTGTTGGCCTTCTTAACTCAATAAACTCTTCTATCTCTGGATGAGAAACAGGTAGGTACACTGCGGCACTTCCTCTTCTTAAGCTGCCCTGAGATATAGCAAGAGTTAGCCTATCTTGAACACTTAAAAATGGTACAATTCCGGAAGTCCTACCACTATTTGCAACTTTCTCCCCTATTGAACGCACATTGCCCCAATATGTACCTATACCACCACCCCTAGAAGCTAACCACACATTTTCATTCCAAATACTGACAATATCTTGCAAACTATCTTCTACTTCGTTAAGAAAACAAGAAATTGGCAATCCTCTCTTTGCCCCTCCATTACTCAGTACTGGAGTAGCAGGCATAAACCAAAAATTACTCATATAATCATAAAGTCTTTGTGCATGATTTTGGTCATCAGCATAATGAATTGCTACTCTTGCAAAAAGATCTTGATATGTTTCGTCTTCTAATAGATATCTGTCTAAAAGCATTGCTTTTCCTGATTCGCTTAGATTCTCATTTCTCGAATGATCAAGATTGATTTTATATTTTAGTATTTGAGTTTTATTAACTTTTTCGAAGATTCCATTCAGCATAATCGTAACAAAAGACATTTTATGGTATATTTATAAATATACTACATATAGTAAAATATGCACTATATATTTGTGAAATGCACTATATATTGATTTGCTTTAAAAGTCTACAGCAAACATTTATATTTATTTCACAAAGTTTTTGCCTCACAACGATATAGGTAAAAACAAGTATTGATTAAAGAAATGATTCGTCAGTTAAAATTTTTTACTATGCTTTTGCAATTTTTTGCAAATCTAAAAAGCATAGATAAATCAGACCTTAAATATAGCTAATAATTTTCTTGTTATAGGAAAATATCTACTCTTCCCCAAAACAACAAAGAAGATTCAATAAAAATCATTTTATTTAGACTTTTTCTTTTAACCGCACAGTAGTGACACCGTGACAATTTAGTCTTTTTTATTTTTGGCTAATTTGTTATTTTCAAATTTTTCCATGAATTTTTTATCATCTTGAGTTAGGGTACCATTATCAGCTATTTCATCATGCTTCTCAACATTGTGTTGATTTTCATTTGAATTAGGATCCTTAAGATCGAACATAGGTGGAATAGTTAGGGGTTTATTGGGTATAATTGTGAATTCATCCGGAGTTCCCCTTTTTATACCTAAGGCTGACATAGCCTTTTTATTACATCCAACTAACGTTAAAAAAACTATAGATAACAAAGCTAATCTCTTATACATATAACAAAACTTTTTTTGGTGATTTTATAGGATTATACATTAATTAAACGAGGTTTTACATTAAAAATTTAATTTATTTTAATTAGGTCAATATATAAATCATTCGTTAAAATGATTACTAATAATTGTCTCTAATTTTTCATACTCCTCATCTGAAAATATTTTTTCCTTGATGGTTCCATTCAGTAATTTTTTGTTGTAATTTTCCAAAAGGAATTCTAGGGTTTTTATCTCAATTGTTTCCTGAGATTCAAGTGATTTTAAATCTTGTCTCTTCAAATTAATATTTTTAATCTGCTCCTCAGAGGCAAATTGTGTTAATTTATCAATTGAATTTTTAATAAACATCTCATCAACATCTTTTTTACTTACCTGCTGGAATATTTTGTCAAACCTTTTATTAAATGATTCTGGTAAAACACCTTCTAATCCATCTGCCCCTGCTTTTATCAATTCAAAGGTCACAGCCCCAGTGATCGCTGAAGGATAGTCTTTCTCAGATAACTCATGTTTTTTCCCTGATATTAATTTCAAACTAATTGAAAGACACAAAAACAAAAATGATACAATTAAAAAGCCCCTTATCAAACCAAAAAATGCCCCTATGACTCTATCAAAAAAACTCCTCTTAAGATCACCAATCAACTTATAGAGCACACTATTTAGAATTCCAAAGATTACTAATAAAATGATTAATAGGCCACCAGAACCAAAAATTATAACAAAAATTTTAGATTTAATATAATTGAGTAAATGTTGTTCAATTTGAGGATAAAATTGATAAGTTAGGATGATTGAAAAAATCCATCCAAACAAACTAATTGCAGACGTTATAAAACCTCTATAAATCCCAAATATTATCGAAATAAATACTATGGTAAATGATATATAATCAATGTAATTCATAGCACTGAAATCAAATCCTTGCATTTCGCTTTGGTATTAGTATTCTTTTTAATTCATTAATGTGCTTTAGCTCAATTATATCTATATTGCAAGTAAACTTTTTTCTTTGAAAAGGGATTATAGCCTTTTTAAAGCCCAACTTACTTGCTTCAATTAAACGATTATCCATATTATTAACTTGCCTTACTTCTCCTGACAAACCTACCTCCCCAAAAAATATAGTATCCTTAGTTATCGGAATGTTTTGATTTGCTGATATTAAAGCAACAATCACCGCTAAATCCACCGCTGGTTCGCTTACTCTTAAGCCTCCCACTATGTTTAAATATACCTCTTTATTCATCAAATTTATATTCATTTTAGCATTTAGGACTGCAATTAACATTGAAAGCCTATTATGATCCCATCCAACAGTTGCTCTTCTTGGCGTCGCAAGAAAGCTTGGCACTACTAATGCTTGAACTTCTAGTAAAATTGTCCTTGTTCCTTCTATACTTGGAAAAATACACGCCCCTTCTTTTTCAAAATTATCTTGTTCATCGGGTAGAAAAATTTCAGATGGATTTTGTATCTCACGCAACCCTTCTGAGCTCATTTCAAATAGTGCAATTTCGTTTGTGGAACCATATCTATTTTTTGTAGCTCTTATTATTCTAAATTGCTGAGTATTTTCTCCTTCAAAAGAAAGCACAACGTCAACCATATGCTCAAGAATTTTAGGACCAGCTATCTGCCCTTCTTTCGTTATATGACCAATTAAAATAAGTGTTACACCATGTTTTTTGCAAATTTGTATTAATTCATGCGTGCAAACCCTAACTTGGCTTACCGAACCAGGTGGAGAATCTAATTTTTCAAAATACAACGTTTGTATTGAGTCAATAACAATCATTGAGGGTTTTAATTTTGCAATTAACAATAGTAATTTTTCAAGTGAAGTAATATTTGCAACGTGTATGTGCTTATTATTAACTTTCAATCTATCGGCTCTTAGTTTTATCTGTGATAGAGCTTCTTCGCCACTAATATATATTGCAAGAAATTCTTGCCTTGCAAGCTTATTGCATAATTCCAATATTAATGTAGATTTTCCAATCCCTGGTTCTCCTGCTATTAAGATAGCAGACCCTTTTACTATTCCCCCTCCAAGCAATCTATTTATTTCATTAACCCTAGTATCAACCCTTTGAAAATCGGATTCTATTGAATCTAAATTACTTATATCAACTACGTCTTGAGTATTTTTACCTAAAATCTTCTTTGTAATTGCCGTGTTTGTAATTTCTTCAACTATTGTATTCCAAGCATTACACTCTGTACATTTGCCTTGCCATTTTTTAAAAACTGCTCCACAATCCTGGCAAGAAAAAATTTTATTTTTGCTCATTTTACATATTAAGTTTGCTCATGAATAATAGTGCATATTTAAAGAAAAAACTACGCAAAAATTTGCTAGATGAAAGGCGTGCATTAACTCCGCTTCAAATTGAGCAATTAAGCCAAAAAATATGTGAAAATTTTCTCAACATATTTAATGGCCAATTCTTTAAAAATACCAGTATAGTTGCATGTTATTCAGCATTTGATAACGAACCAAACATTTTTCCAATATTAAATTGGCTATATAACCAAGGTATAAAAACAACATTACCTAAAATTACAGGAGACACTATTAAATTTTATGAGTGGAATAAAAATTTTCCGCTCATAGCAAATAAATTAAATATTTACGAACCTCCTATCGGAATGGAAATGATGCCAGATGCATTGTTAATACCTGTTGTTGGATTTGATAAAGATTGTAACAGGCTAGGTCATGGTTATGGTCACTATGACAAGGGGTTAAGTAAAATTATCCCATCAATTAAAATAGGCGTAGGTTATAGCTTTCAGGAAGTAGAACATATTCCCACAGAAAAACATGATATTAAAATGGATTATATAATTACTGAGAAATTTTGTTATTAACGTATTCAATTATCTCTTCCTCATTTGTAAAATTTTTAAACAATACTGCATTATATATATAATAACTTACAAGAGATGGTACTCTATTTGAGTTATTCATATATCTAAATTTAAGCCTGATAATTTTCTCTCTATTTTGAAGATTCAATTTTAGCCTCATATCTTGATCAAGCTTTCTACTTTTTTGAAAATATTGCTTATCCAAAAGCCATGTATCAACTTTCCACTTATCGTTAGAAGAATCATCTTGTATATCAAAACCTAAATAATGTCCTTTAGGCAATCCTCTCCTAATCTCAAAATTACTACCATCCATATAATGAATATCGGCAATTCCATTTTTAGTTATTAATTTTGCAAATACATTTCCAAATGCATCTTTAATGCTTTGACTACTCTCTTTCAATTCTAAAACAATATCAATATCCCTCCAACACATCAAATCATAAGAAAAACTACCCGTGTAACGCACGTTAAAATATTTTCCTAATATTGCATCTATATCGTATCTGTTAAGAAAATCTTGTGCTTCGCTTTTTAAGCTTTGTGACCTCTGCAATAAAGATTGTGTTTCCATAAGTTATAAATATTTATAATCTTTAAAAAATCACATAAAGTATATTGAAATAATAAACAGGACAAGCAAATTATTTTGTTTCAATAACATAGATTCAAATGATATTTTCGTATAATTTGCAGTCGTCGACATTTAATATTATAACTGCAATAATGGTGAAGATGTTTATTTAAATTTGAAAAAATTTACTATATTTATTTCTAAATTCATTGTATTTACCCAAAAAATCTATAGTCCTTTCTTTATTCATAAAAATAATTCTATTCGCAACTGTAGATATAAAATGCCTATCATGGCTCACAAATATAATTGTTCCCTCAAAAGATTTTAAAGAATTGGCTAAAGCAGTTCTGCTTTCTAAATCTAGATGATTTGTAGGTTCATCAAGTACTAGAACATTACCTTGTTCAAGCATAATTTTTGCAAATAGCAATCTCGCTGCCTCCCCCCCACTTAGCACATCAACCAATTTATCAGCTTGATCCTGTGTAAGTAACATTTTGGCAAGGGCTCCTCTTATAGTACCAATATTTGATTCATTAGTAGCTTGCATTAACCAATTCATTGCCGAAATATTACCTTTTATTAGATCGTGATGATCTTGTGAAAAATATGAAGATTTTGTATTATGCCCCCATTTAACACCTCCATTTGTAGGTGAAATAAGCTCAAGTGCTGTTTTAAGTAATGTTGATTTTCCTATACCATTGATACCCAAAATGGCTATTTTTTCCCCCCTATTCACCTTGAAAGATAAATCTTGAAATAATTTATTCTCCTTAAAGGATTGTGAAAGTTCTGAAACATTCAACACTTCTTGTCCTGATTTTTCCTTTTGCTTAAATGAAAATTTAGGAGCTATTCTTGTGGTGCGATTAAGTTCTGGAACATCTATTTTTTGGACTCTTTTTTCTCTTGAAAGCGCTTGTTTTGAACGCGCAGCAGAGGATCTAAATTTCTCTATAAAAACTTTGTCCTTAGCTATTTTCTTTTCTATTGAAGCTTTTTCTCCCTCTTTTTGCTCTGCTCTATCTTGTTTTTCTCTAACAAAATAATCATAATTTCCTGAATATAACGTAATTGTATGATAATCTATATCCAATATATTATTACATGTTGCATTTAAAAAATCATGATCATGGGATATTAATAATAGTATTCCTTTAAATTTTTTTTTCAAAAAATCCTCTAGCCACTGCGTTGATAATATATCTAAGTGGTTTGTAGGTTCATCTAGTAATAATATATCTGGATCTGAAAATAAACATTGAGCAAGCAAAACCCTAATTTTATAACCGCCGGACAACTTTTTAAGTGGTTCTTTAAAATCTTTTTCTTCAATTCCAAGACCTTGTAAAATTATCTCAGCATTTGATTCTGCGCTATAACCATCATTTTCATATATAACAGATTCTAATTCCGCAATCCTATAACCTTCCTCATCACTAACATCAGTTTTATTACTTAATGCAGTTTGCTCTTTCATTGCATTCCACAAAACTTTATTACCTTGAATAACAATATCCACGATTCTATCATTTTCATATTTGAATTGATCCTGGCTCAAAGCGCTAACTTTCAGTAAGTCGTTAATAATTATATCACCTGAAGTTAATTCTTCCTCGCCTTGTATTAATCTAATTAATGTTGATTTTCCTGATCCATTTGCTCCAATTAGCCCATATCTGTTATTTGGCTTTAAAGAAAAATTCACATCGTTAAAAAGTTTTTTGCCTCCATAATCCATGGAGATATTTTTACATAAGATCACAATAGCTAAGTAAATTTAGGCTAAACAAGTACACATAATACAGATTATTTAAATTACTTCAATACAGATTTTGATTATTAAATTGGCAGTGCGGCTTTCAGGTTAAATTTTATATAGATCAGTCCACTAACTGTATTTTATCTATCTTGCTTAGCCGTTCACATATATCTTAAAACAACTTTGTTCGCATGATATGTCTCCAGCTGTAAATGCTGCTAAACTAAACTTCAACGCTAATAGATCAACCAAAAGAATTTCATAAATTTATACTATTGTAAATAATTACTCCCTCTGTTTTTTAAGATTCTAATTTTTGTATTTTAAATAATTCTCTTATGCATCTTTTGATTCTTCTAAATACTTTTTTTCATTCTTGCCGAACAAGGTCCATTTTATTATTTCTCTTTTGAGATTTAAGGCGGCTGATATTATTGCTTAATAAATTTTAATCAATATTAAGTATTTTATGAATTTGCAATGACAATATTGCATTGTATTTTTTTGCTATTTTTTGCGCTAGAATTAAATTATCCTGATTTATCGCTTTATTATACTCATCCATAGATTGTACATATACTGGAATACTATACTCTTTTTGTCCAACTTCAGATATATCTGAATAAGGTTTAATATTAGAAGATATTAAAAATTTTATTGCTATAGTTTGTTTTAATATGTCATGCCTTATCATATGATATTTATCATTAGATGGCTTTGGAGAGCAAACTAGCTCAACTTCTTTTGGGATATCTATGTATAAAGTGCCATTTGTTTCAATCTGAATTTTGAAGTTATTTATAATTAGTAATTTGCATAATTGTGAAATATTCTGTCTAAAAGGTTCTCCTCCAGTAATCACTATAAGTGGATTAATTTGCTCAAAGGACTTTATCTTTTTTAGAATGTCATGAATTTCTAAAATGCTATAATCATCAAATTCTGTATCACAAAATTCGCATGCAAGATTACAACCACTAAGTCTAATGAAAATTGCTTGATATCCAGAATATGGCCCCTCACCTTGAATTGTTTCAAAAATAGAATGTACTTTTAAATAGGTGCCATCACCCTTTTCGAATGGTAATTTTGGATTATTGCCAAACATATTTATTATTTTGAGACAAGTCCAGTTGAACCAAATCCAGCATCGCCCCTTGTAGTATTTTGCGGTAGTTGCTCTACTAAATTCCATTCTATTTTTTCGTATCTTGCAATAATTAATTGTGCAATGCGCATGCCACGCTCAACAATAAAATCTTTGTCACCTAAATTAATGATTGGAACTTTTATTTCTCCTCTGTAATCAGAATCTATTGTTCCAGGTGCGTTGATCACAGTGATACCATTTTTTATAGCTAATCCTGAACGTGGTCGAACCTGACCTTCAAAGCCTTCAGGAATTGAAATTGCTATTCCTGTTGGAATCAATATTCTTTGATTTGGTTCTATGATTAAATCTCCATCAATTGCTGCAACTAAATCAACCCCTGCACTATGTATTGTTGCGTATTGCGGTAATGGCAAATCTTGTGCATTACCTAATTTTGTTATGTTTATAGTAATTTTATGCATGAATTTTTGTGAAAATTTTTAATATAATTGCCAGATAAATAATATTTTTCAATGATTATTATCCTTTATATCTAATATATAATTAAGCATCAATGGTTCACTCCAATTATAGGTATTATTAAATTTGGCAAATACTTTCCCCCCTTTATCGATAAAAATTGTTGTTGGTGGAGAATTTACCTTAAACTCTGTCATTAAATTTTTACTAAGATCGAAGTAAACCTTTAAATTGTTAACTTTATTATTTTGATAGAAGTTTTGTACTTTTTCGAAGTCTAACGAGTTATCATTCACAGAGATTATTTCCACATCTATAATTTTTAGCTTATCAAATTCTTTTTGCAAATTACTTAGTGATTTAAGTTCATTAACACATTCGACACACCAATTTGCCCAAAAATTTAATATAATGAATTTGTTGTTAAATTCTTTAAGATAAACTGGTTTTGCTTTATCATTGAAAAATTTTGAATCGTCAATTTGTTTTGGGATTGCTAAATTATATTTCTCTAAAATTTTTTTTATATTTATTTTATTATTATCGGGAGACAAAACATTTGCTGATAAAATACTTATTGAAAAAAACAAGATACTGATAAATAATGCCAGCTTACTCATTCAATTTAGTTTGATATATACATCGTATACTAACAATAATGTTTAATTATAAAAAGTACATTACATTTTTATCATTAATAATTCTACTTGCTGTTTTTTTAAGTGCATGTGGAGTTAAAAAAGAGTTATACAGAGTTGAGGATGAAAATAAATAATACTAAGATACCCAATGTATTTGAGGTAAAAATAATAGAAGTAACAAGATGCATTTCTGATTTAAAATTTGGTATCCCAATTATTTTAGAACATAAAAATCAAAAAAATTTGATATTGTCACTTGAAAGAATAAATAAAAAAATTTTTAACGAGATAAAAAATGCACTTAAGGAAGTTAATTTGGTTATTACACAACAAAGAGCCAATTTTTTAAAACTTAAGCATTGCAAGATAAATTGTCAAAATCTTGATTTTAATGAAGTTGAAAAAATTGCTTTTGATTTAGAGGATGTTGATCTGAATGCACATGATTATTATAAAATGTCAAATTCAGATGAAAAAGCGTTAATGCTTTTAAAGATTAGTGAATTAATTCCTGTTGCTATAATTGCTAAAGTAGACCCTGAAATGGAATTGAATTTTCACATAAATTCATTGAAATCAGAATACATAGATGATTTTCTTGTTAAGACGAATGATGATTTACATGAAGTATGCAGTGCAGACTTAAAGTTAAAATTTGGTAGGGGGGAAATAAAATGCTTTAGGTCACAATTTTCAAAGGATCATTATGCTATAATTATCAATTCAAAAAACAAAAAGAATAATAGCAAAACTCCTTTAGTTAGAGTCCATTCTTCATGTTTCACTGGAGATATATTTGACAGTGTTAAATGTGATTGTCATGAACAATTTTACAACGCTATCAAAATTATGAGCGAAAAAGGTGGCGGTGTCATAATTTATTTAAATCAAGAAGGAAGAGGGATTGGCTTAACTAATAAAATTAGAGTTTATAAGGCTCAATCCAGTGGATTTGATACAGTAGAGGCAAATGAAAATTTAGGTTTTGAAAGTGATGCAAGGGGTTTCATAATAGCTTCTAAAATTTTAAAAAAGTTAAACATAAATAAAATTGATTTACTTTCAAATAACCCTGCAAAAGCAAAAGATTTAACAAAACAGGGGATTATGGTTGAAAATGTTATTTCTCATCAATTTCTTAGTTCAGATATAAAAAACTATTATGATAGTAAGGCGAAAAAATTAAATCATGATATTGAAGTATAAAATTTTTTGAAATACAATTAACCCTAGACATTTTTATATAAGGTAAATTTATGAAAAAAGTAATATCAAAGGCGTTAATATTATCATGTATATCGTTAGGTGCTTTAAATTTGGCAAATGCGGATTTTAAAGGTCCTCAAGCACAAAATATAGAGAACCAAAATCAGGGTCTAACAACCGTGCAAAAAGTACTTAGTACAGCATTTCATGGTCAGCATGTTTTTTTACAAGGTAATATAATTCAAAAAGTTTCACATGATAAGTATATGTTTAAAGATAGTACAGGTGAAGTCATGATTGATATTGATCAAAAACATATGCCATTTGAAGATTTTTCTGCATCTGAAACAGTTACGATATATGGAGAAGTAGAGATGAAGAGAAAGAATCCACGGATAGAAATAGACGTTGCTAGAGTTGAAATTGTTAAACAAGCTACAGATGTGCATAAGAAATAAATGAACGGATGGCTTTTAGTAGATAAGCCAATTGGGATTACATCTTTCCAGGCAATTAATAGGTTTAAAAAATTGCTTAATGTTAAAACGGGGCACTGTGGAACTCTTGATCCATTTGCCTCGGGTTTTTTGTTAGTAGCGCTTGGTAAAGCAACTAAGTTGGTTGATTATGTGATGAATTTTGAAAAAAATTATACCTTTACGGTTAAATGGGGTATTTCAACTGATAGTGACGACTTGACTGGCAATATTACAGGAAATAGTAAAATTATCCCTACAGAGCAACAAATTATAAGTAAATTAGAATATTTTGTAGGCGAGATTGAGCAGGTACCTCCAATATTTTCCGCTGTTAAGGTAAACGGGAAAAGGGCATATGAATACGCAAGAAAAGGTGAGGAATTAACTTTAAAATCAAAAAAAGTCTCTTTAAAGAAATTTTCTTTAGAATCACATAAAAATGACTTAAGTACATTTAATATTATCACAAGCAAAGGATTTTATGTTAGAGCGCTTGCTAGAGATTTTGCAAAGTCATTAAATACGCTGGCTCATGTAGTGGAATTGAGAAGAAATCAAAGTGGAATTTTTGCAAATATGGAGATGATAAATGCGGAAATAACAAAAGAATTCTTGCATAATAGCGAATTATATGATTACATATCTGCAAGAATTCTGCCTCTGGATTATGTGCTAGACGACATCCCTGTGTATAATCTGGATTCAAGTGATGCTAAAAAATTGAAAAATGGGCAATCTATTTTTCATAAATTATCGCTTGAGAATGATTCAAGGATAGCTGTTAAAAGTAACGATACGTTAATTGCGTTGTGTACATACGTTAATAGTTATTTAAAACCAACAAAAACATTTTAATGGAGGATTTAGATGTCGGTTACAAAAGAATTAAAGAGAGAAATTATTTCTCAATTTTCATTTGCTGAGAATGATACTGGCTCAACAGAAGTGCAAGTTGCGTTGTTTACACAGCACATAAGCAATCTTACTGAGCATTTAAAAATAAACAAAAAAGATTATCAAGCAAGAAGAGGTTTATTAGTGTTTGTTACAAAAAGAAAAAGATTATTAACTTATTTAAAAAATAGGAATAATGATCGTTATGAGAAATTGATAAAAGAATTGAAACTTAAAAGGGTATAAATGTTTAATATAGTAAAAAAATCGATAGAATGGAACGGTAAAAAAATTGAATTAGAAACAGGAAAGATAGCTAGGCAAGCTAGCGCGTCTGTTATAGTGAGAATGGGAGAAAGTATAGTTTTATGTACAGTAACTTTTAGTAAAAATTTAAAAGAAGGGATCGATTTCTTTCCCTTGTCTGTAAATTATTTAGAAAAATATTATGCAGCAGGAAAATTTCCTGGTGGATTTATGAAAAGAGAAGGTAAACCTTCTGATAGAGAAACATTAATTTCAAGGTTGATTGATAGGCCAATCAGACCTTTGTTTCCAGAAGATTTTTTATATGAAGTTAACGTTTTTTGTAAAGTTTTATCATATGATGGCAATTTTCCAACTGATGTTTTAGCAATAATAGGGTCTGCGGCGGCATTAAAAATCTCTGAAGTTCCTTTTGATAGTTTGCTCGCAGCAGTAAGAGTTGGGTTAATTGATGATGAATTTGTACTTAATCCATCAACAGAAGAATTAGAAAAATCAGAATTAGATTTGGTGATTGCTGGTACAAGTGATTCAGTGTTAATGATTGAGTCTTCAGCCAAAGAAATTGATGAAGAGAAATTGGTTTCTGCAATTGAAATTGCACATAAAAACATACAACCTGTTATAAAGTTGATTGAGGAATTTGCTGCTGATTCAAAAAAAGACAAATATGCTTATGCTAAATTAGATATTCAGACTATTTTCGAAAAATTGAAAAAAGACTATCATAAGGACGTAAAAAAGGTATATGAGATAGTTGACAAAAATGAGAGAAAAGAAAAATTAGATGCAATATATAAAGAGGCATTTGACAATCATTCAACTAAGGACGGGTTTGAATCAAATGTATTTGACCTTGCCTATAAAAAACTCAGAAGAGAGGTAGTTAGGGATAAAATTTTAGATGATAACATCAGGATAGATGGAAGAAATTTGGAAGAAATAAGAAGGATTGACTGTGAAATTGGTTTATTACCAAAAACTCATGGATCATCATTGTTTACAAGAGGCGAAACACAGTCTTTGTCAATTGTTACGCTTGGTAGCCAGCAAGATTCACAGTTAAGGGATGGAGTCACTGGGACTTTTAATGAAAAATTTATGCTACATTACAATTTTCCTCCATATTCAGTTGGGGAAGTTGGCATGCTTAAACCACCAGGAAGAAGGGAAATTGGACACGGGAAATTAGCTTTTAAAGCTGTTACCCCTATTTTACCTAAGGATGAAGAGTTTCCATATACTATACGAATAGTAAGTGAAATTACCGAATCAAATGGTTCATCGTCCATGGCAACTGTTTGCGCAGCAACATTGGCATTAATGGACGCTGGTGTTCCAATTAAAACTCCTGTTGCAGGTATTGCGATGGGTTTGATTTTAGAAAAGGATCGTCATGCAATTCTTTCAGATATTATTGGTGATGAAGACGCATTAGGCGATATGGACTTTAAGTTGGCATCAACAAAAAACGGAATTACTGCATTACAAATGGATATCAAAATAAGTGGTATAACCATTGAAATAATGAAGAAAGCAATTTCTCAAGCTAAAAATGGGTGTAACCACATATTATCCAAAATGAATGAATTAATTTCTATGCCTAAGAATGAATTAAATTCTTCAGCACCTAGAATTAGTTCAATAAAAATTAATAAAGATAAAATTCGAGATCTAATTGGACCAGGTGGAAAAAACATAAAAGAGATTTGTGAAAGAACCGGTGTTAAAATTGATATAGAAGATGATGGTAGCGTTAAGATATTTGCAACTGATGAAAAAACTTTAAATGAGGCTTTAAGTAGTATCGAAGAAATTGTTGCAGTGCCTGAAATGGGTAAAATATATAATGCAAAAATAACTAAAATTATGCAATTTGGTGCATTTGCAAAATTTTTAGGTTCTAATGAAGGTTTAGTGCATGTAAGTGAGATTTCAGACAGAAATATAGAAAATGTAGATGATGTACTTTCAGAAGGTATGATCATAAACGTTAAATATGTTGGCACAGATCACAAAGGAAAAGTTAAACTTACCATGAAAAATGTTGAACAAAGTGACGAATTTTTTAATAGTGATTCTTGGAAGAGATTGATGGAAGGTGAGCCTAAAAAGCAACGACCTGAAAAAAAAAATGATCAGGAGTTTACAAGAAAAAAAAGAGTGATGCCAAAGCAAAATTATAATAAAACTTCTAATTTTAACAAAGCAGTTCACCACGATAAGGATAAAAAAGAAGAAAAGAATCCAACTTTATTTAATGCTAAAAGTTTTATTAAAAAGTTGTTTAGTTAAGTATATAGATTTTAAGCAACATAATTGGTTACTTAAAAAATAAGAAATGATTTAGGGAGTTTATAAGAAATTATAACTCCCTTTTTTTTGCAAACTGCTGTGCCCTGCATATTGTTATACATGAGTATATAATGAACTATGTATTTAATTCAAAATCACATCAGCTCATTGTAATTCAATTCCTTAATAAATAATAAATTTACCCTCTCTGTAACTCAATTGTAACACTTCATAGGTATAATACACTTAAGAATTAAACAATTGAGGTGGTATGAAGGATTTTAAAAATAAATATTTTGAAATAGTAAAAATTATTGAGTTACCTTGCTTAAATTTTTCAGCATATGAAGCGGTTAAAGTATTGGAAGATAGTATTTCACTAAGAGATGCCAAATTGCACCATAGTGCACTTGAAAAATTCGCTGAAATTATAAAGGGTGCAGACAATATGGACTATTATTTTTCCGAATTAATAAAATTAGCAATTGAATCCAAAAGTGAACCAATACTAAAATCTACGATGATAACTTTTGGAGAGAAATTAGATAGTTACTATATCAGTCGAATTATCAAACATACCATGGAGCTTGGGGATGATAATAAAGTATTAGAATTAGTTTGGGATAAGTTTGCTAATCAAATAGATGGCTATTATGCAAGGGAATTGATATTAGAATTTATAGAAAAAAATAATATTCAACTCCTAGAAAAATTCGTTGCAATTTCTGCAAATAAACTTAGTAGCTCGCATGTATATGAAATAATTGAGCAAGCTATCAGGATAAATAATGATGAAGTATTCAAATTCATTTGGGAAAAATTATCAAGCAACTTAGATACCTATGATGCAAATCTATTAATGGAAGAATTAATTGCTGCTAAAAATACTGAACTGTTAAATTTAATCACTGATAAACTCACAGACATTATTAAAAGTGGCACCATAGGTGATTATTATCTAAAAAAGCTATTTGACAAAGCCATTACATCTGATGAACCTCAAATAGCAAAACTCATAGCTACAGCTTTAGTTGGTAAAATTGGTATATCATACGTTAATACGATTATAAAATATGCAGTTGATACCAATGATAATGCATTGCTAGAAGAGATAATATCAATTTGTAGAGAAAATTTAGATAGTTCAGGAATTCAAATAGTAATTCAATATGCAGTTTCAACAAAAGATAAAAATTACATTGGTAATTTATTATCTACCTTTCAAGAAAAATTAAGTGATGATCATCTAAAAGATATCTTAGAGTTTTGCATTAAAGCTAGAGACATATCATTAATAGAGCATATTTTGAAATTTATTGATTGTGATAAATTTAAATATTCTAAAAATGTAATTACGTTAGCCATTGAAATAAATGAACATCAGATTTTTGATATTTTATGGGATAAATTTTCAGAGAAAATTGAAAAATCTAGTGATATGCATGGCTTAATTAAAGCTGCAATAAAATCTGAAAATATGGAATTTTTTCATATAATTTGGGATAAGTTTGCTAATCAAATAGATGGCTCTGATGCAAAGCAATTAATGAAAGAATTAATTGATGCTAAAAATACTGAGTTATTAAATTTAATCACTGATAAACTCATAGATATTATTAAAAGTGATGACTCAGGTGAGTATCGTCTAAAAGATATCTTAGATTTTTGCATTAAAGCTAGAGACATATCATTAATAGAGCATATTTTGAAGTTTATTGATTGTGATAAATTTAAATATTTACAAAGTGCAGTTACATGTGCCATTGAAATAAATGAACATCAGATTCTTGATATTTTGTGGGGAAAGTTTTCAGAAAAAATTGAAGAACCTAGTGATATACGAATCTTAATTAAAGCTGCAATAAAATCTGAAAATATGGAATTTTTTCATATAATTTGGGATAAATTTTCAGAGAAAATACCCAATCACCATAAAAAATCTGTAATAGACGTAGCATTAAAATCTGAAAACGAATTTAAAATAGATACTGTAGTAAAAAAGTATATAGCAGGTTATTACAGTGACTCAGAAAGTAAGTTTCTAATTCAAAATTTATTAAAAAGTAAACAAGATGTAATTTCCAAAGAAATAAAAATTCTTTTTTCTAAGTTGCTGGTTAAACTTAAAACTGTGGATTTTGAATCTTTGGAATATTTTTATCAAAATGATGCTTTATATGAAAAGGATGGAAATGGTTTCCCACTTGCATATCATTTATCTCAAAAAGAGGTAGATATTCCTGCAAGAAAGTTGCTTGATTCCTTGGATATAAACAAACATTTACCTGAAGGAAGTAGTGTTTTTTCTAGAAGTAGTTCTTATAAATACTATGTCAATAAGGAGGCTAGTAAATCAATCATGATTGTAACAGGGGAAGATCATAATGGAGCATTTAAATATGATAAAATTAATGAATACCTAAATAAAGGTTTTAACATAACTACAATTGACCATAGAAATGAGAAAGATGTATGCTTAAAAATCATTTATTTGATTATTACTCATATCTCCAAGAGCAATCAATTGATTTATATTATTCAGATTTGTTGATACTTAATATGCACGGAGGTATTGGAGGAAAAAGTGGAAAACATACGATTGAAAGGGATGGCATGGGTGCTAGAACTTTTGAGTATTTGAAGGATTTGACTGAAAAGTTTGAGGATAAACCTGTTAAAGTGTTGTTAACTGCTTGTTTTGGCCAGGCAGCTCTTTTAGATAGTATAAAAATTTTGCCAAATGGATCAGAAATGCTTACAATCTCAGAATATAGAAAAGTGGGGGATAAGATAAAAACATTAAATAATGATAGTGGGATTAATATCAACTATGTAGCAAACTTATCACAAAGAACAGATTTAACTGTAAGTGATGTCTTAAAGCTTGAGAACATTGCATATCTTCATATAAAAGGATATCAGCATAATAAACCATCTCCTGCATATGCCAAGAAAGATAAGGATGGCAACATTAAAATGTTCTCATGCATTGAAAAATTGGAAGATTTGATAGAAGGAAAAATAGATTTATCTAATGTAAAAAAACTCCAACAAAGTTTTGTTCTTAAATATTGTGGTAATGAAGATGTAGCATGTATCAACAAATCGTCCTCTGTTATTGAAAAAACATTAGATTCCATCAAATATATGCATATGTTAAATTTAGGTTATAAATATCATGCGGAAGAAGTGAGTGAAAAGTTGCTAGATAGATCTGAATATTCTCACTCTTTTGGTTATTTTAACGTAAATTTAGCATTAGGTTGCCAGATTGGGTTTAGTGAAATAAACGGAGATTTCGAGGAATAAATTTGGGGTGATAATGAATGGAAGTATAAGTATTCGCAATTAAACTTTAAATATTAATTTGAAGATGTTAATGTCAGATCATCCATAAATTATTCGCATACATATTATGATTAAATATGCTTTGAATAGCCAACAAATGCGAGAAATAGAAAAGTTAGCTTTAAATTCTAAAAGCGACGCAATAAATTTGATGGCGAGGGCTGGTACTGAAGTTTATAACGTAATGGTTGAAAGATTTAAGCCCTGTAAAGTTTTGATAATATGTGGGTCTGGTAATAATGGAGGTGATGGATATGTTGTTGCTAATTTACTTTTAAAAAATAATTGGGATGTAAAAATACTTCAAGTGGCAAGTCCAAAAACGGAACAAGCAAAATATTACTGTCAACAATTTAAAGGAGAAATTATTTCTTTCAAAGATGTGTGTAAAAATCTGGAAGAAGCAGAGCTAATAGTAGATGCTATATTTGGAATAGGGCTATCAAAAAAAGTACCAAATGATATTGCAAAGTTAATAAAACAAATTAATGAAAAATCAAAAAAATGTATAGCGATTGATATCCCTTCTGGCATTTCAGCAACAACGGGAGAAATATTAGGAGATGCAATAAAAGCTGAACTGACCGTCACTTTTCATAGTAAAAAAATTGGTCATTTACTCATGCCAGGCTTGGTTAATTCTAATGAGGTAGTGGTAACAGATATAGGGCTTCCAAAAATTAAAGAACAAAAGGGGTATATAAAAGTTAATAATCCAAATATTTGGAAGGGTAATATAAAATATCCGGGATATTTAGATAACAAGTATAGTAGGGGTTGCTTGGCAATTATAGTAGGACAAATGATAGGAGCTGCGATATTTGCAACACATGCTGCAAGAAAATCCGGATGTGGTATAGTTAAATTGTTTATAAAGAAGTCAAGCAACAACATGTATGCCTTAGAGCCAGGAATAATTCTAATAGAATATGAGAACATTCATCATTTACTTGAATTGATTGAACAGCATAAAGCAACTGCTATTTTATACGGGCCTGGAGAATTAAAATCAGATACAACGCAGGAAAACGTCATAAATTTATTAAAATTGAAGAAAAAAATTATTCTCGACGCAGGGGCAATATTAGAATGCACTACATTGAGCGATATTATTGATATTGGGCAAGATGTCCTACTCACTCCACATGAAGGAGAATTTAAAAAGTCATTTGGTGATAATAATAAATTAGATAAGGTCACCAGAGTAAAAAATGCCATTGATCAAAGTAAATGTACAATATTACTTAAAGGGATAGATACAGTAATAGGTGACAAAGATAATAATATCGTAATACAAGAAAATGGATGTCCATATCTAGCAACAGCAGGAACTGGCGATATATTAGCAGGGATGTGTGGAGCATTTATGAGTCAGGGAATTAACTCAAGTATGTCAGCAATGATTGCAACATGGGCTTTGTCAGAAGCTGCATGGAAAATAGGATATGGACTAATAGCAGAAGAGATACCAAAGATGATACCTAAAATATTGTCAGTTAATATATCTTAGTAATTTTTTTAAATAAAATGGAAGAGATGGGAATATTCGAAGTAATTTACATTATTTTAAAAGGCAATGATTGGTGTATGCATTAATTGTGTAATAAAGTTATTTTATTATTGCTGATATTATTATAATCACTGCTCATACATAATTGATGCAATTTACTTAATTTTATCATTTTTAACAATAGCGAAAAAAGCTATAACATTTAGTTTACAACTAGCAACTAATTAACTAATATCGAAACTAAATTATTATAATTGTTAAGCTATGAATATTCACGAGTACCAGGCAAAAGAGATTTTGAGAAAATATGGTCTTGAATTACCTGAAGGTATATTAGCGTTAAATGCCAGTGAAGCTGTTGAAGCTGCATCAAAAATTAAATCTAATGTTTGGGTATTAAAAGCTCAAGTACATGCAGGCGGCAGAGGTAAGGCTGGTGGAGTTAAACTTGCCAAGACACTTGATGAGGTAAGGGATATAGCTTCTAAAATGATAGGGATGAAGCTAGTTACGCCCCAAACAGGAGCTGAAGGGAAAATAGTGAATAAGATTTATGTTGAAGCTGGAAGTGATATAAAAAAAGAATATTACATTTCCGTTGTTTTAGATAGAAACCATAATTGCATTACAATTGCAGCCTCAACTGAAGGTGGGATGGATATTGAAGAAGTGGCAAAAAAAAGTCCTGAGAAAATCATAGCCGTACACGTTGATTACACAATTGGTTTGCAAAATTTTCACATAGCTAAGTTAGGCTTTGGAATGGGACTTGATAAAATTCAGTTAAAGAATTTTTCTAAAGTTGTTAGGGCTTTATATCAATCATTTATTGATACAGATGCCAGTCAAATAGAAATAAATCCTTTGATTGAAACTAGTGATTCTAAATTCATTCCTCTGGATGCAAAATTTAATTTTGATGATAATGCGCTTTATAGGCACCCAGAAATTGAAAAAATGCGAGACATTACTGAAGAGGATCCACAAGAAGTTGAAGCTAAGAAATTTGATCTTAGTTATGTAAAAATGGATGGTTCAATTGGATGTATGGTAAATGGCGCAGGTCTTGCAATGGCGACCATGGATATAATTAAACTTCATGGAAAGGAGCCAGCAAATTTTCTTGACGTAGGTGGTGGAGCTACTACAGAAAAAGTTACAGAAGCTTTCAAGATTATTTTATCTGATCATAATGTGAAAGGAATATTGGTTAATATTTTTGGTGGCATTATGAAATGTGACATTATTGCAAATGGAATTATTACTGCTGCAAAAGAAGTGAAAATAAGTGTTCCAATTGTTGTGAGGCTTGAAGGAACAAATTCTGAACTTGGTAAAAAAATATTAAAAGAATCAGGACTAAAGCTTGAGGCAGCAAACGACTTGGAAGATGCAGCCAAAAAAATTGTTAAAGCAATAAGTTAAAAAAAGGAGTAGATATGTCAATTTTGGTAAATTCGCAAACAAAGGTTATCTGTCAGGGTTTTACAGGTGCCCAAGGTACTTTTCATTCTGAGCAAGCTATTGAATATGGTACAAAAATGGTTGGAGGAGTGACCCCAAGTAAAGGAGGCACTATACATTTAGGGCTTCCTGTCTTTAACACTGTTGAAGAAGCAGTGTATAAAACTAATGCAAATGCATCAGTAATATATGTACCACCACCCTTTGCTGCAGACTCAATCCTAGAAGCAATTGATGCAAAAATAGAGCTTGTAGTATGTATTACAGAAGGTATTCCGGTGCTTGATATGTTGAGGGTGAAAAAAGCCCTAACTAATTCTAAGACTAGGCTTATTGGACCTAATTGCCCTGGAATTATAACTCCTGGTGAATGCAAAATTGGAATTATGCCTGGCTATATTCACAAAAAAGGCAATATTGGAATTATTTCTAAATCCGGAACGTTAACTTATGAAGCGGTTCATCAGACTTCTAATCTTGGTCTTGGCCAATCCACTTGCATAGGAATAGGTGGAGACCCTATCAATGGCACTAGTTTTATAGATGCAATTGAAATGTTTCTTAATGATAATGAGACTTCCGCAATAATAGTGATTGGAGAAATTGGTGGCACAGCTGAAATAGAAGCAGCAGAATTTATTAAAAATCATAAAATTAAAAAACCAACTGTTGGATTTATAGCAGGCAAAACTGCTCCTCCTGGCAAAAGAATGGGTCATGCAGGCGCTATAATTTCTGGAGGTGACGATACAGCTGAGGCAAAAATTGAGGCTATGAAAAGTGCTGGAATAACCGTTTCAATGTCTCCTGCGGATATTGGCAAGACTATGTACGAGCTTATTTAAAGAACGAAGTATCACAACATCTACACCTATAGTCGCTTCATTCCCGTAAAATTTGCCAGTAAGGTCAAGGGAAATAATGCTGTTTTTTAATAAAAGAAGATTGAAATAGTATTGTTACTTTTATAATTAAGTGGCGTGATATTTTGATAAATAAATGGCGAAGTTATGGACCAGTGTTGTTTCTCCCGCTCTTATCTCCAGATGTTTGATATTCCCATCCGCATCCCTAACAACCCCCCTCGCTGCTATGTATGGATTCTTCTTGGCAAACTCTTCCAATTGCTGCTGCGTTGGCTTATCTCCATATATCCTCCATACTGTATCCCCTTTCTTTACTGGCATCTTGCTCCACTTCTCTCCTTCCTTATTACCTCCTATCCTGCTTCCTCCTATTTTACTAGCATCATCTGCTATACATATTCCTGCCTTGCATTTGTAGCTATCTCCTACCTGCCCTTCAACCACTCCTCCCACATTATCTTGATTAAGTGCATCCCACACCATTCCTGGCTCTACCTTTCTTCCTTCTCCTACATACTCATATTGCCCTTGCTCACCTTTTGTTATTTCCTCTACCTCTCTTCTCATTCTTTCTTCTTGATTCCTTATCTCCCAATTTTTTATCTTTTTTTCTACCTGCTTTTCTTTGAAATACTCAACTCCCTTGCTTATTCCTTCTGCCAGTAATCCTCCCTTAAATGTTATCTTTCCATTTCTTAAGCTTTCTCCCATTATTGGGTCTACCAATTCTCCCCTTACCACCTGCATCGCCACTTCTCTTGTGTATATCCCCCTGATTGGGCCAAGGGATGCCTTAACTAACGTTTCCTTCAACCTTTCTTTATTTGTCTCCGCCTCCTTCCTCAATCCTGCTATATACTCACATTCTCCAATCACTCCCTTGCCGCTTTTTACTTCCACCTCTTGGTATCTATTGCAATTGTTGTAATCTATATCCATCCCCCCATTTATCAATAATCCTCCTCCTACTATCTCCGCCATTATCACCTGCGCATCACTCGGAAAATCTTGCATTAACTTCTCCTCCATCATTTGCTTTGTTGTTTTCTCTCTTCTTGTAACCCAGCAATAAATTCACAAAATTCCTTATTATCTTTTTCATTTTCCATAAACACTTTAAATGCTTCGCCTGCTGCTTTACGCATTGGCTCTAAGTAAGGAGAGGAGAGATATTCTTGATTGGTGGGTCTAGAATCACCCTGATGCTCGTTATAAACATCGGCTTTAAATTTGTAAAAAGTTTCTGCAAATTTATATAACACCTCTGCCTCTTCCTTTGTTTTTAAAGAATAACCAATATGTCCGTCTATTACTTCCTCACCTGTTATACATTCTTTTAAACATAAATCCTCAAACAGCTCTGCAGGAAATGAAAAATTCGCATCAAATCTTATATTTTTATTATCATTTTTTACATATTCCTCTTTATCTTTTTCTATCCACTCTCTCTCTTGATAAGAGCCATCCATAAGATCGAGTAATTCGAGAATTAAAATACCTCTAACTTGAGGCGATTCAACGTTTTTTATCCAATAATGAACATCTATTTCTTTCATTTTTTATTCCACTCCTTCCATTGTTTATATTCCTCCAAAGGTATATGTGCTTCTGGATTATATGTAGGCTTAGGAAATTCATCATTACCCTTAATCACATTGCCACTTCTTCCCAGCACATCATAATTACTAGTAATTTTAACATAATCCTGCCGCTGTGATTGCCATTTGGCATCAGGTTTTCCTTTCATAATTCTCACATTGTATTTTGCATTCATATTATCTTGAAAGCGTATTCCAATATTATCATCAGTATCAGCCAGTTTTTTAATTTTTAATTCTGCTGGTAATTTATCAAACACAGATTGTGGCACATCCCATTCTGCTTTCTTAAGTGCAGCAGAAATCTCTGCACTATTTCCTTTTTGTAATGCTGCAGTAATATCACTTTTTATCTTGTCTGTTAAAGTAAATTTCTTTACTGAGCCCAAACTAGTATCGCCAACTACATTATTCCCACCAGTATCAGTATGAGTTTTATGATGAGTTTCATCAGATTTGGTAAATACTTTTTTAACACCACCATCAAGTACTGTATAAGTCAATTTGGTTGTACTACCAACTATAGCTATATCACCTCCAAATTTCACTCCATCTATTAAGGTCTCTAATATAACTTTTTGTTTACTTGTAAGCCCCTTTTCCCAGCTTTTTAATCCTTCTTCCACCTTACCAGCTTTATCATTCATCCATTCCTTCACAATATCTGGAACTAAATAATCATTCACAGCATCTCTATATGCTTCCCATACTGGTTTTAAAGGATTTAAAATATAAGCTGTTGTATCAACTATTACTCCTGCTATTTTCCCAGTATTATCTACAAATAATTTTATTTCCCCACTTAAATTAGGATTATCTTTTTTGAATTTCTCTATCAAAAATCCACCTTTGTGCATTTGCACTCCAAACTTGCTTATCTCTGTGTTTCCGTGATTTTTATATTCGTTATACTTCTCATTTATATAATCATTTCCTCCTACATCTCCCTTCTCGATTCTTAAATCCTTCCTCACAGTTTTTGCGAATTCTTCGTAACTTAACGCTTCAATTTTATTTTCTTGCGTAGCTTTATAAGATGCAAGTTGCAATACTGAATTTGAACATATGCCCTCTACACATCTATACGCAGCATCTTGTGCTCCAAATATATTGCCATTTTTACTGTGAACATTAGGATCTAAGCATACATCTTGCACATCACCTGAGCTGTCTTTAATTCTATTAGTTGCAGGTGTATAACCTGCTTTATACGAGGTGGCTATATCTTTTGGCACGGATATCTCCTCTCCCGCTCTTATCTCCAGATGCTTGATATTACCATTCGCATCTCTAACAACCCCCCTCGCTGCTATGTATGGGTTCTTCTTGGCAAACTCTTCCAATTGCTGCTGCGTTGGCTTATCTCCATACATTCCCCATACTGTATCCCCTTTCTTTACTGGCATCTTGTTCCACTTCTCTCCTTCCTTATTACCTCCTATCTTGCTTCCTCCTACTTTACTAGCATCATCTGCTATACATATTCCTGCCTTGCATTTGTAGCTATCTCCTACCTGCCCTTCAACCACTCCTCCCACATTATCTTGATTAAGTGCATCCCTCACCATTCCTGGCTCTACCTTTCTTCCTTCTCCTACATACTCATATTGCCCTTGCTCACCTTTTGTTAATCCCTCTACCTCCATCCTCATTCTTTCTTCTTGATTCCTTATCTCCCAATTTTTTATCTTTTTTTCTACCTGCTTTTCTTTGAAATACTCAACTCCCTTGCTTATTCCTTCTGCCAGTAACCCTCCCTTAAATGTTACCTTGCCATTCCTTAAGCTTTCTCCTATTATTGGGTCTACCAATTCTCCTCTTACTACCTGCATCGCCACTTCTCTTGTGTATATCCCCCTGATTGGACCAAGTGATGCCTTAACTAACGCTTCCTTCAACCTTTCTTTATTTGATTCTGCCTCAGCCCTAAGTCCTGCTATATACTCACATTCTCCTACCACTCCTTTCCCACTCTTTTTCTCCACCTCTTTGTATCTATTGCAATTGTTGTAATCTATATCCATCCCCCCATTTATCAATAAGCCTCCTCCTGTTATTTCGGCCATGATCATTCCTGCATCCTTTGGAAAATCTTGCATCAACTTCTCTTCCATCATTTGCTTTTATTCTTTTTCATCTTCTTGTTCTTTATTTTCTTCAGGGGTTTTTGTATGGAGTAGAATTTGCTTTTTAAGAGATGCAATTAGTAAGTGCATTGCTTCTATGGGAGAAATTTTGCTATTATGATAAATACTGCATTCTTGCATATCTTCAGGATAATCAAATTCTGCATATAATTCTTGCAATATATTACATTGCTCTTCTTCAGAATATTTTGAATTAGCTAAATAGCATAAAGCTGCTAATTTTAATTTTTGGGTCTCGTCGTTTTTATCAAATTGGATTTCTTCACAAAGTTGTAAAATTTGATCTTTTACTTCATCATCACTATATGAAAGTGCATTTGCCAAGACAGCAACGTTATCACTATAAAAATCAGGAGAATTTAATAAATATACTGAGTAGTCTTCGATATCCTTTTTAGTTACCCATCTTTTCTCTAATGCTAATAAAATCGCATACCAAGAAATTATATTTAGTCTTTTTAATTCATTTATGATATTTACATGCATTTTATTCCCCTTTTTTAACTAATTGATTAGGATAACCTGTAATTTTACCATTGGGTATAAATCTTCTATGAGTAACCTGGTTATTATCTATTATCCACTCAAAAATACCATTTTTGCCATTATAGCTTCCTTCTAATTGTCTTAATTCAGACATTCTAGAGATTTTACCTCCTGAGGACTTTGAGGGTATCTGGAATTTAGATGCATCTCCGGCATAGTGATCTATTATATCGTTAAAGCTATGATGCAAATCCGATTTTTTAGCACTTCCTACCCTAGGTTTATCTAGTATAGGGTTATCATTTATAGAAGTTTTTTTAGTTTCACAAGTATTTACCTTCTTAGCGTCAGGATCAAAGTCCTTCATCTTTTTAGATGGTAGATCATCACCTTTACTAAATACTTTTTTAACCCAATCTTGGCTTGTTTCTAATACGGAAGTTTTTAATGAATCTTGTATTAGTAGTTTTCCTGCTGAATTTATAATTATCATACTTCCAGTGAAATCTGCCAATGTATCAATAAATCCCAGAGCTGTTTTTTGCTCTGGTGTCATATTATCAGCTATATCTTTTATATAATCTTTTAAATTTGTTGCAATTTTCCTATCATACTCTTTTACATTTTCTGGAAGCTTATCATATAGATAATCTATTGGTGCATTTAGCGGTCTCTTAACTAAATTCTCATATACAAGATTTACTGCTTTTCCAGACGTTGTTGCTGTGCCTTTTATCAATTCTGCTGTAGTTGGATTTTCCTTTTTAAATCCTTCTATCACACTTCCTATATTATGTAGCTCTGCTCCTACTGTACTTATCCCAATCTTCCCTATTTTTTGATATATCTCATATTCTGACCCTAAGTATGAGTCTATTGCTGGATCCTTATTTATATCATATCTTATATCTCCTCCCATTCCCATTGGGTCGCCATTCCCATACATCCTGCTCATTTCATAACTTTTTAAATGTCCCTCACTGATTATATTTCTTTTGAATGATTCAAAATCTTTATAATTTTTTTCTTCTGCTTCATTTGCATATCTTTTACTTAATTTATCTCCTAATACTCCGCACTGCCCAACATTTCCATCTTCATACACCACCTTCCCCTCTTTTGTTACATATACCTTAAATCCACTTTCCTCTCCTATGCCATATTTTCCAAATGGGTTATAACTTTCTTTATTCTCAGTAGTTCTACTCCCAGTAGATGTGTAACCTGCTTTATACGAGGTGGCTATATCTTTTGGCACGGATATCTCCTCTCCCGCTCTTATCTCCAGATGCTTGATATTACCATCCGCGTCTCTCACCACACCCCTCGCTGCTATGTATGGGTTTTGCTTTATGAATTCTTCCAACTCAGCACTAGTTGGTTTATTATTATACATTCCCCACACTGTGTGCCCTTTCTTCACTAATATTTTACTCCATTTTCCTTCCTTATTCCCTGCCGTCTTGCCATAGTCATCTCCATGGTCATCTGCTATACATATTCCTCCAGTGCATTTGTAGCTATCTCCTAATCCTCCTTCAACCACTCCTCCCACATTATCTTGATTAAGTGCATCCCTCACCATTCCTGGCTCTACCTTTCTTCCTTCTCCTACATACTCATATTGCCCTTGCTCACCTTTTGTTAATCCCTCTACCTCCATCCTCATTCTTTCTTCTTGATTCCTTATCTCCCAATTTTTTATCTTTTTTTCTACCTGCTTTTCTTTGAAATACTCAACTCCCTTGCTTATTCCTTCTGCCAGTAACCCTCCCTTAAATGTTACCTTGCCATTCCTTAAGCTTTCTCCCATTATTGGGTCTACCAATTCTCCCCTTACCACCTGCATCGCCACTTCTCTTGTGTATATCCCCCTGATTGGACCAAGTGATGCCTTAACTAACGCTTCCTTCAACCTTTCTTTATTTGATTCTGCCTCAGCCCTAAGTCCTGCTATATACTCACATTCTCCTACCACTCCTTTCCCACTCTTTTTCTCCACCTCTTTGTATCTATTGCAATTGTTGTAATCTATATCCATCCCCCCATTTATCAATAAGCCTCCTCCTGTTATTTCGGCCATGATCATTCCTGCATCCTTTGGAAAATCTTGCATCAACTTCTCTTCCATCATTTGCTTTGTTGCACTTACTTTATTTGCAAGTTTGATGATTGCACTCTTTAATTCAGCTTCTAACTCACCTGCTGCTTCCCTTGCTTTAGCATATCCAAGCCCTGCATTAGCTAAATTTGCAATTGCTCCTGGTATTGCTCCAAAGAATGATGATACTTTACCAACTACTCCTGATACTACCTGCCTCGCTGTTCCTTGTGATGCATAATGAGCAATTATATGCAGCGCTTCATCTATTATTTTTTTCATTTCTTTATCAGACGCTTGGCCCTTAAACTTATTATTAAATGTGTCATTTAACAATATCTTTGTTATTTCCTCGCTATAACCTGATAACACCGCTTTTATTGCATCTTCTATATCATTTTCTATGCTTCCATCATTCTTCTTCATGTATTGATTTGCTACATATCTTGAAGTTGCATCTACCGCTGCCATTATTGCTGACATTTCTATTGCTTTTTGAATCCCTTCTTTTAGGAATGCAGCTTTTTGAACTACATTTGCTCCCTTCTCTAATCCTTGGAATCCAGCTATATTTTTATTAGCCCATTCTACTCCCTTAATTGATTCTAATCCCTTTGCAATCCCTGCTGTTATTATTGCAACTGCTATCCCAATCCCCTTTGATTTTACAAATTGCTCTAAATCTATTGGTATTCCTTGATCTATGCTTATTCCTATTTGTACTAATTCTAATATACTCTGTGCTATTAATGATATCCCCATCACTCCCAAGAACCCTCCCGCTGGCAAAAATACTATCCCTATTGCTAGTGTTGCAATTGACAGTATCCCCGCTATTATTGTGTCAGTCCAATCCTTCTCTAATTCATATACCTCAATATCATACCCTAAAAACCCCAGTAAATTTAAATCCTGCGACAAGTCTTCAGTCATCGCTAAAAACTCAATCTTACTTGCTTTGCTAAATACATTATCTCGATCTTTTAGTCCTACTCTTCCCAGTGTACTTACTTTAATATCCTTCAGTCTTTGCTGATATTCTTCCTCTGTTATTTTACCTTCATTTAAATCTTTTTCTAATTTTTCTTTTTCCTGCTTAGCCTCTATTGGCTCTATAACCATCTCAAACCCTTCTTCTAAATCTTTCGCATCTATCTTCCCAAGTAACTCCTCAGCTCCATACATCCTACTTGGCCTTATCATCTCATCACCTTCAGCCTTAGCTATTATTTCCATTAAGCTTTCTAAATGCTTGCTGATTTTTTCATAGGATTTAAGTATGAATAAACATTGCTTTATTGTGTCTGACTCTTTCTCCACTACCTGCGATATTATCAACGCTCCACATTCATGCGATTGCTTTGGTATGATAAATGATTCTAAGCTATTTCTTGTAGTTGCTAAGTCAGTGTAAAAACTTTGTTTAACTCCTGCTGCTGCCTCAGCATGTGCGTAATCTGTTATCCCTTCTCCATCCCTTATCAATTTTGTGATGGCTAATATATTATATCCATTCCATGCAAATTTATAATCCAAATCTACCGCTCTTTCTGCAAAATCTGTTGCATAGTTTATCGTTCTTTGAGGTAATCCTAATACATAAAATAAAAATCCTGACTTTTCATTATTACCACAAGCTCCTACCTGATTCTTTTTATGCTCATAATCTTGCTTAACCTCCGCTGTATAATGTTGCGCTATATAGTGCCTGCTCTTTTGCACTAAATAACTCGGATTCTTCATCAATAATTCGTTCTCTTTGTACTCTTTAGTTTGTCTCGCTTTACAATCATTACCTACATACCTATCTTTGTTCGTATAACTTAAATCATTTCTAAATAACGCCAGTTGCTCATCTCTAAATTTATCAAACTCGCTATTTAACTTTGCTAAATTCTCTTTCTTATTCGATCCTTCCTCGCCAAATAATCCACCAGGCCCAAATGTACCAGCTTTCTTAAGCCATATGGCCCAGTTCTCTTTAAGCTGCTCTATCTCATATTTATGATTATATAATTCTCTATCTCTCTCCCATAGCTCAAATCTTTCCTTATGCCTCTTTTTTTCCAGATACTCCATTCTTTCTTTACTTATCTTCTCTTTGGATGGGGTAAATACATCAACTCTGGCGCAGTATTTCTCATATAATGCTCTTTCCTCCTCATCCCCTTTTATTGCATTGCAATATTTCCTATCTACCCTTCCTTTAATCTCCATTTCCTTTTCAATACACCCAATTTCTGCTGCAAAGTAGTGGATTAATTCACTATCCCTTTGATTAAAAGTCCTCGACTCCTTTGATAATGTATCTACTAAATGATGATATGCTTTCTCACTTATATTTTTAATATATTCTGATACCTCACTTTTTTCTATGCTAGCTAAATATGATGTGCTATCTGGCTTGTAACATTTTATATGTATTAAATCTTCATCTGCGCCAGCTTTCTCTGCATATACATAATATGTAACCATTTTTTCCAAATATTCATTCCCTCTAATTATTTCATATCCTATAGGTGAATTAGCTATCGCTATTAAATTCACAAATTTATCAAATAACTCATCCTGCCTCTTCATCTGCTTTATTGTACCTTCTTTTGATGCCTCTAACCTCTTACTCTCCTTTCCATCTCTATCTTCCCCAAGCTCTTCTATATCCATTCCCCAGCTAGGATTTTGTATAATTAAACCAGAACTGCCATAATCCCCATTCCTTGCACCTCTTCCAAATGCTTGCTCCTCCACTCTTACGCTATCTGGATAATAACTAAGTATTACGTGTAATCCGCCATTCTTATTTACTTCTCGCTCTATTTTTAAATCTGTACCCCTTCCCGCTAAGTTAGTTGCAACTATTATATCTCCTGCCGCCACCCTAACTTCTCCAGATATTAATTTTTTAGTTATACTATCGCCAAAATATCCACTATCAGAGTATCTAATAACTCTACCTTTGTAACCTTTCTCTTCTTTAATTTCTTTATAAATCCTATCTACATCATGAATAGTTTTACTTATTATTAATACTCCCCTCTTGCTATATTCCGCCTTCCTTATTGCTTGATTGCTAACCTCATCTAACCAATCTTTTGTATTATCTACTATTGTTGGCTTAAACTTCTCCAAATTCTTCTTTATGTAATTTGGCATTAATTTTGTATCTACCTTATATACTTCTTTTAAATATTCATGATGCTCTTCTTTGCCTAGAGTCCCAGTCATTCCGTATATATTTCCTTCATACTTTAAAAAATACCCCACATATGACCTAAACACATTTGTTAAACTTTCTGCCTTTACATTAAGACCATGTTTTAATTCAACATATTGATGAAGCCCATCTGACCATGTAAGTGATAATTGTACAACTCCTGTATTCAAATAATCTACCGGCGTTATTTTATTTTGCTTACCCTCAGGATTCGATATTTTGTATTGCACTCCCAACTTATATGCATTTGCCATTATTATTGAGTCCGCCAGTTGTCCACTATGCTCACTCATAAACTCATTTAAATGCCTTGGTATGTTTACTAACCTGTTTTCTGATCCCTCCTTTAAATTAAGTAATCTATTGGCAATATAATCAGCAGTATTTTCCTTCATATACTTTGTAAACACCTCTTCATCTCCTATTTCTTTTCTCCCTACTATGTAATAGTAATCTCCGTTCTTTTCATCGTATTTAATATTCGCCTCTCTATATTCTTTAATTTTATATTTAATTATAGCTTCTAATTCTTCTTTATTCCCCAAGAGCACTTTATTGCCTTCTTTTTCCTCATAGTAATTACCAAATTCATCAACTATTAGATCGGCAATATATAAATCTCTTATTCCATCTAGATACTTATTCAAATCCTCTTCCTTTCCTATTAATTCTTCTACTCCTTTTAAATACCACTTACCTCCATCTTCTTCATGGAGCAGTAAATTAACCTTATATCCTATCCATGAATATGTTTTTAATCCTTTCAAATAATGGAAACCTGGCAATCCTGCTGATAACTGTACTTTCATATTGGTATTATCTACAAACATGTTATCTACTTCATCAACTATTACTACATCATACCCCCTCCCATGCTTCACATTTTTTGATATATCTCTTAAATCATCGCCTATAAAATGTAATAAATCCCCATATACCACATTAGATTTATAACAATCTTTTGCTCCCTCCACACTCAATATGTTATGGGAAGACGTAATACCTAGTATCTCATAAAACCCTCTTTGCTCCTTTTCATTTTCTTCTGCTAACACCTTTGAACTTGTTATTATATCTACATCCCTCTTCATAGCCACATTAAGAGCTGCAAACATTGCTATTATTATCGTTTTCCCCTCTCCTGTTGATACTTGTATTAATCTTCCCCCATCTCCTTTATACAAATTAAGTAAGCTTATTACTTGTGCATCTCTTACTTTATACTTCTCCCCAAGCACTGTTAAATGCATTGCTTTTTTTAACCACACCACCACCTCTGCTATACTATCCTCATTTATTTCCATGCCTTTGAATTGTGATAGCTTGACTTTATGATGTGCTGATATTGCAGATTCTATGTTATTTGGATGATATGGCTGCTGATATAATAATACGTTTTTAAGTTGCTCACTTTCATACTCACTTAATTTCAAACTTAAATTCTCTTTAAAAACCCTACCCTTGTAATCCAATCCCTTTAAAAATACCTTTTCATCTATACCGTATAAATACCACTTATCTCCCAGTAAATTATCTGCAATCTCTCTATCATAACTAAACTCAATCCCCCTATCTAACTTCTCTTCTATCTCACTTATCTTAAGTAACTTTTCTCTTACATAATTGCCTAACTTATAATTCTTATTTTCTTCTTCTATCTCCTTAATGATTTGCTCTGCTTTCTTTGGGTAGTATATATTGTTATCCTTAAGTAACCTTAATGCATAGTCACCTAATTTACCTTTTTCTCCCGATACTAAGATATCTACCGCATTATTTCCTTCTCTATCTATTAAATCTGTATTTAGATCATACTCATATACCAATTCAATTCCTCTTATTAAATCTTCCTGCCATCCTGCGTCCTTAATACCCTTAATTGCATCTAACAGCTTTTTTATCTCTTCTTCATTCCATCCAAGCTTTACGTAAAGATATTTGATCTCCCCAACTACTCTTCCTTCATTAATTCTTAGCTTTATAAAATCTATATTTGCTTTATTTACCGCTTCTTTAATCTCATTACCTAAATCTTCACTTATTACTTTTTTAGGTCTATCAGCTCCACTACTTTCTACTATATTTGCTTCTACTCCACTTAACTCCTTAACAAATTTATCAATGACTTTTTTTAACTTCTCACTTCCGCTCTTTGCTATATTATTTAATTCACTTATTAATTCTTTTTTTATAGCGCCGTCAAATATAGCCTCTTCTTGCTTATACGCTCTACTTATTAAATATATTCCATTAAATACTTGCTTCTCTTCTCCTGCTTTTATTAATTTGCTAGCTCCACTTACTATATCAGCTAATGCCTTTTTGCCGATACTAGTTTCATTCTCTATAATAACTTCTATTATCTCTCCATACTGAAGCGCTTCTTTGCTGAATTTATTTATAACTATAGTTAATAAATCTATACTTATTCTTCCTACCTTCTCATATAGTAAAGATATATACTTCATTATTTGCCTATATATCTCTTCTTTTAATTCCTCATCAGATACCAAAACACCTTCTAGAGCTTTATTGATTAAAGTAGGCACATTAAATACCACCTCCCTTTCCAGAATACTCTTACTTAATAACTTTCCAAATTCTGGTAATACTTCTATTGATGGAACATAATCATAATTTGCACAAGCATTGCCAAAGGCTTTTAATAATGAATGATTGATATCATCATAAGGTAACAGTGATGTATATTTATCAAACACTCTATTATCAACTGGCTTATGTCCATTGACATCATTAATAAATTGATGAATAGCTCTACTTCTTGTAGATTTATCAAAATCCTCTTTATTTAGTAAATCTACTAGAAAATCAGCGTGCGTTATATTTGTTGAAAACTGCGTCAGGTAGTCCGTTAGTACTTTTGTTGATGTGGTGCATAAATTACTTATACATTGTATTTTATTATATTTGGTATTTAAATACCCTTTAATTTTCTCAACAGATTCTTCCTCTAAATCAAGAGATGATTTTGTAGCAAATGCATCAATTATATAGCTCTGTATGTCTATATTATCAATTTGAAGTATACTTTCTAAACACTTGGAATTTGATGCGAGTAATTCTTCTAATCTCTTTTCAAAAACTTCATTATGTCCCCTTATAATATAAGGCAAAACTGTTTCTTCTAAGAATGTTTGGCTTATTGGCTTTAACCAATCATCTTCACTTAAATTGGGATCACAACTAATTGGATTAACAGCGCATAAACTATCCTCATTATAGATTAAGTATATAGATAATAAGTCTTCTAGTGCCATATTTTTATTAATGACTGTTATAACTCTTGATGATGATCTATAATCTCTGTCTGCATCACTCCATCCCTAACTTCATCAGAGCTACTATCTTTTTCAACTTCAATTTTAACATCTTCAGTATTGTCTATCAGTTCAGTATCTAATTTTATATTCTTTGTGTATCTTTGTATTTCAGCTATAAAACTTAACTGCTCCTTTGATTCAGTTATTATTTCTTCCTTTACTGCATTAAATTGTGATAAAATTTTTGAACCTTCGTTTAGATTGTATTCTCCGTTAAATTTCTTAAATTTTTCTAACGTTGTAACTATATTAATATCCTTCTCACGTGCACTCTTTAAATATTGTTCTAAATCCTCTAGCTTTTTATCCTTTAATAGCTGTACTAGTTTAGGATTAACAATCTCTCTTTCATGTCCAGCATTCGCTATTATATCTTTTGCTTCTGCAATTAACTTCTCTGCCAGTTCCTCAGCTTTAATTTTAGCTTCTCTTTCCAATTTTTCAGCCTCAGCTTTATCCGAGGCTTCCTTAGCGATTCTGTCAGCCTCAGCTTTTGCTTTAGCAGCAACTTCTTGTTCTAATTTTAGCCTCTCAGCTTCAACCTTGTCTGCAATTTCCTTAGCAAGCCTGTCAGCCTCAGCTTTATCCGCTGCTGCTTTTGCCTCTTTCCTCAATTCCTCTGCCTTAGCTTTAGTTTCTTCCTCTTTTTTTATATAGTTATCTAAAAATATTTTTGCACTCACTCCAATCCCTATGGCTTTTTCTACATCTTTTAACTCTTTTTCTATCTCATTGTTTCTTTCTTTTCTCAATTCGTCATATTTATTTTTTTTACTTTCTAATTTTTCTTTATATTTCTCTAAACACCCAAAACTTAACTCTGGTGATGAGCGCCAACAACTATTATTACTTCCTTCAGTTATTGCACTTCTATATTCACTCACCGCTTTCTCGTACTCTTCCTTTGCTTTATTAAATTTTATATTTATTATTTCTTTACTGTGTCCCATTGATTTATCAAATAAGTTAATTTTTTTATAATTTTTCCCTTATAACACTCATCTAAAATACCTTGAAGTATTTCAATGGATATATTTCTTTCCCACCTATTATTCCTAATGTATATTTTTTCATTTTTTTTACCTAAAAATTATTATTCACAATCGCCAAGCTCAACACATAAATCAGCATAATATAACTCATCTTGCGTGTGACTCTGTGACTCGCTGTAAATTTTGTGACTCATGACAATTTTTTCCACATGTTCTGGCGATAATTGCTCAGCATGTGAACATATAGTGTTGACCGCCTTTTCGATGATATCAGAATTATATTTTTGCTTCAATTTATCATAATCTATTGCTGCTAGTATCTTATTATTTACCTCATTAACTGCAAGGTAATGTGGGTTTTTTACAATTTCTTGTTCTAGATTATCCTTCATGTTTTTTAATCTTTCCTCTTCTTTTATTAGTAATTCCCTTGTCTTAGGATCTTTGAATAACCTATCACATTCTTTTTTTTCATCTGTCTGTAACTCTCCCGCTCTCATTAATATTTCCTGACAGTTATATATTTGCGTTATTTCCATTTTTAGCTCCTATCAATATTTATTATTTTCAGGCATATATTTCTTTCCCCCCCCTATGATTCCTAATGTATATTTATTCATATTTTACCCCTTTTTATTGATAATTATTATTCGCAAATTCCATGCACAATACATGAATAAGCATAATGTAACTTATCAGGCGTGTGAATATTTGATTCATCACAAATTTTATGACTCTCAGCAAGTTTTTCTACATCTTCATGCATTAATTGCTCAGCATGTGAACATATAGTATTGACCGCCTTTTCGATGATATCAGAATTATATTTTTGCTTCAATTTATCATAATCTATTGCTGCTAGTATCTTATTATTTGCCTCATTAACTGCAAGGTAATGTGGGTTTTTTACAATTTCTTGTTCTAGATTATCCTTCATGTTTTTTAATCTTTCCTCTTCTTTTATTAGTAATTCCCTTGTCTTAGGATCTTTGAATAACCTATCACATTCTTTTTCTTTTTCTGTCTGTAACTCTCCCACTCTCATTAATATTTCCTGGCAGCCATATATTTGCGTTATTTCCATTTTTATCTCCTATTTTATTGAATTAATTGCCATGTTCTATATTTTGAATTTTATCATTATTGCTACTAACACTATTTGACTGTGCAACACCTAAATCCGCTCTTAAATAAAAATCTTCCGCATTTGCAACACCATAAATACAAGAGGCTGTTAACAATATCGAAATGCTATAATATAATTTATTCATTGAATTACCCCTTTTTAATTACATTCGTTATACAGTATACAGTCAATTGATTTTTCGAAATTATCAACTTCAAGTTCTGTTGCCTTTTCTATTTGTTTATAACTGTCTAACACTTTATCCAAATTACCACTCATATCTACAGGATTCTGAGCTACTGTTTTGGTAAATGCATAAATTGTTTCTATGCTAACATCCTTTAATTTGTCAGCATCCATACTTTTAAGGGCATTTATATTCTTAGTATTAAGAGTTGTGCTATCCTTCATATCTTCTAATACTTCTTGCATATGATCAATGGGAACAATCCAATGTGAATTTTTTACAATTTCTTGTTCTAGATTATCCTTCATGTTTTTTAATCTTTCCTCTTCTTTTATTAGTAATTCCCTTGTCTTAGGATCTTTGAATAACTTATCACATTCTTTTTTTTCATCTGTCTGTAACTCTCCCGCTCTCATTAATATTTCCTGGCAGTTATATATTTGCATTATTTCCATTTTTATCTCCTATTTTATTGAATTAATTTTTGGTGTTAATAATATTATCAATCTGCCTTCACTCTCTTTTGGTGCTGCATGCATAGCTCCATTACTCCCTGCCATATGCACTGATCCATATTGTTCTTTTGTTGCTACTTTTTCTTGATGTCTAAATAATTGGTTGATTTTATCATTTGTTTTGCAACCTTCCAAACCGTGCCCATAATAATATGGAGCTTCTTTGGCTACTTTAATAAATCTTTCTCTCTGTTCTTCACCAATAGCCTGATATACTGTTCCTTCTCCCTTTAATACCATGATAAATCGTTTTTCTTTCACATTGTTAGAGTTTCCTAATATTTCTTCTTCACTTTTATCTAAATGCCAATACAGACAATCTTCTTCACTTTGATAACTTTCCCTACTTCTTATTCTTAGTTCATATTCTTCTGCTTCCGACTCTCCCATAACAACACTCACCAATCTAGTGATTAAATTAGATAATCCAGCTATTTCAAATATATTAACCCCTTGCATTTTTATAAGTGCTAAACTTACCTCCTGCTTTAATTCTTTTAATTTATTAATATTTGTATTGATCGTTATGTCGTTAAACTCTTCTATCCCAACATTAGATAACAACTCCCGCTCTTCTTCAGAAAATCCTAAATTATAAAATGCAAATGCCTCTCCTGATTCAATTTGATTTATTGCTTTTGCAATTTCTATATTCCTAACTTCATCACTTAATATACATTGATCAAAATTAACAATCTCACTTTTTGATTCATATATCTTTCCAAGTGAAATATAAGTCTCATCTACTAAACAATATTCAATATCATTTATATAAAAATCTAACACTATAATTACCTATTTCAACCTTCTTATACAAC
Source organism: Candidatus Bandiella numerosa (assembly GCF_029981845.1). Classification (GTDB taxonomy): domain Bacteria; phylum Pseudomonadota; class Alphaproteobacteria; order Rickettsiales; family Midichloriaceae; genus Aquirickettsia; species Aquirickettsia numerosa. The sequence goes on along the minus strand of NZ_CP104164.1, from coordinate 480,802 downwards.
CCTAAAATAAATAATTATTAAATCAACTTATTTCTTATTGTTCTTTTTAATACTCATACTAAGAATAATGCAAATTAACCAGACAAAGGTTATAACGAAAGAGATAGTATTGGTTGCTAGAGAATGCCTTGTAATAGGTAATCAATAAACATGTCATTTATTTATCAAAATATCACGCCACTTAATTATAAAAGTAACAATAGTATAAAAGAAATATATCTATTATCAATTCCGAAGATGAAAGAATTAATACTTGAGGTAGATAAAGATCCTATTGACCAATACGCTAAGCAATTAGATTAGTAATAATGTATCAGGTAATATACACTTTGTTGACTCAAAAGATACCAAGAAACTAGAAAGATCTAATTAAAAAAATAAACGTTTAAATAATCAATTAAGTTACAAAATTTTTTAAATATTACGTTTTTAGGTAAAAGTGCTTGAATTTAAGCTTTTTCTATATTTTGTATTAGAAACAACCTTGCCTCGGGATGTTTAATATAATTTGGCATAAAAATAAATTTTTCTATAAAATATCCGATAAGATTTAATGCTGAAATTATATCTTGCTTGCAAATTTTTACATTATTATCAACAAAAAATTTTGGTAGTATGAATAATCTATCCTTATATTTTGCACCAACATCTTCAGTAACAACATTACCCGTTTTTGGTGAAATATATTTTAGATTATCTACAGAATTAGTTACTGCACATTTTGACCAATCCAATGCATAACCAGAGCAATTTAATAATCTAGCTTCAAAATTAATATATGCCTTATAATTTTCGTTAAGATTATCGCTAGCGCAGATAGTATGTAATAAATTTTTTGTTTCAATGAAAGTTGTTTTATTTACATCGCCATCCTTTAAAGCGACTTTTATCATTGATAATGTTGAATTTAATATCGATATCTTGCTACTTTCAAACATAATTTCCGAAAAAATTGAATGCAAAAGCTCAATCTTTAAATACCCTAACTGTTCATTGAGTCTACCTCTCCAGTTAAATAAAACTATATTTCCTGGTATATTTTCATTCTTCTTTTTATTTATCCTCATTAAACCTGAAATAATACCATTATTCTCTGAAAAACATTTTACAATTAAAAATTTTTCCTGGAATGGTTTTGCAGAAATTATTATTCCTATATCATCAACTTCTATCATAAAAAATTAATACCTTGTTGTTTTGACTTTATAAGACATTTTTTGAGCCGAACTTAGTAGCAAAGTTTCAGTTGTAAATTTATCGTAATATTTCTGCACACCATTAACTAATAATCCATCAGTAACCCCAGTTGCAGCAAAAATAACATCCTTTTTTACTAAATCTTCTATCTCATAAATTTTATTTATGTCAGTAATTCCCATTGCTTTAGCTCTAAGCATCTGTTGATTATTTTTAAATACCAATCTTCCTTGCATTCTACCTCCAACACATCTTAATGCTGAGGCCGCTAAAACGCCTTCAGGAGCGCCACCTGTTCCAATATATATATCAACATCACTGTCAGGAATAGCTGCAGCTATAACAGCGGAAATATCACCGTCACCAATTAACCTAATTTTAGCCCCAACTGTTCTAATTTCGTCAATTATGCTTTTGTGTCTCTCCCTATCTAGAATCATTATTATTATTTCGCTAGGATCACACTTTTTATATTTTGCTAAATTCAGTATATTTTCTTTGGCACCAAGATTGATATCAACAATGTTTTTGGGGTATTTTGAACTTACTGCTATTTTTTGCATATATAAATCTGGTGCATACAAAAAAGAGTTTTCAGAACTTATTGCAATAACTGCCATCGAGCCATAATCTGCCCTTGCGCATATAGTAGTACCTTCAAGAGGATCGACTGCAATATCAATACTTTCTCCACCTTTACCCAATTCTTCTCCAATATATAACATTGGGGCCTTATCCCTTTCGCCTTCACCTATTGCAACTTTACCATTCATCGGCAATTTATTTAGCTCCTGTCTCATAACGTCAACCGCCACTTTATCTGCAGAAACATTATCACCTTTACCGATCCAATCATAACATGCAATTGCAGTTAATTCTGTAACATTCTGGATACTGTGCAGCCAGCTATTATTCATATTTATCTATGAAAAATTAAAAATTATGCTAACATATTCATCAATATATGGTAAAAAATGACCAAGCGCAAAGTATATCAAATAGCAATATGAAAAAAAATAAAATATCTGCGTCAATTCTAGCTGCTAATTTTGCAATTCTCAGGGAGGAAATAAAAAATATTTCTGACTCTGGAGCAGATTCAATTCATTTAGATATAATGGATGGTCATTTTGTGCCTAATATAAGTTTTGGAACTGGTATTGTTAAAACTATAAAAAAAGAAAGTAGAATTCCAATAAAAACTCACTTGATGATTTGTAATCCAGAAAAATATGTCGATGAATTTATTGAAGCTGGAAGTGATACGATAATTTTTCATCAAGAAGCAGTAATTCACTGTGATCGGTTGATTGATTATATTAAAAACAAAGGGGTGAAGGTTGGTGTGTCTATTATTCCTTCTACCCCAGAATCTGTATTACAATATATACATAAGAAGCTTGATGAGATACTTATAATGACAGTTAATCCAGGCTTTGGAGGTCAAAAATTTTTAAACTGCCAATTAAAAAAAATTCACAATGTCAATTTGATGACTAATAATGCATCGAATATTGATATAGGCGTTGATGGTGGGATCAACCCAGATACGTTGAAAGAATGTACCAAAAATGGTGCAAATCTTGCAATTGCAGGAAATTATATATTTTCTGGGAACGATTATAAATTGAAAGTTAGTGAGCTTAGGAAAAGTTTTGAAAATTAGTTAAAAAAAAGAGTTTGATTTAGACTGGATTAAATTTTAAGATGTAGATGTTTAGTGTATAAATTTGTAGCTATTCAGGATTCAGATATATCTGATTTTTCAGTAGAGTTTTTACAAGGATCTTTAGAAACGATAGGTGAGAATTTAGCTTATGGATTTTTCACTATTAATGACTTTATTAAAGTTTTCATGGCAAGAATAGAAAAATAAATGCAGAAATTAATAAAATATCTGGAAAGCTTGGAAGATGAAAGAAAAGAATTTATTCTTAAATTTCATAAAGATCACTTACCTTTAATGCTAGAGGCTAAGGGCTCTATGTGTAATCATCAAGCTTGGAAAGGCGGTTATTTAGACCATATACAGGAATGCTTCAATATTGCAGAAAGTATTTATGGCGCATTATGTAAAATACATTCACTTCCATTTAAATTAAGCGAATGTTTTGTTGTTTTATATTTTCATGATATAGAAAAAATCTGGAAGTATACCATAAATGAAATTATAGATAAAAAGCTTTACTATAAAACTATATTACAGGAAAACTATAGTATAATTTTTTCTGAACAAGAGCAAAATGCTCTAAAGTACATACATGGTGAAAACGAATATTACTCAAGTAAGAAGCGTGTTATGAACGAATTGGCAGCATTTTGCCATTCAGTAGACACCATATCATCTCGCATTTGGCATGGGGAGGGAGCCCAAAGATAGTAATCTAGCTGCCGAAGTAATAAACCCTTATCCTCTTTTTTGTCTACTCTCCTCTGCGTAAGGTGAGTTAGTAATGATGTTTGTAGCTCTTTATAATTATTGTAATTGCCCAATTTAAATTCAATGAAAATAATTTGAATTAGGGTTGCGATGGTCAGTTTAATTCACTCTTCACTATTTGAGCTTTTTTTACAATTGCAGTTACTCAAATAAACGTATTGATCATCAATTTTGGGCAAAGAAATAGAAGTGTTTTTTGAAAAAATCCACCCTCCGAAAAGTACTTTATCAGCATTTTTAATTTCAATAAAAGCAAAACTTAATGGATTTAATATATCTTTAGAATCTTTTTTACACTCTCTTAGTGCAATAATGGTTTCTTCATTAAATTTATATTCTTCATTCACCACTATTGTTACATAGCTATTTTTACCAGTATTATAATTCAACAATCTAATTTTTGCAGAGTCACATCGTTCTAATTTCCCTTCAATTATAGGCTGATTTATTATATCAATTTCACCGTTATTTGATTTATAAATATCTTCTTCAAGAACGCTAAATGGTGAATCTAATTTTTCTTGTTGGTCAGTTGCTTCAATAGCTATGGAGCTAAATAGAAAAACTAAAACTATGCAAAATACTACTTTAACCGATTGAATTTTTTGTGCCAGAATCATTAAATATATAATTTTGTTCGTCTGAATTTTGCTCATCTGATTTATTATTACCTAAAAAACCGTTATCGTCCATTTGACTAGAACTATTAGAATTGTTACTGTCTTTAAGACCAAACATAAATTTACTTATCATTCCTTCTAGGTTTATAGAAGACTGAGTAAACTCAATCGTGTCCTCATCTGCTAATACTTTCTCTTCAGTACCAGGTGTAATTGATATATATTTGTCGCCTAAGATGTTTGAACTTACTATTTGAGCAGAACTGTCTTCAGGTAATTTTATCTTTTTATCGACGAGAAATTTAACCTGAGCTGAGTACGTATCATAATCTAAAATTTGCGATATGACTTTTCCAATTACCACCCCACTAATTTTAACTTCACTGCCAACTTTGATACCGTCTGCATTGTCAAAATTAGCATTTATCACATATTGATTATGCTTATCTAATTTTTGCTCTGATGTTTGATAGACAAAATAACTAAAAATTACAGCTATAAAGATAACTAAAAAACCAACTATAATTTCAAAAACGTTTTTCATAAAAACTACATTGCTAATTTATAAATTATTTAGGTACCCATGTGACATAGTCACCAGTTGATTTGGGCTTTGCTTTGTTTTTTGATAAAAAATGACCCTGAGGGAAATAAGAGAATTTAGAGCCAGTTAGATTTAGGTTTCTGCGTTTCATCCATTCATGTTTTATACACTTATCACTTGAAGGAGCTTCATTTTCTTGATGATGCAACCAACCATACCACTCGGCGTCCACTTTGGTAGGTTCAGGAATTCCATTATACGATACCCAGCGCATATATCTTCCAAAATACCTAGATAACTTTTTTGACTCATAAAACATATTACCAAATTCATCCTCACCTACTTTTTTGCCGAAAAATCTACTAAAAATTTTATTTGCTAATTCCATTGATTGCGCTTAATCATAAATATAAGGATGATTGTAGGTGAAAAATTTTTTCTTTCAATAGTAAAGTTCATAAATATAGTTTAAGCAATTAATTCTTCAATTCTAATTAATTCATTGTATTTGCAAACCCTATCGGTTCTTGAAATTGAACCTGTTTTAATAAATGGGCTATTTGTTGCAACTGCAATATGTGCAATTGTAGTATCTTCGGTTTCTCCTGATCTATGCGATATAATATGGAGAAAATTATTGTTTTTCGCAAGTTCAATACTTTGTAATGTTTCTGTCAATGTTCCAATTTGATTCATTTTAATTAATATTGAATTAGCTAATTTATTATCAATTCCTTCTTGTAATTTAGCAGGATTTGTTACAAATAAATCATCTCCCACAATATTAATTTTCCCCCCTAATTTCTCATTTAATAGCTTCCATCCTTCTATATCTTTTTCGAAAAATGGATCTTCAATTGAAATAATCGGGTAACTACTGCACAAATTTTCATAAAATTTCAACAATTCAAAATTTGTAAATATGGAATTTTCCCCACGAAAATGATATTTACCATCCTTATAAAGTTCATTGGCAGCTATATCTAAAGCTAAGCATACTTCCTCTCCAAGTTTGTAGCCAGCTAGTTCTATGGACTGAGAAATAATGTCTAATGCTTGATTCGTGGTTTTAATATCTGGAGCAAAACCACCTTCATCGCCAGTGTTAACTCTAAAAGAATTGTTTTTTAAAATTTTTTTTAGTGAGTGAAAGATTTCGCAGGCAATTTTTAAATTTTCGCTGATACTTGTGTGTTTTATTGGCACTATCATAAACTCTTGAATATCCAATCCATTATCAGCATGTGCCCCCCCATTAATGATGTTTAACATTGGTTTTGGTAGAGAAAAGTATTTATTGCTATTTATAGTTTGAAATAGTTGCTTATTTTCAAAATTAGCTCTTGCTTTTGCAAATGCTATTGAGATTGATAAAATAGTATTAGCTCCAAGTTTGGATTTATTAATTGTCCCATCTAGCTCAATTAAGAAATTATCTAAAGCCTCTTGTGAATTAAAGTGCATATTCAGCAATTTGCTTTTTATCTCATTATTAATCTTACTAACGGCATCTAAAACACCTTTGCCATTATAATTTGGAGATTTATCTCTTAATTCTATTGCTTCATAAATACCTTTAGATGCTCCGCTAGGAACTGCTGCTCGCCCAATAAAATTATTATTTACAACTAAATCTGTTTCAACAGTGGGATCGCCTCTACTATCAAAAATTTGCCTGGACTTTATATGGGTTATTTTCACCAATCTTCTCAACCATAAATTATGAGGCCGAGGCCAGAATCGAACTGGCTCATAGCGGATTTGCAATCCGCTGCATTACCACTTTGCTACTCGGCCAGAGCAAGGAATAGCCTATTCCAAATACTCGTTTTGGTCAAGAATAAACATGATTTATGAATTATAAATTATCTAATTCTTTTATAAGCGTATCTAATTCACTTGTAAGAGAAGAGTTGTTCAATAAACCATCCTTTATCAATTTATCAATTCCTTCATAAAAAGATGTACATTTGTCCTCTATATTGCTACAGATTTTTGAACTTTTAATGATAGATTCTATTTTTGCATCGTCTAAAATATTGTCAAATTTATGTACTTCTTCTAATATTCCGTTTTCTTGAGTGACAACTATGTTCCAAAAATTACCTTTAAGGAATCTGTTTGCATTAATATTCATATTTTCACCAGAAGACATACTTATATCTAAAAGATTGGTAGGACTGATTTTATCCTTTATAGCTTCTGTTTTTAAATAATCCGTGATGTTTAAATTATCAAAACCTATGTTAACAACTAAAAGTGAGTGGTCAGTTAAATTTTGGGTTTTGGTAATATATGACAAACTTTCCCCTAAAGAAGATTTAGATATAAAAGAGTGATCAAAATAACCTTGATTCGTTAATTTATGTGCTGGGAAATGTAATTTGTCAGCTACACAAGATTTAATAACCTCTGATAATGACATATCTTTATTAACTGTAGATGAAAAATAGTGTGTTTCTAATTTGTGTGAATTTTTAGCAGATAGTAAAAGTAGCGGAATTTTACTTTCTCCCATGTTGATTTTTGAAAAGTCCTTCAACAAATCGTCTAAATGATCTAAAGTATAAAATTTTATTTTGTCAGAATTTGCATATTTTTTATATGCGTTTTTAAAAAAATTTATTACTTTATTATAGAAATGATTTATTTCTTTTGGTTCATAGGAGGATATAAATGCATTCTTAAAAGCATTTTCAACAATTTTATATGTTTCTTTTGGATCGTATCCATGTGAAATTAAGGCTGTAGGAAATGATGCTGTTGAAGAAGAAGCTATTTGATCAAAATGCTTTATCACTCCCGTGCCAGAATGTTGATTTAATTTTTCGTCAATTATTCTAATAATTTTTGTTGCAATTAAGGCTTGAGTAGGACCTCTTCCATCTACTGCTAAAATGTTGTACATAATATGAATTTCCTAAAAATTATCTATTATTAAATACGTTACCACACAATTCACAGTTGCATCAAGCTAAAGTTATACTTACATTTTCTTTGATTTCTGAAAAAGTTATCTCGTTTAAGATTTTTCCATTTCTAAACACTGAAATTAAGGAATTACTGTCATCCATAATTAAATTACAAGTATTAGTATAGAAACTATTGTCTTTTTTAATGAGCGCTAATCTACCGTATTTAGAATGTTTTTTTGGCTCTGTTATAGGAGATTTGCAAACGCCCTCCCAATCGCTATTTTGTTTTTTAATTGCAGATAATTTCATTGCGAATTGTTGAGTATCTCTATTGATTTTTTGTAAAAGAGAAGCGCCCATGCCAAATGAAACATTTTCTGCACTTATGTTCTTAGATTTTAATTCCTCAAGGATTTCTTGTATTTTTTCCAGTGAAATTCTATCACCATGTAAAACACGAATAAATTTATTTAAGACTTTGTATCCTTTTTGATTAACTTCATATCCAAAGTTTTTCATTAAAATTTCGATAGTTTTTAATACAATTTCTATTGGATCTCCACTATCTGAACGTATAATTAATGTGTTGTGAGAATTAGAAATGCACTCTTTAAATTTCCCCCCCCAAATGTTATTAATAGTGTTCCAATAATCATAAGAATCACTTACGATGGCATATGCAGGATAATCTACAAATTCATTAATTATATTGTGATAGGCATCAATTTCACAATCTTTTCCCCAGGAAATTATTGTTGAATGCTCAGCTGCAGGGATGGTTTTATATTTTTCTAAATCTGCATCATAATAGCGCTTGATATATTGGAGTGCGGACATTGTGCTAGTTGAGTAAAAATTAACTAGATGTGATGCCCCTCCAATTGCTGAGGATTCATAAGAACTAACTCCCCTTGCCCCAAAATCGGCAAGCATATAATCTAACCTATCTAAATCATCCGCTGTTTCTAAAAGGTACTTTTTTATCATTTTTTTACATTCATAAGATAATGTTGCTACTGTACTAGGATACCAGATTGCTCTTAAAAGTGCTGTTTCTAAGTATGTTGGTAGCCAATAACATCTAGGATCCGTGTTTGTGATTTGCAAAAGCACATTTTTATTCGGTACAATTGTTCCCTCTGGCACAGCTTCTATAGTAACCGGTAAAAAGCCACTATGTTCATAAACTATATATTCCCAATCAGCTCTATTAAATGGCAATCCATGTGATTGGATTACTTTTTCTGCTTCGTCAATATGTTTTTTTGTTATCCTTTTACAGAGATATTTTTTGAGAAATATTTGTAATCCAAAAAATAAAGTACTATCAAATTTACCACCTCTAGATTCAATATAACACGATAAGTATTCCGTATTTTTAGGATATTGCAAGTAATGAGAAGTTTTATAAGAATCCGTATCGAGTATTATGTTATGCATGTTGTACTTTATAAAGATTTAGCAAATCTTGGTAATCCTTTGTATCCATAAAATCAAGCATAAATTTTAGTACTTCTTTAGGCATTAGCTTTTGAAGTATAGCTTCAATTTTACATTTATCGTCAGTAAAGAATATATTCCTTATATAGGTTGCGTCTATTTGTGCAAAATTTTGCATTTCTAAGTACTTCCATTTTTTAAATAACTTAAGATAATAACAAGAATCATCTTTTGTATGACCTATTAGAGCTACTTTATTTTCTGAAGTAGTTTTAATTATTTTTTGAACTTTTTTCTCAACATTTTTCACCCACTCAATATCATTTCCATAATCCTCTAGGGGTTCAATATAAATTCTATCTTGAAATGATTTAGACAAACTATCGAATATAAATTTTTTTCTTTCATCATAGATAAAAGGGTTTTTTAATGTTCTGGTTTGATTGCTAGAACCGCACATAATTATGATATTGTTTGAAATTTTTAAACCCCCCATCATAACGTTCATATGACCATTATGAAAAGGTTGAAATCTACCAATATAGACTGAATAATTATATGTCATATGGAGTTTTTATAGGGAATAATAAATTTTTTCAATAAGTTTGTTCAATTACAAGTTAAAATTTAAATTGATTAAGTGCAACAGACTTATTAGGATAATGTAAGTGACTTTATTGGTAATGAAAGTGGATATTATATCAATTGTTAAAGAAATTTTCGCTAAAATTGGCGATGCAAGAGAGGTGAATATTGGGCTTAAGCTTGCGCAACGTTTAGCTAAAACACAAGCCAATGAAAATGAGCAAGCTGAACCAGAAATTAAGAAAAAAACTAAAATAAGGAAATTTTTTGATAAATTCTTGGATTTTATCACGTCTCCGGGAGTAGGAACGATATTGACTGTTTTTGGTGCAATTACAATCTTATCATCTCCACTTGGAATAGCCGTCGGTGCCACAATAGCAGCAGTAACAATGGTAAGTTACTCTATTGCACGCATTAGAGCAACTCTTCGCATGAGGACAATAAAGAGGACGCAACAAAAAGATTTGCTGTTAGATAGTCTTGATCAAAAAATTGAAAAAACATTAGAGAAGTCTGTTAATCCTAAGTTGAGGGAAATGGCTAATCAAGAAATAATGAGTATTCTTAAGAAAAGTATTTCTGATGAACCTGCCAATAAAGATAAGAAACTTGTAAATATTATTTCTAGCAAAATTAGGTATTTTGGTTTAACTGGGGTTGCAAATTGGGTGCTGAGTATATTATCGTTAAATCCAGCGTCTATAGCGCTGAGCTCAACTTCATTGATGTTGGTTAATGGATCAAGCTATTTTGGAGAAGCTGATTATAGAAAAAATAAAGATTTACTTGATAGCGAAGTTTCAGAAAAAGAAGGAAAATTAATTCAATATCTAAAAAAAGAATTAAGAATTGAAGATAAATACATCGATAAACTTTCAAATCAAGATTTGTTAAAAATATTAAGCATTAAAGAAGCAGAAATATCATGTGGTAGAAAAAAATATGAATCTGATGAGGAAATGCAAAAGGCATTGAAAGTTGAAACAAAGAAATGCGAAGATGTTAATCTTACGGGGTACAAACCAGAAGTGGGATTTGTTCAAGATTTTGGTAATTTATTCTTAAATAGCTTTAGTTCGCAACAACATGGAAAATTTTTTGCTCCACTTAGTCACAGAGAGAATGTGGAAAAAACTACCCAAGATGATGAATTGCAAAATTTAAATGCTTTTAAAAAAGATAAATTATTACAAATGGATGGAAAGGGCAAAGATATTGAGATGACTGAGATAAACCATCATCATATAGAGCCAATTGTTATACCGCAACATCATTCTGTAAAGGATATAATTAAGGAAGAAGGTGATAAATTGAAAAAGCATTCAGGTACACATCAACAGTCGGTATCTGATATAATTAAAGGTGATAGTGACAAAGGTGCCAGTATTGAGATGACTGAGATCAATCGCAAGCATGATAAAACTTTTGTTGTAACTGAAGAGCATCATTTTAGAGAAGATATAATTCATGAACGGGATACAAAGAATGGTGAGAAAACAATTGCCAAATAATAATGTTGAAAAAACAGAAATAACACTTTAGTGTATGAATATAAACTGCCGCAATAATAAATAGATCGTGCATTTAATGAAAAGATTTATAGTAACAGCTTTCTTCGTGTTATTTTTTACAATTTATCCAATTTGTCAACGTAACGCCTATGCATCTCCTACTAGTGAGATATTATGCAATGGTTGGTTGGCTGCGAATACAGGAATTGATTGTGTTACGGGAAATTGCAATCCTAATTCTAGTCCTGATGGTGGAGATGACAGTAGCTACACCTACACTATTTCTGATCATATTGGTGTTAGAGGGGTGTGCAAGGATAAATTTCCCACATATGGGGAAAGGGAAATGTTTTACAGGACCTCAGATGATCCTTTAAACATGGATTTAATAGTCAAAAGAGATTATTGCTGGGCTAGATATGTTTTTATACCTACGCCTGATAATTGTGGCGCCCCAAATGTAAAATGGTACGCATTCATACCTGTTCCTAAATGGACCGAAGGTGTGAATTATGCATTATGGGGTGATACAATAACAAAAACTTTTTCACTTCAAAAAAGAGGCTCTGATAATGCTCAAACCATTTTTTGGGGTTCAAATCATGCATACATAGATTATGAAAAAGTGACTGGTGAAAAACCTGGTACGGTTGTGGATAATCCGAAAAGAATTTGTGCATATTTTAGTCCTGTTGCTTTTGGAAAAATTGTAAGTGGAGGTGATAAATTAATTGGGTGTATAGATATCCCATTAAATCCAGCGCCTGACATATATAATAAAATTATTGTACCTAAAAGTTCAGTGGCTGTTGCTACGGATAAGACGCCCGATGAAAGTAGTTTTTTAAAACCTCAAATTTTCCTTAAAGTCATAGATAGCGCAGGGCAGAATGTTGGTCCATACATTCCTTTGACTTATGATCTTGAAAAAGATTCAAAGAGTTGTTCTGATAGTGCACTCACACTAGGGGATGTATATTGTCCGTTTATTCAACCAGCTGATCCAACAAAAATTTGTGCTGGCCTCAAGGATAGGCCCTCAAGTAATATTGGTTGTGTGGACAGGCCTAACCCAACAAAAACAATAATTATTGATACAGTTCATGATTATTACATTGACAATAATTGCCCAGATATTAATAACAAACCATCTATTTTTCATTCTGTAAAGATTCAGTTAAAGGATCCTGCAACTAATAAACTAATAAAAGAGTTTCCAGGGGAAGGTAATGGTTTAAGAGATTATTATGCCTGCTATCAAACTGCGCAAGATCCAAAAAATCCAATAATTCTCTCAGGTAAAGATACAGTTAATATTTATGGAATTCAATTTAGTGCGGTAATTCCTGAATTTGTTGATAATGATGGGAAGGGTGTGGAAGACTATACAAAAATTGGTATTGAAAAAATTCGTCCGCAAAATTTTAGTAAAACGTATTTTTATCCTCCAATTATACTTGGTAGGGCAGATCAAACAGGTGCCTTAAGAAGCTGTGGGGATTGCTTTTATTATGTGAGTGACAAGAGCCAGTGCATTGATAATAATCCGACAAGCAAGCAAATGGGACAAAGTATGTGTGTGACATACAATACCCCTGCTGGCGATAGAAATAGAGATTCATGCAAAAGGGATAATAAATGCTATGATTTTAAACATAATCCTTTGCCAATTGTAGATGTAGAGAAAAACTCAATAAGCTGTAATAATGATCCTAACAATAGTGATCTTAGCAAATTTAATGAAGCAGAGAAAGCGTATTGCCCTGGAGTATATAAGTTAGACCAACAAAAGAACAGGGCAATATGTGTAAATTTGGATACAAATTGGCCTGATTTTTTTGATAAGGGGGATAAAATTTGTGCTGAAATTCCTGGCTCATTTATGCAATTAAGAAAAGATGATATCTCCTCTTTAACAGGATATGTTGATTTTACAAATGATAAATTTGATATATCTAGAAAATATGAAAAGACTGATCAATTATATGGAGAATGCGATGCATCAATGAATTTGGAAAATGAAAAATGCTTATCAAGCGATGGTAAAGTCTGTTTAGCAACCCCTCTTCCTGATAAGATTAAAGGATTAACTAATGCTCAGGTCTTAGATTTTAAAATTAAATATAGCGTTATAAACCAGTATTTATATGGAGATAAAGGTAATTCGAAGAATTTAGGGGCAAATCCAAATTTGAAAAATGTAGGAGTAAATGCAAACGTGCAAGCAATTGGTAAGGGATTAATGTCAGGCCTTGGATATACTTCATCTCAACAGGAATTTTTGACAATCGATATTCCTGATGGAGCGCCATATAGAAAATTAGATGGTAATTTTCCAATTGGGTCGGTTCATTATGGTTGCAGATTTACTGTGGGAGAAGGCGGTTGTAGGACAAATACTGATACTGCTCCATTTCTTGGAAATGCATATTTTGATACAAGTAATTATAATATGAATATTGGCACTCAATTAGCCAGCACAGACAATGTAAACACTAAATATCCTGCCTCTCCACTAGATGCAACGGGTTTAGTTATTAAAGACGTTTATATTGATGGTAAGTGTAAAGATGGTTTTACTACTGCCTCAGATAACCCACAGAGGATATGCAGAGTTATTGTTGATAAGAATAACAAAATAATAACGAAATCCTGGTCTAACCAAACACTTGCTAATCCATGCACAGATGGTAAAAAATCTAATGGGTAATTTATTATTTATACATGGTGCTTGGCATTGGAGTGGTTGTTGGTACAAAATTGTTAATTCCAGTTTATTAGATGATTGCAGAATTTATGCATTGGATAATGTTGGTCATGGTTTTAGCAAAGGACATGAAGCTAAAAATTTTGACGAATATACATCTAATATACAAAATCTAATTAATAGCACTAAAGGTAAATTCACAATCATAGCACATAGCATGGGAGGGAGTATTGCTAGCTTCATAGCTAATAAATTTCCCTCAAAAATAAAAAAGATAATTTATGTTGCTGCTTCTATGTGCGCAGAAAATAAATGCGCGATTGATTATTTTATGGAGGAGCATTATTTTAATTTTATGAGAGAGCAGGGATTAGAAAATTTGGTGATTCCAGATACAAAAGGGCAATTTATAAAATTAAATATTATTGAAAAAGCAAAGGTAATTAAATTATTTTATAATCAAAGTTCTGAATTAGATGTAGGTGTGGCTTTGAGAAATTTAGGTGAATTGAATTCTGTGATTCCTTTTGCTTACAAACATAATTATTGCAAAGAATTTCATTCAATACATAGAGTGTATGTTGAGTGCACAAATGATAATGCCATGCCTATAGTGACTCAAAGACAAATGCAACAACAATTTCCTGGAGCAAAAACCTATACTTTAGATACCGATCATTCACCGTTTTTTTCAAAAGATCAGGAACTTTCTGAAATCATTAAAAAAGAAACTTCTTTTATCATTTAAAGCACGAAGTAATTGCGTATTCTGTAATCTGGCTTAATTCTTCCAATGTATGCTCTTTGATGTTAACTGGGGGCAACCAATATATAGTGTTGCCTAAAGGTCTGAGTAATGCACCTGCATGAACAGCACGTTTGAAAATTTCAAATCCAATTCTTTTATTCTTATCATTATCATCAATTATTAAGTCGGCTGCGACAATACCTCCTATTCCTCGTACATTTTTTAATCTACCAGTTTTTATGGCAATGTTGTTTATTAGATTAAGCATTTTTATTTCTAGCTCTTTTGTTTGGCTTAGAATATTTTCATTTTCAATTATTTCTAAAGTTGCCAATGCTGCACTTACACCAATGGGATTTCCACAATAAGTATGGGAGTGTAGGAATGAGTTTTCTGGTGAGTAATCATTGTAAAAAAGATCATATATTTCTTCTTTAATCATAACAGCGCTAAATGGAAGCCAACCTGAGGTTAATCCTTTTGATAGGCATAAAAAATCTGGCTCTATGTTTGCGTATTCACAAGCAAACATTTTTCCAGTTCTGCAGATTCCAGTCATAATTTCATCAGCTATCAAATGTATATCATTTATTATCGCCCAGCTTTTCAATTTAACTAAAAGATCTTTGCTGTAAATCTTCATACCACCTGCCCCTTGCACAATTGGTTCAAAAATTATTGCTGTAACATCGTTTTTTATTTTTTCTAATTTTTCTTCAATTAGCTTCCATTGAATGGAGCAGTCATCCCATAACGGATTTTCTTTTGAATTTATATAAGGAATATTTGATATCATATAAACATCGAACAATAAGTCTTTATATGAATTTTTATAAATCCCTAAATCACTAACGCTAAGCGCCCCCATTGTCTCACCATGGTAACCATTTTCAAAAGCAATAAATTTGTTTTTATGCTTTTGAGCTTTTATTTTTCTAGAGTGTAGGCTCATTTTAAGCGCAATTTCAACTGCACATGAGCCATCACCTGCATAAAATATTTTATTTAAATTTTTAGTTTCACTTGCAAGTTTTTCCGACAACTCAATAATTTTTTCATTGATTGTATTTGCAAGCATGACATGTTCAAATTTATTAATCTGTTCAATAACTTTTGCTTTAATATATGGATGACCATGACCAAGTAACTTGCACCACCAGCTTGATATTGCGTCAATAACTCTTTTGCCATTTTCAAGTTCAATATAGCTTCCGCTAGCACTTTTTATACGCAATGGCTTTAAATTAGTATAGTCTTTCATTTGCGAACATGGGTGCCAAATATAGTTGAGATTTTGTTTTTTCATGGAAAGAAATGAACTCTGCGCACTCATAGTTAACCAATATCTTTTTTTAGGTTGACGGTGTATAATAGTTATTGTATCTAGAAAGCTTAGTCAAATAAATTATTTCGATATGAGTGAATTAACCAACAAACAGATTAAAGAAGTTTTTGAAATGCCTTTCCTGGAGTTGCTATATGAAGCACATTCAATACATAGAAAACATTTTAAGAAAAATGAGATTGAGTTATGCACATTATTAAGTATAAAAACAGGTGCATGTCCTGAAGACTGTGGTTATTGTTCGCAAAGTTCAAAATATAACACAGGGATAAAAATTGAAAAATTAATGAATATTGATGAGGTAAAAAAGCATTGTGAAGTGGCAAAATCAAACGGTTCTAAAAGGCTTTGCATAGGAGCGGGCTGGAAAA
This sequence comes from Candidatus Bandiella numerosa, assembly GCF_029981845.1. Classification (GTDB taxonomy): domain Bacteria; phylum Pseudomonadota; class Alphaproteobacteria; order Rickettsiales; family Midichloriaceae; genus Aquirickettsia; species Aquirickettsia numerosa. The sequence goes on along the minus strand of NZ_CP104164.1, from coordinate 464,376 downwards.
CTCCACCAGAAAAACATTTTTCAAAAGCATTAGAGATGGTAAAGGTGATAAAAAGTTTTGGACTCCAAGCGTGTGCAACGCTTGGAACAGTCAACAAAGATCAAGCTAAGCAACTAAAAGAAGTAGGATTGGATTATTATAATCACAACTTAGACACATCAAAAGAATATTATAAAAAAATAATTACTACTCGCACATATCAAGATAGACTTGATACTTTAGATAATATTCAGGATGCAGATATAAATGTTTGTTGTGGTGGTATAATCGGGATGGGAGAAAATAGAGAAGATAGAATTAACTTATTAGTAGAGCTTTCAAAGTTAAAAAATCCACCCAAGAGTATTCCCATTAATCTTTTAGTTCCTATTAAAGGAACTCCTCTTGAAAATGTAACTAAGTTAGATGGTATAGAATTTATCAGAATGATTGCAACCACAAGAATAATATTTTATAAATCAGTTATTAGATTATCAGCAGGAAGAGATGGAATGTCAGAAGAAATGCAAGCATTATGCTTTTTTGCTGGAGCTAATTCTATTTTTTATGGAGAAAAGCTTCTTACTACAAATAATTCTAGTGCAAACAGGGACCTAGATTTTTTAAATAAACTAGGTTTAAATGCCCAAAATTACTAAGAGTTAAGATGCTCTATAACAGAATAATGCAAAAGCTAGATGATAATAAATCACTAAAATTATCAAGAAATAAACAAATTATTCACCATAAAATGAATAATCAACTACATATTAATGATAAGCAATTATTATCCTTTACAAGTAATGATTATTTATGTCTTTCACAAAACTATAATTTTGTTTCTAATTTAAATGAATGCGTAGAAAATTATGGCACTGGAAGTGCCTCATCTGCTTTAATATCTGGATTCTTCAATATACATAAAAATTTAGAAGATCAATTTTGTAAAACATTTAATAGAGAAGCATCATTACTTTTTAACTCTGGGTATAATGCTAATATTGTGATACTTTCGACTTTGGCTAACAGAGATACAACAATTATATCTGACAAGCTTTGCCATGCCTCAATCATAGATGGAATAATACTATCAAGGGCAAAACACTTGCGCTATGAACATAATAACCTTCAATCCTTAGAGAATTGCATATTGAAAACTACTGGTGAAAAAATAGTCATTACGGAAAGTGTATTTAGTATGGAAGGAGATATATGTAAAATTGATGAAACAACAGCATTAGCCAAAAAACATGGAGTTTTTTTAATAGTTGATGATGCGCATGGATTTGGAATAATTGGTGAAAATGGGATGGGAGTACTTGATTATGCTAAAAATCCAGATGATATAGATTGTGTGGTGATTCCACTTGGGAAATCATGCGCAAGTATGGGTGCTGTTGTAATATCAAATCAGGTTATTTGTGAGGCCCTAAATCAATTTGCTAGAAGCTATATATACACAACAAACATTCCACCAATCATTGCCCATATATCATTACAAAATTTACAAAAAATAATAGAAGAAAAAGATAGAATAGATAAATTAAAAAAAATCATAACGTATTTTATTAAGAGGATTAAAGAAACTGATTTTCAATTAGTTTCTTATGATTTAACACCGATAAAATCAATTATTATTAATGGATTGGATAAATTGTTATATATCCAAAATTATCTGCATGAAAAGGGCATTCTAATTTCTGCTATAAGATATCCAACTGTACCTAATGGCACAGAAAGATTAAGAATTTCTCTTAATTCAGAGCACACAGAAGAGGAGATTGATTTTTTAGCCAATTCGCTGATTGAGGCGTATAATGCATGATTTTTATCAAAAACAGCAAGAAATTAGGAATGCGTTTAATTCTGTAAAAGATACTTATGATGATTATTCAGAAATTCAACAAAAAATTGGCAGTGAGTTAATAGATCATTTATTAAATATTAACAAATGTAGCTATAAAAATATTTTAGATCTAGGGTGTGGCACAGGATTAACTACACAAAAATTACTCAAATCTATATGCCATGATAAATCTTATGCATGTGATTTTGCGCAAAATTTATTATTTCTAGCTTCGAAAAGATTAGAGAATTTTGGAACTATACTGCATAACTCGGATTTTCACTATGCTCTAAATAAAAAAAATTATTACGATTTGATATTTTCAAACATGTCATTTCAATGGTGTTTAGACATCAAAATTTTATTGAACCTCGTATATCAAAATTTGAAGATGAGTGGTGTTTTATGTTTTTCAATCCCACTGGATGGAACCTTTAAAAATCTTCCATCTCAATCAAGAAATACTTTTTATCATGCCAATTACTTTAAAAAATTATTCAGTAAAGTAGGATATAAAGCTTGTGTATTTGAGGAAAAAAATATCGTATATACGTTTCCATCGTTAATTGCAGCTATCAAATCAATAAAAAACACTGGGGCGAATGTATTAATTGATAAAAATAAAATGAGTAGACATTTTGTTTTTGATAAGAAACTTGTTAAAAGCGAATTTAAGCTGAATTATAATATTGGATTCTTTATAGTAAAAAAGTAATAGATGATGAGCAAAAAATTCTTTATTACTGGCACAGATACAAATGTTGGAAAAACATATTATAGCGTTAAATTACTTAGAGAATATGGCAAGAAAGGATATTCCACACTTGGAATAAAGCCGATTTCATCTGGATATGATCCAGATACCAAAATTAATGATGATGTAAAAAAACTGCGTGAAGCTTCTAATATCAAAATTCCAATAAGCGAGATTAATCCCTTTGCTTTTAGAGATCCAATAGCGCCAAATATTGCTGCAAAGAGAGAGTATGTAGAGTTAAGCGTAGACAAGATAATAAAAGAGATGGACAAGATTAAAAAATATAATCCTGATATTCTAATTGTAGAAGGTGTTGGTGGATGGGATGTTCCAATCAATGAAAAAGAAAATGTGTCTGATTTGGTAAAGGCGCTTGAAATGCCGGTGATTTTAGTTGTAGCAATAAAATTAGGGTGCCTTAATCATACAATACTTACAGCTGATGCAATAAATAATAAAGAGATCAAAACTATTGGGTGGGTAGCAAATTGTATTTCAAATGAAGAATTAGAAATTGAAGAGAATATAAATACACTAAGGAATAAGCTAAATATCAAATTTTTAGGTAAAGTTGGATAATGCCTGAGAGATTAAATTTAATTTTATAATGTCAGTGCTTGCTCCTCCTACTAATACGCCATCTAAGGATTTGACCTCGCATATCTCACTGATATTTTGCTCATTGACAGAGCCACCATATACAAATTTTGCAGATTTCAATCCTGGTATTGATTTCAATGCAGACAACACTTCTTCAATCTGATTAAGTGATGGGATTTTTCCAGTATCAATAGACCATATTGGCTCATAAGCAATAATAATATTGTTTTTTTCTATATCACTAAATTGCGGCAATGACTCAATGGTTTGATCAATTAAAAATTTAATATAATCACTCTTTGTTCTAGTTTCTAGAGCTTCGCCTATGCATATTATAGGGGTTATATTGTGTTTAAATGCAATGTTAGCCTTCATTGCTACTGTATCACTGCTTTCAGCATATCTTTCTCTGATTTCAGAGTGCCCTAAAATGGAATACCTGCACCCTAAATCTGCAAGCATTGCAGCTAGAATTTCCCCTGTATTTGCATTTGTTTCAGATGAGGATAAATTTTGAGAACCAATAAAAATGTGTTGGCTCTCTAATTTACTTATTATTCTTTGTAGATATATAAAGGAGGGGCAAAGGACTAAATCTATATCGTAAAAATCCAGATTTTGTTTAATTTCCCCAATCTTTGTATCTATTTCTGAAAAACTTTGAATATACGTTTTCCAATTAGCTATTAGTATTTTTCTTTTTTGCATCATTTCCTTTTTTAGCAAATGTATTCTTTTTATAGTTAGAAATTTTTGCTATAGCTTTTTTAGCATCATCACTCAATTTTTCATATTCAGCATCTGTTGCAGCATAATAATCATCTACCTCTTTCTTTACGGTCTCTGATAATGTTTTGCTTACTTTGCTGTAGTCAAATCTTTTATTATTTTTAACCTCAGTATTCTGCTTTGCATCTTCGGCTTGATTTGCAGTTACCATTTGTGTAGTAGCTGTAGCTTGCTTTGCATCTTCGGCTTGATTTGACTGATGTTTTTCGCAAGCAATTACTGGAGTAACAAGAGCCAAGCAAAGGCTTGAGGACATAATTAAGTTTTTTAAATTTGTATTCATATTTTACCTTAAATATTGTTGTTTTAATATTCCTTATATAGATTCGATTGATTTAACGTAATCACGAAATTATATATCACCTTCTCTTCAACTTTTCCAATGATTTTTGCTATCACAAGAGGTATTTGCTTTTTTATTAAGGATGGATTTATATTTTTGATATCCTCTGCATTATTGTTTTCTGGGAAGAACATTCTAGTTTCAAAAGGATAGAAGTTTTGATGCTCCAACCTGAAGATAACATTTGGGCTAATTGAGTTAACTTTGCCTGGGTATATAGTGATAAATTCAAATTCTCCTAAGTTATTAGTTAGCATATTCCCAGACCCACTAAAATTCTCATCATAGTGTTCATCATGCACATCATTAGCATTAAATTGATAAAGGCCAAATGAATTTGCCTGCCAAATACTTACTTTCACGCCGCTTATAGGAACACAATTTTTATCTAAAACCTTTCCCTTAATTAAGATTTTTGTACCTTTTGCGATTTCAAAGGAAGTATAATTTTGAGTGAGGTTATTTGAATTTTTGGCGTCAGGCAAAACTCCCACACTCCATATCTCAGGAGTGAGAATACATTCCCCCATTTTGTCTGCTAAGCTCTCGCTTGTCAATACAATGCAAAGAAGCATCATTATTATAAAATTTCTTATCATTAAAAATGTATCAATATGTTTTTATATAGTACTTAAATGTTATGAGTATAAATTAAAACTAGCTTGTAAGTAAAATTTATATTATTTCTCAGTAAAATTTATTCATAATATTGCTCTCAATTGTTTATGAAAATTTCATTATGTCAAATTAATTTAAAAACTGGTGATTTAAAATATAATATAGAAAAAATCAAAAAACTTTATAAAAGCGAATCTACGAATTCAGATCTAGTGATTTTTCCTGAATTATCTTTAACTGGATACCTACTGAAGGACTTAGTAAATAATTCAGATTTTTTAGATAAAATTTGGAAATTTAGGACTGAAATGCTTGAATTTACGCAAGAAAAAAAATGTGCTTTGTTATTTGGATGCCCAGTTTTAAAAAATAATAAAGTATTTAATTCAATAATCGTAGCATTTGATGGGAAAGAAATATTTAGTGCAGATAAACATATATTACCTAATTATCAAGTTTTTAACGAACCAAGAAATTTTTCCAAAACAGAAGAAGAGCCGACAATATTTGAATTTAAAGATGAAAAGCTGGGGATTTTAATTTGTGAAGATGCTTGGTACGATGATGTGCCAAATATCCTATCTAAAAAAGGAGCAACATTTTTTATCACTGTCAATGCCTCCCCATACGATCTTGCTAAACATGCAAATAGAATGAGAGTTGTAGGCAACATAGCAAAAAAATATAATAAGCCTGTTGCTTATTTAAATAATTTTGGGGGGTATGATGAGTTGGTGTTTGATGGTGGCAGTTTTGTAATCGATAAAGCAGGAGATTTTATAAATGAACCATGCTATTGGAAAGAGAGCATTTTAAGGTTTGATAGTAAAAGTGCTGCTTTGAAAATTAAAAACAGCAATACAGGAGTATTGTGCGAGGAAGAGAATATTTACCAAGCTCTGGTTCTATCAGTGAGAGATTATTTTAAAAAGAATAATTATATGAAGGCTTTGCTTGGACTGTCTGGTGGCATTGATTCAGCAATTGTTGCCGCAATTGCTGCTGATGCACTGGGAGTAGATAATTGTAAATGCGTTATTTTGCCCACTGAGTTTAATTCCGAGGGGAGTAAGAAATATGCTTTAGAATTAATACGGAATATCGGTTGTGAAAAATTGACTATACCTATTGATAAATTTTTAAAGACTTTTGCGAATTCACTAAAGGATGATCTAAAAGTAGATAACCTGCTTGATGTAACTCTGCAAAATCTTCAAGCAAGAATTAGAGCTGTGTTGTTAATGGCTATTTCAAATCAAGAAAATTCACTATTACTTGTAACTTCAAATAAATCAGAATCAGCCGTAGGGTATACAACAATTTATGGAGATATGTGTGGAGGATTTGCCCCCATTAAAGATATTTATAAAACACAGATATATAAATTAGCCAAGTGGAGGAATACACATATTCCAATTGGTAGCTTATGTTCTAAGTTAAGTATAATACCGGAATTTATAATTGAAAGAGAGCCATCTGCAGAGCTTAGCTATAATCAAAAAGATTCTGATAATTTGCCCCCCTATGAAATACTGGATGAGGTGCTATACAACTTGTTAGAAATGGGCCTAACTCATAAGCAAATTTTAGAAAAAACCGGTATTGACGAGGCTACAATAAATAATGTGGCAAATATGATTAGAAATAGTGAATATAAGCGTAGTCAAGCTCCTGTTGGTCCTAAAATTTCAATCAAAAGCTTTAACTACGATAGAGCTTATCCTATCACATATCAGCTAGGTTGTGATTAGAAATGTTAAACATATCAACGCCTGTTTCTATTGCATTACCATAATCAGAAACATTGCCAAGTTCCAATGCTTTATTATTTTTCAAAAAATTTTTTATCTCACTAATATCAAAATCTGGTTCAGTCAATATCACTATTCTGTCTCCATTAAGATATGGTGCCCTGTGAATGGTTTCTGAAGAAAAACAAGCCCCATATCCATATGGAATTTCAACAAGTTTATCTTCAAATTGTTTCCTACATTCCTCTTTATCAAGCTTGTTACTTTTTTGACAATCTTCTGTTAAATCTTTTATGTCAACACTAGATATTACTGTTTTATCACCTTTTAAGGACATTGAACAAGTATAACTTGATTTCTTACTATAACACTCCCCTAATAACTTATACGCCTCATCAAATAGTTTTTCTGATTTTTCTGCTTTAAAGAGCTTATTTACACTGTCTGTTCTACATGTTTCATCTGTATGCCAATCCGTTTCACCTTTTTGGCTTCCATCATAAATTACTACATCAATATCTGACAATTTATAACCCAATTGCTCAACTACTTTTTGCACCACATTACATATTTTTTGGGATGCATTATTATGACAATTTATGGCATTTTTAGTTACAAATGAGGATATAATTTCATGATCTTCACTGGTTAATCCCATATCAAAAAAGTAATACTTTTTGTTATGATCGCAATGACTATGTTGATGAAAGTTAGTAATTTTTGACATATTATCCCCCGAAAATTATTAAATTAAAATTGTTTTATATTGCACTCAAAGTTTTTAACTTTAAATCTTTTCCTATCTTTGCCGAAACTGTTGGACAAGCTACTTTATTTAAAGATTTGTAATAATTAATTTCAAATTTATTCATAACACTCCTCAAATAAAGTTAAGATAGTTAAAGTTAACTCCTTCAACTATCGTGATTATACTTATGAAATGTTACAATTACGTTAAGATTACGTTACAATTGATAAAATATTTTTTTTAAAGAAGATCGTGATTGGAATCGTTATTATCTCCATTATCTTTATCTCCTAACTCAGGATTATCTTTACCATCTTCATCATCTTTTAACTCATGATTATTTCCCAGCTTTCCGTTGTAATTAAACTCTTCCAAAGTATCGTTATTTTGAGCGGCGCCACCGTTATTTTGAGCGACATTTTCATCTTGATCTTGGTTATCAATCTGTATTAATGCGTTGAGCTCAGGATTTTGGTTGAGCATATTCCGATGTTCTTCATTGCTCATTTTTGTATTTTTTTTAAAATCCCAATTAAAATTTGCTGGTATTCTGGGGTTGCTCATATTATCTACCTAATTATTATGTTGTTATTTCAAAGTAAAAAATCAGTTTAACCGCCTTGTCAAGTTATAATTCATCCAATTAAAAGGAAGAAGTATCTTGGTCCGTTATATTTTATTTTTTAAAGTAATACTTTTAATATTTTTGCTAAAAGTATTTATCGCAAATCTCTGATTTTACTGATCACAGAAAATAATCCATTGCTTCTGCTTTGAGATAAGTGATTTTTTAAATCCAATTGGTTAAATATATCCATGAAATTTATGTTTTGAATCTCTATTCTTGTTTTGTCGGAAAAAATCTTGATTACAATTGCGAGCAAACCCTTTACTATTAAGGCGTCACTATCTGCATAAAAAAATAATTTTCCATCCTCTTCTCTTGAAGTCAACCAAACTTGACTAACGCAACCTGATACTTTGTTTTTTTCGACTTTTTCATCATCATTTAATTTTGGTAGAGTTTTCCCCAACTCTATTATGTAAGAGTATTTTTCTTCCCAATCATCAAATAATTCAAATTCATCAATTAGTTGCTTTATTTCTTTGTTCATTTTGTTGTTGACCAGTGTTTACGCTAGATATATAATTGGGACAAAAATAGTACTATTTTGAAAAAAGTTCAATATTATTATGATAAAAGTAAATAGACTAACTGATTATGCGACATTAATTATATGCGAGATGGCAGTAAATAAAGGTGATATTGTTAGTGCAAAAATACTCAGTGACAAAACAAAAATTAGCGAAACAACTGTAATAAAATTACTAAAAATGTTGCTAAAAAAAGATATCATAAAGTCACACAGAGGTACTGCTGGTGGATATAAATTAATTAAAGAGCTTGACGAAATAAGTATTTTAGATGTTGTTGAAGCGATAGAGGGAGAAATTGCACTTACTCTCTGCGGTAAAAATAATAAAAACAGTAATAATAATTGTGAATATACAAATGGGTGCAAAGTTAAGCACGGCTGGAACAAGATTAATAGCTTGTTTATGCTTGCATTACAAAGGTTTACCATCAAAGATTTTATCGATGATAACACTTATTTTCAACTTGAAAAAGTGAGATGAATATGACGAATGCGGTTTCTGCACATGAAGAGTATTTTAATAAGGATTATAAATATGGCTTTGTTACCAACATAGAGTCTATTAAGCCTGAAAAAGGATTGAATGAAAATATTATAAAGTATATTTCTAATAAAAAATCTGAGCCAAATTGGATGCTAGAAAAAAGGTTATTATCTTATCAGGTATGGTTAAATATGAAAGAGCCAAATTGGGCAAAGATAAGGCACCCAAAGATTGATTTTCAGGATATATATTATTATTCAGAACCTAAGATTAAAAAGAAGTTAGATAGTTTAGACGAAGTAGATCCAGATATTTTAAAAACGTACCAAAAACTAGGAATACCAATACATGAACAAAAACTATTGGCTGGTGTGGCGGTAGATGCTGTTTTTGATAGCGTTTCTGTAGCTACAACATATAAAGAAGCGCTGAAAGAACAGGGTGTTATTTTTTGCTCGATATCTGAGGCAATTAGAGAACATCCGGAGTTAATAAAAAAATATTTTGCGTCTGTGGTTCCTAACTCAGATAATTATTTTGTTGCACTTAATTCTGCTGTTTTTAGTGATGGAACATTTGTTTACATTCCGAAAAACACAAAATGCCCTATGGAATTATCTACCTATTTTAGAATAAATGAGGCTAAGACTGGGCAATTTGAGCGCACACTTATTATAGCAGATGAGGGAAGTGAGGTAAGTTATCTTGAGGGTTGCACAGCTCCTCAAAGGGATGAAAATCAACTCCATGCTGCAGTTGTAGAGCTGATAGCCCTCAAAGATGCCACGATAAAATATTCAACCGTTCAAAATTGGTATCCTGGTGATAAAAATGGAAAAGGTGGAATTTATAATTTCGTTACAAAGCGTGGCTTATGTAAAGGCAGTGGTTCTAAAATTTCTTGGACACAACTTGAAACAGGTTCTGCTATTACTTGGAAATATCCAAGTTGCATTCTAAAAGGCGATAACTCTACTGGCGAATTTTATTCTGTTGCACTTACCAACAATCATCAGCAAGCAGATACTGGAACTAAAATGGTACATGTGGGTAAAAATACATCTAGTACAATAATTTCAAAAGGAATTTCAGCAGGAAAAAGTGCTAATACATACAGAGGAATGGTAAATATTTTACCATCTGCAAAAGGTGCAAGAAATTTTACACAATGTGATTCACTATTAATTGGAAAAAATTGCTCTGCATCAACCATTCCATATATAGAAGTTAAAAATAATTCATCAAACATTGAGCATGAGGCAACCACATCAAAAGTTAGTGAAGATCAATTACAGTATTGTTTGCAAAGAGGAATTACTAATGAAAATGCTATATCATTAATTGTTAATGGATTTTGTAAAAATGTTTTAAATGAATTACCTATGGAATTTGCCGTGGAAGCTAAAGCGCTTCTTAGTGTAAATCTTGAAGGTGCAGTTGGATAAAATTTAATATTTATGTCAGTATAGTATGTTATTAGAGGTATCAAATTTAAGTGTTAGTGCAAATGGCAAAAAAATACTTGCCAATTTGAATCTAAATATCAACAAGGGAGAAGTCCATACCATTATGGGGCCAAATGGTACTGGTAAAAGTACCCTTGCAAATGTTATTACAGGAAAAGATGGTTACGATATCACTGATGGAAGAATAATACTGTCTTCTAAAGATGTATCGCATATTCCTTCAGATGAAAGAGCTAGACTTGGCATATTTATGTCTTTTCAACACCCAATAGAAATACCTGGCGTTAGTTGGAATAGTTTTTTAAAAGCATCTATAAATTCAGTTAGAAAAGAGCACGGAAAAGTAGATATTACACCTACTGACTTCATGAAAAAATTGAAAGAGAATGCAGAATTGCTTGAGATTGATTATAAATTATTAAAAAGAGATGTTAATCATGGATTCTCAGGCGGGGAAAAGAAAAAATTTGAAATTTTACAAATGCTATTGCTCGAGCCAAAGCTTGTTATATTAGATGAGATAGATTCAGGTCTTGATGTTGATGCGCTAAGAATCATTGCAAAAAACATTAATAATTTTAGAAATAAGGAAAACTCAATCATAATCATAACGCATTATAATAGACTCTTAGATTATGTGATCCCAGATTTTGTTCATATTTTTTCAGGTGGATCAATTGTAAAATCTGGCGATAAAAACTTAGCTAAGGAAGTAGAAGAACAAGGTTACGATGACTTCAAATAAAATAAATACATATCTAAAACTACCGTCTAGAAGAGATGAAAAATGGAGATATTCAGATTTAAAATTATTAGAAATACCAGATATTAAAGCTAGTGAATTAATAAGAGAAAACACTTTTTTAACTGAGGATAAAAATTTTTACTACATTGTGCTTTTGAATGGGAAATTCTCCAAGGAAAAATCAATTTTACCTAAGAAAGGGGTGGAAATATATTGTTCAAAAGACAAAATTGTTAATTTTAATAAAGAATTATGGTTTGAAGACAAATATCAAGTATCACAAAATCTAGGCAATAATGATCATGTAGTTTTGATTAGTATAAATGATAATATTGATAAACCTGTTAAATTAATAAAATTGATTACCTCAAATTCTACATTTTTTACAACCTTCATAAGATTAGAAAATAATTGTAGTGTAAAATTTTACGAAGATTTTATACAGCAGGGCGAACACGATAATTTTATAAACAATGTTACAAGAATTAATTTGAGTGATAACACAAATTGCCAACATGTTATTCAGAAAGATTTTGAAGGTGAGGTTAGATTTATTAACACTCTTGAGATTATTTGCAATGCTTATTCTATTTACGAGAACTATTCGGTGAATGCTGTTGATAGATCTTATAGATTTGAATCTGAAGTTCATTTGAACGGTAAAGGTGCAAAAGCAAGTTTTTACGGTGTTAACATAGCAAATAACAATCAGGCATACGATATAGTAATAGACGTAAAACACAACGCTTCCAATACATTTAGTAATCAACATTATAATCAGGTATTGGATAAAAATTCTTCAGGCTCATTTTACAGTAATGTAGAGATATCAGAATTAATTAGTAAAGTTGAGGCGCATCAATTGAATAAAAATTTGCTTATAGATGAGAAATCTGTGGTTTATTCTAGACCAATGCTTGATATTAATTCTGATGATGTAATATGCTCTCATGGCTCAACAACTGGCAATATAGATAAAGAAGTGTTGTATTATTTTGCATCTAGAGGAATCAAACTTAAATATGCCAAAAAATTGATTATTATAGGATTACTAAAATCTGTATTTTTGAATTGTAAACTAGATGCTCTTGAGGTTGAGGGTTTATATAGACGAATTGTTAATAATACTGAATTTTATGAATAAAATACGTGAAGATTTTCCATTTTTTAATCAAAAAAATTGCGTTACTTTTTTAGATTCTGCAGCTAGCAGCCAAAAACCTAAATGTGTTATTGATAAAATTGTAGAATTTTATTCATATAATTTTGCCAATATTCATAGAGGAATTTATGACTTAAGCGCAAAAGCTACTGAAGATTTTGAAAAAGTAAGATCCCATGTCGCAAAATTTATCAATGCCAATTCAGATAAAGAAATAATATTTACAAAAAGTGCAACTGAGGGAATCAATCTTGTTGCGCACTCATTTGGAAAAAGTTTTGTTACCGAAGGAGATGAAATATTAATTTCTGCTATCGAGCATCACTCAAATATTGTTCCTTGGCAACAGTTATGCATAGAAAGAAACGCTACATTAACGATAATTCCTATCTCTGAAGATGGAGAGCTTAGATTTGATGAATTCGAAAAACTTATTTCCTCGAAGGTGAAGCTGATTGCAATTACGCATATGTCAAATGTTTTTGGATCAATTGTTGATGTTAAAAGAGTAGTTAAGGTTGCCAAAAAATATGGTGTAAAGGTTTTGGTTGACGCTTGCCAATCAATAGCGCATATGAAAATAGATGTTACAGATTTGGATTGTGATTTTTTAGTTTTTTCATCTCATAAATTATACGGTCCAACAGGTGTTGGAATTTTATATGGAAAATATAAAATGCTAGATTCTATATCAGGTTACCAAACTGGTGGTTCAATGATTGATGATGTGTCATTTGAAAAAAGCACTTTTTTGAAACCACCATATAAATTTGAAGCAGGCACACCAGCAATTGCAGAAGTTATAGCGTTTGGTGAGGCATTGCATTATTTAAACTCAATTGATTTGTTGAAATCTTGGGAGGAAGAAAAAGAAATTGCAAAATACATAAGAAGTGAGATTGGGAAATTAAAAAATTTCAAAATTTTTGGTCATAACGAAGATACAAGTATTATATCAATAACTCATATCAATGCGCATCATTCAGATATTGGAGAAATACTAAATAAAAGCAACGTTGCAATTAGAGCGGGTCACCATTGTGCAAAACCACTGATGAATTTTCTTGAAGTACTTGGTGTAGCAAGGATATCATTAGGCATATATAATAACCTAGAAGATGCTCATAAGCTAGTTGAGGCTTTAAAAAAAGTGAATAACTTTTTTGCATAATATTGTATATGGAATTAAAAGATTTTATAAAACAAGGTAGTGAAAGTATATTCAGAGATTTTACTGAAGAAGAATTAAATAGTGTCAATAAAATAAATGGAACAAGGGATAAAATAATCGCAATACTTAAGCTCATATATGATCCGGAAATATCAGTAAATATTTGGGATTTGGGATTGATTTATAATATTGAAACTTCCTCAAAAAATATAATTAATATAGAGATGACACTAACGTCTCCAACTTGTCCAGTTGCAGATGCAATTCCACAAGAAGTGAAGAAAAAAATTGAGCAAATAATGAAAAATGCAAGCGAGGTTAATGTACAACTTGTTTGGCAACCCAAATGGGATAAATCAATGATGAGTGAAGAAGCAAAATTTATTTTAGATATGATGTAAAGCAAGTATAGTAGCATTTAAAGTGACAAAAATTGGGATAGGTACAAATTTATATTTACAACTTTTTAATAAGTGTATAAAAATATTTTATATACGCTTTTCTTTTTTTAATTTAATTACTCTCGTAGGGTGCTTTATTGATGATTTCTGAAAATGTAATAGTCGAAAGATATGCTTTAGCATTATTTATAAATATGAAGAAGCTGGGTCAAATAGATAAAGTTTTTGGCGAAATTAATTATTTCTTTGCTCAAATTCAAGTTAATAAGTCTGTTGAAAAATTATTATTAAACAAATGTGCACCTAAAAAAACAAAGATGGTGTTTTGTAATACTTTGCTTGGCAAAATGAAAATTTCAGATTTATCAAGAAGTTTTATAGTGGTGCTAATAGAGAAAAAAAGGCTATATTTATTGAAAAAAATTATCACTTCACTGGAAAAAATAATCGATAAAAAAAACAATATACAAACGCTAAAGTTGATTTTAGCAAAGCAACAAGATGATGGCTATTTAGATAAAGTGAAAAATGAACTAACTAAGTACTTTCACAGCATGAGTATTAAGTTCAATATAAATTATGATAATGAAATTTTAGGAGGCGTTATCATTAAAAAAGATTCACTAATGCTAGATTTATCATTTAGATCAAGGATTAAGGAGATAAAATTTTTAACCAACAGGCGTAAATTTAAAATTAATGAATTAGGTATAATATGAAAGCTTCAGAAATAGTAGATGTACTAAAAAATGAAATAGCCAATCTAGAGCATAAAGTAGAATTTGAAGAGGTTGGTCAGGTCATAAAAATTTTTGATGGCGTTGCAATAGCATATGGTCTTGATAATGTTGAATTCAATGAAATAGTACAATTTGAAAATGGCGTTGAAGGTATAGTTTTTAACATTGAAGAAGATAATGTTGGGATTGTTATATTAGGGGATGATAAAGATATAAAAGAAGGTGAGATTATAAAGCGAAAAAAACAATTTTTTGAGGCTCCGACAGGTAAAAGTTTATTGGGGCGAGTTGTTGATGCCTTCGGAAATCCACTTGATAATAAAGGGGAGCTTAAGGATGTTGTTTACAAAAAAGTAGATGTAAAGGCTCCTGGAATTATTGCTAGGAAATCAGTTCATGAACCTGTTCAAACAGGAATAAAGGCTATTGACAGTTTAGTGCCAATTGGTAGAGGTCAACGTGAGTTAATAATTGGAGATAGACAAGTTGGAAAAACCTCTATAGCAATTGATACTATACTGAACCAAAAAGAAATAAATAAGTCAAACGACGAAAGTGAGAAGCTATATTGCATATATGTAGCAATTGGTCAAAAAAGATCTTCGGTTGCAAAAATTGTGAAAAAATTAGAGGAAGCAGGCGCTTTAGAATATACAATTGTTGTAGTTGCCTCAGCATCCGATCCAACTCCATTACAATTCTATGCTCCATATGTTGGATGTACAATGGGGGAATTTTTTAGAGATAACGGTATGCATGCATTGATTATTTATGATGATTTAAGCAAACATGCAGTGTGCTATCGTCAGATGTCGCTTTTGTTAAGGAGACCTCCTGGAAGGGAAGCGTATCCTGGTGATATTTTTTACGTACACTCAAGACTTTTAGAAAGAGCTGCAAAGCTTTCAGATGAGATGGGAGCCGGTTCGTTAACTGCATTACCAATTATAGAGACTCAAGCAGGAGATGTTTCTGCATACATACCTACAAATGTTATATCAATAACAGATGGACAAATTTTTCTAGAAACGGAATTGTTTTATAAAGGGATTAAACCTGCTATTAATATCGGGTTATCTGTTAGTAGAGTTGGATCGGCAGCTCAGATAGATGCAATGAAAAAAGTTGCTGGGACTATGAAGCTTGATTTAGCTCAGTATAGGGAAATGCAAGCTTTTTCTCAATTTGCATCTGATTTGGACTCATCAACAAAAGATTTACTTGAAAGAGGTGATAGGCTTACTGAGTTATTAAAGCAACCACTATATGCTCCTTTACAAATTGAAGAGCAAGTGATTTCAATATTTACAGCAGTTAAAGGCTTTTTAAAGGAGATAGATGTGCGCAACATAAGTGATTTTGAAAATAAGTTGCTTTTTCAAATCAAAAAAGACAAAAAAGATTTACTAAAAAAAATTAGGCAAGAAAAGAAACTTTCTGAAGAAATGCAGATTGAGCTTACAGACTATTTAAATCAATTTGTAAAACTATACTCTTAAAATATGCCATCACTAAAATACATAAAAAATAGGATAAAAGGAATAAATTCTACTAAAAAAATTACTCAGGCAATGAAGATAGTTTCTGCATCTAGCTTGAGAAGTGCGCAAAATAGTATAGTTAATTCGGAAGCTTATTTAAAGGGGTTTCAAAAGCTTTTAATAGATGTAAATAATAAAGCTCCAGACCTTTTGGAGCAATTTATTTCTTTATCTACGAAGATTGATAAGTCAAAAACATTATTTGTTGCTTTTGGCTCTGATAAAGGTTTATGTGGTTCATTTAATTCGAAAATAACTGGCTATATTACTTCTAAATTACAGCAAAATAATGATGTTAAAATTTTCTGTGTAGGCAATAGAATTTCACAATACATGCAGGCGCATCATAAAAAAAATATTGAAGAAAGCGTACCTTTTTTTAGAGAGAATAACAAAAAAATTTCCTATAATGCCTCTGTTTTATTAAGTAAAGAGATTAAGGATGTGTTTATAAAAGAAAAATTTAGTGAATGTAGAGTTATATATACAAAATTTAACTCTGTTCTAAGTCAACAAGTTAAAGACATTAAGTTAATACCACTACAAATGGATGAAATAAAAAATACTGATTGTTTTGCAAAGTCTGATGGGGAAATTTTTGAGTTTGATAATGATATAGAGCTAATTTTGAAAAAATTGATTGATGATTATATTGCCGCTACCATTTTACATGTGTGTGCTCATAGTTTAACTTGCGAACACTCAACGAGAATGTTAGCAATGGACAGTGCTACAAAAAACTCAGACAAAATGCTTAAAGAGTTGAATTTGCTATATAATAGGAGTAGACAAGCTATTATTACAAAAGAATTAATTGAAATTATTTCTGGAGCGGAAGCAACTAATTGAATAAAATAATTTGGATGGTAACAACATATGAATAAAGGAAAAGTATCGCAAATTTTTGGTGCAGTGTTAGATATTAAATTTGAAGGTGAAGTACCTAATATTCTCAATGCTTTAAAATATAAAGATAAAAATAGGGAAATTGTTTTTGAGGTTATCCAACATATAGGTGATGGTGTCATTAGAGCGATTGCAATGGATTTGACTGATGGACTAAAGAGAGGAGACGAAGTTATTGATACCGGTAAGCCAATAACTGTCCCTGTTGGAAAAGGAACGCTTGGAAGAATTATGGATGTTATTGGTAATCCAATTGATCAAAAAGGGGAAATAAAAAGCGAAAATTATTCTTCTATTCATAGAAAATCTCCCGAGCTAGAATGTTTATCAACTGATACAGAAATTTTAGTAACAGGAATAAAGGTTGTAGATTTGCTAGCCCCATATATTAAGGGTGGAAAAATTGGTCTATTTGGAGGGGCAGGTGTTGGAAAAACAGTATTGATAATGGAATTAATTAACAATATTGCTAAGGCCCATGGTGGATATTCAGTATTTGCAGGAGTTGGAGAGAGAACACGGGAGGGGAATGATTTATATCATGAAATGATTGACTCAAAGGTTATTGATGAAGAGAATATTGCTAATTCAAAGGTTAGCTTAGTGTATGGGCAGATGAACGAACCACCTGGAGCGAGGGCAAGGGTTGCATTAACTGGGCTTTCAATAGCTGAATATTTTAGAGATCAAGAACAGCAGGATGTATTGTTTTTTGTAGATAATATTTTTAGATTTACTCAAGCTGGTGCGGAGATATCAGCATTGCTAGGAAGAATACCATCTGCAGTTGGGTACCAACCAACACTTGCAATGGAAATGGCAAATCTTCAAGAAAGGATTACTTCAACAAAAACTGGTTCCATTACCTCAGTTCAAGCAATATATGTTCCAGCTGATGACTTGACTGATCCAGCTCCCGCTACATCGTTTTCTCATCTTGATGCAACGACTGTTCTAAGTAGGCAAATTGCAGAGCAAGGAATATATCCTGCAATTGATCCATTGGATAGTACATCTCAAGCATTATCCAAGGATATAGTAGGTGAGGAACATTACAAAGTTGCTAGAGAAGTTCAGAAAACATTGCAAACGTATAAGTCACTACAGGATATAATAGCAATTTTAGGTATGGATGAGCTTTCTGAAAGTGATAAATTAATCGTTTCAAGAGCTAGAAAAATTCAAAAATTTCTATCACAACCATTTCATGTTGCAGAGGTTTTTACAGGTTCTCCAGGAAAATTTGTGGCTTTACAAGATACCATAAAAGGATTTAAAGATATTATTGAAGGCAAATATGACGATATTTCGGAGATGGCGTTCTATATGGTTGGTAGTATTGAAGAAGTTTTGGAAAAAGCAAAAAACCTAAAATAAATTGTGAGATATGTCTAAGGGTAAAATCCATTTAAAAATAATCACACCTGAGGGTTATGTTGAAAATTCTCACTACGATGGTATATTATTGCCAGGTGAATTTGGAATTTTTGAATTGTTACCAAATCATGAGAACTATATTAGTATATTAAGGACAGGCATTGTATCAGTATGTAAAAAACATGATTTTGTCCCTATTTTTATAATAGCACGATCGCTTTTACGTTTTGATAATAGTACTAACACTTGTGAAATTAATAGTCCATATGCTGTAGATATCATGAACCCAAAAAAATTAGAAAGAGAATTTATAAATAATAAGCTAAAAGGCTCTAATAATTCAGATGAAAGAGATTTTTACAATTATTTATCTGAATATTTTTTTATTAATAATGTATAGATGCTAGTCAATACTCTACATTATGGGTATATAATTGTTATTTTAATTGACTTTTTTAACATATGGTACTAAAAATATGACTTTAACTGAAGACAAAATAAGCAAATGTTAGCTGTAATAGAGACAGGTGGTAAACAATATCACGTTAAGGCAGGTGATGTCATTAAAATAGAAAAGTTAGATGGCAAGCTTGGAGATGAAATAAGCTTTACCAAAGTTCTTGCGCTGTACGATAGCAATAAAGGAAGTGCGGTAAAAATAGGGGAACCATTTCTCGAATCAGCTGAGGTTAAAGCTGAGGTTTTAGAGCAAATGAAAGATAAAAAGGTTGTTATTTTTAAGAAGAAGAGACGCCAAAATTATAGAAGAAAAAAGGGTCATAGACAAAATGTGACTGTTTTAAGAATAACTAAAATAGAGGAAAAATAATATGGCAACGAAAAAAGCGGGTGGTAGTTCCAAGAATGGAAGAGATTCTCATAGTAAGAGATTAGGTTTAAAAAAATCTGGAGGACAAGCAGTTATTCCCGGCAATATAATAGTTCGCCAACGTGGAACTAAATTTTATCCTGGTGAAAATGTTGGAATTGGCAAAGATCATACAATTTTTGCTATCACCTCTGGAAGAGTAAATTTTTCTTCAGGCAAGAAAAATCGCACATACATTTCGGTAATTTAATACAATAATGTAAAATGGGTTTGTAGCTCAGTTGGTTAGAGTGCACGCCTGATAAGCGTGAGGTCGGTGGTTCAAATCCACCCAGACCCACCATTTTTTAATATATAAGCTTTAAAATGGCGATTTGTTGTTGCAATTGCTATTTAACCTACAATCGGTGAATTAAATCAACAATCGCAACACTGATTACAAAGATTAAGAAAAACATGAAAAACTGCTTGATGCATGTTAAGGATAACCCGAATTGGAGTTAAGAACACTGATCCACTCTAAACACAGATCTCTTATCATTCCTTAACTTCAGCTCGGGTTATGTAAGTAGGCAGAATTGTTAAGAATGACGATCTTGATGTTAATTCACAAACCGTCATCGCTATATCTTTTTAGATGTCAACTCCACAATTCCAATTATATTTGGTATTACAATTCGTCTTGCCCTCTGACCATCGATCCGTCTACCTCTTTGTTTACGCATATTTCTGTGTTACCTAAAAGCGGCTCAAAAGAACGAAATACATCTGGTGTCAAAATTACTTGCTTGTGAACCGACTCTTTAATTTCTGCAACATTATTGGAGACTTCAACATTTTGATATAATGTAACATCCAGTATTGGAGCAGACCCATCTTGTGGAATTTGCACAATCCAAGTTGCCAACGTTTGCTCTAAATCATTACCTACATTATACCTAAATAAACTGTCATTAGGTCCATTGGTTTGATCATGCGCGTAAGCTAAGTACTGCTCTATGGTATTGGTATTCTTATCACTACCTAACAACGTTTTTAGCATATCCAACCTTGAATAAGTGCTTGGATATGGCTTCACATTGTATTGCGAAAATTTTCCAGATACATTGTAATGATTTGTATGCATAATATATCCATTGTCGTCCTGCGTAGTAATACTATACTCATTAGTGGTGGTGCCAGAAGTGTTGCATTTGCCTTGAGGCTTTGGTGCAATTTCAACGTAGATAATTTCCTTTTTATCGGCCAACATATAAAATGCTGGTGCGGCTTTTGAAAAAAGGCTTTTTGCACTACCTTTTACATCTTCTACGGAGTCATGGTGCAACAAGGTATCTTTTATAATATCTGAAGCACTACGATCACCTGGGCACATGTGCGGAGCTTCTAATTGTGTACTTTCTGAAAGTGATGTCATGACCAATCCTATTTCATTTACTCCCGCTTTAGGAGCAAAGCTTCCGTCGCTATTTTTTAAAAACAATCCTATATAACTATAGCCAGATTCATATTTTACC
Organism: Candidatus Bandiella numerosa; assembly: GCF_029981845.1. Classification (GTDB taxonomy): domain Bacteria; phylum Pseudomonadota; class Alphaproteobacteria; order Rickettsiales; family Midichloriaceae; genus Aquirickettsia; species Aquirickettsia numerosa. The sequence continues at coordinate 443,449 of NZ_CP104164.1, read as the reverse complement.
AACTCAACGTATTGAGGTGCTGCTGTTTCATCTCGATTTTTTACTAGTATAACGTTACCAGCGTTATCAGGTTTACCAGAATCAACATGCCCCCAACCTGAACATGCTATAGACTGCTCAATCAGGTTTGAAATTGCAAATAATCCAATGAATTGAAATATTGTAGACATAAATACCCCTTTTAAAATTAATACCCACTAGCCAGTGTGATTATGTTATTTTTAAAAGTCAACAAAACAAATCATTTATGTCTGCTATCTTTCAAGTTTCGAAAGAGGTCTATCAAATCTCATTATTCCACTCTCGTTTTAACTTGACGCTGCCATACAGAGGAATAGAAGTAAGCCATGAAACAATTAGGAGCTGGTGCTATAAATTTGGTAAAGAGTTTGAAAAAGTAATAAAAAGGAAACAAAGAAAAATAACAGATAAATGCCATTTAGATGAGATGACAATGAAAGTAAATGGAGAATATTTATATTATGGAGAGCTGTTGACTCAGAGTGATATGAGCTGGATGTATTTTTACAGAATCGCCGTAATAAGAAAGTCAGCAATACGCTTTTTATCTATATTATTACAATCATATCCAGTGCCAAGAGTCATAGTAACAGATAAATTAAAGAGTTATATTAAGCCAATTAAGGTGATGTGCCCTAAAACAGAACATAGAAGCCATAAAAGACTGAATAATCGTGTAGAAAATGCACATCAACCAACACGAAGAAAGGAGAAATGCCTGATAAAGTTCAAATCACCCTGGGGAATACAACGTACTCTGTCATTAATGGGGAAAATAAGAAATATATTTGCAATGGATGTAGGAAGATATACTAACACGGCTAATATCCAAAGAGAGAATTTTCAAAAAGCTAAATCTATTTTGGATGAAGCTATGCAAGTGATAGCTGCTGCCTAAAATTTAAGGGCCAGGATTGTATTATACCCTTATTTCCGTTAACTTGACGGATGCCCCCTCTGTATTGCAACTACTCTTTTACATCCCGAAAACTATGATTAAACCTATGATATTGCCATATTGTACATCCTCATTAAAATTAATCTTTTTTAGTTAATATTTTTTATTAACTATTCGTTTTTAATCACTTTTAAAGTGGGGGTCTTACTTGGCGCTGGGGTGGGTTATTTAACTTGGCACATGACAGCCTGCCACTTTAAGTGTATGATTATGTTAATATAAATAGTTTGGTCTGGCCTAAAATATGGTGAAGATTTATAACAAGATAATTTATTGGTTGCGGTTGTTTGAAAAGGTTTTACTGATAGGAATTCATAAAATCTGTTTAAATTCAGTATATTTTATTTTTTTTCTTTCAGTGATATTCATTATATTTCTTTATACTGGAATGACAAGTTGTTACCATTTATGGCCTGTAGATCCCATAGGTGGATTTTTGCTTATGATTATGGCGCCCGGTTTGTTTTTTATAATGATGGGTATTTTAATTTTAATAAGAATTATAGTTGGTTTGAGAATGAGTAAATTGGGTTATTGTAACCATAAAAATTCAGCTGCATCTCTATGGTTGATGGTCATTTTAGGTGTTGTTTTGTGTATTATTGTAGCTCTTTTCGTATATTAGGCTAATCGGCACCGTCATGTATCTCTTTTTGAGTCGATTTTGGTCTGACGACTTTGGATCACTTCAACTTGTCTGACATTTATTTAGCAAATTCACTCTATTGATTGATCAATGAAAGAAGCTATTTTATCATGTATAACAGTGATGCTCTGCTTGGCTTCAATGGAATAGTAATTTTTGCGCTTTTTATAGTAGTGAATTAGCGGCTTCGTTTGATGCAAATATGCATCCAATCTTAACTTTATTACCTCTATTTTATCATCATTTCTAATATAAAAATTTTGACCAAGACATTTATCGCACGTACCTTTTACTTTGGTAGGATTGGTAACAAAGTTATAACTTTGATCGCAATTTGAACAATATATCCTAGCTGATAATCTTTTTAATATTTCATTTTCAGGTAAATTTAAGCTTATAATATAAGGCTGCGTTAAATTATTTTTAACACAAATTAAATCAAGCTTCTTTGCTTGTGCAATTGTTCTAGGGAATCCATCTAAAATAAATCCACTAAAATTTTTATTGTTCATCTTTAGCTCATCTTCCACTAAACTACAAACTATATCATCAGAAACTAAATCACCTTGATCAATGATTGCCTCTACTTTTATTCCCAAACTTGTTTTTTCCTTGATAGCTCTTCTTAAAATCTCCCCTGTAGATAATATTTTTAAATGATATCTATCCGCTAATAATTTTGCCTGAGTACCTTTACCCACACCAGGGGCACCCAATAAAACTATTATCATTACCTGCGCCTCATCATATTAGTCTTTTTCATCAAGTTTACATATTTGCTACTTAATAAATGTGATTGAATTTGCGAGCTCAAATCTAACACTACGCTGATAACTATTAAAATACTCGTACCACCTAAATAGAAAGGCATACTAAATTGATACGTTAAAACTTCTGGCACCGCACAAATTATTGCTATATACAAAGCTCCAATCACAGTAATTCTTGTTAAAATATATTGTAGATATTCTTTAGTCTGGTTTCCAGGCCTTCTACCGATAATAATTGCGCCACTTTTCCTTAAATTTTCAGCAGTTTCCTCTGGATTAAACACAATTGTACTGTAAAAAAAGCAGAAAAATATTATAAAAAATATGTATAGCGCAACATATAGCGGCTTCCCCTGAGATAAATAACTTTCAACAAATTTGCGCCATCCATTGGTTTCTGCACCAACGTTAAAACCAGCTATTGTGGCAGGAAATAATAATAGCGCATTAGCAAATATCGGTGGTATTACTCCAGACACATTAACTTTCATTGGTAAATGTGTTGAATCTCCAGCATATATTTTCTTTCCAATTTGCTTTCTAGGATACTGTACTACTAGTTTTCTTTGAGCCTTCTCCATGAACACCACAAAAACAATCATAAATACCACAACTGCAAAGCATAATAATAAAAATGGTGTTGAGACGATATTATTTTTTCCCATTTCTAATAATGAAAATACAGAAGGTAACAAACCTGAAACTATACCTGCAAAAATTATAACGGAACTTCCATTTCCAATTCCTTTTGTATTTATTTGATCCGCAAACCAAACTACTACTATTGTTCCTCCCATGAGGCTAAACATTGTAATAATTCTAAAATAAATTCCAGGATCACTTATTAACGCAATACCATTATGATTAAGCGATTCAATCCCAATCGCTATACCATACCCTTGAAATAAAGCTAGAATAATTGATAAATATTTTGAATATTGATTTATTTTCTGTCTACCAACTTCACCTGATTTTCTAAGCTCACTAAATTCTTTGGATAGTACCGTCATCAATTGCATAATTATTGAAGCAGTTATGTATGGCATAATGTTTAAGGTGAATATAGACATTCTACCAAGCGCACCACCTGTTAGTACGTTAAACATACCTAAAATTCCTTTAGCCTGCTCTTTGACAATACTGTCTAGAATCATTAAATTAACCCCAGGAAGTGGTATGTAAGTTCCAAATCTATAAATAATTAAAATCAATATCACAAAAAAAATCTTTTTGCCTAACTCTCCGCCACCCATTATAGGATTACCAAAATTTTGGCTCTGCTGATTTTTCATTTTTATTATCTTTGACTTATACTAATGTGATAGCTGAACCATTTTTTGAAGCATTTTCAATCAACTTTTTAGAAGCATTGTTTACTTCTATATTAAATTTTTGTTCAAATACTCCTTTTCCAAGTAACTTTAATTTTTCTTTTTTAGAATTAAATAAACCTAATTTTTCTATATCTTCTAATTTAATATCTTGAGTAAGCTTTTGGTTTTTAATTAAATAATTTATCTGATATAAATTAATAATTTTATATGCTTGTTTATTAATAGGATTAAATCCTCTTTTAGGCAATCTCCTATATATAGGCATTTGACCTCCCTCAAATCCATTTAAAGCAACACCACTTCTCGCAGTCTGCCCTTTTCCACCTCTACCACATGTCTTACCTTTTCCAGAGGCTATTCCCCTTCCTAGACATTTCCTTTTTTTTCTCGCTCCTATATTTCCTTTTAACTGATTCAACATATCATTATACCATCTTTAAGTTTTTTCTCGTTGACTAGCAATTTCAACTATTTTTTTTCCTCTTTTATCTGCAATCATTTTAGGCGTACTAGTATTTCTCAGCCCCATAATAACCGCTTTAACAATATTATGAGGATTATTTGAACCAACTGATTTAGCCACAATATCCTTAATACCTAAAACTTCAAATAATGGTCTTGTTGGTCCTCCTGCTATAATACCAGTACCAGCTGGAGCAGCTCTCATTATTACCTTTCCAGAACAATATTTACCAATAGTATCGTGATGCAAAGTCCTTCCTTCTCTCAATGGAATTCTGAACATACTTTTTCTTGCTTCTCCCAATGCTTTTGCTTTAGCATCCATCACTTCAGTAGCCTTACCTAAACCATATCCTACTTTTCCTTTTTTATCTCCAACTACTACAATAACAGAAAAACTAAATTTTCTACCACCCTTGGTAACAGAAGTGCATCTATTTACTTTAACTAATTTTTCTACGATTTCTGTATTACTATTATTATTTACCATTTTATTAGCCATTAAAAATTTAACCCGTTTTTCCTTGCACTATCAGCAAAAGCCTTAGCTTTACCATGATACTTGAGCCTACCTCTATCAAAATACACATCCTTAATTTTCCTATCTAGCAGTATTTTAGCAAATTTTTCACCAAGTAATTCAGCAGCTTTAATATTATTTTTATTTTTAAAATCTTTAAAATCCTTGTCATAGGTTGCTAAAGAAGTAATCGTCATTCTTTTACTTTCATCAATAACTTGACCATAAATATACTTATTTGAAGTATAAAAACACAATCTCAACCTATCCAAATTACTACTTTTAAGTTTAAATCTTGTTCTCTCTTTTCTTCTAATATGTTTTAACTTTTTACTTAACATTTTTTAAAATACCAAATTATTTTTTCTTACCTTCTTTTCTTACAATCACTTCATTCTCATACTTAATCCCTTTACCTTTATAAGGCTCCGGTTTTCTTAAACTTCTAATATCTGCACAAACTTGCCCAACAAGTTGCTTATCGCATCCACTTACCTCTATTGTGTTCTTTGTACATTTAACACTAACACCTTCAGGAATGGGATAAACAATATCATGACTATATCCTAAAGCTAATATTAATAAATCATCATCAATATTAACTTTATAACCTACTCCATTAATTTCTAATTTTTTTACAAATCCATCGGTGACGCCTATAACCATGTTATTTATCAATGAACGTGTCAATCCCCACAGTGATTTGACTTTTTTAGTAATTGTCTTTGGAGACAATACAATATTATCATCATTTAATTTTAAACTAATCGAATCAAACACATTCATGCTCAATTCACCCTTGGGACCCTTCACAACTAGGAAATCGTCTTCAAAATTGATTTTGACTTGACCTGGTATTTTGATCTGTTGTTTTCCTATTTTTGACATAATCTATTTTAAAAAATATTACACAAAATTTCACCACCAGCTTTAATATCCCTGGCCTCGTTGTCATTTATTATACCCTTTGAAGTTGACAACACTGTCATGCCTAATCCACCATACATTTTATTCACATCTTTATATGATTTAAATACCTTTTTACCTGGCTTCGACACTACATTAAACTCCTTGATTACAGGGCAACTTAACTTACCCTCATATTTAAGCCCTACCTTAATCATATGTACACCTTTTCTTACCTCATATTTTTCAACATTTGAAACATAACCAGCTTTAAGCAATACATCCAAAACTTGCTCAATTTTTTTAGAACAATGTACTATTGTATACTGTTTTTTAACTAACTGCGCATTTTTAATTCTCGCTATCGTATCTGAAAGTAAATGTGTTTGTGACATATCTTATATTTCCTTTATTATTACCAACTAGCCTTAATTACACCAGGCAACTTACACTCTGATGCTAATTTCCTAAACCATATTCTGGATAATTTGAATTTTCTATAAAATCCTCTTCCTCTACCACTCAGCAAACATCTATTTCTTATTCTTGCCTTTGAACTATTCCTTGGCAACTTAGACAAATTTGCTTGAGCCTCAAACCTTTCCTCTAAAGTAATTGACTTATTATTACGAATTTCTTTAAACTCCATTCTTTTTTCTAGATGATTATTAAATAATCTAATCCTTTTTAAATTTCTTTGCACTACACTTTTTTTTGCCATGATATTTATCCTATTATTCTAATTATAAAATGGTAGATTAAATGTTTTTAGTAAAAACTTTGCCTCTTCATTACTACTTGTAGAAGTAACTATAATAATGTTCATTCCTCTAATTTTATCAATCTTATTATAATCAACCTCAGGAAATACAATCTGCTCTTTTATTCCTAATGAAAAATTACCATTACCATCAAACTGTTTTGAACTTACCCCCTTAAAATCCCTAACTCTAGGAAGCGCTATATTTATTAACCTGTCTAAAAATTCATACATCATGGTTTTTCTAAGTGTAACCTTACACCCTATTTTCATTCCTTCTCTCAACTTAAATGTAGCTATTGATTTTTTTGCCTTTGTTATTACGGGCTTTTGACCTGTAATAGCCATAATCTCATCATAGACTTTATCTATAACCTTAGAATCTGTCACTGCATCCTTTACAGAAACATTGATTGATATCTTTTTTAGCCTAGGAATTTGCATGTCATTTTTAAATTTAAAATGTTCCTTTAGTTCCTTTCTACTAACTGTACTATAATGCTTTTCTAATCTTGAATTAGCCATAATTAAACTTTTTTATTATCTATCAATTCACCTGTTTTTTTCAAATACCTAACTTTCTTGCCATCTTCTAAAAATTTAAACGCTATCTTACTCGCAGAATTTGTTTTTAGATCAACATGCATAATATTTGAAACATGGATTGGCATTTCCTTTTGCACAATACCACCTTCTGGATTAAACTTATTAGGCTTAGTATGCCTTTTAACAATATTTACACCACCAATAACAACTTTATTACTTTTTGGTATAAAACTGATAATCTCAGAAATTTTACCTTTATCCTTGCCAGTTATAACCTTAACTTTATCGCTCTTTTTAAATTTATTTGCCATTTTACGTTACCTCTGGGGCTAATGAAATTATTTTCAAATAATTTTTTTCTCTAAGTTCTCTCGGGATTATTCCGAATATCCTAGTGCCAATCAACTCTCCTTGCTTATCAAGTAATACAACGGCATTATCAAAAAATCTAATTACTACAGCATCTTTCCTTCTCTTTTCTTTTCTAGTTCTTACGACCACTGCATGGAACACTTCTCCCTCTTTAACTTTGTCAGATACAGCAGCTTTTTTAATCGACACAACAATCTTGTCCCCAATACTTGCGGACATCTTTTTACTTCCACCAAGAACCTTAATACACTGCACTAATTTAGCTCCAGTGTTATCTGCCACATTTAATTTCGTACCCATCTGTATCATAATTAATCCTTATCACTTAATAAAATTTGCCATTTTTTTAGCTTAGATATAGGTTTACTTTCTATTATTTTAACCTTATCACCAATATTCAAAACATTACCCTCATCATGAGCTAAATATTTTTTACTTCTCTTAATAATCTTTTTATACTTCTTATGCAATACTTTTCTCTCTACTAACACAGTCACCGTCTTATCAGCTTTATTATTTAATACAATACCTTCTAATACTTTTTTTGACATAATAATTAACTATTTTTATCCTTAATTTTATTTAATACAGTAAAAATTCTCGCTATGCTTTTTTTGACAACTTTTATTCTAGAAGTATTATTCAATTCGCCTAAAACTTTTTGAAATCTCAAATTAAAGTACTCCTTTTTATACTTAAGTAATTCATTTTGTAAAGCATTATTATCTAAATTATTAATTTCATTAAATTTCATTTTAGACTCCCTCTTCTATATTTCTAATTACTTTTGTTTTTATTGGTAATTTTGCAGCAGCTCTTGAAAAAGCCTCCATGGCTTGTTCTTCGGTCACTGAATCAAGTTCAAATAAAATTCTACCTGGCTTAACTCTACAAGCCCAAAATTCCGGAGAACCTTTTCCTTTACCCATCCTGACATCAGCAGGCTTTTTACTTACTGGAATATCTGGAAATATCCTTATCCATAATTTACCAGCTCTTCTCAAATGTCTATTAATAGCCTTTCTAGCAGATTCAATTTGCTTTTCCTGAATTCTTTCTGGCTCTAATGCTTTAAGAGCAAATTTACCAAAAGCAATCTTAAAACCACCTTTGGCTTTTCCATGAATTCTTCCTTTAAAAGCTTTTCTAAATTTTGTTTTCTTTGGATGTAATATCATTTTTCTCTACTGTATTATTTTTTAAATTATCAAGCATATCTCCCTTATATATCCATACCTTAACTCCTATCAGACCATATATTGTATGAGCTTCTGCCATGTCATAACTAACTATTGCCCTAAGTGTATGAAGTGGAACTCTACCTTCTTTATACCATTCTGTTCTTGCTATTTCAGCCCCACCTAAACGTCCAGAAACGCTTATTTTGACTCCCTTTGCTCCCATTTTCATAGCATTTGATATAGCCCTTTTTACAGCTTTTCTAAAAGAGACCCTTTTTTCTAATTGCTCTGCTACTGTTTTCGCTATAAGTAGCGGCTCTGTTTCAGCTTTTCGCACCTCTGTGATATTTATAATTATCTCATTAGAAGTTATTTTTGCTATATCCTCTTTAATTTTTGCCACATCAACACCCTTCTTACCTATTACAACACCAGGCCTTGATGAACGAATATTTATCATAATCTTATTAGCTGGACGCTCCACACAAACTTTGCTTATGCCAGCATAATTCAATTTATCAAAAATCATACCTCTAATTTTAATATCTTCATGCAATTTTTTAGCATAATCTTTTTTGCTATACCATGATGAATCCCATGTAGATACAATTCCCAATCTAAAGCTATTTGGATTTACTTTTTGTCCCATATTAACCTCTTTCCTCTACAATTATTGTAACTTTACTAAATGGCTTCACTATTCTGTTTATTCTACCTCTCGCCCTAACCATTGAACGCTTCAAGGTTAATGATTTACCAATCCTAACTTCCTTTACATATAATTTGTCAATATCCAATCCGTGATTATTTTGTGAATTAGCTATTGCAGATTTAAGGACATTTTGCAGTTGCTTTGAGGCTTTTCTTTTGCAAAATTCAAGTTGCAATATTGCTTCATTAACATTCTCTTTCCTTATAAGATCAGCAATAATATTCAATTTTTGAACACTTGATTTTACCAATTTGTCTGTTGCTTTAACTTGCATAAATTCATTAATATAATAATTATTTTCTGTTATTTCCGTGACCATTAAATGTTCTTGTAGGAGAAAATTCTCCAAGCTTTTTACCTACCATTTTTTCATTAACTAAAACTTGAATAAACTTTTTTCCATTATGTACAGAAAATGTCAACCCAACAAAATTTGGTAAAATAGTAGATTTTCTTGACCAAGTTTTGATTGCGACAAATTTCCCACCAACAACTACATCATTTACTTTTTTTAGCAATTTAGGATCAACAAACGGCCCTTTCCAAACTGATCTATTACTCATAATTCATTCACTTATTATTTATTTTTTTTATGTCTGCTTTTTATTATAAACTTATCTGTTCGTTTATTATTTCTAGTTTTAAATCCTTTTGTTGGTTTACCCCAAGCGGATACAGGGTGTCTACCACCCGATGTCTTGCCTTCACCACCACCATGCGGATGGTCAACTGGGTTTTTAGCAACACCCCTTACTTTAGGCCTAAAACCCAACCACCTCTTTCTTCCCGCTTTACCAAGTTTTACATTTTTCTTATCAGCATTTGAAACTGTTCCTATAGTTGCTTTGCACTCTCCTTCAACAATTCTAACTTCACCTGAGCGAAGCTTGATGGACACCTTACCAGAATCCTTATTAACAATTGTTGCAGATGTGCCAGCAGATCTAGCCAATTGAGCCCCTTTATTAGGTTTCAATTCTATATTACTAATTACTATTCCAACAGGGATATTTTTTAACTGCATACAGTTACCGATTGCTATCTCAGCACTATTAGAAGATATAATTTTATCCCCTATTTTTAAATTTTCTAACGCAATTATATAAGAGTACTCATTGTCATCATACTTTATTAACGCAATATTAGCAGATCTATTCGGATCATACTCAAATCTTTCCACTGTAGCAGAAAGTTCTTTTGTTCTTTTAAAATCGATTATTCTATATTTTTTCTTAGCACCTCTTGATTTACCATAAACGGTTATTCTACCAAGATTATTTCTACCACCACTACTGTTTTTACCTTTAACAAGCCCTTTTATAGGAGCTCCTTTCCAAAGTCCAGATTTATCAACCAAAACAAGCTGCCTTTGAGAAGGGGTAACTGGATTATAATTTATTAATGCCATCTTTTAAACACCTTTTGAAAATTCAATTTTTTTCATATCTTTTGTTGTCACAATCGCTTTCTTAAAGCTAGCTCTCTTGCCTTTTTTACCTTTAAAAACCTTTGCCTTTCCTTGGATATTAATTATATTCACACTTTTAACTTCTACATTAAAAATATGCTCAACTGCTTTTTTAATTTGAACTTTATTACTATCTGAACTCACAATGAACACATATTTACCCAAAGATTCAAGGCTATTGCTCTTCTCTGTTAGCAGAGGCATTTTAATAATATCATACATATTTAATTTTATCACTTAAACCTCGCCAATATACCATTAAATGCATTTTCAGAGAAATGTATCTTATCATGCTTTATTATATCTAACACATTGATTCCAGCTAAACATAGTCTGTCAACTTTATGATTATTTCCGATAGATTTTACAAAATTATCATCAAAATTACTATCTATAAACAACGTTTTTTGTGATGATAATTTATCTCCGTACATCTTTGAAAAATCTTTAAATTTATATGTATCAACTTTTAAGTGCTCGTGTATAGTAATAGATTTATCTCTATATTTCAATGCCAAAGCATTCAATAATGCTATTTTCTTTACCTTTTTATTAACTTTATATTCGTATACTTTATTTTTAGTTGGACCAAATATTATTCCTCCACCCACAAACTGCGCAGCTCTTATACTACCATGCCTCGCTTTACCAGTACCCTTTTGTTTATAAATTTTTCTGGTTGAGCCCTTTACCTCTGAAATCCCCTTAACATGACTTATAGGTGATCTTTTTTTTGCCTGCTGCCACAAAACTAATTGATGAATTAAATCATACCTAATATCTTTAATGTCAAAAATATTTGCATCAATCTTTCTTAAAATCTTATTTTCAGAACTCAATACTTCTAAATACATATCATACCTCAATAATTAACATGGTAATGCTTTTTTGATAGCATCCCTTATATACAAATATCCATTTTTGTTACCAGGTACCGCACCTTTAACCAGCAAAACATTTAATTCGCTATCAATATCCACTATAAGAATATTCTGCTTAGTCACCTTTTCACCCCCCAATCGCCCAGCCATTTTTTTACCCTTAAATACCTTTCCTGGATCTTGACATTGCCCAGTTGAGCCAGCTGATCTATGACTTATTGAAACACCATGAGAAGCTTCCAATCCTTTAAAATTATGCCTTTTCATAACGCCAGCATAACCCTTACCTATGGATGTACCAGTAATATCAACATATTGCCCTTTTTTGAAGTGATTAACATTTATTACATCACCTACTTTCAGCGCATATTTCTTATTAATAGAAAATTCCTTGATTTTCTTTTTTGGCGCTACCTTTGCTTTTTCAAATATACCTCTAATGCTTTTTGATAATCTCTGCATTTTTTGATCAAATGCTGCTATTTGCAAACTATCATAGCCATTTTTTTCCTCATTTTTCACTGATAATACAACATTCTCATCTACATGAAGTACAGTAACAGGAATAACCTCACCATTATCTTTGAAAATTTGAGTCATACCTATTTTTTTGGCTATAACACCACATCTACTTTCCTTCATTTTCAGCTCCCTTCATTTTAATTTGAATATCCACACCAGCCGCTATATCCAACTTCATTAACGCATCTACAGTTTGGGGAGAAGCTTCAATAATTAAAAATCTTGAATGATCTCTAATTTCAAACTGCTCTCTGGATTTTTTATCAACATGCGTCGATCTATTAACCGTAAACCTACTAATTTTTCTAGGCATAGGTATTGGCCCTTTATATCTAGCACCAATTCTGGAAATAGTATCTACTATTTCACTGACAGCCTTATCCAAAACCCTTGGTTCAAAAGCTTTTAATTTTAATTCTATAGATTGCTGAAAACTCATATCAAGGACCCTTTAAATTATTTAATAACTTCAGCAACAACACCAGCACCAACAGTCTTACCGCCTTCTCTGATTGCAAACTTTAAACCTTTATCCATCGCTATTGGCGATATCAATTCCACAACTATCTCTGTGTTATCTCCCGGCATTACCATCTCTACCCCTTCTTTCAATTCTACAGTTCCCGTTACATCAGTTGTTCTAAAATAAAACTGTGGCCTGTAATTCTTGAAAAACGGTGTGTGCCTTCCACCTTCTTCTTTCTTAAGTACATACACTTCCGCTTTAAACTTTGTATGCGGCGTTATACTACCTGGCTTCGCTAATACTTGCCCTCTTTCCACCTCTTCCTTCGCTATCCCTCTTAGCAATAACCCTGCATTATCTCCTGCCATCCCTTCTTCAAGCTCCTTCTTGAACATTTCCACACCTGTACACTTAGTCTTCTTGCTCTCCTTCCTTATCCCCACTATCTCTACTTCTTCTCCTACTTTTATTTTCCCTTGCTCTATCCTTCCTGTCACCACTGTACCACGCCCTGATATTGAAAATACATCTTCTATTGGCATTAAAAATGGTTTTTCTATATCTCTTATTGGCATCGGTATCGCTTCATCCACTACCTTCATCAACTCTCTTATCGCCTTCTCTCCTAATTCCGTCCCGTCTTCTGTTAATGCCTTAAGCGCCGACCCTCTGACCACTCTTGCTGCATCTCCATCAAATCCATACTTTGTCAACAACTCTCTCACTTCCATTTCCACTAACTCTAGCAACTCTTCATCTTCCACCATATCTACCTTGTTTAGGAATACTACTAGCGTTCCTATCCCTACTTGCTTTGCTAACAATATATGCTCTCTTGTTTGTGGCATCGGCCCATCTACCGCACTCACTACTAATATCGCACCATCCATCTGTGCTGCACCTGTTATCATATTCTTTACATAATCCGCGTGCCCAGGACAATCTACGTGCGCATAATGCCTATTTTCCGTTTCATATTCCACATGCGCCGAATTTATTGTTATCCCTCTTTCCTTCTCCTCTGGCGCCTTATCTATTTCGTCATATCTTATCGCTCTCTTCCCAAAATACTTCGTTATCGCCGCCGTCAATGTTGTCTTCCCATGATCTACGTGCCCTATCGTCCCTGTGTTTACGTGCGGTTTGGTTCTTTCAAATTTTCCTTCTGCCATTTTCGTTCTCCTTTTTTATTTTTCTTGGTTAATAATTTCGTTTGCAATATGTTGAGAAACTCTTTCATAGTTAGCAAATTGCATACTATATTGAGCTCTACCTTGAGTCATAGATCTCAAAGTATTAACATAGCCAAACATTGTCGCTAAAGGAACTTTAGCTCTAATAACTTGTGCATTACCCCTTGGTTCCATACCTAAAACCTGTCCACGAATACTATTTAAATGCCCTATAACATCTCCAATATAATCATCTGGCGTGATAACTTCAACATCCATAATTGGCTCTAGTAGAACCGGTGATGCCTTTTTCATACCCTCTCTAAACGCAGCTTTAGCTGCAATCTCAAATGCTAAAGCACTAGAATCAACATCATGATATGCTCCATCAAGTAAAGTAGCTTTAAAATCTATAAGCGGATACCCCGCAAGAACACCTGTCTTGCTAACTTGCTCTATACCCTTTTCAACCGCTGGGATGTACTCCTTAGGTATATTACCACCAATAATCTTGTTAACAAACTGATAACCATCACCTGATTCAGCTTTTTCAAATAAAATTTTAACTCTAGCAAATTGACCAGCACCACCTGATTGCTTTTTATGAGTATAATCAATTTCATATGAACCAGCGATTGTTTCTCTATAAGCAACTTGAGGCGCACCAATATTGGCATCAACCTTAAACTCCCTCCTCATCCTATCAACTATTATCTCTAAATGAAGCTCTCCCATACCAGCAAGTTTTGTCTGATTTGTTTCGGGATCGCTACTCACTCTTAAAGAAGGATCTTCAGCAACTAATCTAGCTATTGCCACCGACATTTTCTCCTGATCTTGCGTGGTTTTCGGCTCAATTGCAACTTCTATGACAGGCTCAGGAAATTCCATTTTTTCCAAAATGATATCATTACCTATCTCACAAAGAGTATCACCAGTAGTTGTAGCTTTCAACCCAGCAATAGCAACTATATCACCAGAAAAACATTCTTTCACATCCTCCCTGTTATTTGCATGCATTAGCAACATACGTCCAACACGCTCTTTCTTATCTTTAGTTGTATTTTGCACGGTAACACCAGATTTTAGCATACCTGAATAAATCCTAACAAATGTTAGCGTACCAACAAATGGATCATTCATAACCTTAAAAGCAAGCGCGCATAATTTACTACTATCCGAAGGCCTAACTTCAACTTCTTCATCATTTGATACTTTTAGTCCTTTTGCAGCATGAATATCTACAGGACTTGGAAGATAATCAACCACCGCATCTAACAAAGGTTGCACCCCTTTGTTTTTAAATGCCGAGCCACAAAAAACTGGGATAAACAAACCCTTTAAAACACCTTTACGAACACAAATTCTGATTTCTTCTGCAGTTAAGCTCTTACCTGATAGATATTTCTCCATCAATTCATCGTCAGACTCTACTACAAGCTCAATTAGACTAGCCCTATACTCCTCGGCCCTATCCTTCAAATCATCTGGAATTTCACCATATTCATACTCTGCTCCCAATTTATCATCTTTCCATGTTATAGATTGATTTGATATCAAATCCACAACTCCTAAAAACTCATCTTCTGCCCCAATAGGCAATTGCATGACAGCAGGTTTAGCACCTAATCTATTGACAATCATGTCAACACATCTATAAAAATCAGCCCCAGTCCTATCCATTTTATTAACAAAGCACATTCTTGGAACATTATACTTATCTGCTTGCCTCCATACCGTCTCCGATTGTGGCTCAACACCAGCAACTCCATCAAAAACAGCTATAGCGCCATCAAGGACTCTTAACGACCTCTCCACTTCAATTGTAAAATCAACGTGACCCGGGGTATCAATGATGTTAATCCTACACTGGTGACCACTTCTGCTTTTCCAAAAACAAGTTGTTGCAGCAGATGTTATCGTTATACCACGCTCTTGCTCCTGCTCCATCCAATCCATTGTGGCATTCCCTTCATGAACCTCACCTATTTTGTGAGATTTGCCAGTATAATAAAGTATTCTTTCTGTAGTGGTAGTTTTTCCAGCGTCAATATGCGCCATTATACCAATATTTCTATAATCTTCTATTTTTGTTTCTCTGTTACTCATAATTACCACCTATAGTGAGAAAATGCCTTATTAGACTCAGCCATTTTATGAGTATCTTCTTTTTTCTTATATGCCATTCCCTTTTTATTATAGGCATCCACAAGTTCACCAGAAAGTCTATCAACCATAGTTTTCTCTGATTTCCTTGATCTCGCAGCATTTGCGAGCCACTTCAGAGCTAAGGATAAAGATCTAGAAGATCTAACTTCCATAGGAACCTGATAAGTTGCTCCACCAACTCTTCTTGACTTCACCTCTATTGCGGGCCTCAAATTGTCCACAATCTCTTCAAAAGCTTCAATTGGCTCTTTCTTTACTTTATTAGAAAGATTTTCAATAGCTTCATAAACAATTTTTTCAGCTTTTGATTTTTTACCATCATACATCAAATAATTTATGAACTTTGCAATTACTACGCTTTTGTAATTTGCATCAGGAGTAACACTCTTTATTTCCGCAGCTCTACGTCTTGACATATTATTTACGATTTAGGTTTTTTTGTTCCATATTTAGACCTACATTGCTTCCTCTTTTGAACGCCTTGAGTATCTAAAGCACCTCTAATAGTGTGATACCTAACACCTGGCAAATCTTTTACTCTACCACCTCTAATCAATATCACAGAGTGCTCTTGAAGATTGTGACCTTCACCAGGTATATAACTAGTTACTTCATATCCATTAGTAAGCTTTACTCTGGCAACCTTCCTCATAGCTGAGTTCGGCTTTCTTGGGGTAGTGGTATACACCCTAGCGCAAACACCTCTTTTTTGAGGGCAACCTTGCAAAGCTGGAACCTTATTCTTAGGTACCTTAGATTTCCTAGGATTTCTAACTAATTGACTTATCGTTGGCATTACAAATATTTATAAAATTAAAACAATGTGGTCAGGAGATAATATTTATAACTTCCCATCTAGTCAAGTGATTTTTATGCCAAACCCAATATTCATTTGATTAGTAACGCGCTTTCAATAAAAACTTTTTTTTTGTATTATTTATAATAACGAAAATTGCTATGCTAAAAAAACTTGCTAGAGCTCCTATATAGAAACTTTCTACATAAAACTCAGTTTTAATAAGATCATTTATGGCCATAAATAAACCAGCTAATATTATAGACGCAACAAATTGCTTTTCACTTAAAAATTTGCCAAATATAATTGTGCACATCAATGGTATAGCTAAAGTTACCCCACAATAACTCCTAAGCAAAAGATAAAATTTATCAATATCATTAGCAAAATGGCCTGCTAAAAAAAACGTCACACCACCCACAACAATGAGACTTCCCATTTTATATACATTACTTTTGGAAAATCTTTTATCAAACAAATCATATACCAACGTGTTACTACAAATAAATAAAAATGAATCAAGAGTAGATAATATCGTTGCAGCTATACCAGCAAGAAATACACCCTTCAAACCTATTGGCAAAATATTCAATGCATAATTAAAATAAGCCTCATTAGGCATTGAGTTAGGCAAAACTGCTTTAGCATACATGGAACCCGTTACAGTACAAAAATCACAAATCATCCAAAATATAACCGAAATAACAATCCCTCTTTTTGCAATTTTCACATCCTTTGCTGCAAAACACCTTTGGTAAAAAACAGGACTCATAAATGTTGTTATAATCGAAATAAAAAACCACAAAAAAAGTCCGGAAAAAGCCTCATTAGCATTTATTGAGAAATAACTTTCATCTAAATTAATATCTAAAAAATCATATCCACCATATTGAAAATAAGAAAATACAACAACCATAATCACCGATACATACATCAATACAAATTGAATTGCATCTGAGTATATGATACCACTAAACCCCCTAACACCAATATACGAAATAACAAAAATTAGCCCCACAATCATGGAATAATACAAATCTAAACCGAATAATCTTTGAATCAGCAACCCTATCCCAATAAGATACGTAACAGGCAATGCTTTAATCAAAATCATTAATGAAGATAATTTATATGCAGTTTTGCCATATTTTTTCTGAATTATCTCTGGCAATGTAAAAACATTCATTTTTCTTGCCTTTTCGACAAAAAATAGCATAAAGAAAATCCCAGAAATATAAAAACCAATTCCATATATTGCGATAGTATTAATCCCCCTTTTAAACGCTATTTGCGTGACACCAAAAATATCTCCATACCAAGTGGAAACCAATGTTGTAACAAATAAAGGAAGTGTCAATTTGCGACCAAAGAGTAAATAATCAACCGCACTTTTTTCATTATGCCTTCTTGATAACAATACCGTGTATAGTAACGTCAAAACCGTCAAAATTACAAATACACTAAGATCCAATCTATTTAAATTCATGTAGTTATAATTTATGGTTACTTATGTTGTCATATAAATGCTTCTATATTCTGTATAAAATCACATCATTTATAAAAAATTAACTAGTTCGATTGTAATTATAAGCACCCCTAATATTAATGACATAATTATAGCTATCTTATTTTTTTGCCCTAATTTTAGGGCTATAAATGCTGGAAATATGATTGCCAACATACTTAAACTAATTGCAGCAAAAGCCAAGGCTTTTACAAAAATATTTTTTCCAAGAATTACTATTAATAAAGGAGGAAAAAATGTTATAAATATTCCTTTTAATTGATCTTTAAATACTTCCCTTTTAAATTTAAATTTCTCTAAAATATAATCATACAAACCCACTCCCACTCCTAAAAAAGAAGTAATTATCGCCATCCAACTAAATACTGAAATAATAACGTGCAATTTATCTTGCTCAGTTCTCTCTGCAAGCATTTTTATAAATTCATGCAATTTATTATCACTATTATTCACAGTATCAAAGCTGATTAAACCATGTTTTGGTAGCACTGCAGATGTAAAAAATATCCAAAGACAATATATAATTAGACTTAAAAAGCTGCCCCATAAAAATGCTTTTTTTATATCTTTTTCATTATTGTTTAAATATTTCATTATAGATGGTATGCTACCATGGAATCCAAATGATGTGAAAAAAACTGGAATTGCTTTAAATAAATTGTTGTTTTGTGATAAGTATCCATTGAAATTTTTCAAATTACTCAATTCTACCTTTGAGCTTAAAAAATATAACATGGTTATAAAAACCCCTATTTTTATAACAAAAATAATTCTATTACTTACGTCCAAAACTTTAAAATTAAATATTATAAAAAATACCAATATAACCACTACTAAATATCCTATAACTCCATTACTAAGTAAATGAGATGAATGTGGCATATTTTCCAACACACTTATCTCAACGATTCCTGATATATAAGCTGCTAAAAGAGAATAAAATAGCGTTATGATTGACAAATCTGCAATGAGCCAAATTTTAAAATCAAAACTCTTTTTACATAACTCAGAAACTGAAAATGCTCCTTTGTAAAATAAATTAACTTTAAGAACCATTAAAGAAGAATAATATCCTAATAACCAGACCATTATCAGCAAAAATAAACTTTTTATTTCACCCAAGGACGATGAAATCATTGGCAATGCCAACATGCTTGCTCCGATACTAGTCCCTGCGACAATCAATATTGAACCAAATACTTTGCTATTCATCAGCATAAATTATTTTGAATATAATTTTCTTGAGCAGAACTTAAAGCTAAACATGTGTACTGTAAAGCTTTTTTTATGAATCATAAATCCTAAAGCCCAAATCAAAATCCAGCAAAAGATTAGGCTACGATTGAACCCTCTTCTCTATCATTCTTGCAAGATACATCAACAGATTTGGAGATTCATTATCAGTTAGTATTTCATTCAATTTAGAAGAAACCTTACCTTTTTCGCCTTTATTCATGAGCAATATTGATTGGCCCAAAACTGCAATATTATTAAAATATTCTGCATTTTTATAAAAACTCTCATACATTTCTATCCCTTCCTCTGAGTTAATCTTCCCTGATGATATTTTCATCTTAATTACCATCAACTCTGCATAGTCTCTATAAATTTTATCTGTACTTTTTGAGTCTATCAGTAACTCATAATTATGTATAGAACGATTAAAATCCTTATTAGTAGCATAATACGCACCCAATTGGAGTTTTGCTAAATCCGAATATACTGTTTTGCCTACTTTAAGCTTTTCTAGTCTAGAAATTTTATCCTTATCATGAGAACCTATTGCATCTCCATATTCACTTGCCTCCTCTAATAACACATTATTTTTGTGTTTATCCCACCAAAAATAAATGATAAAACAAATGAATGTAGCCAAAACAAGAATCGCAACATGCTTCCCATAATTTTGAAGAAAATTATAAAACCTTTCCTTATTAACCTCATCCCTAATTTCGTCTAAAACATCCATACAAACAAATAGTAATTGTGATTTATATTTTTTTACTTATATTATTCTAGATAAATTGCATAAAAACATCAATATATTAATGTTTGTAGAGTTTTTTGGAGAAGTATTCAAGCTAATTTTAAATTTTGTCCAAACTTTTGGTTATATAGGGATTTTTATCATGACTTTCATAGAAAGTACTTTTATACCCGTTCCTAGCGAATTAACATTAATACCAGCAGGATTTCTAATTGCTAAAGGAGAACTGCACTTAGCCCCTGTTTTAATATCTAGCTTAGCTGGCACTTTGTTGGGATCACTTCTCAATTATTTTATGGCATACCACTTTGGTAGAAAATTATTTATAAATTATGGAAAATACTTTTTTTTAAAATCTGGCCAGTTACTTTCTTTGGAACTGTTTTTTAATAAATATGGTGCTATATCAACATTTTTTGGAAGGATGCTCCCTGGAATTAAGCATTTTATTTCGTTTCCAGCTGGACTTGCTAGAATGGATTTAAAACTTTTCATTCTGTACACTATTCTAGGAAGCTTGATTTGGCTTTCATTTCTTCTTTATCTTGGTCATATAATTAGTGCAAATGAAGAGCTAATATATACTTATATCAAAAGATTTAACATAGTGATTATTTTTGTTGTTATCATTATTGCAATACTGCTATATGCTAAGGGTAGTTTTAAAAACAAAAACAAGTAATGTTTGACATATTAGTAATCGATGATGAGAAAGACATTGGGGAACTAATAAAAGATATAATTGAGGACGAACTCCATTTAAAAACAGAATTTGTACTTAACTCATCAAGTGCATTAGAAATACTCAAAAAATCTTCCCCAAAAATAGTCATTCTCGATATTTGGCTGGAAGGTAGTGATATGGATGGATTGGGCTTATTAAAAATCATCCGGAAAACTTACAAAGAAATTCATGTTATAGTGATTAGCGGACATGGTAATATTGAAACTGCAGTAAAAGCCATAAAGCTGGGAGCCTATAACTTTATTGAAAAACCGTTTAAATCAGAAAAATTGGTAATAACTGTAAAAAGAACGTTAGAAAATATTGAGCTTCAACAATATAGCACTCAACTAAAACAACAAAATGATTTAGCTTCTATTATAGGCACTAGTAAACAGATTACTGAAATTAAAAGTAAAATTGCAAACAATATAGGATCAAATGCTAGAACTATGATATTTGGAGAGATTGGAACTGGCAAAGAAAAAATTGCACGTCTGATTCATGCTTATCAGAATTCTAATGACAAACCATTTTATAAAGTAAACATTGAAAATCATTCCGAGAAGGAATTGGATAGCATTTTATTCGGAAACACTGAATCTGCTTCTATATTTGAAAAAGCAAAAAGATCAACGATATATCTGAGCGAAATTTCAAAATTATCAAAATGCTTGCAAAAAAAGCTACTTAATTACTTGAATAATTCACAAAACTCTAATCAATTGGGTAAAATAATTTGCTCCTCTACTATAAACCAAGAGCAACTAATTCAGGATTCAAATTTTAATCAAAGCTTGCTTCAAAGACTATCATTAACAATATTAGAAGCGCCTCCATTGAGAGAGAGAAAACAAGATATAAAACTTATTGTAGATTATTACATTAATAATTTTAAAAAACATTATCATATCAATAATTTAAACCTGGGTAGTGAATTTTATGCACAATTCCTAGACTATGATTGGCCAGGAAATATTTTAGAATTAAAAAATTTTATTGAAAACCTACTGTTGAAATTACTTTTAAATCAAGAACCCCTACTAAACTCTAATGATTTTTCACTTTCTCAAAATAGTAAAAACATTTTTACTGCCTATTTCGACAAATCATTAAAAGATGCAAAGCAATTATTTGAAAAAAAATACATAGAATTTAACCTTCAAAAATTTGATAGCAACATCACACATACAGCCAAACACATCGGCATGGAAAGAACAGCCCTACATAAAAAAATCAAAGATCTAGCAATAAAATTGCACAACTAATACTTGCATTAATTGCAATTCGTTAGTACGCTTAATTTAAGTGCTATTAAATGTGTGTGAAATCCACCCTGTTCTTATATAGAACGTTACTCACAACCATGGTTTATTTACAACCATTAGTACGGTAACAGAATAAAAATAATAATCAAGGAGGAAATTGATATGAGGGGAAAAAATATTTTATATACTACTTCAATTATATTTGGATTTTCATTATCTTTCGCTACAAATCCACTTACAACTTATGCAAATTGGTATGAAAAACCTTTTTTTAAAATGAATGTTGGTTACGGCTTTCCTGAAAAATTAACCGATAAATATGATGGTGATAGAGAAAGTAAAAAACCATCTAATGCAATGTTGTACAATGTTGGTTTGGGTTATAAATTAACAAATAACTTATCAACATATTTAGACTATACAAATTTCAGAAATATGAATCACACAATAAATCAACAAAATGCCACTGCTAAGCATGATGTAAGGGCAGATTTATTTAATTTAAATTTTCAATATAATTTTAATAATGAAAATCATTTTATGCCTTACATAACAGCAGGAGCAGGCGTTTCAAAAAATAAATTCGGCAACTACACAATAAAGGATGATACTACCAATCAAATTATTTACAGTGAAGTCAAAAATACGCATAGCCAATTTGCTTGGAATGCTGGTTTGGGAGTTGAGTATAAACTAAATACAAAAATTAGCATTGGGACAAATTATAAATATGTAAATCTAGGCCATGTTAAATCATTAGGATATGGTTATGATGAAGATGGTAATAAGAAAGATGACCCAAAAAAATCTAAATTTAATATACACACCGTTAACTTAGGATTGACATATCATTTTAACTAAAATAGAGGAGAAAATGGCAAAATCACCAGATCAATTGAGACAAAATACTACAAATAAAGTGAAAATAGTTGCAGAAGTTCAGGAATTGGAAAAGAAAAATAGTACACTTTTAAATGAAAAAGCAAAGCTTGAGAATGAATATGCTAATTTAAAAAATGCATTGGCAAGTGCTGATGAAAAACTAAAAACTATGTCAGCAAATACGGAAACAGAAGCAGTGAAGAATTTAAAAATCCTTAATAGTAGGGTTTCTTCTGAAAAAGCAGAGCTTGAGAAAGAGCATGCTAATTTAAAAATTGCATTGGCAAGTGCTGATGAAAAAATTAAAGCTGGATTCGCAAATACAGAAGCAGAAGCAGTGAGGAATTTAAAAATCCTTAATAGTAGGGTTTCTTCTGAAAAGGCAGAGCTTGAAAAAGAGAACGTTAATTTAAAAATTGCTTTAGCAAGTGCTGATAAGTATAATAGGGATGTAGCAAAAACTACTGAAGACACCTCAAATAAAGGTACCGTTGCTAACCCGTCCCTTATACATACAAATTTTATTACTATTCCAAATACTATTCCTGCAGATAAATCAGGAGGTATGCCTGCAGAAATTCAGGAATTGGAAAAGAAAAATAGTACACTTTCAAAAGAAAAAGCTGCGCTAGAGGAAGAATATGCTAATTTAAAAAATGCATTGGCAAGTGCTGATGAAAAACTAAAAACTGTGTCAGCAAATATAGAAACAGAAGCAGTGAAGAATTTAAAAATCCTTAATAGTAGGGTTTCTTCTGAAAAAGCAGAGCTTGAGAAAAAATACACTACACTAGAGGGAGAACATGCTAATTTAAAAAATGCATTGGCAAGTACAGAAGAAAACCTAAAAACTGTGTCAGCAAACAATAAATGTCCAATTTCTAGCAGTGAATTATTCATACAAGAAAAGTATGAGGCTTTAAAAATTAAATATAGCAATTTAAAAACTAATTTTAAAACTAATTTTAAAGCTAATTATGATGATTTTAAAGCTAATGCTAAAGCTAGTTATGATAATTTAAAAACTAATTTTTGGAATTTAAAAAACAAGGTAAGCGATGGTTTTGAGGGTTTAAAAACAAAATTCTCTAACACTAATGAAAAATTAGAAAACAAAGCTATTACCACAGATAAGGCAGACGAACCAATTTCAATTAACAATATGCTCAATCCAACTATCGAAAAAATAAAATCCGAATACTTTTTCCCAAACTATATGGAAACTGAAGTCGCAAAAGATACCGCAACTTCTATAAATCAGAGAGAATCAAACACAAAATGCTTTGAAATTAGTGATTCTGGCTTAAAAAGCTTAGAATCAGAATCAAGTGATTGTGAAAAAATATACTCATTGCATAATTTTTTAGATTCAATTGGCATAGATAAGGATAACGCAACTCATACTGAATTTTTAAATTTCCTAGGTAATGCTACCACACCTGAGTTAAATAGCGCATTAGCTGAAAAATTTAATAATTTCATTAATCAATACTCTTATGCTAACGAGGGTGGTAAAAAAGTAATAAAATACACAGATGGTCAAGAATGCTTTAAAATAGATAATGAAAAAATAAGCACTTATGGTCAAAATTCATTTTCTGATGAATGCGCTCCATTGATTAATCTATATACATTATTACAAACTGCAAATGCTAATGAAATTTGGCATTACGAAAATTATGATCTTAAAAATCATGATGACGCAGAATTTTGTAAAATTTTAGCTTTCGAGTTTGCTGATAATTAAAATTTTGCTGTAATTTGAGTATTATAAAAATCTTGAAATATCTTAGTTGCAAGGGTGTTAATATACATCCTTGCAATGCAAGCACTAAACAATAAAACTATGTCAAACTTGTTCCCTGCTCTTTAAAATATATATCTTTATCAAATATTTCTAATAGCGTCGTTATTGAATCAGCTAGTGGTTGCCTTATAAGCTCATTTGCATATTCATCAGCAATAGGTACTAATGAAGCATCTCTACATACATCGAAAAATCTAAATCCAGATTCACCACTCTGCCTGACCCCTAAATAATCTCCACTTCCTCTTATCTCCAAATCTTTTTCCGCAATTTCAAATCCATCACTAACACTAGTTAATATACTCAATCTCTTTTTAGAATCTAAACTCAACTTCGTTCCATAAAGCAATATACAATATGACTGAAGAGCTCCTCTTCCAACTCTGCCTCTTAATTGGTGCAATTGAGATAAGCCAAATCTTTCAGCATTTTCAATTACCATAACTGTAGCTTCAGGAACATCTACACCAACTTCAATAACCGTGGTTGAAACTAAAAGTAGCTTCTGGCCGTTTTTAAATTTTTGCATTGCATCATCTTTCTCTTCAATTTTCATTTTACCATGAATCATAGCAACTTTATCTCCTAATTTTTCCTGCAAAATCTTAAAACTATTTTCTACATAGGATAATTGCAATTTTTCTGACTCTTCTATCAAAGGGCATACCCAATAAACCCTCTCTCCTCGTTTCATTAACATTTCCATCTTTTCTATTAAATCACCCATTTTAGATTTTGATAGCATACTAGTTACAATTGGAACATTTGATTTTGGTTTTTGTTTGATAATGCTTACGTCCATATCACCATAATTTAACATGCTAATAGTCCTGGGTATTGGGGTAGCAGATAACATTAATAAATCTACATCATCGCCTTTTTGCAGGAGATTTAACCTCTGTTTAACACCAAATTTATGTTGCTCGTCAATTATTACTAATCCTAAATTTTTAAATGTTACTTTTTCTTGAAATAAAGTGTGAGTTCCGACAACTAAGTCAATATCACCATTTTCCAACCCTTTTAAAATTCTTTTACTCTCTGAAGCTTTTATGCTTCCAACCAAAAGCTCAACTTTAATCTCCATTTGTTTTGTGTAATTGACAATATTCCTATAATGCTGTTGTGCTAAAATTTCTGTTGGCACCATAAAAGCAACTTGCATCTTTGCTTCTAGAGCATTTAATGCGGCACAAATAGCTACGAAGGTTTTTCCGCATCCGACATCTCCCATAAGCAATCTTAGCATTTTCTTTTTTGCCAGTTGATCTTGCGAAATTGAATCAACTGCTAGCTGTTGCTCTTTAGTTAATTTAAATTCCAATTTATCTAAAAAACCCTCTACCAATTTACCAGAAAATTTTATAGAATTTTTTGATTCATTTTGAAGTTTTTGCCTTAAAATTTTAAGGCATATTTGATTTGCAAGTAATTCGTCAAAAGCAATCCTCAATTTAGCATTTTTTAAATCTGCAGAATTAATATCAAGTGGAGAATGCAAAATATTTAATGATTCCACAAACCCTTTCCATTTTTGTTTTTCTAATAAATCATTAGGCAACCAGTTTTCACATTCAGGCATATTACTTAAAATCTTCTTTATTAAGTATGAAATTAATTTTGATGTTAGACCTTGAACCTTCGGATAAACTGTTTCTAATTTAGGAATTTTGTATTTCTCATTTGATTTAACTACTACATCAGGATGCACCATAATAAAATTTCCATCTTGAATTTCTACTTTTCCACTAATGATAATATTTTTTTCAGCAATAAAATTTTGCCTAATATATGGTGGAATTTTATTAAAATAAATTAGTTCAATAAAACCAGATTCATTTTTACATAATATTTTGCTAGGTGATTTATGCCGAAAGCTGGTTTTTATGTTTATCTCAAAAACTTCTACTTCAAGAGTTACCAAATCTCCATTTTTAATTTCATAAATATTTGGTGAATATCTTCTATCAATGTAATCAGTTGGTAAATGAAATAATAAATCCTTAAATTTTCGTATACCAAGTTTAGCAAATAGCTTTGCCCTTGTATCGCCAACATCCATTAATTCAGACACATCATTGGATAAATACCTTATTAAGCCACACTTCATATCTATGAGATAATCAATAAACTTTTTTGCAATTTATCTATTTTATTTCGCAGTTTTGCCGCCTTTTCAAATTCTAAATTTTCAGCAGCTTCAAGCATTTGCTTTTTTAACTTTCCGATATCATTTTCTATAACTTCTAAATCCATAACTTTTTTATCATTATTTTTATCCCTTAAATTAGCTACAGCTAAATTCAAGGAATTCATTAATTGTTTTTTAATTGTGGTTGGAGTAATACCATTTTCTTGATTGTGCTTTTCTTGAATTTTTCTTCTTCTAGAAGTTTCTTGAAGAGCTTTATTTATTGAGTTAGTAATTTTATCAGCATATAAAATTACCCTACCTTCGCTATTCCTTGCTGCACGCCCAATTGTTTGAATCAGTGAAGTTTCTGAACGTAAAAACCCCTCTTTATCAGCATCTAAAATACAAACCAACGAACATTCCGGAATATCAATACCTTCTCTAAGCAAATTCACCCCTACTAAAACATCATATTTACCCTCACGTAATTCTTGAATTATTTGAACTCTCTCTAATGTTTTAATATCTGAGTGCATATATACAGCCTTAATATTTACTTCATTTAAATAGTCTGTTAAATCTTCTGACATTCTTTTTGTCAAGGTTGTAACCAATATTCTTTTATCATTTTTAGCTAGGATTTTACACTCCCCTATCAAATCATCCACTTGTGTTTCGCAACTTCTAACTTCACATATTGGATCTAATAACCCCGTTGGTCTAATAATTTGTTCCACATATTCACCGTTCGTATATGCTAACTCTCTTGGGCTTGGTGTTGCTGAAACAAAAATTGTCTGTGGACGCATTGAGTCCCATTCTTCGTATTTTAGTGGTCTATTATCAAGTGCAGAAGGTAGCCTAAAACCATGTTCTACAAGAGTTTTTTTTCTACCTCTATCTCCATTATACATACCTCCAATCTGTGGTACTGTAACGTGGCTTTCATCTACAAAAAGCAATGCATCCTTTGGTAAATATTCAAATAAAGTTGGCGGTGATTCTCCTTCATTTCGTCCAGATAAATATCTGGAATAATTTTCAATTCCTTTGCAAGAGCCTGATTCTAAAATCATTTCTAGATCAAAATTAGTTCGTTGAGCTATTCTTTGTGCTTCTACAATTTTATCCAATGACTTAAATTCCTCAACCCTCTCCTTCAATTCATCCTGAATTAAATCAATTGCTTGCTCAAGAGTTGGTCTTGGTGTTACATAATGACTATTTGCAAATATGGTAATTGCATCAAGCTTTTTGATTCTTTCACCTGTCAAATAATCAAATTCATAAATTTTCTCAACCTCATCATCACAAAAAGTTATCCTCCAAGCTCTATCTTGATAATGTGATGGGAATATATCTACGTTTTCTCCTCTGATTCTAAACCCTCCTCTTGTAAAATCCAAATCCATACGCTTATATTGCAGCTCAATGAGCTTTTGCATAATATCTCTGCGAGAATATTTCTTGCCCTGCTCTAATTTAAATGACATTTGTAAATACAGTTCAGGAGCGCCTAACCCATAAATACAAGAAACTGAAGCAACTACTATTACGTCCTTCCTTTCAAGCAGTGCTCTGGTGGCAGAATGCCTAAGTAAATCAATTTGTTCATTTATTTGCGCATCCTTTTCTATATAACTATCTGACTGCGGTATATAAGCTTCTGGTTGGTAATAATCATAATACGAAACAAAATATTCCACAGCATTACTGGGGAAAAAACCTTTCATCTCATTGTAAAGCTGTGCTGCTAATGTTTTATTATGAGCCATGATAAGTGCTGGTTTTTGACATCTTTGAATAATGTTTGCCATTGTGAAAGTCTTCCCTGAACCTGTAACTCCCAATAACACTTGATTTCTATTGCCATCGTTTAAACCTTCAGTAAGTTTATCAACAGCCTCTACCTGATCCCCTGCCAGATTATATTCACTTTCAATTTTAAACATTGTCATTTTTAAAAATTATTTGGTATAATTATTGCTGTAACCAATTAAAAGGACAAACACATTTTAAGACTATGTTAGATTCAATAGGTAGTGTCAAGGACGTCTTCAATCCGCAGGAAAATACTCAACAAGCAAAGGCCATAAAAGAGGCTGAGAAACCTTTGAAAAAAATACAGGATGAAGTAAGAATTTCAACCAATACTATCTCTGGTCTGGGGCAATGGCGCACGCATCTTGAAAATTTTGAATCTAATATATCAGAATTTACCTATAATTTCTTAAGAAAAAATGGTGTTTTTGATAGTAAAAAAGTGGTTGCTCCTGAGGAGCTAACAAAAAATTATGCAGAAATAAAAGCTAAACCTGGAACAACCAATCAACAAATTCCTTTTGAAATTGAGTCAATTGCAACAGGCGAGATATTAGCAAGCAAGAATACATTTAATCCTGATGAAACATTTGCTAATGCAGTTTCTAATCCTGCTTGGGGTAGAATAACTCTCACAGTCGGGGATAATGGTCTGAAAGCTGAGCGTAGTAAACTTTCTTCAGGCAAATTCACCATTGGTAACAGTAAAGAAATAGAAATAACAGGTACAGATAATCTTTTAGATATTGCTAAAAAAATTAATAATGTAACTAAGCAAGCCGGAGAAAAAAAGAATCCACATGTTATTGCAAGTGTAGAAAAAGATTCTTCTACAGGACCAGAATATCTGTGGATACGTTCTGATGAAAAGCATCATGGCATACAAAATAAATTTACCCTATCTGGTGCAATAACAAACTCTAATTTTCAAACAAAAAATCAAGAAATTGCAGTTGATTTTGATGATAAGATTACAGTCAGTGATTTTGTTGCAAGATTAAGAAACAATGCAAAAAAAGCTGATATTGAAGTTTTATATAACCCTCAGATTAGTTCTTCTGGCACAAAAACTGGAACTATAACTTTAAAATCATTACTAACTGGCACGGGCAATAATATTAATATTAGCCACAGCACTGGTGTGAACTTTCTATTTAGCACATCAAGCTCTGCACAGGATGCTAAAATAAAGGTTGATGGGCAAGAAATTACATCAAAAACTAATAGAATTGAAACAGATAACCTTTTTATTAATTTGCTTAACAAACCTTCTCAAGTTCATAGCAAAGATCCAATATTTAACCTTTCGGTGCAAAATGACACAGAAGGACTGGTGGAAAAATTTGAAACTTTGGCAAAAAGCTATAATGAGCTTGCAAAATTTGTTGGAACAAATTCTTTACAGGTTGAAGGCGAAGACATTCCAAAACCTGCAGAAATTGCAGCATTGTATAGCTATAGAGATCAATTAAATTATATAAATGAAACTATATACAATGCCTTCAATAAACTTAATCAGTTCAATCGCTATGGAGATGACTCATCTAAATTTGGCATCACCATAAAAAAGACTGACTATACACCTCCACCTGGAAAAGCAGAAAATGGAGAAAGGCAGGTTTATATGCCAATAGAAATATCTGAAATGGTTATTGATAAGGATAAGTTACAAAAAGCACTTGATGAAAATTTTGATGCTTTTAAGGATATTGTTTCGTACAAATTCGAATCAACTAATGAAAATTTTAAATTAAATAATAATCATAAAAATGTAGATCTAGAAATTAATAAGGTTAAAAATTTAGATTACTCCATAAATTATTCAAATGTAGAATATTTTAATAATATTAGTGAAGAAACTACTTCAGCTACTAATAAGGTTAATGGCTCTTCACCTAGCAAAAAGTCTTTCATATTAAATAATGTAAAGATTGATGTTGACGGCAACACGAGCTACTCATCTCTCGTTGATGAAATTAATAAATATTCATCACAAACCAATATCAAGGCTTACCTACTTGGAGATGACAAAATAACACCAACAGACAATCCAGTTGGATCAAAGTTCAAAATTGCCTTAAGTAGTGCTGATGATAAAAACATAGATGCTGGCGATCTTAAAAAAGTGCAAGATAATTTAAGATATTCCCTTAATTTAGCTGATCCAGAAAATGCCTTGAATGTTATTTTTAAGAGTTCCTCTACTGGTCTAGATAATACTACTACACATCCTTTAGTTGATGGTAAAATTCCAACAATTATTTCATATAATACATCAAAAATGGTAACTGTAACTGCAAATTTAGAAGATAATACCCTTGTTACACTACCATCGTATTTTGTACTTGGTAACAACAACAACCTTGAATCAGGAACAGTAAAAATACTTCCAACTACCGATCCTGCTTCTGGCAAAAAAGTTAACTTAGAAAATTTTGAAGTCTTTTATACATCAAAGGAAAATGCAGCGAGCACTATATTTGCTAGACAGGGTATAGCAGATAAAATTAATAACGTACTAAGTAGTTATACAAAGCCAAATGGATCAATTGATAGATTTACAAGACTTGAAGAGAGTGATAGAACCTATAAGAAGAGCCAACTTGATTCAGAGAAAACAAGTTTTGCCAATAAGAAGCACTCTATCGAAAAAGCACTAAACGGTCTTAGAATGCAGGAAATGAAAACCAAGCAATATGAAGAATTCTTAAAACAAATGAATAATGCAGAGAAAGGACGTAATTAATGAGCCATTCGTTATATTTATTAAATGAAAAAGCTGTTACTAAATCAAAATCCACTTATGTTTCTGCAATCGCTAATGTAAAAAACAATAGCATCACTCAGGACTATAAAAATGATATTGATACCATTACTACATATAAAATATATATACAGTCCATTGAAAAAGTTATTCATTTGTTACAAGATATAATGCGTCTCACAGATCAACAAAATGTTGATGAAACTAACTACAATCAAGATACGGAAATTAAAAACTCTATCCATAATAAAATTAATACCATCGATTCCATAATTAATGAATTTACAAAACTATTTAGTGTGATTAAAGATAGCGATCTAGAAAATATATATAATCATCTTTTTATGAAATTTAGTGGAATTGAAATCCAATTAAAGCTATATTTCATAAAACAGGATGTCAAGTATGCTCAAAATTGCTTAAAATTATGTGAATATTTACTTAAAATATTTAAAACTCTTGAACAGCAAGCGCTTAGCAACGAATCATCAGAAAAGATTAAAACAGGTTATCCACAGGATTATAAAAATATTTAAATTGAATTTTTCACCAATTCAAATGCTTTATATACTAGGTATCGGAACTAATTTAGGAAATAAAATTGCTAATATCAAAACTGCTATAGAGCATATTTCTGGCAAATTAAATATAATTAAAATTTCCAATATATACAAGTCTGAGGCTCTATTAAAACCTGAGCATCCTAAGGAGTGGAGTAAGACATTTTTAAACCTAGCTGTATTAATAAAATTTAATGCCGCACCTGAGCAATTACTAGAAATACTCAAATTAATTGAATCAAAAATGGGTAGAAATAAAAATTCACCTACTTGGTCTCCTAGAATAATTGATTTGGATATATTAATTGCAGAAAAATTCACAATTAATACACCAAATTTACAAATACCTCATATAGAATTTTTTAATAGAGATTTCGCTCTAATACCAGCATCAGAAGTTGCTCCAAATATTGTGTACGAACAAAAAACTTTAATAGAACACTGCAAGAAATTTAAAAATAGACCACTTGTATAACCAATTAAATAGAAATGCCTATTACTGAGAGTGGTCCCTAAGTTCGCCACCTAATTTTTCTTGTATTACACTGATTATTTTTTTCGAAATATCTTCTATTTCATCATCAATCAACGTTTTTTGAATTGGCTGCAATTTTACACTGAAAGCAACGGACTTTTTGCATCTAGGATCTTGATTGTTTCTATACACGTCAAAAATATTAATTTCATCTATGATATTTATCTTTAAAGATTTTATAGATTTAATAATTTCTTGGCTTTCAATTGCATCATCCATATAAAATGCAAAATCTCTATTTACACTTTGCAATTCAGATAAAATTAATGATTTTCTTTTCTCTAAATTCTTTTTTGGCAAGTTATCATAAAATATTTCTGCACAAATAACACTTTGTTTGACACTGAATTCTTTTATAGTTTTTGGATGTAACTCACCTACACAGGCAATTAAATTTTTACCCAAATAAAAAGAAGCGCTTTTACCTGGATGATAATATGCCTTTGCACCTTTCTTAATTATAATGCTATCTTCAAAAATGTTTATTTCATTTAATATTGAGTAAAAATCATCCTTTAAATCATAAAAATCAAATTTCCTTTGATCTGAAAAAATATTTTTATTGGACGATTCTCCAGTTCTGATTATAGCTAAACAATTTTCTTCAATTATCGTACTATCTTTATCTTTATAATAAATTTTTCCTGATTCAAAAAGAGAAAGATTTTTCATCCCTCTTGAAATGTTATTTTTGGCTGTTTTTAATAACCCTGGAATTAGACTATTTCTCATTACAGCAAACTCATTACTTATAGGATT
Organism: Candidatus Bandiella numerosa; assembly: GCF_029981845.1. Taxonomy (GTDB): domain Bacteria; phylum Pseudomonadota; class Alphaproteobacteria; order Rickettsiales; family Midichloriaceae; genus Aquirickettsia; species Aquirickettsia numerosa. The sequence goes on along the minus strand of NZ_CP104164.1, from coordinate 410,021 downwards.
AGTAACTTTAATAACCGAATTTTTTATAAATAAATTTGCAGATTCATGATTTATAAATGACCAAGAAATAACTTCAAATATATTTCTATTGATTAAAGTATTTTTAAAAAGAGACAAAAAATCAGATTCTTTTTGCTTTAAATCTTGTACTTTATAGTGAAAATTGCCTAATCCCTGCAAACAATCTGTGCCTTTTATTCTTATTATTTCTTCAGTAATATCGGCATTATCAACTATATCACCCTGCCTCCAAGTTGGAATATCAAATAAATTATCCTTAATTTTCACAAAGCCTAGGTTAATCAAAATGCTGTTTATATCCTGCTCCGTAACCTCAAAACCTAGCAATTTATTAATTTTTTTACAATCAATATCTACCTGTTTCTTATATTCCAATCCAGAACCCAGAATTACCAAAGAGCCAGATATTTTTCCACCACAGTACTTCAAAATCAAATTAGTTAAATATTGCATAAAAGAGGCTGTATTCCCATAGTCGATTCTTCTTTCAAATCTAAATGATGACTCTGTTCTTGTGTTTAATTTCCTAACTGATTTAGAAATATGCGTAGGATTAAAATTTGCTACTTCAACTAGTATGCTTTTTGTATTTTCGTCAACCTTACTATTTTCACCACCTATAATCCCAGCAATAGAAAGTATTTTTTCATCATCAGAGATCACCAATACATCCTTAGGCAAAGTGTGCTCATTGCCATCTAGTGATTTAAAAAATTCACCTTCTTGAGATAATCTTATTTTAATATCTCCTTTTATTTTATCTGCATCATAAATATGGTTAGGTCTACCAAATTCATACATAGTTAAATTCGAAATATCTACTAGCGCACTATGTGATTTTATATCTAGCAATTTAAAGATGGAAATTAAATCATTAGTTAATGAATTTTTATTACCTATATTTTCTATTTTACAAAAAGCTATTTCATGGCAATTTTTATCATCTATTGAAATATTTAAGTGCTTTATAGAATCTCCAAAGACAAATGTATTCTTGTAAAAATCAAAAAATTTAGATTTTAATGCGCCAATTCCCGTTGCCGCTAAATCCCTTGCTATACCGCAAATTGACGCACAATCCCCTCTATTAGGAGTAAGATTGATATCAATAATTTTATCGCTCAAACCTGTTGAACCTGCAAAATTCATCCCTGGCTTTAAATTACTATCCAAAATCTCTATAATCCCTTCGGAATTATTGCCAATCAGTAATTCTGTTTCAGAGCATAACATTCCATTACTTTTTACACCTCTAATTTCAGATGCTTTGATAACCATGTTATTACTTGGTATCGTTGAATCAACTGGAGCAAGAACCACTTTAATACCAGCTCGTGCATTGGAGGCACCACACACAATTTGCAAAATTTCCTTTCCATTATTTACTTTGCAAATTTTTAATTTATCAGCATCAGGATGGCTGATAGCATCAACAATTTCTGCTATGATGAATTGAGAATATACTTTGCCTTTATCTTGAAATTCTTCAACTTCGAGGCCAATATTTGATAAAACCTCAATAACTTTTTCTAAATCTGCACTTAACTCAATAAACGAATTAAGCCAATTATAGGTGAATTTCATAAATCTTTAACTAAAAATAATTAAACTACTTTTTTACTCTTAACTTTCTTATTTTCGTGATACTTAATTTTAGGTTTTGAATCTTGCTTCACAACATTAGAATCAATAATAATTTCTTTAATATTGCCTTCATTAGGAAATTCAAACATTAAATCCAGCAATACTTTATCTATTATTGACCTCAATCCTCTAGCCCCTGTTTTTCTTTTATATGCAACTTTAGCTATTTCTTTTAAAGAATCATCGTCAAAACTTAGCTTAATATCATTAAGCCCAAATAATTTCTGATATTGTTGAATTAAGGAGTTCTTTGGCTCTTTTAGAATTCTAATCAACATTGCCTCATCAAGATCATCTATAGTCACTACCTGAGGCAACCTACCTATAAATTCCGGGATCAATCCATATTTAACCAAATCCTCCGGCTCAACTTTATTAATCATTTTAGAAAGTTCAATATCTTTACTTTTTTCCTTAACAACTGCTTCAAATCCAATCGAACTACTTTTCATCCTTTGGTTTATTATTTTTTCAAGCCCATTAAAAGCACCACTACAAACAAACAATATATTTTCGGTATTAATTTGCAAAAACTCTTGCTGTGGGTGTTTTCTACCACCTTGAGGTGGTATAGAAGCAATTGTGCCTTCCATTAATTTTAGCAAAGCCTGTTGTACTCCTTCACCTGACACATCTCTAGTTATAGATGGACTTTCAGATTTTCTAGATATTTTATCAATTTCATCTATATATATAATACCCCTTTCTGCCTTTTCTATATTATAATCAGCAGCTTGTAATAGTCTCACTAAAATATTTTCTACATCTTCGCCAACGTACCCTGCTTCTGTCAAAGTTGTTGCATCAGCAATAGCGAATGGCACACCTAATATCTTTGCTAGCGTTTGCATTAACAATGTTTTACCACACCCAGTAGGCCCAATCATTAATATATTTGATTTGGAAATTTCTACATCATCAAATTGTGTTTTTTGAGCTTGTTTCTCTAATCTTTTATAATGATTATACACAGCGACTGCCAAAACCTTCTTTGCAAGTTCTTGACCAATTACATATGCATCTAAAATTTCATATATTTTTTTAGGAGTAAGGTTATTTTTGATTAATTGCTCTGATGAAATTTTACTTTCATTCAAGGCCTGAGAACATAAAACAACACATTCATCGCATATATAAACCGCCACACCTGATAGAAGTTTTTTTACTTCATCTTGGCTCTTGCCGCAAAAAGAACAATATAATATTTCTGAATTTGCTTTATTCATTTTGAGCTACCACTCTTTTAGTAATTATTTTATCTATTATACCATAATTTTTAGCTTCTTCTGGAGACATAAAATGATCTCTATCAGCATCTTTTTCGATTTTGGAAGCTTTCTGACCTGTATGATCACTCAATATTTTATTAAGACGATTTTTTAATTGTAATATTTCCTTCGCATGTATCTCAATATCTGTCGCCTGACCACGAAAATCACCTATTGGTTGATGTATCATGATTCTTGAATTTGGAAGAGCATACCTCTTCCCCTTCTCCCCAGCAGCAAGAAGAAAAGAACCCATTGAACAAGCTTGACCTACACATAATGTTGAAACATCAGGCTTTATATACTGCATAGTGTCATAAATTGCCAACCCAGCTGAAACCACACCACCAGGAGAATTTACATACATAAATATATCCTTGCTAGGATTTTCAGATTCCAAAAATAGTAATTGGGCAATGATTATAGAAGCCATATTATCTTCAACTTGCCCACTTAAAAATATTATTCTTTCCTTAAGCAAACGAGAAAATATATCAAACGCCCTTTCACTTTTAGCAGTCTGTTCAATTACAACTGGAATATAAGACATTATAACTATAACTCAAATTTAATTATTTTCCTTTAATTCAGGTAATACCTTTTTTATAAAATCATCGGTAGTCATTTCTGTGCTTTTGAGTTTAACCTTAGACAAAATAAAATCAAGCGCTTTTTCCTCAAGGATAGGTCCTTTAATTTTTTCTAAATTTTCTGGGTCTTTATAAAATTCTAAAATTTTGTCTTTAATTTGAGGATTTTGGTTAGCCTGCATTTCAACTATCTGCTTTAGCTCATCGTGAGTTATTGTTATTTCACCTTTTCTTGCAACTTCAGCCATTATTAACCCTAATTTAACTCTTCTGTGTGCAATTTTTTTATACTCAGATTTTAGTTCTTCCTCTGATTTATTTTTCAAATTCTCTTGCTTATCTTTGCTTTTCTCTAATTCTTTCCACAAAATTTCAAAATCCTGATCAACCATTTTCTCCGGCAAATCAAAATTATATTCTTTATCTATTTTATCAAATAGTTCTCTTTTCATTTTCATCCTTACTGTACTCATAAAATCAAAGTTCAATTTTTGCTTTATAAGCTCATTCAGTCTTTCTTCAGATTCAACTCCTAGCCTTTTTAACATTTCATCTGATACTTTTCCTATTTCTTCTAACTCCTGCAGATCAACGATTTTGATTTTAAATTGAGCTTCTTTATTGGCAATATCTTCTTTAGGATAATCTGCTGGGAATACTAAATTAAATGATTTTTCCTCATTTAACTTACACCCTATTAATTCATTTTCAAAATCAACTAAAAAGCTATTATCTCCAATCACAAGCTCCATATTTTCAGCTTTATTTCCATCAAAATCCTTGCCGTCTATTTGACCATGGAAGTCAATTGCTACTTTATCTCCTGCTTTTGATTTATAATCATCTTTAGCTTTTTTAAATTTTCTAAATTCTTTTAATAAATTATTTTTAGTTTCGTTTATTTCTTTATCAGAAATTTTAATATCGACCTTTTCAATCTCTATAGCCTCCCATTTTACCTCTGGTACCTCAGGCATTGTTTCAATTGCAATCTTAACTGACAAACCATTTTCCTCATCAAAGGATAAGATCTCAACATCTGGCTTTGAGAACGGAATAATTTTTTTCGTATCTATAAGCTCTTTTATACAAGCAGATATATTTTCCTGAATTTGCCTTCCTGTTTCTTCTTTAGCCACTTTTTGTCTTACAATGCTTAAAGGAACTTTCCCTTCTCTAAATCCAGGCATCCTAAAAGTCTTCGCAGCTTCAGAAACTTTTTCTTCAATTTTTGCATTTATTGTGTCAAAAGAAATTTGAATATTATATTCTTTATGAAATTTTTCGTTTTTTGTTTCTTCAATTTTCATTTCGATTTTACTTTATAATTATTTTAGATTCAGGTTTATCAGAATTTTTTAATATGTTAAACAATTTTTTTAAAACTACCCCTCAATGACCTGATATTATTAATAAATGAGAAAAACTTAAGTATATTGGTATTGGCACTGATTAGCCAAAAGAAATCTTCTGATTACTTGAATTAAGTATATTATATTTTACCAATACATTATAAAGCGAATCAGCAAAATGATTAATCATTTCTTCTGTATGAAATGGATTTGCTGTTATTCTTAATCTCTCTTGCCCCTTGGGAACCGTAGGGAAATTAATCCCCTGTACATACACATTATGATTTTGAAGCAAGTCCATGTAAACTTCTTGGCATAATGTAGCATCATTTATCATTACAGATATTATATGAGTCTCATTTTGTAAAAAATTAATCCCCTTACTACTAAGCCTGTCTTTTAATACAGATACGACATATTTCAATTTATCCCTTTCAAGATTAGACCTTCTTAAATACTTTATACTACTCAAAATTGCTTCCGCGATTGCGGGGGGAAGAGAAGTAGTAAATATAAAACCTGGAGAATAGGATCTGATACTATCTACTATTTCATGCTTAGATGCAATATAGCCACCAATTACTCCGTATGCTTTTGCGAATGTACCTTGTATTATATCAACTTTATCTTGATACCCAAGCTTTGCACACATTCCTGCACCCTCTTTTCCATAAATTCCAACAGAATGCACTTCATCCACATATGTTAAGGCATTATACCTTTTTGCTAACATACAAATTTTGCCAACTTCTGCTGTCGTTCCTGACATTGAATAAACCGCCTCAAAAACTATAATTTTGGGACGTTCAGGTGGATAATTTTTTAATTTACTCTCTAGATCATCCATATCATTATGATTGAATACAATCTTCTCAAGTTTACTTTCTTTTATTCCATATATTATGGATGCATGGTTGTTTTGATCAGAAAATATTACACAATCGGGTATAATCTTTGATATAGTAGATAGAGTTGCCTGATTTGCAATATACCCAGAAGTAAAAACAAGAGCTGAATCTTTATTATGCAAATCACTAATTTCTTTTTCAACATTAATTATTGCATTGCTTGTACCAGAGATATTTCTCGTACCTCCAGAGCCAACTCCAAACTGATACGCTCCCTTTGCCAGAGCATCAATCACAGATTGATTTTTACTCATAGACAAATAATCGTTACTGCACCAAAGAGTAATGTCCTTACCATGCTTTACGCTATATGCTCTTACACTACTAGAAGAATAACCTTTTAATTCGGTAAAAACCCTATACCTCCCCTCTGCTTTGATCCTAGAAAGAGCTGAGTGAAAGTGGTTATTCATTTTATCTGGCGCATAAAATTGATTTTAAAATCAATTAAGCGTTTTGTCTTATAACTTTATTTGTTTTAGCAAGCTTTAATCCCACAATCGCCAATATCGTCGCGTAACCGAAACATAGATAGCAAATGCTTGATACTTCTTCTCCAGCATGATGATGTATACCAAATCCAGAAGCAATACCGATAGAACTTAACAATAATACAGTTGGTGAAAAGTCTACACTTTTACCTGTAGTTTTTTTGTATACTTTACTACCGACCATAAGAGAAAATATCATAACCAACGGAGCCACATGCAAAAAACTAATTAATCCTTCTATCATAATATAATTATACTGAAATGTTATTTATACGTTGAATATATAATTTGTTACTTAATAATCAAGTAAAATTTAAGTAAAATACAAATTAATCATTTGCAATAATTTCTGTAAGCGTCAGACCTACCTTATCATCTATCAATACTATTTCGCCTTTTGCAACTAATTTATCATTAACAAATAAATCTACAGGATCTCCAGGCTTTTTATCTAATTCAATTTTATCGCCTTTATTTAATTTAAGTAAATCACTTACTTTAAATTCTGCTTGTCCTAAAACGACTTTTAATTTCATCGGAACATCATAAATCGCCTTTAAATTTAAGTTAATCCCATTTCTGTTTTTAATATCTTCTTTCTCTATAGTCATATAACGTTACCAAAAATTTATTATAAATTATTTTTAAAAATGGATTCTAAATCCTTTTTGACTTTTTCTGTATCTTTTTTTATCAATCCATTGCCCCAATCTACTTTACAGTCACCAATATTTATTGCTTCGTCTTCTACAAGCTTAATTTTTATTGTTGAATTTTGATTTATATCGTCAATATAGCTTTTTATATGCGGTAAATTTTTTGGGTTAACACCTATCCTAATATCATTGGCATGAGTGAGTAGAGGGAGGTTTTTACTCAAAAAATCCAATATAACCTCATTTGGAAATTTTTCACTTAACTTTCCTACTAATTTACTTGCAATTACATAGCTTAACTCTGCACAATCCTTTGACAAATTATCATATTTACTTTCAATTGTTTCATAAATATTAAATAGACTCGATTCAATTTTCATCATTAGGCTGATACTACTATCTTCTTTTGTCTGATCTACTAACTTTTGTTGGGCCTTCTCACATTCTGCCCACCCATTTTCGAAGGACTCAAGTTTTAATGCTTCCACTTTTTCTTTTGTGTATTCATTCTGTTCAACCACAATATCTTTTTTGGCCAATATGTTATTAGCCACTTCTAAATTTTTTCCAGTGTATTCATCTTTGATGTTTTTCTTTAGAGTCAAGTTATTATCATACCCCCTACTATCTGAAAAACTATTAAAAGGAAATTTTTTTATAACATAATTCTTCATATTAATCTGAATCTTTTATAATATCTCTTAAGGTTATTTGTCCTTTATTAATCAACTCCCTTAAAATTAACAATATATTTTTCTGAGATAGCTCAGATTCTTCAAGCTTAGTATTGTTAGAATTATCAATTTCTTCAATTAGAATTTTTGCTGCTCTAGCAGACATGTTATTAAAAAAGCAATTCTTAATGTTATCATCAGCAAATTTTAACGCTTTTGGTAAAATTGATTTATCTGAGTATCTTATTAGCATCTGCATTCCTCTTGAGTCAACTCTCTTAATATCATCAAAAATTAGCATATTTTTTCTAACTAATGATGCTTTATTAGCATCATATTTTTCTAATAGCTCAAAGAACAGACTTTCATCTTTTTTGTCAAGGTTGTTAAATATATCTGCAACGATTTGATTATTATCCAATTCTTTTGAAATGTCGGATTTTTCAACCAAATCTCTTCTTAAGGTGTTTTCTAAATTTATAAGTACACTCTTATTAACCTCATCCATATTTAAAATTCTCTTAATTACCTCAAAAGAAAAATTTTCCGAGAAGTTACTGATAATTTTTGATGCTTTTTGTGATGGTAATTTAGATAAAATAAATGCCACTGTTTGAGGATATTCGTTTTTTAAATATTCAACTAGCACTTTATCACTCATACCTGCTATGATTTCCCAAGTTTTATTCAAAGGACTATTAACATTTTGCATTATAAGATCCACCTTTTCTTGGTCGAAAACTTTGTGTAAAAATCTTCTTAACCTAGGTAAATGACCGCCTAATAAACTCGCATTACTTATTCTATCAGCAAAGTACGATAGTGTATCTAATACTTTATCAGCCTCCATATCTCTTAAATTAGCAATCTGATTAGATATTTTATAAACATCGCTTTCCGATAAATGTTTTAAAATTTTCCCTGCATTTTCCTCACTCAATGCTAAAAGCAAAACAGCTGCACTTTCTAAATTTTCACTTTCTAGATTTTTTGGTTCCATAACGTACTATAAATAAGTTGATAATTACTGCACTTTTTGATCATTATTTATCCATTTTTTCAATATATCTATTGCCTCCTCAGGATATTTTTCAACTAACTCATTTATACTATCTAGCATATGTTTGTGCTTGTTTCCAATATGTAATTTGTTGATTATAGCCCTACTACTCGAATCATCTGAAGAATCAAAATCTTTATTTTCCATATTATCCTCATCAGAAAATTTATTATTAAATCCTAACTTTTTAAAATCAAAAAATTTATTTATCTCCCCAGCTCCATTTTTATTTACCTCTAAAATTCTTGATAATATTGGTTTAAAGATAAGTAATATTATCAAAATAACAATCACCCCTATCATACCCATCTGAATAAGGTTTTTTAGATTTTCGTCTAACCAATTTACCTTTTGATCAGAATCCTGAAGCTTATCATTTGTAAATTCAAGATTAATTATTTCTAATTGATCCCCCCTTTTTTCGTCAAAGCCAATTGCAGATTTTACTAGTATCTTCAGTTGCGCAAGCTCTTCATCACTTCTTTTGTGATATACCTGTTTCTTAGTACTTTCATCTATCTCATAATATCCATCAACCAAAATCCCAACTGAAAGTTTCTCAACACCCCCTTCCTCTATTATTTTATTCGTCACTGTTTTGGATATTTCGTAATTTGTAATATCATCTAGCTTACTTTTTGTCCTAGGCATTTGATTATAGCCAGAAATTTGTTGATTAGAATTTGGAATATTATTAGCAACTGAAATGTTTTCATTCTCATCTCCATCCTTTTCTTTCTCTTCGCTAGTTTTTTTGGAGCGAATCACCTGCCCATCTGGGTCAAAAAATTCAGAAACCATTACTTCTCTATTGTTATTAATTTTAGCAGCAACGTCAACCTTTACCTTACCTATACCAACTCTACTCTCCAAAAGATTTTCAATTTTTAATTTCAACTGTTTCTCTAGCAAATTTTGATATTCTATAAGTTTGAATTCAGAATTATCGCCACCCAATAAACCTTCGTTTTCAGATCCCGGCATCTTTAACGGATGTCCCATACTATCAATAATAGTGATATTTTCTGAAATCAAATCAGGCACAGCTTTTGATACCAGATTGGTAATTGCCTTGACCTCATTTTTTGAAATAGATGCTCCGGGCTTTAACTTTATCATAATCGAGGCAGAAGGAGTCACATTTGACTTAGAAAAAAGCTCCTTTTTTGGCAAAACTAGATGAACTCTAGAATTTTCAATTTGAGATAAACTATTAATAGTTCTAGACAACTCTCCTTCGAGCGCTCTTAAAGAATTAATATTATTTAAAAACTGTGAGCTGCCAAGCCCATTTTCTTTGTCAAAAATTTCATATCCAACAATGTTACCAGAGCTAATAAGCCCACTTTGTGAAAAATACATCCTTAATTCTAACACTTTGTGTGCCGGAACCAGTATTTGGGAATTTTTCATGTCCACCTTATAATCCACACCCATGGATTGCAACTTTAAAGTTACATTTAACCTATTGTTATCACTTAATTCGCTATATAAACTGCCATAAATAGGCTTAGAGCTCATTACAAAGAACAAAGCACCTATTAAAATTGTGACCATAAGTAAAGCCAATATTACTAACTTATTTGTACTTAATCTTTTTAAAAATTCCATTGTTACTTAAAAACCCACTCACACACAGAACCTTGCATTATACTGAATAAAAAGGTTCCAATTTACTAATTAAGTACATGCTAGCAAGTTTATTTTTTTAAATCCAGATTTTTTTTCAAAATTTATGCTGCATCACATCATATTATAAAAATAATATAAGCAATTGTAGCTCAACACCAAACTTTAATGTACTATGTAATTAAAATTCATTATATCTTATACAAATACTTTGATACAATTTAAGAGCATATTAAAAAGGTCCCTAAAAAAACTTCTTAACAATAATATATCTGTGTTGTGTATCACTAAGATAATACAGATATATTTGGAATTTGTATTTATTACATCTAAAGTAGACACTCATATTAATGACAAAGCTATAGATATTTTAAATTCTAATGAGGTTTGTTTTTTGGCATTATGGCACGGCAAAATAATTGTGTTTCCAAAAATAATGAAAAAATTTGGAAAATTTAATGTCTTAACTTCTTTGCATAAAGACGGTAAATATATTGATAAATTTGTGAAATTATATGGTCATAAAACCATTCGGGGTTCAAGTTATAAAGGTAGTTTATCTGCAACAAAAGACATTATAAATTCAATTAAAAATAAAGAAAGCATTGTCATTACTCCTGATGGCCCAAGGGGACCTAGATATAAAGTCAATAGCGCCGTTACAAACCTTGCATCAAAATTCAAAATCCCAGTCATTAATATTTCTTTTGTATCCTCCAAAGCTAAAATTCTTAGAAGCTGGGATGAATTTACAATTCCATTGCCTTTTACCAAGATTGTAGTAGATATCTCTGCTCCAAATTTTTTTACTGAAAAACAAAATAGCAAACTAGAGATTTTGATGATAAAACAAATGCAAGATTTAAAAAAATACCTTTAGAGCAAAAACGTAAAAACTGTCATGAAATTATATAAAATTATATCAATTTTTTTATTTCCTATAATATTAATATGTATGATAATTAGGCTGATAAAAAATAAAGAGAATCTTGCGAGCATAACTCAAAAATTCGTTCTCAGGTCCGACAAATGCCCCAAAAATAAATTGGTAATTTGGTTTCATGCGGCAAGTGTTGGAGAAGTTAATATGGCTATTCCAATAATCAAGACTATCATTGATGAAAGAGCTGATGTGCATTGCTTGATTACAACTATAACACTAACATCTGCAAAAATTTTTAAATCTGCAAATATAAAAAATACAACACATCAATTTCTCCCAATTGATATAACTTTTTTTATTAGTAGATTTTTAGCTCATTGGAATCCTAAAGTTGCAGTTTTTATTGAATCAGAAATATGGCCAAATTTAATAGATGCAACTACAAAAAAAATTCCTTTATTATTATATAACGCAAGATTATCTGAGACCTCTTTTAATAGATGGCGTAGGTATAAAGATTTTACTAGTAGTTTGTTGCAAAGGCTATCACTGATTTTTACAGCTAGCAATTTAGACTATGAAAGATATAGTGTATTCACTAAAAATAATCTAAAATTTATTGGTCATTTTAAATATTCATCTCCCCCATTAACGTATTCAAGCGAATATGTTCAAACTACTAGAACAAAATTAAAAAATAAAAATATATTTGTTGTAGCTAGCACACACAAGGGAGAAGAGGAAATTATTATAAAACTGCATAAAGAAATAAAAGAAAAAATTCCAAACATATTTACTGTTATAATTCCTCGTCACCCAAAAAGAATTGAAGAAATAATTTCAATGGCAGAAAAGTATAAATTACGCTATGTAACTGATATTGACAACTATAACAACCATGAAACTGAGTTATTGTTGGTGTCATCTTTTGGAGTACTTGGCAATTATTTTGAGATTTCAGATATTGTTTTTATTGGCGGATCTTTAGTAAATATTGGAGGACATAATATAATTGAACCTGCAAAACAAGGTTGCGCAATAATTGTGGGACCTCATACTTCTAATTTTAAAGATATAATTGACGATTTTAAAATCAAAAAGGCTATAGTGGTTGCTAGAGATTATGATGAATTAAAGTGTGAATTACTGAAGTTGTTCAACGACTCAAGTTATAAAAATCAGTTAATTGCTAATTCAAATAACATAATTGCATCACAAAAAAATATTTCAAAAATTGCAATCGATACGATCTACCATTACATGAAATAAACCAACTTCTTAACTTTCCAAAAGATATGGCGCATAACAAAAAATGCGCCATAAAAAACTAAACTTAAATATTATTCTATAAAGGATAAACTTGACTAAAATTACATTGCCATTCCTTGATCCTGCCCACCAACATCTTGGCCTGGTGTGGTAGGAGCTTGCTGACCATCTTTACCACCTGCATCTTTTACATCGCCAACACCTTTAAGCCCTTCACTTGCCTTAGCAATATCACCTTTGGCTTCTAATATCTGAACCATGTCCTGGGCTTTGCCAGTTATATCTTTTCCGGCTTGTATATCTTCAGTAATCGCACTCGTAAGATCATTAAATGCTTTAATAAAGCCTTGCAAACCTCCTTCTTTTAAATCCCCTATAATTTCATTAAACTGACTACCTATTTGCTTTACAAGATTAACAACTTCATCTTTTATATCCTTACCATCATTAAGTAAACTTGTGCCCTTGGTATCAACAAAATCCTTAATATCACCAGGCAACTTACTTAATTCTTTAGCTAGCTCAACTCCATTTTCAATTACACCAGAAATATTCTTTTCTTGAGCAGACTCAATAATTTTAGTAATGGAACCAATTGATTCTTCCAAATCACCTATCATAGGATTATTGTTTTCAATTTTCCCTATCGCATCCTTTATATCATCTACCGTATTTTGAATATTAGCAACCTTCTCAAAAGCTTCACCTAAAATTTCTTGCACTGCCATCTGTTCACCTTTTAAATATTATTATTAACAATTCTAACAATAAAATTTTACCTTAGTCAAATAATTAATTTCACCAAATTTACAACAAACAATTAACTAATCAATTTAAATATGCTATAAATTTTTTATTTTATTCTTGGCGGAGTAGCTCAGCTGGTTAGAGCAGCGGAATCATAATCCGCGTGTCGGGGGTTCGAGTCCCTCCTTCGCTACCATTTTAGCCGCTATAGCACAGTGGTAGTGCACTTCATTGGTAATGAAGAGGTCGTGGATTCGATTCCCACTAGCGGCACCATTTTTATTGTGTCTTACAAGTAAATCTTGGTGTTTTTTTCATATATAGCATCATAGATTTTAGATTTTGAAGGAAATTTTAAAAAACGCTATATAATATGAATCAGGATTTTCAAAAATATTTAATATTCACTCCAGATATAAGAGGGAAAAAGCATTAAGCTTTATACAATTAGCCAGAAAAATCATTAAAATCTGGTGCCGAAGGGGAGAATTGAACTCCCGACCTACTGATTACGAATCAGTTGCACTACCTCTGTGCTACTTCGGCATAAAAATTCAATGTAATTATGAATCGAATTAACTACAAGTACAATATTATATTGATTTTATATTTTTAATAATTAACCCAAGTTTTGGATAAGGGCTAGCAAATTTACAGAAACTTTAAAATTGCAAATAGCCAGCCCCACTCTAAAGCACCAGCTCATTCTAATGCTAGTATTTAAGCTTTTTATTGTAAAAAAGTGGGGTTTAATTCTTTATCCGAAATTATGTGGTAATTGCAAAATCCTCACCCCATGAAGATGGGTTAAGCTCTGTCACTATACCCTGCAAGTTATTAACTTCTACTTCTTTGATAATAACTGAGATGGTATCTTGCTCAACCTTGCTATCACCTATATGGCGCTCTATGATATCGTGGGGAATAGTCATATGATCAATAATTTTGTAGAATTCAGTTATTTCAATATCAATACCCAATTCCTTCACTAATGTTCCGATCTCCCAGATATCTAACTTAGAGTAATCCACCCCCCACTTCTTTTACTGCCTTTAGGCTCTCAATACCCAATTCCTTCACTAAATACTTAATATCCCAGCTATGGAACTTAGCGAAATCCACTCCCACTTCTTTTAGTGCCTTTAGGCTCTCAATACCCAATTCCTTCACTAAATACATGATCTTGAGACCATCCAACTTAGCGAAATCCACCCCCACTTCTTTTACTGCCTTTAGGCTCTCAATACCCAATTCCTTCACTAAATACATGATCTTGAGACCATCCAACTTAGCGAAATCCACCCCCACTTCTTTTACTGCCTTTAGGCTCTCAATACCCAATTCCTTCACTAAATACATGATCTTGAGACCATCCAACTTAGCGAAATCCACCCCCACTTCTTTTACTGCCTTTAGGCTCTCAATACCCAATTCCTTCACTAAATACATGATCTTGAGACCATCCAACTTAGCGAAATCCACCCCCACTTCTTTTACTGCCTTTAGGCTCTCAATACCCAATTCCTTCACTAAATACATGATCTTGAGACCATCCAACTTAGCGAAATCCACCCCCACTTCTTTTACTGCCTTTAGGCTCTCAATACCCAATTCCTTCACTAAATACATGATCTTGAGACCATCCAACTTAGCGAAATCCACCCCCACTTCTTTTACTGCCTTTAGGCTCTCAATACCCAATTCCTTCACTAAATACATGATCTTGAGACCATCCAACTTAGCGAAATCCACCCCCACTTCTTTTACTGCCTTTAGGCTCTCAATACCCAATTCCTTCACTAATGTTCCGATCTCCCAGACATCTAACTTAGAGTAATCCACCCCCACTTCTTTTAGTGCCTTTAGGCCCTCAATACCCAATTCCTTCACTAATTCTTTGATCACCCAGCCAGTTAACTTAGAGAAATCCACTCCTGCATCTTTTAGTGGCTTGATGCTCTCAAGGCCAAATTCTTTGATCACCCAGCCAGTTAACTTAGCGAAATCCACCCCCACTTCTTTTAGTGGCTTTAGGTTCTCAATACCCAATTCCTTCACCAAATTTCTGGTATCGTTACCACTTAGTTTAGAGAAATCAAATCCTACCTGATACATTAGATTGATTTTCTCAACGCCCAAAAATGGGTTAATTAATGCTAAAGATATTGCAATCGAACCTATTATTGCTACTGAACCGTTTACAACTACTCCATTTTCAGGCGTTCCCAACCATACTAGACTCGCTCCCAACCCTATTGCAGGTAATATTCTCTCTAGTTCTAAAATTGATGTTGCATCACGTATTTGTTGAGATATTTCATCAATTACACCTGCAGCGATTGTTGTGACA
The DNA here is from genome assembly GCF_029981845.1 of Candidatus Bandiella numerosa. Lineage (GTDB taxonomy): Bacteria > Pseudomonadota > Alphaproteobacteria > Rickettsiales > Midichloriaceae > Aquirickettsia > Aquirickettsia numerosa. The sequence goes on along the minus strand of NZ_CP104164.1, from coordinate 394,479 downwards.
GTACTCCACTCACTCATGAAATTCCAAAGAGAGGTGTGAATCATGGGGCTGGCACCACCATCCCACCTAGGACTATGCTCTAAATTCCAAACGAAATGCTTCCACTCTGTAGCCACTTGTTGTGCCAAATTATTGCCCCATTGATTTATTAAATTTTGTGGTATAATGCCTTGCTCAGCATTGGCAGCAACTTGACCTTTTGCTATTGCAGTAAATTGGCCAAATAACTGCTGGTAAGTTTGGTCGTAATAACTAGAAAAATAATTATCATATATTTTTGTTCCCACTCCCATTAGAAAATTAGCAATGCTATAATAATGTCTCACGTGCATATATATACCCACATTTATATGTTAAATTCACCCTAGGTCATTATTAACTTTGGGCATATTTTTGTATTATACACATGAAGTGTTACAATTATGTTACGGTTACGTTAAGATTACGTTACAATTACGTTAAATTTATGTTAATTATTACTTCAATCAATAATAACAGCCATACCTATATAATTATCATTGATGGCTTTTTTTAGCTTTTTGAATTCATCTGTTGTAATTTCTTCATTTTTAATAAAGGACTTTTTGAATAATGCATTGTCGATTACAATGGTATCATCGTTTATGCAGTTTGCAGTTCTGTTTAATTTTATCCATTGAGTATCAATATCAAAATTAAGGCTTTTTGTATTTTTTATGCACCTAGATTTTATAATGGTTTTTATATTATATTCTCTGGGGGTTCCTATATAAAAGTCTATTTTATTATCCTCAATGGTATCAGCAACAAATTCCAAAAATTGATATCTCAATTTTAATCCTTTTCCTAAATTTGTGTGAAATAATAAATCATCGGTTTTATATTCAACCTTAAATTTTACATCTTTAACAATTCTTGATTCTAAATTAGGTATTTCTGAACTTATTCTATCTTTGGGGCTAACTATCTTATTCCCATTTGCAATCATAAAAAACGTATCTTCTAAACGTCTTTTAGAATACATTTTCCCCAAACCACTGAAATGCCAAGAATTTTGCCCACTCAAATTTGCATTAAACACAACATTAACAGCGTCTTCATTAATTAAATATTCCTTAGTTATAGAATTATTAGCTTTAATCGGATCGATTTTAGGTATTTTTTCATATTTAGCTTCTTTCTCAGAAATCACTAAAGCCATCCTATCTGCAACATCTGGAAATATGCCATTTGCCATGCTTTGAAAATTGGTAGGATCCAACCAATATACATTGCCGCTTTTACCACTTACCTTAAGCATCATATGATTAAAAGCCAAAGTTGGAATAGGAGATTTAAATTCTGGGTAAATTTCACCTCTGTAAACTTGAACAATATCTACGTTATATCCAAGTCTTTTAAGTATTGCGCCCGTTACAAATGAAAAATCCTTACAATCACCATATTGAGTTTTAGTAACCTCCTCTAAATCTCTTGGGAAAACATTGCCAGAGATAGTGCGTCTGTCCATTAAATATTGTATTTGGTCATTTAAACTACGCGTAATGTAATTTATCTGTTCAATCTCACTTTTTTGTTGCTTAGCCTTTTCATAAATTTTTTCAAAATCGCTAGGTAACTTCTGATTCATTACTTTTGAATACTTATCAATAAATTTTTTATGCATTCCTTGCCATGTATCTTCACTTGTTATAGCAACCCAGGTGAGGTATTTAGGGTTAATAGCTCCACTACTAGGCTCATCAACTAAGTCACTAGTAAATGCTTCTTTCTGATTAATAATAAGTGTTTTAGTAGATTGATTTTTTTCATTCTCGTTTTTAATCTCGAGTACCTTATTTGGATCATTAACATAACTATATAGTGGAATTGCGGAATTTATTGTTACGTTATCATTTTCTGCATAACCACCTTCGCCGAATGAAAGGAAATAATCGAAATATTCTGGTGGAGACGGATTTATTACTTTTTTCCTATATTTAAGGTATATTTTGGCACCCACTACTACTTTTGGAAATGCAATAGATATTTGCCCATACTCTGCAAGAGCATCCACCTCACTTGCAAGTGGTTTATTTTCTATTTCATTTTGATTAACAATATATTTTTTGTTTTCAAAAATTGTATAAGCTTCCAAAATATCTATTTTTTCTCGTTTAATATCATACTGAAAAGTATATTTAGAGTAATATTGTCTACCTTGCTCTTTTAATATTTCGTCTAAAAATTCTATGGTAGATTCATAAGTGTAATCTTTGTTAACTGTAATATCAGTATTAGATTTAATTATTTTTATGGATGAATCTTGTAAAGTTGCCCATCTTGCATGTAAATCTATGTTTAAAAAAACTAAAATAAAGCAGCTAATAAAAATTCTTACCATGTACTATCCAAATTATAAACACATTTTGCCACCCTAACACATAGCATTCAAATTACAATAAAATCAATATACTATTCAATATTTTCATAAAAATATTTTTCGTACTTATCTTCTTCATCCTCAAAGTTTTCTGCGTCTTTTAGAGCTTCCTTTTTTTCCGTAATATTGGGCCAAATATTAGAGGATTAAATCACCATTCCATTAACTTGACTATCCCACATTATCTTAAACTTTCCATTATTTTTTGTAAGTAAATCCTGGAATGAGCCATCCTCAATAATCTGACCGCCATCTATAACAATGATTCTATCCAAATGTTTGATTGTTGAAAGGCGATATGCTATTGCGATAACTGTTGCACTATTTTGTTCAAGCATTATATTTATAGATTTCTGAATTTCATATTCAGTTTGTGAATCAAGGCTCGAAGTTGCCTCATCTAAAATCAAAATTGGTGCATTTTTTAGAATTGCACGAGCAATTGCTATTCTTTGACGCTGACCACCACTAAGTTTCACTCCTCGCTCACCCACTAAAGTGTCATATTTTTCAGGCAAACTTTCAATAAAGACATGAATATTAGCTGCTTTTGCAGACATTTCTATCTCGTTTTGAGTTGCATTCTCTTTTGCATAGCCAATATTCTCACCAATAGAACGATGAAAAAGCATAATATCTTGCGGGATTAATGAAATTTGAGCTCGAAGAGAATCAGACGAAACATCACATATACTTTGATTATCAATAATAATATCACCAGATGTTATTTTGAAGTTTTTCAATAAAAGTGAAATAAATGTAGATTTTCCCGCTCCAGAATGTCCAACAATACCAACTTTTTCTCCAGCCTTAACGTGTAAGTTTAAATTATTAAAAATAGCACTATTATTTTCGTAATTAAAACATAGATTCTTGAAAATAATTTCACCTCCTGACACCTTTAATTTTATTGGATGAGGTATATCAATAACCTCTTGAGGGATTTGCATAATTGAAAATGAAGATATAAATCGTGCAATCGTTTGCGAAAAATCTTTTATCGCATTTATGGCAGTCCACATGTTATCAATAAAAACATATGCCATAGCCATAATAAACGCAATATCTCCTATACTAATATCACCGTTATTCCTAAGATGAATCATATAAATAAACAATAACGCCATAAATATTACATATATGGTTGCTTGCAAACAAGCCATAATGAAATCTATCTTGCACCACTTTAAAGCAAGAGGTCTGTAACTTTTTTCATACTGTGCATTTACTTTGTATTCTTCATGTTGTTTTTTTGCATATGAACAGATTGTAAAAATATTTGAAATATTGTCAGCCATATAACCAACTATTTTATGCCAAGCATTCTCTTTTGCCGTCTCTATGGAGTTAAGTTTTTTACCAAAAAATATAGAAACTGATCCTTGAATGATTGCAAAAATTATAACTACCAAGAATATTTTCCAATTGACACAAGCTAATCCAATACCAGTAACTATAGTCGTTAAAACAGGCTTGCTAACTTGAAATTCAAGTGCATTATGTATTTGTTGACATCCATCATTAATGCCCTTTACTTTACTTGTAATTGTTCCAGTTAGATTGTTTTGAAAAAATCGATATGAGTGATTTAAAACATAATTATAAACTTTGTTCATCACATTTTGCATTATATACGGCATAGATTTCCATGCAGCAAAATTGTGAATCCTCCAGCAAATTTCCAGGCAAGCATTGACACCAATAAATAAGAGTACAGGATAAATAGCTGAGTGTAATGTAATTTGCGATTTTGCAGCGAATAAATCTATCAATAATTTGATTGCATAATTGTATATTAGTGGGAAAATAGCATTAGCAAATGATGCCTGCAGCATCAGTAAATACCACCATTTATATGGTTTAATGACAGACCATAGGAAGGATAATACTTTTTGTGGTTTATGCATAATCGCCTTTCTTGGCATCAAGTTCTGGTAGGGGAGTGTTCATAAAAAGATAGCAATATACTATTTGGTATTTTCATGAAAATATTTTTCGTACTTATCTTCTTCATCCTCAAAGTTTTCTGCGTCTTTTAGAGCTTCCTTTTTTTCCGTAATATTGGGCCAAATATCAGAGTACTTTTTATTAATTTCAAGCCATTTAATCAATTTGCTTGATTCTGGTTCTATAGCACCTACAGGACATTCAGGCACACAAACACCACAATCTATACACTCTTCCGGATTAATTACTATCATATTATTTCCTTCGTAAAAACAATCTACCGGACATACTTCAACACAATCAGTATATTTGCATTTTATACATTTATCTGTAACTACGTATGTCATGGTTGCTTATTTCATTAATTTTTCTTGATTTAAAATTTATTAAGTGTATTAAATTGTTATAATAAATTGGTTCAAGGACATTATATCTATTTTATTTACTAATAAAAGTATTATAACATTGCACTTGGATACTTTTGCGGATGTGGCGGAATTGGCAGACGCGCTAGACTTAGGATCTAGTGCCGCAAGGCGTGTGGGTTCAAGTCCCTCCATCCGCACCAAATAATAGGTTTTTATCTAATGACTAAAATTTTAATTTCGATATCAGATTATTATAAAGACATTTCCAAACTTCTGTTAGATTCAGCTGTTTCAACGCTTGAAAAAAATAGCATGAATTATGAACAAATTATTGTTCCAGGAGCTTTTGAGTTGGCAAGCTCAATAAATATGGGATTAGAGACATTTGAATATAATGGGGTGATAGCGCTAGGATGCGTTATAAGAGGTGAAACTTCTCACTATGACATCATTACACGTGAATGTGCTAGAGCAATTCAAGATATCTCTATTTATTATTCCATCCCATTAGGATTTGGCGTATTAACGGTTGATAATATTGACCAAGCATTAAGTAGAGCAAAAAAATATGGCGAAAATGCTGCAAACGCATGCATTCAGATGATTAAGGTTAAAGATCAATTTATGATATATAATGATAAAAGATATTCAAAATTTAACTGATAATTCTGAATACCTATCTCTTTATCCAGCTAGAATCCTAGTGGTACAGACTTTGTATTCTATCGATATTTTAAATAAAAAAAAAGATATAGCACAAATTTCGTTAGATTATATTGAGTATCACGTTGAAAAATACTCAAATCAAAACTTAGATGAAAAATTTTATTATGAGCTATTAAATTCTACTATTGATAATACATCAAGCATTGATGAACTAATTAGGACAAATTTAGATAAAAAATGGAAGTTGGAAAGGTTGCCTAAGTTAGTATTGGCTATCTTGAGAGTTGGTATTGCTGACATATCAATAATGAATCATCTAGAAATGGCCACCATAATCAATGATTATCTTCAGATTACAAAGTCCTTAAACCATTCAGAGGAATTAGGCTTTATCAATAGCATATTAGATAAAATAGCAAAAGATTTAAAAAGAAACATAGAACTTAGTTAATTTGCGACATAGGGTAAAAAATCGTTGCCTAAGCGCTGAGATTAAGCCACAAAGTTATACCAATTCCCTAGAATATTTTTTAGCCTGGCGTGGACATGAGGTTTGCATGATACTTCCACATGATGTATATGAGACTCTACGGTCTGGCCTCTTAGGATACGTTTTTTTTGGAGAGAGTAAATATTAATGCAATAATACTACGGCTCTTTAAAAGCTTTATGGAAGCTATCTTTAATTGGAGAATATAGGTACTCTGCAAAACTCCTGGTTCCTTTAACAATAAACACTGTCACTGGCATACCTGGATATAATTTGATATCTGTATTAACCTTTGCAAGTTCTTCAGGCGTAACCTCTATTTTAGCTTTATAATAACCCATTGGAGCCAATTTAGGTTGACCTGGCGCCATCATACCTGGCGATTCTTTATCAAATTTATCAGCTGAAATATAAATAACATTACCCTCAATTCTTGGAACTAATCTGGCCTTATACGCATTTAATTGAATTTTTGCAGTACTACCTATATTAATGCTGTCTATTTCATTTGCAGGGATAAATGCCTCAATCACTAAATTGTCATCCTGAGGAATAATCTCTAAAAGTGGCTTATCGTTTTGACGTATTGCAGAACCAATAGTATGCACACTTAACGCGGTAACCACTCCAGCATTAGGAGCAGTGATGTTAGTTCTTTCATGAGAATCTTTTGCTTGTAGATATTGCGCTTCCAATGTAAGCAATTCTGTATGATTTCTTTTGAAATCTTCTGCAATTTTGACATTTTGCTCATCTAAAAAATTTGCCTTTCTTGCAATTACCTCCGAAATTTTATGTTCTTCAGATAATCTTGCTGCTTTATCTTCTAGAACCTGCCCCTTATATCTTTGCAATTCAACTTTAGCTATAGATAAATTGTTTAAGTTCTCTAACTGACTCTCATATAATTTTTTCTTTCTTTCATATTCTTTTGCATAAGTTATAATATTTTCGCTATAAGATTTTATCCTTTCATCAATAGACTCAATCCTAGCTTTAATTTGTTCGATTTGTGTATCATTAGTCTTTATGCTATTTTCTATAAATAACCGATATGAATTAAACGCATTTGCCTGAGCTTGTATCAACTCCGTAATTTTTTGATCTGAGGTATCAAGATACTTGCTATCGAACTTAATTTGTAAATTCTTAATGTTATCGCTATTTTCCTTAGTATCACCTAAAGCATCCTTATCTTGGTAGTATGATATAAGCTTTAGGCTCTGCCTTAATTTTTCATCAACTATGATGGCATAACGTAATTGCCATAAAACTTTTTCCAATTCAGATTTAGCCCTAGCATCATTCAGTATTATTAAAGATTGTCCTTTTTTTACCTTATCTCCATCTTTCACTAAGATTTTATCTATAATCCCACCTTCTAAATGAAATATTTGCTTTCTGTGATCACTTAAAATAACGTGGCCCTCAGCTATTGATGCACTATCAAGTGGAGCTAACGCACTCCATATACCAAAAAATCCTAAAGTTATAGCAACTGCAAGAAGTCCAAATTTTATTGGGTATTTAATTTGATTTGATATTTCTTTTTCATTTTTTTCTACATAATTAGACTTTTCTAGCGTTATGCCAAATAAAAAATCCTTGGCTTCTTTTAAAAGTTCTTGAAAAGCCTTAATATCGAGAATTTTGTAATTTTTATATTTTTCTACTAAATTTTCTTCAAACTCATCGCTTACTGAAACCGTTTTTTTTTCTCCATTGGATAAATCATTTTCCATCTGAAATTTCCTATTTGCATTATTTTCAGAAATAACTTCAATATCCTTTTCTTTTATAACCTTTGTCTCTTCTTTTTTATTTTCTATCATGGTATTATTCTCCTTAAATTTATGCCCCTATGCTTGCTTTTCCAACTGATTGAGCTTCTTTTAATTTCGCCATCACGTCTTTTTTGGGCCCAAAAGACGCAACCATTCCATCTTTCATAACCAATATTTTATCCACAATACTTAATATTGATGTTTTATGTGATATTATGATGGTCGTAATTTCTTTTTCCTTTGCAACTGAAATGGCAGTCATCAATGCTTCCTCGCCTTGCGTATCCAAACTGGCATTTGGCTCATCTAATACAATGAATTTTGGGGTACCATAAAAAGTTCTAGCCAATCCTATCCTTTGTTTTTGCCCACCTGAAAGCATTGAACCATCTAAACCCACATTAGTATCATACCCTTGAGGTAATTGCAGAATCATATCATGAACTCCTGCAAGTTGCGCTGCAATAACTACATCTTCGTAATGCGGATCAGAATGCATTCTAGCGATGTTTTCTTTAACTGTTCCAAAAAATAATTCAACATCTTGTGGTAGATAACCTATATGTGGACCTAACTCTTCTTTTTTCCAATCTTTTAAGCTTGCTTTATCTATTCTTATTGTACCAATACTTGGGTTAGCAATTCCTACTAACAATTTTGCAAGAGTTGTTTTGCCTGAAGCACTAGGACCAATTATAGCTAAAACTTCTCCTTTATTTAATGAGAAATTTATGCCTTTCAAAATATGCTTTGGCACTCCTTGTGGTGCGTGATAAACATTTTCAACTTCAATTTCTCCCTCAGGTTCCGGTAAAGACATTCTATCACTATCACTACTGTATCTGTTAAATGATTTTGCAAGTCTTTCGTATGATTGACGACACGTAATAAAGCCCTTCCATGAATTTATGGCAGCTTCAAATGGAGCCAATGCTCTACCAACAAGAGATGAACTAGCAATAATTGTCCCAGAAGTAATTTGCCCTTGAATCACCAAGTATGCACCAAGCGCAGTTACTGAAATTTGAATAACTAATCTAAAAAACTTGGTAATTTCCATAAATATAGCTTGCCTTTTTGTAACAAGATTTTGAGTTTGCTGAACCTCTTGGTTCATTTTTTGCCAAGACGATATAATATTATTTTTCATACCCATAACTTCGATAACTTCAGCATTTCTTGTGGATTGATCCACTTGCCTCATACTTTTAATAAAATTGCCGTTATTCATTTCAATAAGTGGTTTAGTAGATCTATCTGCAATAATGCCAAATACTATCAATATCACTCCTGAGATCAGTGCTAAAAAGCCTATTGACGTATGCAAAATAAATAAAACTATAATAAATATTATTGCCCATGGCATATCCATGATAGAAATTAATCCAGGACTAGTTAAAAATGTCTTTACTGTTTGTAAATCTCTTAGTTGCTGACTATTTGCCATCGCCTTAGATTCTAATGCAAGCTTAATTGAATTTGAAAATACTACTTCAGATAACTTATCTTCTAGCCAGCTCCCCATTTTATTCATTGCAAAAGCCCTTGCCGCTTGAATTAATCCAAGTAGCGCTAAAGCTAAAATGATTACTAACGTCAACATTAAAAGTGTATCAGTATTTTGACTACCCAATACTCTATCTAACACCTGCATTGAAAAAAGTGGCGTTGAAAGCATAAGTAGGTTGATTAAGCACCCAAATAACAGCACAAATTTTACCATTACCTTGCACGAGAGCAAAGCATCTCTTAATGGGTTATTAGAAATTTCATTGCTATTTTTCATTTAATTTTACTGCTCCCTAGTTTTTATATTTAAGTTAAATACATACAACATATAGTAACAAAAAAAATATAGACAAGAGTCTATATTGTAATATTTAATTTTTACCATTGATGCTTACAGTCTCGGTACAAATTTTATCCTTATCTTTAACAATCCTCTCTATCCTCAGCTTAGCATTGTCCAATTTATTTTTGCAATGTTCTTGTAGCTTAATCCCTTCTGAATATAAATTGATGGCATTTTCTAATTCAACATTTCCGCTTTCTAAACTATCAATTATCTCTTCCAACCGTTTCATTGATTGCTCAAAAGTTAATTTAGATACACTGCTGACGCTCATTACTTGAATATTCAAATATAACTATATATAATAGTATATAACTTAAGTTAAGCTCATTTTCAAATTTATAATAAAATGATTGTTAAAATATACAAAGACTATCAAACACCCACTCAATCTGGAACTGCCAATATAAACCAGTGGATTTTAGAATTTATATCAATTGATGATAGATTTCAGGAACAAATTATGGGGTGGACTGGAAGTAGCAATATGTATCCAAGTGAAGTTAAGTTACGTTTTGAAGATAAAAATCAAGCGGTAAAATTTGCGAAAAAAAATAAATTAGAATTTTTCATTCAAGAATATGCTGAGGGAGAAAAAACTATAAAATCTTACGTCAATAACTATTTAGAATGATAAATTTTGACATTGCCCTATATTCCCGAACTAAATATGCATCCAAGGGCATTGCAAAGATATTGAGTTAATTTTAAAAAATTGTATCACTTGAAAAAATGACTTTTTAGTATTTTTGGGATATATAAATAGTATTTAAGGTTGCTAATAGCACATTGTATTAATATAAGAAAATGAAATTGCAAAAAATAAGAGGAGTTGCTGACTTATATGACAAAGAAATAGATCTCTTTAATTACATTATAAGTATCGCACAAAAATTAGCCAGGCTATATTGCTTTCAGGAGATATCTACTCCTATTATGGAAAATAGTGAAGTGTTTCATAGGACTTTAGGGGAAACATCAGATATTGTTAATAAGGAGACATATAGCTTTTTAGATCGTGATAAAACTCACATAACTTTAAGACCAGAATTCACAGCATCTATTGTTCGTGCAGTAATTTCAAATGGTATGTTGCAGTCAATTCCACTGCGTCTATTTAGTTATGGCCCATTATTTAGACATGAGCGCCCTCAAAAATGCAGATTAAGGCAATTTCATCAAATAAACTACGAATATATTGGATCTAATAATCTTAACGTTGATGTTGAGCTAATAATGCTTGCTAACGATATTCTGAAAGAACTTGAAATCAATAATAATGTTAAGCTTGTTGTTAATACCTTAGGAGACAATGAGTGTAGAAATAAATATAAAACTGCATTGATAGAATATCTATTAAAGTATAAAGACGAATTATCAGAAATTAGTCTGCAAAGATTGGAAAAAAACCCTTTACGCATTTTGGATACAAAAAATAACAAAGAGCAAGAGATATTAAATGACGCCCCAATCTTGTATAACTTTATTGATAAAGACTCAAAAATTAGATTTGAAGCAATTTTATCACGCCTCAAAGATTTCAATATAAATTTTAAACACTCCAATAAGTTAGTCAGAGGGATGGATTATTATTCTGATTTTGTTTTTGAGTTTGTTACATGTGATTTAGGTAGCCAAGGAACAATTTTAGCTGGCGGAAGGTACAATACATTGATATCGCAAATGGGTGGTAATTTAACTCCAGCGGCAGGTTTTGCTGGAGGAATTGAAAGAATGCTAGAGTTGTTACAAATCAAACAAAACCCAATAGAAAAAGAAGCGCAAATATATTTAATTCCTATTGGTGAATTAGCAGAAAATCATGGAATTAAAATTGCGCAAGAATTTAGGAGAGCTCAAATTAACACGTTAATTGACTATGGTATACCACTTAAAAAAAAGATGCAAAAAGCAAACAAATTAAGAGTTAAATATTCAGTTTTATTTGGTGATGAAGAGCTAAATGACAATATATACATTTTGAAAAACATGCTTACTGGTGATGAAAAAAAGCTTAGAATAGAAGAATTAATTAATTTTTTAAAAGAAATAACTTTATAGAAATGGCTCATATAATTGTTTTTGGTAATGAAAAAGGTGGTTCTGGCAAAACAACAACGGCAATGCATCTTATTACTTCTTTGCTATATTTGGACTTTAAAGTAGCAACTCTTGATATCGATCATAGACAAGAGTCTTTAACTAGATATATTGAGAATAGAAAAAAGACAATTGATAGTGAAAAAATAGAGCTTAAACTGCCTATTCACTTCAAATTAAATAAGAAATATAATATTAATCAGGTAATTGAATATACTAGCGATGATATTGAGGAATTAGAAAATTTGTTAAGTGAATTAGATGGGGGATTTGATTTTATAATAATTGATACACCTGGAAATGACAATCTTCTGAATAGACATGCTCATTATGTTGCGGATACTATAATAACTCCCATTAATGATAGTTTTGTAGATGTTGATCTGCTTGGAAAGGTTGATCCAAATGATTTCAGTAAAGCGATTCCTGGAATATACAGCTCTATGGTGTGGGAACAAAAAAAATTGAGAGCTTTTAAAAAAAACAAAGAATTGCAATGGGTAGTTGTTAGAAACAGATTATCTTCTACAAATGTAATAAATAAAAGAAATGTTGCTTCTGCCATAAAGCATTTAGGAAAAAAATTGGGATTTTTTATATCTCCAGGCTTTGGGGATAGAGTAATATTTAAAGAATTATTTTTGAGAGGATTAACCCTGTTAGATGCGGGAAAAAGCAATGATTTAATCAAATTAAACACTTCAGTAATTGCAGCAAGACAAGAATTACGAGAATTTATATACTCATTAAAACTTGCTGAGATAAGCAAAAAAATATAACGTAAGTAAACATCAATAAGTCGTGTAATATAGAGTTGCATAAAGTTTTAGATAGGGTATTAAATAAGATAAAAATCTTCTATAATTTAAATGGTACAAAGGAATTGTACGTTGGAGTTTTGCTAGCTGAGAATTTTTCTATAGTAGAGCAGAATTTTGGCGATCTTATGTCAAATGTTTTGGATAGGGTAGTAAGTGATGCTTTTCAAATATATAATCAAGATCCGTATTTTTTGGAAAAAATTAGCTACAATTCATATATATTCACACTTATTAACAAAAATCATAAATTTATAGCAAGACTAATTGAAAATATTGTCAATTATATCAATTTGAGAAAACATTTTTCGGCAACACAAAATATTTATTTTCTATTAAGAGTAGGGCTTGCAGAGCATACGAACAATGAAGATATTAAAAGAACTTTTAATAAAGCTCAGGTATCTTTATTTGAATGTTCTAGTGGTAAAAAGATATATAGCTTCTATAGAGAATCACTTGATGCTATTCAAAAACATGTAAACAATTCAGATCTTTTAGCAAATTATTTAGAGGCTTTGGAAAATAATAAAGTCGCCTTCGATTTTCAGCCAATTGTTGATAGTAAAACAAGGCAAAACGTATTTTATGAATGTCTTTTAAGATTGGTTGACAAGAAAGGGCATAGGTTATCTGGATATTCGCATATTCAGGCTGCTGAAGAATATGGAGTAATCGGACGTATCGATCAATTTACTTTACTAACAGCAGTAAAAAATCTTGAAAATGATGCTAAATTAAAACTACATATTAACATCTCTGGAATGACTATTACTGATCTAGAATGGATTAAGCTTGCTCAGCAGCTGTTTTATAAAAAAGATTTACATCACCGCTTAACTGTTGAAATAACTGAAACAGCCGTTATAACAAACCTTAAAGCAGCAAATTTTTTTATAAAATTATTGCGAGAACTTGGATGCAAAATTTCTATAGATGATTTTGGCTCTGGTTATAGTTCCTTTTCTCAACTTAAAAATATACGTGTTGATAATATAAAAATAGGAGGAGATTATATAAAAGATCTACCTGATAAAAAAGATAATATACTGGTTTTAAGAACTCTTATAGGATTTGCAAAAAGTTTAAATCTTGAGATTATTGCAGAGCATGTAGAAAAAGAGAGTACAGCCAAATTTCTTGCTGATGAAGGTGTGAATTATTTGCAGGGTTATTTATTTTCATAATTTAACTTTATTGTACGAAAATGATATTCGATAAAATCACATTTATTTTCTTAATTTAAATAATATTTTGTGCTATGTCATCCTCCTTCAGTTATTGCCAAAAGATTTTATTAATGTTAATTTAATTCAAATAAGTGTAGCCTAGGTTAGTATGGTTGAATTTACATTGCCAAAAAATTCTAAGATTATAAAAGGTAAGGTACATAAACAAAGTTCAAAAAATAACAACACAAAATCATTTGAAATTTATAGATATGAACCAGAGTTAGGTTCCAATCCCAGGGTTGATAAATTTGAAATAGATATGGATAAATGCGGCGCAATGGTCCTTGATGCATTGATAAAAATAAAAAATGAAGTTGATAGTACACTAACATTCAGAAGATCATGTAGAGAGGGAATCTGCGGTAGCTGTGCTATGAATATAGATGGAACAAACACCCTAGCCTGCTTAAAGCCAATAGATTCAATAAAAGGAGCAGTCAAAATTTATCCCTTGCCACATATGAATGTGGTCAAAGATTTAGTACCAGATTTGAATTTATTTTATACTCAGTTAAAATCTATAAAACCTTGGATACAAACTGACAGCGTGCATGTAAAGGGTAAAGAAAGATTGCAGTCTCCAGAGGAACGTGATAAACTGGATGGGCTGTATGAGTGCATATTGTGCGCCTGTTGCTCAACAAGTTGCCCAAGTTATTGGTGGAATGGAGATAAATATCTTGGTCCAGCAATTTTATTACAAGCATATAGGTGGATAATAGATAGTAGGGACGAAAATACTAAAGAAAGATTAGATGAGCTTGAGGATGATTTTAAATTATATAGGTGCCACACCATAATGAATTGCACAAAAACTTGCCCTAAGGGACTTAATCCAGCAAAGGCTATAAGTAAAATTAAGAACATGATGACTTCGAGAATATAAATAATTATGAAAATTTTAAAATTTGGAACTTTAGCACTTATTATTTTTTTAATGGCTAACTGCGGTGGCGCTAAAAAAGATAGTACTCTGGATGAAAATATAGGCGATAGGCAATTATATGACCAAAGCACAAAAGAAGTAAAAGCTGAAGATTATAAAAAAGCAGTAAAAACCCTAACAAAACTAGAAAATGAATATCCAGCATCTGAGCATTATTCTGATGCACTGGTTCTAAAAGCATATTCGTATTACTCGGATGACAATTATACTGATGCAATCCTTACTGTTGATGATTTTTTGCACCAATTCCCAATAGATAAAAATGCATCGTATATGTATTACATCAAAGGAATGTCTAATTATAATCAGATGATGGACGTTGGGAGAGATCAACAATTTGCCATTGACGCAAAAAAAGACTTTGAGATGCTTATCAATCTATTCCCCAATACAAAATATGCTCATGATGCAAAATGGAAAGTGGAATATATCGATAATGTACTTGCAGGTAAAGAAATGGATATTGGAAGATTTTATTTACGTGTTCATAAACCAATTTCATCAGTCAACAGATTTAAAAATGTTATAGAAAAATATCAAACAAGCATATTCACCCCAGAAGCTTTATACAGATTAGTTGAGGTATATTATATTTTTGGTGTAAAAGATGAGGCCACTAGGTATGCGTCAGTATTAGGTTATAATTACCCAAGTAGCATATGGTATCGCAAATCATACGACATACTTTTAAAAAATCCGAACAATAGGAATACATCAAAATTTAAGAACTTTTTTAAACATATGTAATAAATGAATCTGGGTCATTTAAAATTAGATTACCAAAACCCCATTCACATTGTAGGTATAGGCGGTATTGGTATGAGTGGTTTGGCAAAATTACTTCACCAAGATAATATAAAAGTCCAAGGCTCCGATTTAAGTGAAAACTTCCAAGTAACAGAACTTAGAAAATTAGGAATAAAAGTCTTTACTAACCATAACGCTGAAAATATTTGGGGCTGTTCTTTAGTAGTAAAATCCTCAGCAATAAAAAATGACAATGTTGAAATTAAGGAAGCGAAAAACAAAGCCATCACTGTAATATCTCGCGCAGAATTGCTCTCTAATATACTTTTATCAGGTTACAACGTATGCATCACTGGGGCACATGGTAAAACTTCAACCACTTGCCTAGTATACTCGATGTTGAAAGCAGCAAATTTTGACCCAACAGTGATATGCGGAGGGATAATCAATTCAATAAACTCTAATGTGTTTAAAGGAAGTGATGCCATTAATGTTGTTGAAGCGGATGAGTCAGATGGTACGTTTATGGTTTTGCCCACAAACATCAGTGTGATAACCAATGTTGATAATGAACATTTAGACTATTACGGCAGCCTTCAAAACATTATCAACGTTTACAAACTTTTTATCGATAAGTCTTTACTAAAAGATTTGGTGATTGTTTGTGATGATTGTGAAAATTTAAAAGTCATTAATAAAAATTATATTCACAATAGCAAATACATTTCGTATGGAATTGATTCAGCAAGTTCTGACCTAAGAGCCATAAATCTACAAACTACCAGCGAAGGAATAAAATTTGACATTGCCCTATCAGAAAAATGCCAAAAAGCATTATCTTTACAAATTAATAAAATAAAAGGGCTACTTATTAAAAATTACGGCAAACATAATGTTTTAAATGCTTTGGCTGGCATTATAGTCTACCTATTTAAAGGTGGAAAAATAGAGGCCTTACACAATGCATTACAATTTAATGAAGGTGTTCAAAGAAGATTTTCAGTTATAGGTAAAGTTAACGATATCACATTAATAGATGATTATGCGCATCATCCAAATGAAATAAAAGCCACTTTAAGTATGGCAAGAGAGCACTCAAGCAGAAGCAAAGGAAAAGTTGTAGCTGTTTTTCAACCACATAGATATTCTAGGTTTAAAGAGCTATATCAGCAATTTTTATCATCATTTAAGCAAGCTGATTTCCTAATAGTTTTGGATATCTATTCTGCAGGAGAAAATCCGATAAATAACATTACTTCTGAAACATTTACAGAAGATATAAAGAGCAATATTGTGGCTTTTTATTGCAAAGACAAAATTGAAATTAAAAATAAAATTAATGAATTGTGCAGTCCAGGTGATTACATTATTTTTATGGGAGCTGGTAATGTTTCTAATATTGCTAAAGAAATATTTAACGATTTGCAGCAAATTTAAGCAAAAGTTAAATAATATCAATCACCAAAAATAACTTAACATTTAAATTTAGTCTTTTTTGTTATTTTCTCATACCATCTTCGCCATGTATCCAGATACATTAGGCTCAAATGCTATAAAAAAATCTTCTAAAATACTGATTTATCTGTCAACTTATTTTTGGTGATTGGTATAAAAAGCAGCACTCAATCTTTTAATTTTTTTTTGAAAAAATCTTATAATTTGCCTTAAAGTAAAATATTTTTTAGCTAATTCAAAAATATTGCTTGAAACGGAGTAAATTATCTGATTACCATTTGAGTAGAGTAACAATAAAAACGGGAGTGTTTATCATGAATGCACAAGTGGATGCAGTAAATTTAAGAATAGTAGACTTCAATGAGAGTCTTGTTGAAAAACTTGCAAGTAAACAAACTAATCTATTAGACGCTTTTAAAGAACTTCAGGGTTTAGAAAGTGAAAAGTGGTGGGCTGAGCAATGGGAAAAACTGGAAAATGCTAAGAATGCTACGATTGATGCGTTTAATAGAGCAGGCACCTCGACGAAAGAACATGCTCAAGCTGCTAAGGAGGCTATAAGCAAGTGGTTTGGTGAAATGGGGGAAAAAATGTCTGCCGCATGGGCAAGCTTCAAAGAAACTGTTGGGCAAAAGTGGGAAAATTTTAAAGGTGACATAAGTGAGTTTGGAGATAAAATTGCAGAGATGTGGGGCAAGGCAATGGATTCCCTAGGTAAATTATGGGATGACCTAAAAATTGGTGCGCATGATAAGTACGTTGATTTGAAAACAGGAGTTTTAAATCTGTGCACTGATATGCAGTGTAGTGTTGCAAATTTGGGAATTGGAATGCAAAAAGCTGGTCTTGCAATGGATGATGCATATCAACAAGTAAAAGGTTCTATTTCTGGTGCAATAGGCGCTAAATTTAGTGACATGGCAGGTCAACTGTTAGTTGAATCTAAGGAAGTGACTAATCAAGTCATCGCTAAAAGTAAAGAGTTTACATTAATGGATTTAGAAGGTTATGATCCAAAAACTATTGCTTCCGCACAAAAACACCAAGCAAGTGTTCTTGCTGACCTACAAGAACAACAAAAAGGGTTAGAAGACAAGGCGAAGTCAAGAGAGAGTGTCTCAAATTATATGGATGGAGTAAAGGATAAAGCTGATTTCAAAAAAGATGTTTTTAATGTTAATAGCAGATCTAGTTTAGATACTGAATCACATCTTAACTCAAGGAAGGGCAATGCATTGAAATCTGAGAGAAACGAAGGCGCTACTCAAGAGAAACAATCATATGCTGATAAGGTAAGAGAGGCTCGTGCAACAAGTAAAGGTACCGGCATAGGCGGCAAGTAGGTTAAGCAGCTAATTTACTTGTGAATAAGACGTTTTATGTAGTGGGCATTATTAACTTATAAAGTTTGGTGCCCATTTCTAACTTGCTTCTACCATCCATATTTATACCATGCCGTACGGCTAAGCTTTCATTTTTTTGAATTACACTCAAAAACATCACAAAAAAACTTTTAGTAAATATTTATGGGCATATTATAGACATAGTGCTCTAATATTTTATATAAAAAAAATTATCTTTCCATTATGCAAAATTTTATATATTTTAAAGTTAACTAAAATGCTTAAAGATGACTATGCCAACCAATTATGAAAGACTTATTGCAAATAAAAAAGGTACTGTAGAAAATGTAAATACATATGTTAGTGGCAGTGAGCAGATTGATGCTAAAGAGCGTTATAAGGAGTTAGTAACACAAATTACTGAAGAGCCTGTATTATTAGGAGCAGATTTAATTTTAAACCTTGAAGAGCTGCGTGATTTAGCATTAGGTATTACGTGGAAACAGTATAAAAAAGAAGATGGGAGTTTTGACTTAATTAGGGATTGTACCAATCAAGACACTGCAGAGATAAATACTGAAACAGCTCAGCAAATTTCTTTTACAATTCAATCCGTTAATTTGTTGATTGGAGCGCAAAAAGTTTTAGAGATAGAAGGAAAAGACCAAAATGGTAAAATCTCTACTTTACTAACAGCACAATTAGATAAAATAACAAGTGGCAATTCAATAGATATAAAAGAGTTTAATGCCGAGGTTCTTCAGTTATTAGAAGATGCAGGGATATCTGGTGCAAAAGCAAAGTTAACTTCTGCAAAAGATTTTGTATCTATGGATAATCGCCAATTTCATGTATCAACTTTAACTAAACAGAAGGACGGTGCTGGCGAGGATAAATTAGTTGTTGAATCAGATAACATGCTCCTTGGGCTTACAGATATTCAAAAAGAACAATATAATAAGATTCATAATTCAGAACCAGGTCAAGTTTTAGAAATTGATTGGTATGATGATCTGAGTGCTTTTGATAAAGCATTGGTAAAAAATTATGCCGAAAAAATAGCAAGTGGCAATGTAATGTTGCCGACTCAAACCAGAGAAAAACTTGCAGGACTTAGAAATGCTTATGAAAAATCCGTATTTGTTTCAGATATGAATGGGCAAAATATGGAGCAAGTACTTGAGGTGCTACATACTGGAACTCCATCATTTCATGGTAAGAGAGACAGACTTGAACAAACAAAAGAAAATCTTAACCAATTAGATACATTTATACCTGATGGCAGTGAAATCACAGATAATGCTTTAAATTCTCCACAAATTGCAAATGGTATACCAAATTTTCTAAATAAAATTGATAGGGATGCACCAGATTTAATCCAAAAAGCACAAGTGGCAAATAAAAAAGGCTCATGTGCCGTCACACCTTTTAATGCTATGAGACGTATAGCAGATAATGATAACCATGGTTTTGATAAAAATTTAATCAAATTAGGAGTTGCTCTTAAAGATAAGGCTGGATTTCAGGATATTTCGAATTATCTAATAAATGGTAAAAATAAAGATTTAGCATTGCAGCAAGTAGAAGCTATAAAGGATAATCCAAATTTAAAAAATGCTTTAAAAAATGCAATTGAAGCAAAAAGCATGATTGTTAGCACTCATTCCATTCTTGATAGTGAAAATCAAAATTTAAAACTTGTAAGCTCTATGATTGCTGTAGATTTTGCATGTAATAATGAAAAGGGTGCAGTTAAAACACTTATTCCAGATATCAACATTGGAAAAGTAAATATACATTGCGCAAGTGGTAAAGATAGAACTGGTATAAGTTTAACTGATGCCACAAATAAAGCAGTGAGTGAAAAACTAGGGTTAAGTGAGCAGCAGGCAAAAGATAATCTAAAGACACAAATTAAAGGAGGGCATACTCAAGAATTAGCTTCATTAAATGGAGGAACACCAGGATGCCATGGAGTAAAATCAGACTCCAAAACTGCTTTATCTGAGGGAAATATACTTGGTGAATTAATTGAAAATACTGCAAGTTTTAATAAAATAAAAACTCCAAAAAGCACTGGAGAAAAAGTGAAAAATTTACTTACTAAGGTAGCTATTGCATTAGTGGCAGTCATAACATTGCCAATTACTTTAATTGGCGCAATTGCTTATTCGGCATATTTTGGAGTACAAAGGTTAACAGCATATACTCCTGACAAAGATACTGTAGAAAAAGCAAATAGCTCTACACAAGGCACTGTTAAATCTGAAGAAGAGCTTGATAAACCAATAAAAAAGGATCAGACAGTGATACTCAGCCACGAAAAAAAGCCTATACTTGGGCCACATACTAAAACAGAAATAGAGAAGGAAAACCAAATTGGTTCTGGTAAAGGTGGTATAGGTGCTTGAGGATAAATTGCACCTCTTATAGTAGAAAGTAAAACTATTGGTTGCACATAGGGTTTATATATGCTAGCTTAAAGAAGGATTGTTGAAGGGTGGCTATACATTTAGCGCATCCTTATCATCAAGCAAACCTTCCCACTACTCATTAGGATGCGCTAGAAGTGTAAAAATTAAATTTCACTAAAATCAAATTTTCCTTTAAAATTAAAAAAGAAATGGTAAAAACATACACTAGAGTATTTATATTTTTTGATGAGTAAATTTACCAATAAAATTTTTTTTATATTTTCTATCTTTTTGGCATTTGTAACTGCACTTGGATTTTTAAGTCTATTATTATTTGCCAGTTTTTTTCAAGATATCCCAGATTACGAGGAGCTTGCAAATTATATGCCTTCAGGAATAACTAGATTATATGATTCAAATGGCGAAATCTTAGATGAATACGCATTGGAAAAAAGAGTATATGTCAGGTATGATGATGTGCCAAAAATTATTATAAATGCTTTTATTGCTGCTGAAGACAAGAATTTTTTTGAACATCAAGGAATAGATTTAACTAGCATTTTACGAGCATCCATACAAAATATTTTAAATATTGGAAGAAACAAAAGGCTAGTAGGCGGTTCCACTATTACCCAACAGGTAGTCAAAGGATTTTTCCTAACTAATGAAAGAAGCTTTGTTAGAAAGTTAAAGGAAGCGATTTTAGCATATAGAGTTAGCAAGGCATTTACTAAAGAAAAAATATTAGAAATATACTTAAATCAAATATACTTAGGGCACCATTCCTATGGAATTTATGTTGCTTCCCATAATTATTTCGGCAAAAATCTAGCTGATATTAATATTGAAGAAGCTGCATTACTCGCCTCATTACCGAAAGCTCCTTCTACCTTAAACCCGTATAAAAATTATGACCGAGCTTTACAACGTAGAAATTGGGCAATACAAAGAATGGAGGAAGAGGGCTTTATATCCTTTAAAGAAAGAGTAGCGGCAATAAATTCTCCAATACAATTAAGTGACTCTCCCATCAGAAATAATAAGTATGAAAATTATTACACAGGCGCTGTCAAATCAGAATTAATTGATTTATTTGATGAGAGGAGTGTTTATTCAAAAGGATTAATAGTCAATACTAATATTAATTTAGACTTGCAGGTCAATGCGCAAAATTCATTAAAGAATGGATTAAAAAATTATGATAAAAAAAGAGGTTGGAGAGGCGCATTAGCAAAAATTGAGATTAATAATGATGTTGCTGCAAATTTAAAAAAGATCGCCAATGATAATTATCATGATAACTATTTGCTTGGAGCTGTTTCAAAAATAAATAAAGACAGCCTTAATGTGATATTACAAAATTCAAAGGAAATTAAACTAACAAAATCATCCTTTGAGTGGATATTAAATCAGAATATATCCTTGGCAACTCAATTGAAGCAGAAATTTAAAATCGGAGATATCATATTGATTGATGAAGTCACTAAGGGACAGTACGCATTAGAACAAATACCAGAAATTAATGGTGGAATGGTAGTCATGGAAAACATATCTGGTAAAATTTTAGCACTAGTTGGTGGTTATGATTATAAGCAAAGTAAATTTGATAGGGTAATTCAAGCTCAAAGACAACCAGGCTCAGCTTTCAAAACATTTCTATATCTTGCAGCTTTTGAGCAAAACATACCGCCTAATACATTAGTTTTAGATGAACCACTTGAGATAGATTTGGGTAAAGGATTACCCATTTGGAGACCAAAAAATCATTCAGATAAATATTACGGGTTAATCACAATAAGAACTTCATTTGAAAAATCTAGAAACCTGTCTACATTAAGATTAGTATTGGGAATGGGCTTAGAAAAACTCACTGATGTAGCGAAGAGATATCTAATTTATAATTCAAATATCAAACCCAATTATTCCATTGCACTGGGAGCATATGAAACCACTTTACTAAAAATGACTACTGCATATGCAAGTATTGCGAATAATGGTGTGATGAAACAACCAAAATTTATAGACAGTATCTATAATCGCTACGGAGAATTATTATATTCACCTAAAGACATATATTATAATGATGCTATCTCTTCATCTATGCATAACGAAAAAAATGAACAAAAATCTGACCCTGAAATTGGATTTCTTGGTAAAAAAGTAATTGATGATGGGACTAATTACCAAACCCTTTCACTGTTAGAAGGGGTTGTACAAAGAGGTTCAGCTCAAAGAGCTAAGGTTTTACAACGAACTGTTGCAGGTAAAACTGGAACAACAAATGATAGTTTTGATACCTGGTTTATTGGTATGACACCAGACATAACTGTTGGTGTGTTCGTAGGTTATGATATACCTAAAAGCATGGGAAAACATGCAACAGGTTCTAATGTAGCATTACCAATTTTTGTTGATTTTTTTAAAAATTCAAAATTCATTCCAGACCGAGAATTTGAAGTGCCAAATTCGATTAGCAAAAATTATGTTGACCAAGAAACAGGTAATATAACTGAGGAAAAGGATTTTATAGAAAGTAAAAAATATATACTTGAAAATTTTAAAGATACCACCTCTGAGTCAATTTATACTGATAGCCAATTAAATACAAAGCTAAACGAGAATATTGAATCACTACCACAATCGTTTGATATTGATACAAATTCAGTATTTGACATATTAGAAAATGAAGAACAGGAAATAATCAATGATTCAGAAGATATAGATGAGGGCCAGAATGAAAGATAGATCTAAGCTGTATATTGATAAACACTTAAGGTAATAAATCTAGTGGGTAGTGGTTTGTATCTTTATATTATAATATATTGTATTAACCCTACCTAATATTTTTATTAAAATTTGCAACTTCTTCAAAATCGCTAAAGTGTATTTTATTTTTTCCTATGAGTTGATAATCCTCATGCCCCTTACCTGCGATAACCAAAATATCATTATCTCTCAAGTTGTCCATGGCAAATTTAATTGCATTAGCTCTCCCCTCAACTTCCTTTCCTTTGGGACAAAATTTCAAAATTTGTTGCCGTATGAGGTTAGCATTTTCTTCCCTAGGATTGTCGTCAGTAACAATTACATAATCAGCAAGTTCATTTGCAATATCACCCATTAATCCTCTTTTACCAACATCTCTTTGTCCACCACAACCAAATAACACGTGAAGCTTCCCCCCACACGTTTTTCTTAGAGTTTGTAATACAGTTTTTAGAGAGTCAGGAGTATGCGCATAATCTATATATACCTCTGCACCATTATAACTTCTTGCTAGCTCAAGACGACCTCTTGCTGCCTTCAGCCTATTTATTATGTTCATAACACTACTAATAGGCAATTCACATGCTATAGCAAGACCTATTGAGCATAAAATATTATATAGCTGAAATTCTCCTTTAATTTTTGAATCAAGTGAATATATCTTTCCAAAAACTTTCACTTCCCACTCACTATCACTACTACTTAAAATTTGTAAATCCTTAGCTTTTTTTCCGTATTCAATTACTCTTATATCACGATTTTTACATGTTCGGTTAAGAATATCAAATTCATCAATATCAGTATTTAAAACGGCATACTTGCCACTTTCTAAAACTTCACTGAAAATTCGTAATTTAGCCTTAAAATACTCTTCTAGTGTTTTATGATAATCTAAATGATCTTGTGAAAAATTTGTAAATCCAACCGCTTTGAAGTTCAAGTAATCAATTCTATGTTGGTATATACCATGGCTAGATGCCTCAAGTGCGACATGAGTAATTTTTTTTTCATTAAGTTTTGTCAAAAGTTTATTTAATTCTATGGAAGATGGAGATGTAAGGCTAGGAACACCCTTAGATTCAAATTGGTTATCAGAATCAATAACTCCTAATGTACCAATTGATGCACTTTTAAAATCTAATAAATGGCATATTTGTTGATAAAAATTTACAACAGAAGTTTTTCCATTTGTACCAGTTATAGCCACTATATTTTCTGGCTTCTCCTTATAATACAGAGATAACATCTGACTTAAAAATTTTCGTGGATTTTCTACTTTTATAATTTTTACATTATCTCGTTTAATCTCCACATTTGAATTTTGGTCAATTACCACATACCTAGCTCCATTTTTAATTGCCTGGTCAATATACTTTTCACCACTCGTATTAAACCCACTTAATGCAAAAAAGATAAAATCTTTTCCTACATTTTTTGAATTATCTTCAATCCCATTAATGGAGCTTAAAATCTTATTGATGTCCATCAAGAATTGAATACCTCATCGTCCATTTTTTTATCAGCAGTTGCTGGTTGTTGTGGGCTCTCAGTGACCATTTTTTGCTCTTCTTGTGGATTATTTTGTTTTTCTCCTTTATTCTTATTTCCCGCAAAGCTTGCTCTTAATTTTTCCATGTCAAAAGGTTCTTGCTTAGGTATTGGGATTGGAGGTAATAACCTTTTTTTAAAGAAGCTATCACTGTAATATTTAATTTTATTTGATTTTATAGGAGGGCTTGACTCTATCAATAATATTTGCTCATCACGTGGTAAATTAATAACCTCTTGTGGTAGCAACAGTGCTCTTTGAGTGTTTGATACACTGAGTGATCTAGAAGCTGGATTAAAATCCAAAAACTTCGGTTTATTTTGCGATATCTGTTCAACAGTTTTATTACCACAAAGTTGTGAAATTAAATTTGCTGTCTCGTAATTGTTTGCAGCAAAAGTAATCCTGTAGGTAGAGTTTGACAAAAACGAGTTCATCCCGTGTTCCTCATAAATTCCCTTAAGTTGCTGGGTATCTTGGATAATTAAAAATAACCTAACATGATAACCACGAAAATAAGCAATACCCGTCATGAATTGCTCCATCTTTCCGAGAGTTGGAAACTCATCCATCATAAACATTACACCATATGGTTCATCATCGCCAGGAAGTTTTCGGGACAAAAATTCTGTTGCTTGTTGATAAAATACCTGCATTAGCGGTTGGAGTCGCTTTAAGTTATCAGGTGTTAAACCAACATAAACCGTAGTAAGCTTCTTTTTAAATTCCAAAACATTAAAATCACTAGAAGCAGTAGCTGTATCAATCAATGGATTAGACCAAAGCTCTAAGTTTGAGTTCATAGTAGAAATTACACCAGATCTTTCTTTATCTGCTTTTTGAAGAAATGCGGCAATATTCATATATGCAACTGGGTGTATTTCATTACCCATTGTATCTAATACCACAGCTAAGTTGTATACTACGTCATCGCTCCTCATAGTTCTAACTACTTCACCAAACGATTTTACTTTGTTCTTATCAGCAATTAAATATAAAACAACTCCAACAAACAGTGAACGCGCTTCATTATTCCAAAACTCTTTTTCCGGCATGATAAGACTTGCTATCTTCTGAACGTCATCCACCATCTGCCCTGGTTTTTTGCTCACCCAATCAATTGGATTATAACAATGAGTATCACCATCTGGATTTGCAGGACTCCAAACAAAAACCTGCTGCCCCATTTTTGCTCTCCATCCAGAAGTTAATTCATAGTTTTCAAGCTTAATATCATGCACAACCAAAGATTCCTCCCAAAAAAGCAAATTTGGTATTACAAAACCCACACCTTTACCTGAACCAGTTGGAGCAAACAGTAATGTATGTTGGTATCCTTCAGAAATCAAATAACCCTTTTTGTCTTCTCCAAGTAACATACCTTTTTTAACTCTTAGGTTGGCCTTTTTGATATCTTCTTCAGTTGCCCATCTTGCATCTCCATGCACAGATTCTTTCTTTTTATATGGCTTTAACTCATATATGGTTTTTCTAAATTTCCACGTAAAAGAGCCAATTATTATCATTGGAACTAAAATTGCACCAATAACTCTAGCCACAAAATAATTATCGTATTCAAGAGTGATTGCTTTAAAGTTATCGACCCAATACATTACTAATTGATTAAGAATAATAAGGGGCTGTGTAGACAAAGCGAAATCTAAACTAAGTTTCTTATATTCTGTATAAGTAAGTATCAATCCCGAAAAATATAAGCTAGCAATAAACAATAATGCTCCTAAAAACATTGCTAAAACAAAATTTCTAAAGGCATCGCCAAAATTACCCATTGTAAATATCCACTTTCTTTTTGTATTTATAAAATCATATAATAAATTTTTTATAATACCAAGTTCTTATATAAACCTTAAAAAATAAAAATAATATTTTTTACTTATTCTTTACTTATTTAAGTTTAATAACTGGGAATATTAATACAACCCAGACTGTATTTAAGAAAGGCATCTTGAAGTGAAGCCGAAAAAGAAGAGTAAAAGATAAGCAAATCTGATAAAGTAAAAACAAATAAGTAGGAGTTGCAAATGTCATTAAAAACCCAACATGCAGCCCATGATTTTGAAAGAATAACGCGCTGATTATTGCAGTAAAATATGCGTAAAGTGTAGTCGAACCATTCTAAAGTGTTACCTATTAATGATGCTATAATTGCACGAAGCTGTGATTATTTGTCATGAGATTTCATAAAAATTTTCTATAAAATTTATGCTAACATAATTTTTATGGAATGCAAAACACGTGACGGCGTCAAGAATATAATTGATTCAAAATTATAATTTTCTTCTTCCCTGAAAATTACCCAGTGCTGATTCTAGATCACAATCCTTGGCCAACCTTTTTTTACGCCACACTAATCCCCGCTATCATAAATTTTGTCCAGTTCATTTACAATACACCGTATTGCATAAATTTAGTTAAATTTATAAATCTCCAGGTGGATCGACACTTATATCATCACCATATTCAGCTAATACTTGTACTGTATTTTCACAATAAAAAGCAGCTGATTTTTCATAAAGAACTTCTAACTTTTCAA
Organism: Candidatus Bandiella numerosa; assembly: GCF_029981845.1. Classification (GTDB taxonomy): domain Bacteria; phylum Pseudomonadota; class Alphaproteobacteria; order Rickettsiales; family Midichloriaceae; genus Aquirickettsia; species Aquirickettsia numerosa. Next base: position 367,047 of record NZ_CP104164.1, on the reverse strand, counting down.
TATTCTGCTTTTTATCAGCAATTTGATTAGCTAATGCTTGAAAAAATTCCTTTGATAAATCAATATATTTATTTGTGCATGCAATCATCTTGCTAAAATCTAAAAGATCTCCTTTTTTTGCTTTATCATATATTTCCTGTTGAATTTCAAATGGCACTGAAAAATCCAATTTATAGAATTGTTTGATAAATGTTTTCATTAATTTATCAAATGGTTTTTTTTGAATTTGTGTAGACATTTTGTAGATTTGATACATATTTTTCATAAATAAGTTTTTATCCATATCTGCTAATATAGGCGTAGCATTTCCAATCGTAGTACCAATAGAAACTATTAACGATTCTTCTTTGGTAATGTTATTTTCCTTATTAAAAATATGGGGTAATACCATAGGGAGTGGCGAAGCTGAAACTAAGCATCCATCGTAATCTTTCAATATCTTATCTTCTGTTTTTGTGACTCTAGGATCAAAAAGACCAGGATAAGATATACTTGCCATAATAGCATCTTTTAGATAAAAATCTTTTTTAGAATCGGATTTTGCATCAAGAGTACTCCATACACGTGGAGCATTATTATAAATATCGTAAGATACTATGGCAATTGGGATTACAGTTTGACTTAACTTAGTATTACCACAGATCGTATAAATAAAACTCACATCTTTTTCTGTTAATACATTGTTTTTAAACCCTAGAATTAATGAAAGCTTATCCCAAATGCTAATACTAATATTAACAGACTTCAAAGCTTTATTAAAAATTTTTATACATTCATCAACAGTGTATTTAGACTTCTTAGGATTATTATCTGAAGGGATTACAAGGCATGAGGCAATTACGGAACCAATAGAATTTCCTGTAGCTACATCAAAATATTCTATAAGATTTTTTTGAGGTTCTATCTTTTTGAGTTGACTTTCTAGTGCCTTTGCAATTTTAATTGAGATCTCTCCCTTCTCAGCGCCACCATCAAAAGCTAATATTTTTAATTTCTTTTTACTGTTCCAGAACATATATGTTACCTTAATAGTTATTAATACAATCTAAGGTAGTTACGCAACGAATAAAGTCAACATTTATATTCTTTTGCTAAATTGACATATCTGTCTTTAGAAATATTTATATATTCTATTTCATCTTTTTTTAATTGTCGTAAAAATTTTGCTGGAACCCCTGCCCATAGCTCATTTATCTCTACTATTTTACTATTAGTAACTAGAGCTCCTGCTGCAACCATAGAGTATGATTTAATTTGCGCATAATCCATAATTGTAGAATTCATACCAATAAATGAATAATCACAAATTGTACAAGCATGAATTAAAGCCTTATGACCTATTGTCACTCCATCGCCAATTATTGTCGGTCCATTATTAGTTCCAACATGAATTATTGTTCCATCCTGAATATTAGTTTCTTTGCCAATTCGTATGTAATTAACATCACCCCTTACAACGCAATTATACCAAATACTTGATTTACTATCAATTTCTACATCCCCTATGATTACTGCATTCTCTGCAATGAATGCGTCTTTAGCTATTTTGGGAAATTGATTTTTATAAGGCAAAATAACTGCCATTATCCCTTTTTCTTCCTTTTCATAACTTTAGGTTTATAATTATCAATAAGCGCTGTTGCTTCGCTCAGATTAATATCAATTTTATCGATATTTTTTAAAGCATAGAATTTTTTATTACATTCTAAATATGGACCATATCTGCCAATTTTTACAAATATATCCTCATTGATAGATGGGTGTTTTCCTATAGCTTTTGGTAAATTTAGTAAATTGGATGCAAATTCTAAACCAATATCCTCATGCGGATATTTGGCAGGAAGTGATGCACGCTTTTTTTTCCCATCCTCTTCCTTCTCTAAATAAAATCCGTATGGACCTTTTTTGAGTAATATATTAACTTGAGTTTTTGCATCTATTCCTAAAATTTTCTCATTACTACTTGCATCATCTAGAGGCTCATCTCCAAATAACATTTTTTTGTTATTACATTCTGGATAGTTTGAACAACCTATAAATGCTCCAAATTTTCCTGTTCTTAACCCCAATTTTCCATCTTTACATTTACCACATTTTCTTAAACTCTCAATATCCTCAGCGCCATCAGATTTAAAAATGTAATCTACTAATAAATTTTCAACTTCATTAATTACATCCATATTTTTTATTTCCAAAACCTCATTGGATGTACTTTTGAATAGAGACCAAAAATTTGTTAATACTTCCTTCCAGTCTTTTTTTCCATTTGCTATATCGTCTAACTCATTTTCTAAATTTGCTGTGAAATCATAATCTATATACTTATTAAAAAATTTATTGAGAAAAGCATCGACAAGCCTTCCTTTAGATTCTGGTATAAAGCTTTTTTGCATGATTTTAGCGTATTCCCTTTCGATTAATATCGAAATGATTTTAGGATATGTAGAAGGTCTACCTATTCCTAATTCCTCCATTCTCTTTACAAGGCTTGCCTCAGTGTATCTTGGCGGAGGTTGTGTAAAATGCTGATTAGGAGTAACTTTATTAAGCTCTAAATTATCTCCAGCTTTAAGTTTTGGAATTTTATTTCTGCTTTCATCCTGTTCATTATCTTGACCTTCTTTATATACCTTGTAAAATCCATCAAATACAAGAGTGGAACCTACAGATTTGAATATATTTTTACTATTTTGAGATGATATTTCTACAGTAACAGACTCTAATTTGGCATTAGCCATTTGGCTTGCAATTGTTCTCTTCCAAATTAGTTCATATAATCTGTATTGATCATTATCCAAAAATTCTTTTACATCACTAGGAGTGTTTTGAAAACCAGTTGGTCTAATTGCCTCATGAGCTTCCTGAGCATTTTTAGATTTTGATTTATAAATAATAGGAGTTGAAGGTAAATAATTTGGACCATAATGATTTTTTATGTGGGAGACAATATTCTTAATAGCTTCATTTGATATTGTAACACCATCAGTCCTCATATAAGTGATTAAACCTTCAACTTCGCCATTAATTTGAATGCCTTCATAAAGCTTTTGCGCAATCAACATTGTTTTTTGTGCAGTAAAATTTAATTTTCTGGAAGCTTCTTGTATTAAAGTTGAAGTAATAAATGGAGCTGTAGGCTTTCTGCTCATCTCCTTAGTCTTAACGGAAGAAACTGCATATTTCAGCTTTTCAACATTTTTTACTATTTCCTTAGCATATTTCTCATTTGTTATACTAAGTTTTTCAATTTTTTTACCATCATAGATATGAAGTTGAGAATCAAAATTAACTTTGTCCTCATTTTGAAATATAGAATCTATTGACCAATATTCTTGCTCTTTAAATTTATCTCTTTCATTTTCTCTTTCGCATAGTAGCTTTAGAGCAACTGATTGCACTCTTCCTGCAGATCTACTGCCCGGTAATTTTCTCCATAAAACAGGAGATAAAGTAAATCCAACTAAATAATCTAGTGCCTGCCTCGCCTGTTGTGCGCGCACTAAATTCTCATCTAATTTTCTTGGATTTTCTATGGCATTTATGACAGCATTTTTTGTTATTTCATGAAATACAATTCTTTTTATCTCTACACCCTTATTAATAGATTTTTTACTTTTCATTGTCTCTAAAACATGCCACGAAATTGCCTCTCCTTCTCTATCGGGGTCAGTCGCTAGAAAAATAGCATCTGCCCTTTTAAAATTTTCAGAAAGTTTTTTTATTGTATCTTTTGCCTTTTCAAGCACTTTATAGGTAATTTTAAAATTATTATCTGGTTCCACCGCATCTTTGACAGATGGCAAACTCCTTACATGACCATATGAAGAAATTACTTTATAGTCTTTACCCAAATATTTCTCTAAAGTTTTTGCTTTTGCAGGAGATTCAACTATAAGTAATTTCATTATGTAAAAATATTAATTAATTATATGTTAGTTTGCATATTTGTTCATAACATGCAATATTTATTGAGAAAGATAGTAGAGGATTCTAGTATAAATTAATATCTCATTTTGACTTACGTGTAGTTAAATCTTATTTTTTATAAAACAATATAAGTCACTGATTTATTAATTTTATTAGAGATATTCCGCATTATAAATGACTAATGACTAAAAAAACTTACATGATGAATTATATGGAGTATTTCTTCGAAATGCTTATTGCTGAAAGAGGAGCAACAGAAAATACAATATTATCCTATAAAAAGGACATCAAAGATTTATTTGATTACCTAGCATTAAACCATATAGAGTTAGAAAAAGTCACCTCCTCTGTGGTAAAAGATTTTATAGTAGAGTTGAGCAAAAAGAATTTAGGAGCTAAAACTATAGGTAGAAAAATTTCTGCTTTAAGGCAGTTTTTTTCTTTTTTGGTATCTGATGGAATATTTAAAGAAAATCCTACACTAAACATCATTATGCCTAAAAGACCAGAATCTATTCCAAAAGCACTTTCCAAAAATATGTTGAGCCACTTAATAGAAACAGCAAGTAATGATGTTACTAAGGAGGGGCTAAGAGATTATGCTATGCTTGAAATATTATACTCAACAGGCATGAGAATTTCGGAATTAGTTGCCTTAGAAATGAAATCATTAGAGGGTTTTTCTAATGATTCAGAAATAAATCTTCTAATAGTGAAGGGAAAGGGGCAAAAAGAAAGGGCAGTTATATTAAACCAAAAAGCATGCAAAGCATTGAAAAATTATTTAAACATCAGAGGTAAATTTTTATCTACAGGAACAAAGGCAAATTGGGTATTTCCATCTATTTCAAAAAATAAAAAAATTGTCCATATTTCTAGGCAAAGATTTGGTCAAATTCTTAAAGAGATTGCTATAAAATCTAATATTGATCCATCAATCATTTCCCCACATAAAATTAGACATTCATTTGCAACTCATATGTTAGATAATGGTGCTAACTTAAGAATTGTACAAGAATTGTTGGGACATTCCGATATATCGTCAACCCAAATTTATACTAAAGTATCAGATTCTAAGGCGAAAAAGCTATTGCTCGATAAGCACCCATTAAGCCAAATACCTTATAAAAATTAAATATTCAGGTTAATTCACATCCTTATATTTATCTTCAATTTGGTTATGAAAAAGCTACTTTCGCGATTTGCTCTTCACTTGAATGGACTAGATCCTTTACAATCTCTTTTATCTCAATATTTACAATTTTTTGCATGTATTTCCTCATCAAATTCAATACTTTTGGAGAAGCAATCAGTATGATCTCAGAAAAATCACCATTCTTAAGAATATCTTTGACTATCTTAGCTATTTTTTTACTAAAATCGCATCTCGCTAGATCCTTTGCTTCGTTATGAGGATCGAAGAAATGCGCCATCCCACCTGCTTGTTTTTTAAATCCAGTCCTTAATGATTGTTTTTTGTGATTAACTCCAAGTTCGTCTGAAGTGTACTCCGAAATTAAATTTTTTAATTGCAATCCTTCTGCTCTATAAATTTTAGCAAATTTAGAATCTACGATTAGTATCAGCTTGTGTGTCATTTTTATACCCCCATATAAATAATGCTAAATATAATAGTACGTAATTTTAATTCACAAACAAACAAAAAGTTATTCTTAATTTTTGATTTACTTTTAATTTAAATTTAATATTGAAATTTTAACCACACATATGTATAGTATCACCTATAATAAAAACCATGCAGATATTTTTTGGTGTCATCTTTGATTTATTCTGCGTTTAGTATAACCAAAAAGGAGTATTGAAATGTCATATAAACCTAATTTTAGTATAAAATCATTGTTAGAAGTTGGTGCTCACTTTGGGCACAAGAAGAACCTATGGAACCCTGAAATGGGCAAATATATTTATGGTGTTAAAAATAAAATCCATATTATAGATTTGCAACAAACCGCTCACCATCTCTACAATACATTGCAAGTAATATTTAGTATAGCATCTAAAAATGGTAGAATATTATTCGTTAATACAAAAAAGCAATCTACTGATGTGGTAAAAGATGCAGCAACAAAATGTGGGCAATATTACGTTAATCATCGTTGGTTAGGTGGAATGTTAACTAATTGGTCAACAGTTTCTTCATCTATCAAGACCTTGAAAAATTATGAAGAAGTTTTAGAATCTGAAGAAGGTAAATATACTAAGAAGGAGTTGTTAAATTTTTCGAGAAAAAAGGAAAAATTAGAAAAGGCTATTGGAGGAATCAGAAATTTGGGAGGCCTACCTGACATATTGTTTGTTATAGATGTTAAAACTCATGCTATAGCAGTTCATGAAGCTAATAAATTGAACATACCTGTAATTGCTATAGTTGATACAAATTCTAGCCCCAAGGGAGTGGATTTTGTGATTCCAGGCAATGATGATTCTAGAAAATCTATAGAGCTTTATTGTAATTTGGTTGCAGATGCAATATTAGCAGGTATTGAAAATAATTTATCCTCACAAGGAGTGAATTTAGAAAAATTGCCAAATATGGATAGCGAAAAAAAAGAAGGAAAAAGAAGTAATAAAATATCCGATAAAAAGGATAAAGATAATCATAAAAAATAGGTAAATTTAAGCATGTCTATAGATACGAATCAAATAAAAGAGTTACGTAATAAAACTGGAGCTGGAATGCTGGATTGCAAAAAGGCTCTAGAGGAAAACAATTCTAACATAGAAGAAGCCGTTACGTGGCTTAGAAAAAAAGGTCTTGCTTCTGCTAGTAAAAAAGCTGGAAGAGATACCTGTGAGGGAGTAATAGCGGTACATATTGATGGGAATAATGCTACCATCATTGAGCTAAGTTCTGAAACAGATTTTGTTGGAAAAAATGATAAATTTTTAAGTCTTGCAGACAAGGTGGTAAAAAGCGCACATAAATTTGAAGGAAATGATTTACATAAGTTTTTAGAATCCGGTAAACATGACGCAACCCCTATCAGTGAGTTAATAGCGGAACATATTTCTGTTATTGGAGAAAATATTATATTGAAAAAAATCAGTAAAATTAATGTGCACAAAGGAAAAATAATACCCTATTTGCATAATAAATTATCAGATAATATTGGTAAAATTGGCGTTATAGTTGCTTTAGAAGGTGATGTTAATAGTGAGATAGAAGAATTTGGTGGGCAACTTGCAATGCATATTGCTGCATCCAAGCCTATGGCATTAAATGTTGAAAGTCTTGATCAAAGTATTGTTGAGAAAGAAAAAAATATTCTTCGAGATCAAGCCTTGGAAAGTGGTAAGCCAATTGATGTTGTTGAAAAAATGATAGAAGGAAGAATCAGAAAATTCCTTGAAGAAATCGTGTTACTAGAACAACCATTTGTTATTGATGGAAAAACAAAAATTAAAAAAGTAGTAGAAGAATTAAAATCTAAAAATAATTGCAATTTTAGTGTTTCAGGATATATAAGGTATGAAATTGGTGAATAATTAATATCAATAGCATGAAAAAACAAAACCGAATACTTTTGAAAATTTCTGGTGAAGCATTGATGGGGAAAGAAAAATTTGGTCACGATAATACCATGATAGACCAAATTTGTGAAGATATAAAAGAAGTGTATGATTTAGGATATGAGGTTTGCTTAGTAGTTGGTGGAGGTAATATATGCAGAGGAGTAACGGTAGCAGAAGTTGGAATTGAAAGAGCTACTGCAGATTATATGGGAATGTTGGCAACAGTAATCAATGCTATAGCCCTACAAAGTAAATTAGAAAGCAAAAGCTTATATACCAGAGTAGTCTCTGCAATACCTATTATAACGATAGTAGAGCAATATATCAGAAGAAAGGCAATTAGGCATTTAGAAAAAGGGAGAATTGTAATTTTTGCTGCAGGAACAGGCAATCCTTTTTTTACTACTGATACAGGTGGCGTTTTAAGAGCTATTGAAATGAATTGCTCACTTATATTGAAAGGTACTCAAGTTGATGGTGTATACTCTGAAGATCCTAAAAAAAATAGCAAAGCAGTGAAATACAAAGAACTAACTCATAACGAAGTGATTAAAAACAACATATCAGTAATGGACACAACTGCAATTACACTAGCGCACGATAATGAAATGCCTATTAGGATTTTTAATATCGGGACAAAGGGTGAATTTGCAAGAGTTTTACAAAACAATGGCGATTTTACAACTATAAAATAAAAATATTATGAATAAGGATTCAGAAATTTTAAAAAATTTAAAAAATAAAATGGATGGAACAATATCTTCTTTAAATCACTCATTAAGTGGATTAAGGACTGGTAGAGCTTCAACTGCTTTACTTGACCCCATTAAAGTTGATGCCTATGGAAGCGATATGTTTCTTAATCAAATTGGTAGCATTAGTGCGCCAGATGCAAAAACACTATCGATTCAAATATGGGATAAGGGATTAGTTTCTAGTGCAGAAAAAGCAATTTTGAATTCAGGTTTAGGCCTTACTCCTAATACCGAAGGTCAAGTTATAAGATTGCACATACCTAATCTTAATGAAGAAAGAAGAAGAGAGCTTGTTAAAAAGGCTAGTGAATATAGTGAACAGGCCAAAGTAGCCATCAGAAATATTAGAAGAGGTGGCATTGATGAATTTAAAAAGCAAGAAAAAGACAAGTTGATTTCTGAAGATGAATTTAAGCTTTATTCTCAAGAAATTCAAAAAATTACAGATGATTTTATAAGTAAAATTGATGGAATATTAAATGTTAAATCCAAAGACATAATGAGCATTTAAGTATATTTTTTGCTATAATGAAGTGCTATCCCAAAAAAGCAAGGGTAAAAGTTAAGCAACTTTGATAAAAGAAAAATTAGAAAATATATAAAAACGAGCAACGTCACAATAACTTATACTGAATTTGAGCAAGTTGATTTACGTTCTATTACCCTAGTAAAAGCATAGGAATTTCCAAAAGCTAGGAAACCTGCTTTTAAAGTGTGGGTTGATTTTGGTCCTTAGGTTGGTATTCTTGAAACTTCCGCACAAATCACAGTGCATTATACAGTTGAAAACTTGATGGGGGAAACAAATAGTTAAATACGTAAATTTAGTAGAGAAAAATATTGCAGATTTTGTATCGCAATTTTTATTAGCGGGTTTTGCTGACGAAAATGATGCCCATTTGCTTAATTATAGTCAGCCCAAAAGCTCCAAACGGCAAAAGATGTGCTAAACATATACCCATTGCACCCTACTGTAGAATTTTTCTTTGCAAATTTCAGAGATCACTGCATAAGTTGAAATAAAAGCGTTAATGAAAGTGTGTCTTTGTGTTAACAAATAGTCGATACTGAAATACTTCAGTAAAGATGAAGGAAAATAAAGTAGAAGAATAGAGGATAAATTTGCAATAAAATCTAATTTAATATCCTTGACATTATAAGGATAAAAAGGTTACCCTTTCGTGATAAAATTAGAACATGTACATGAAAATAGCAATTATAGGTTATGGAAAAATGGGCCAAATGATTGAAAAAGAGGCTGTGAAATTGCAAATTCCTATATCTAAGATAATTAATAACAAACATGAATTATTGTCATATAATTTTGGAAAAGACGAAGTTGCTATAGAATTTACTGAGCCATCAGCATGTTTAGAAAATATTGAGATCATCTCCTTAAAAGGAACGCCTATAGTATGTGGTACCACTGGATGGTATGGTGACATTCAAAAAGTTCAAAAGTTGATAACTGATAATAATATTGGATTCATTTATGCATCCAATTTTGCCATTGGAGTTAACATATTTTGGGAGATTATAAAGAAAGCTTCTCTAGTAATGGACAAATTTGATGAGTATGACGTCATGGGGCACGAGATTCACCATAATAAAAAAAAGGACTCCCCTTCAGGGACAGCGCTAACAACTGCACAAATAATGATTGATAATATCACACGTAAAAAACAGATCATTACTGAAAGGGTTGATAGAGAAATGAAGCCTGACGAGATTCATTTTAGTTCTTCAAGATGTGGTAGCGTTATTGGAAAACATGAGGTTATATTTGATAGCAATGAGGATTTTATAAAAATCTCTCACGATTCCAAAGGAAGAAGTTCTTTTGCAAAAGGAGCATTAAATTGTGCTAAATGGATAAAAAATAAAAAGGGATTTTATACTATTGAAAGTTATATGGAGGAATTATTAAATGCCTAGCAATTATTCTGGATTGTATACTGCATTAGTTACACCGTTTAATGAAGATAAATCAGTTGATTACAGATCTCTTGAAAAGTTAATCGATGAGCAAATTCAAGCAAAGGTTGATGGATTGGTTATTTTAGGAACCACTGGTGAAAGTCCAGTAATTAATGACATTGAAGCAGAAAAAATTATAAGTCTTGCAGTTAAAATTTCAAAAAATACAATAAAAATTATCGTAGGTGCTGGAAGTAATAATACTGAATTAGCAATAAAAAAAAGTAAGCAAGCTCAAAATCTTGGAGCTGATGCAATACTTTCTGTAAACCCTTATTATAATAAACCTCCGCAAGAAGGTTTATATAAGCATTTCGAACAAATAGCTGATTCAATAGATATTCCGATGATTTTATATAATATCAAAGGTAGAACTGCGGTTAATCTTGAAATAGAAACCTTGTTGCGGTTATCTCGGCACAAAAACATAATTGGTGTAAAAGAAGCAAGTGGTGATTTATCTCAAATAATGGATGTGATTAGTCAAGTTGATAATGATTTCTTTGTATTATCAGGAGACGATGCTTTAACATACCCTATAATGTCTTTAGGTGGGCACGGAATTGTATCAGTAATGTCTAATATTTTTCCAAGGGAGATGAAAAATATTGTTTGGCAATGTTTTACTAATAATTTTGAAGCCGCCAAACAAAGTCACTATAAATTGTATAATTTTATGAAGGCACTTCTGTCTATATCAAGTAACCCTATTCCTGTAAAAACAATACTTGCACACATTGGTCAGATTAAGGAAGAATTTAGATTGCCTCTATGCCAATTGGGTTGTGATGATAAACAAAAATTAATTAAAATTTATACTGAAATCAGTGGCTGATTTTTATAAATATCATGGACTCGGCAATGATTATATTGTAATTGATCCTAATAAATTGAACTTCAATTTAAAATTAAATGAAGAAAATATAAGATTAATATGTCATAGAAATTATGGAATAGGATCGGATGGAATTTTGTTTGGCCCAATAATTAAAAATGGCAAAATTTCTTTTCAAATTTTCAACCCTGATGGCTCAGAAGCAGAAAAAAGTGGCAATGGAATACGAATATTTGCCCTGTATGTTCACGATCAAGAATATATTAAAGAAAATCAATTTGAGTTATACACCAAAGGCGGGATTGTAGGAATTGATATCCTTGATTTAAAATCTATTCTAATTAAGGTAGCTATGGGTGAATATTCATTTTTAAGTGAAAAAATACCAATGAATCTTGCTTCTAAAGAAGTACTTAATCACGAAATCAACTTACTTGGTGAAAAAGAATTAATTAGTTGCGTAAATATTGGTAACCCTCACTGCGTGCTATTTAAAAAAAATGTTACTGAAGATTTAGCGAAAAAATTAGGCCCATTATTAGAAAATCATGAATTATTTCCGAACAAAACAAATGTACAATTTGTTCAAATTTTGGACAGGGCTAACATTAAAATAGAAATTTGGGAAAGAGGTGCAGGCTATACTTTAGCATCTGGCACAAGTAGCTCTGCAGCAAGTTGTGTTGCACATAAGCTTGGTTTTGTAGATAAGAATATTACAGTTCATATGAAAGGTGGCAATGTAGGTATTGAAATAACTGATGAAGGGTTATTTTTAACTGGTGAAGTTGCTAGAATTTCAAGTGGTGATTTTACTAAAGATTTTATTGAAAAAATATTAAAATAATAGTTATTTATGGACATTATATACTCAAAAGTAATAAACGAAATTGGAGAATATCCTTTTTCGGAAATCTACAAAAAAGTAGCTGAACTAAAAGAAAAGGGTATCAAAGTTATAGATTTTGGAGTTGGAGATCCTAAAAGTCCCACTCCAGATTTTATTATTGATAATCTTTCAAAATTCGCTAGGAATAGAGCTACTTCAGGTTATCCAAGTTATATTGGTAATATAAGTTACAGAAAAGCCTGCGCAAATTACATGAAAAGAGAATATGGCGTAGATCTTAATCCTGAGACAGAAATTTCATCAACTATCGGCTCAAAAGAGGCAATTTTTAACTTTCCAACAGGATTTATAAATTCAGGCGATATAGTAATTTGCCCCACACCTGGATATCCAGTTTATAAGACAGGAACAAAATTTAGAAATGGCAAAGTGCATTTTACTCCCTTACTCGAAAAAAATGATTTTTTAATAGATTTTGCATTAATACCAGATAACATTGCGCACAAGGCTAAAATAATATGGACAAATTATCCAAATTCACCTACAGGAGCTTCTGCCCCTAGAGAATGGTTGCAAGTTTTAGTTTCTTGGGCCAAGTATTTTAACGTAATAATTGCAGCTGATGAAGGATGCTATAATGATATTTATTTCGGGGAGAAACCCACAAGTATATTAGAAATTCAAAAAACGGGTGTAATAGCGTTTTATTCGCTTTCAAAACGCAGTAATATGACTGGTTATAGGGTAGGATTTGTGGCTGGAGATGAGCGTATTATTTCTGGGTTTAAAAAAGTAAAAACAAACATTGATTCTGGTACTCCAACCTTTATACAAGATGTAGCAACGCTTGCACTGAACGATCAGGTGGAGGTGCTAAAAATGAGAGAGGAGTATAAGAAAAAGCGTGATATAATGATAGAAGCCCTTACCTCTTGTGGACTTGAAACCCCCAAAGGTGATTCAACATTTTATGTGTGGCAAAAAACACCAAAAGGGCAAAATAGTATAAAATTTTCTAACACTCTCATAGAATTGGGAATTATTGTTACTCCTGGTCAGTTAATTTCTGATGAAGCAGATGGGATAAATCCTGGGCAAAATTTTGTTAGATTTGCTCTAGTTCCAACCATGGAAGAGATAATCGAGGCTGCAACAAGAATTAAAGAAAATTTAAAAATATAATATAGCTTCACTTTTGTAGACAAAAAACTTCCATTGCTAATAAAGACTTAGAGCAAGAGTGATACACTGCGCTGTGCATAAATTTTACGAAATAGCTTTTTTGATACGCAATATATTACTATTCTCAGTTATCAATAACTACTGGGCACAGATGAGGTTGGATAATTTTTACTATCCGTCTCTGATTTTTCATTATTATTCCGTATTTTCTTTCCAGACATCAAATCCTTAATCTCATCTCCAGTAATAGTTTCATACTCTATCAGTGCTTTTGCTAAAATCTCAAGTTTCTTTTTATGTTTTATAATGATGTCTTTTGCAATTTTATAACTATCTCTTAACAATCTATCAACTTCTTTATCGACTGTTTCAGCTAACTTACCAGATATATTGTGAGACTTTTCTATTCCAAATCCCATCATCGCATCTTCTCTATCTTCGCCAACCATTATAGGGCCAATTTTTTCACTAAATCCCCACTTCGTTATCATATTTTTTGCCATATTTGTAGCAACTTTGATATCATTTGATGCCCCTGTAGTGATTTTTTCTTTTCCAAAGATGATTTCTTCTGCAACTCTTCCTCCCATAGCAATAGCAAGTCGCGCTTCTAAATAAGCCTTGCTATAGTGACATCTATCACTTTCTGGAAGTTGCATTACCATTCCTAATGCCCTTCCCCTTGGGATTATTGTTGCTTTATGAATTGGATCTGATTCTGCCACATATAAACTTACAAGCGCATGTCCACCTTCATGATAAGCTGTTATTTTCTTTTCATCCTCAGACATTACCATAGACCTTCTTTCAGCGCCCATCATTACTTTATCTTTAGCGTGCTCTAACTCTTGCATGGTAACTACTTCCCTATTTAATTTAGCAGCTGCAAGCGTTGCTTCATTGATTAAATTTGCAAGATCTGCACCAGAGAACCCAGGTGTCCCACGAGCTATTACTTTAACATCAACATCAGGAGCTATTGGAACTTTTTTAATATGCACTTGTAATATTTGCTCTCTACCCTTGATATCGGGAAGTGGCACAGTAATCTGTCTATCAAACCTTCCAGGCCTAAGTAATGCCGAATCTAATACATCGGGTCTATTAGTTGCAGCGACAACAATTATACCTTGATTATCAGCAAAACCATCCATTTCTACCAGCAATTGATTTAAAGTTTGCTCACGTTCGTCATTACCTCCACCATGTCCAGAACCTCTGTGACGACCAACTGCATCAATCTCATCAATGAATACTATACAAGGCGCATGTTTTTTAGCTTGCATAAACATATCTCTTACTCTACTTGCCCCAACACCAACAAACATTTCAACGAAATCTGATCCTGAAATTGTAAAAAACGGAACTCCAGCTTCTCCCGCCACTGCTCTTGCAAGTAAGGTTTTACCAGTTCCTGGTGCCCCTATAAGTAGACAGCCCTTTGGAATTTTACCGCCCAATTTATCAAATTTTGCAGGATTTTTCAAAAAATCAACCACCTCTTTCAACTCCTCTTTAGCCTCATCAATCCCAGCTACATCGGCAAATGTAACTTTTTTATTTTGATCTTGCATTAACTTAGCTTTTGATTTTCCAAAACCCATAGCTTTTCCACCTGCCCCTTGCATATTCTTCAAGTAATATATCCATATTCCTATTAAAACAATCATAGGTAGCCATGAAAAAACTATACCAAGTATGTTTCCCATAGTTGATTCTATAGGGACAATGTTTATTTTTACATTTTGAGTTCTCAAATCATCAATAAGTTGCGGATAAAACCGCGGCGATAATGTTGCAAAGCTTTCACCATTAGCAAGCTTTCCTTCAACATCACTACCCTTTATATTCACTTCTTTAATTTCTCCATTTGATATTTTATCCATAAAATCAGAAAAAATTAGCTTTTTGTTTGATATATTAGCCACATCTACAAAGCTGTATGCAATTATAATTAAAAAAATAATGCCCACCCACTTCACTAAATTACTGCTGAAGTTACTTTTAAAATCTTTCATGACAAAGTTATATATTTAAGTTTATTGTTGTTTCAAACTATAATTTCTAACATAATATGAACTATTAATCATCAAATTTATACTAATAATCCAAATTAAATGGTTATTAAATGTTCACCTTTTTTTGCAAAATATAAGTTAATTATTTCAGCTGATATTTCTTCAATAGCTTTTGATGTAACATCTACAATAGGGAAATTGTTCTTATTAAAAATTCTATTAGCGTATTTAATTTCATCTTTAATGCTAGTTGCATCAGTATAATCATTTTTGAAATTTTTTAAATCTTGTCCCATTAACCTACATTGCCTGATTTGAATCAATCGTTCAATACCTATTGTTAGACCTACTATCAAAGGCTTATCGATTAAAGAAAAATCATAATCAACACCATTGATAATTGGCCAATTTGCAACTTTGTAACCTCTTTGTGCTAAATATAATGAAGTTGGTGATTTTGATGTCCTAGAAACACCAGTTAAAAGGATGTCAGCATTATTAAAATCTTTACTTTGTTGCCCATCATCGTGATTCACTGTGAAATTAATAGCTTCAATTTTCTTAAAATAATTTATATCAGATAATATTTCTTTTTCTGGAGTTTTTTTGGATGTAAGAACGCCACAATACGAGCATATTTCGGAAATTATATTTGCAATTGGGGAAAAGCATTTTACGTTTAATTCGCTACACTTTAATTTTAAATGCTCTCTTAATTCTTTATTAAGTATTGTGTATATGACAATTCCCGGATTTTTTTGTAGCGCAGTGGCAATCTCATCTATTTGCTCCTTCGATCTTACCAATGGCCACATATATTCTTGTACCTCAATATTGTCAAATTGAGAAATAACAGCTTTTGTTACAGCAATAACTGTTTCTCCTGAAGAATCTGAGACCATGTATACACTTAAGTTTGGGAGATTCATTAAATACCAGATGAATAAATTCAAGTTTTATACCATAGATATAGTTATAAAAGCTTGCATTTCAATGTATTAATATTATGATCTTCCAATCACTGTATATAATTTAATTACATGTCGAAGTTTATTGTTGCATTGTTGTTTTCAGTCTTTTTACTAACGGGTTGTTTTACTAATGAAGCTGGAAAAGTGAGTAAGTCAAAAATGGGAGCAATTGGAGGGGGCGTAGCAGGAGCTTTAGTAGGATCGACAATTGGGGGAGGAAGTGGCAAAGGTATTGCTATTGCTGCAGGCGCAATAGTTGGCTCTATGGTTGGAAGTGAATTAGGAAAGAGCCTAGATCAAAGAGATTTAGAATTACAGCAAAAAAGCCAAGTTAGCGCTTTGGAATATAACAAATCAGGTAGCGCATCAATATGGAAAAATCCTGATACTAATGCTTCCGGATATGTAAAGCCCACTAATACTTTTGTAAATAGCGATGGGCAAAATTGCAGAGAATACACTCAAGAAATAAAAATTGGTGATAAAGCCGAAAGAGGTTTTGGTACTGCATGCAGAAGATCTGATGGTTCTTGGGAAATAGTTAAATAAAGATAAATAAATAGGGACATACAATATGAGCGATTTAAATAAGATGTTATCAGGTAAAGTTGGCTTGATAATGGGCTTGGCAAATGATAAGTCCATTTCATGGGGTATCGCAAAAGTTTGTAATAATTACGGTGCCAAATTCGCAATTAGTTATCAAAATGAAATACTTGCAAAAAGAGTCAAACCTCTTGCTGAGGAATTGAAGTCTGATTTACTAATAGAATGTGATATAAGTGACGAAACATCTATTGATAAAGCATTTGAATTGATAAAGGAGCACTATGGTAAAATTGATTTTTTTGTACATGCAATAGCCTTCTCTGATAAAAACGAACTTCAAGGTCGCTATGTAGATACTTCAAGAAGTAATTTTTTAAATACATTGGATATTTCCTGCTATTCTTTTGTATATACATCGAAAAAAGCTGCAGAAATATTAAAGCCTGGTGGTAGTATTCTTACATTAACTTACTATGGTGCCGAAAAGGTTATTCCGAATTACAATGTGATGGGTATTGCAAAAGCTGCACTTGAATCAAGCGTTAAGTATATAGCTGCAGATTTAGGTGAATTGGATATACGAGTAAATGCAATATCAGCAGGACCGATTAAAACATTAGCCGCATCAGGCATTGGTGATTTTAGAAGCATGCTAAAATTTAATGAAGAGAACTCTCCCCTCAAAAGGAATGTCACGATTTATGACGTAGGAAATACAGCTGCATTCTTACTAAGTGACCTATCGTCAAATATCACTGGTGAAATTATATTTGTAGACGCTGGGTATAACATTTTAGGTTCACCAAGATCATTGTATAAACAAAACTAGATATTGATTATGAAAAAAGTAGTTATTTTTTCTCTATTATTTGCAAGCCTCATAGGGTGTAAACCAAAAGATCCATCAGTCTATGATATAAAAAGTCCTTGCGCTTCAGGTAAAAAAATGTATACAAATAGTCATGAACCGTGTATTAAAAGAACTCCTATTGGAAACAAATTAGCATAATAATAAAATGGAAAGAACACTTAGCATAATAAAGCCAGACGCAACTAGAAGAAATTTAACCGGAGCGATAAACAGCAGATTTGAGGAACATGGTTTGAGGATTGTAGCTCAAAAAAGAATTAAATTGACAGAAGAGCAAGCAATGTTATTCTACCATGCACACAAAGATAGATCTTTTTTTAATAGCCTAGTTAGTTTTATGATATCTGGACCTGTAGTAGTTCAAGTTCTTGAGGGAGAAAATGCTGTAGCCAAAAATAGAGAAATTATGGGAGCTACTAATCCTGAAGAAGCTGCGAAAGGTAGTATTAGAAAAGATTTTGCTGAAAACATTGAAGCCAATTCAGTACATGGCTCCGATTCTATTGAAAGTGCAAAAGATGAAATTGCATTCTTCTTTAGTGAGTCCGAAATAGTCGGATAAATTTATTTAGCTATTGAGTAAAAAAGTTTTGTTTTAGTATGCTCAATATGATATAACTTCCAAGGTACTAATGGTCCCGTAGCTCAGTCGGTAGAGCAACTGACTTTTAATCAGTAGGTCACAGGTTCGAATCCTGTCGGGATCACCAAATCATAAGAGCTTTTAGCAAAGTATATATTTCTAGGCCAATTTTTTATAAAAACCAAAGTAATTTAACTAATGCATAAAGTAAGCCTTATATACGTTACATGTCCTAATAAAATAGAAGCCCAAATAATTGCAAAAACTTTAGTTCAGGAAAAACTTATCTCATGTGCTAATATTATTAATAATGTCACCTCTATATTTGAATATGAAAACAAATTTCACGAAGAAGATGAAGCAATACTTATATTAAAAACACTATCAATACATTTTCAAAAAATAGAAGATAGAATTATAGAGTTACACAGCTATGATATACCATGTATTATTGAGGTCAGTGCGTCAAACTCTTCAAAAAAATTTACTGATTGGTTATATAATCAATTAAATAAAAGTACTTAATAACCAAAATTAACTATAAGATTTTCAAAAGATGAAAATAAGCACAGCAAACAGTAATACAAATTGCCTAAAATCACCAAAAAGACTCAATTTAAATGTTAAATTATTTTAGGCAATTTGTATAAGATAGCACTCAAAAAATAAAGGCAAAGTTCTTCAGTTGAAGCCTCCAAAGTAGATTTTCTAATTACAAAACGTTTCCATAAAAATTTTTGTAATTCTATTCGTATAGCCAAAATAAAAAATATTTAAATTTTAACTCGGGCTAGCTATAAAATTGTGTTAGCATGGGCTCACATCAACTTAGTGCATTTAACAATAATGTTTACAGGTAAACAACAAAAACAGAAAATAAAACTTGAAAATGTTAAAAAGATACTTCTAGTAGCCTCTGGCAAAGGCGGAGTAGGAAAATCTACAATTGCAGCTAATTTAGCAATTGCACTTGTAGAATTAGGATATAAAGTTGGATTACTTGATGCTGATATATATGGTCCGTCTATCCCAAGAATTTTTGAAATCAATCATAAGCCTGAGGTTGTAGAAGGTTTATTACAGCCCCATAAAAAATTTAAAATAAGTTTGATGTCTATGGGATTTTTAGTCCCAGAGGGTTCTGCATTGATTTGGCGGGGACCAATGCTTACAAAGGCTGTGCACCAACTTTTTAAAATGACAGCATGGGGTGATTTAGATTATTTAATAGTTGATACGCCACCTGGCACAGGAGATATTCATTTAAGTATTGCTGAAAACTATGTTATAGATGGAGCAATTGTGATTACAACTCCTCAAAAACTTGCGTTGATAGATGCATTTAAAGCAGTGGATATGTTTTTTAAACTAAAAATAGATATAATGGGAGTTATTGAAAATATGGCGTACTATACCAATTCGGCAAGTGGTGCAAATGAATATATTTTTGGCAAAAATAGTTTGCCAAGTTATTGTGAAGATAAGAAGATAAAGTTTATAGAACAGATACCACTCGATCAAGATTTATCCAATAAAACCTTAATCAATCTCATGGATAATAACAATATAAAAGCTATTTTTGAAAGGATATTAAATAAATTAATAAAGTGAAGGTAAAAAGAGAGGAAATTCTTGCAATGCAATTCACTCAGGAGTGAATCGTTGGATGGTTGAAAGAAGAAATAAAAGATTATATGAAGCAAAAATCAAAATTGTGAGGATGCTAATTTTATTTGCTCACTTAAGAGTATAATAAAAATTATGGCAATAGGCTGATGGTAAAAAACTTTTTGAAAATCATTAGATGTATATTGTGAACCTCTACCAGAATAAAATATCAATCCTTTTTGTGGCTTTCTTTCCCAATAGGCCTTTAAAAATGCATACATTACCAACTCGTTATTTATTCTATTACTACATTCCTTAACCAACTATTTTTCTAGAAAAAAGAGCTAGGATAATACATAAATAGACCCCATCCCTGTTCCGTTTGAATCTAGGTGATATCAGATACCCATACTTTATTGGAGCCCATCCTGTAACAAAATTTCTATTCAATATATTATCTCTATCTTAATATCCTTTTAAACAGCTTTTGTTGTAATTCTAAATTTATTTTTTCTTTTAGAAAAGATATCATTTTTCCCTCATTTGGCTAGCTACTTTTTTATGATTTTCATATCTGTTTTTTCATTATTATTAACTTTTGTTCCAATCATAATATCCACTTTCCTTTGCTTCTAACGCTCTACATAGATCGTTAATTTTGTAATTACCACTGTGTGCTATCTATAAATACATACTTTACCTTTGTGGATTCGCAAAATATGCCAGCTCCTTTTTTAATATATCTCACTCCACTTATAGTTTTTATCTCCTATTCTAAAATCCTTTTTTCCTTATCTATAGCATTCATATTCCCGTTCCCTGCAAATACTATACGTGGTGACGATGTTTCTTCTTAACCTTATTCACTAATTGAATCTATATTAACGCTCAGACTTTTAGCTGCCTGCGTTAAACTATATCCTCTCGTAGTTACCAATTTCACTGCCTCCACTTTGAATTCTTCATTATATCTTTTTCTTGTATTTGGATTCATTTGCAACTCCTGCTTATTTGTTTCTATTTTATCAAAGTTGCTTAACTTTCACTCCATGTTTTGAGGGTCACTTCAGGGGGGGAAGGAGAATAAATTAGGTAACTTGATTATTCAATCTTGTGATTCTTATGATGAGGCAATAAATGAAATAGAAAAAATTAAAAAAACAAGAAAGTCACATCAATACATGCTAAAGTATAGAAAATAATTAATTTTAAGCTAATATGGCGATTAGCAATTCTAATTAACTCTACAAAAACAATTTATAAAAAAAGTAATACGAAAACAACAGAAACAGTAAAATGGTTTAATTCTACCAAAGGATATGGGTTTGTAGCTCCAGATAATGGATCAAAAGATGTGTTTATACATAGATCCACAGTTGAAGTATGAAAATGTTTGAATAAAGATTTAGATACGTAGTGACATCTATGAGAGATCATAATGAATTAAAAAAGGAGTTTTAAAAATGATTAATACAACAATACTATGCCAATATATTAAAGAAGATGATTATGCATCTATGACAGAATTTTTAGTAAACAATCCTAATAGCACATTAATAAATGAAATGTGCTATATTAAAAATTTAATACCACTCAATAATGGTATATATGCTGATACCATCTTTGGCGAAACGGTATCTCCGTTGTTTTTTGCCGTTGCTAAAAACAACGAGCAAATGTCACATATAATCGTAAAGTTATCTAATCTGTTAGAAATAGATTCAACAGGTGTTTATAAAGACACCGCTTTGATGGTGTCATCATTATATGGAAATTTCAATATTACAGAAATGCTTATAGATAATAGTGCTAGTGTTACACTTGTAGATGAGCATGGCAATACTGCTCTGCATAAAGTTGCATTAAGAGCTAAATTTGCAGATGTAACTGGAGCAACATGTTGCAGAGAGGATTATATTGAAATAGCAAATTTACTTTTAAATAATGGTGCTAATATAGATGCAATTGCTCATGGTAATGGTCAGCCTGATGGCGCACCAATTAATATTGCAATAAACTATAGAGATTTTAATATGACCGAATTTCTTTTAAAAAAAGGTGCTGATACAACTATACAAGATACTAACGGCAAAACTGCACTATGTGAAATTACTAAAAAATTTAATGTTGATGAAGCGAAGAACCTAATTCAATATAGCGATTTTACTTACACATATCCTTTTTGCAATTTAATTGAAAAAGATACTTGCCAAGTTGAAACTAATAATTATCAAAAAATTTGTAACGATGATTTATCAAGTAAGTGCAAAGAGCATCATTCCATAGGAGGAATCATTCTACTATCTTCCCTGATTTCAATCGCAGGACCTGCATGCTGGCTTTTCACTGGGTTAGGGGCATTAATAGGTAGTGTAGTAAAAATTAGTGGACAATGCTGTGGTATCAATAATTACTATACAGATAATGGAATTGTCATAGGGGCTTTATCTTCAGCAACACTGTTATCAGGCTTTATAGCATCAGAATTATTGTACGACAAGTATACTGATAATTGTACAGAAATATAAGTGAAGTGAACTCCAGATATAGGGAGTTATAGGCCTATCGGCAACATAGCTGCGAAAAATGCAATCTCTCTGTAGGCAATGTTTGTATAAAATTATAACCATACTCTTTATCTCAGCATTCACAATAAACTAATGCATGAGATGCTTCTCTAGTTAAACTACTAATAGTACAAATCCATTAGTAAAATAAAGCAACTACCATCATTTTATAGACCTATAAAAAAGGTTTCTCATCATACATATCCTCGATAATATTATTTAAAAATGCAGAAATAGCACCATATAACATGAAACCTCCCTGATAGTATTAAGAATTTTTACAGTTGGAAGTCATTTACATCCAGCTATGAAGGAATTTGAATACTTAAAGGAATAATAAATGGACCCAGCAACTCCAATATTATAGTGGTTACCATTTTTAGGAGCTTGAACTGTAGGAATTTTTAGCAAAGTAAGAATTTTATGCAAATAGTCGACAATCATGTAAAGTATTTAAAGTCTTAATATCCTTTGTGCTTATGATTGTATACCCATTATTGAATTTTGTTAATGCAACACTGGCGGCTATGCACCGTCACAAAATTATCTCTATAATTGACTATCCAAACTCTTTAGATATCTTAATAACGCCACTTGAGGCAACACTGCATTTCCAAATCTTACATTATATTTAAAATTAGTATAATAATGAAAATTTGATTATGACACAGTTTCTCATTTTGAATCGTTTTATGTTTAACTCATTGTAGTTATTTTAAATATTTAATAAAAAATGTTTTTGTTAATTTTGGATTTTCCTTATTTTCACGTATAAATTCTACTTCAAATCCACATTTTTTATAAAACTCAGCTGCTTGAAATTGATTTGTTATCAAATTAATATTACTATATCCTTTGTTAGTGAACCTATCTTCAATTTCTCTTAATAACATACTACCTAAGCCCTTGTTTCGATAACTATCTTTTTTCTAAACACCTAGTATCGTATCTTCAACTATGAATTTCATCAAATTCATATGACCAGCAACACTCTTAACAATCCTTAGATTTTATCACAACAGGATTTAAATCAATATAATTGAAGTCATAAAATTTGCCTGGTTCAATCCAGAATTTTTTCCGCTTGCTTATACGATTGCGTAACTTATCATCTGTGTAAACGATTAAAATTAATAGAAAAATAAATATTTAAAGTTAATGGCATCGTGCTAACTTCCCATGGGTGTAAGACAAAGTATTATCGCCGCTGTAACGTTTCACAACCGAGTTCGAGATGGATCGGAGTGGTTCCATTACGCTATAAACACCAAGGCTTTTAAAAAATATTGTTTTTTAAAATTCCACAAACAAATACACTATATACGCACTAGTATAAAGTTAATTTTATCAAGCCCTCGATCGGTTAGTACACCTCAGCTAAACACATTACTGTGCTTACACTTAGTGCCTATATAACGGTTGTTCTTAGTGATCTTACCCACTAAAGTGGTGGAAAATTATTTTAAGGTGGGCTTCCTACTTAGATGCTTTCAGCAGTTATCCACGCTGCACATAGCTACCCAGCGTTTACTGTTGGCACAATAACTGGTACACTAGAGGTGCATTTCCCCCGGTCCTCTCGTACTAAGGGGAACTCCTTTCAATACTCTATCGCCTGCACCGGATATGGACCGAACTGTCTCACGACGTTCTGAACCCAGCTCGCGTACCGCTTTCATGGGCGAACAGCCCAACCCTTGGGACGTACTACCGCCCCAGGATGCGATGAGCCGACATCGAGGTGCCAAACCTCCCCGTCGATGTGAACTCTTGGGGGAAATCAGCCTGTTATCCCTAGAGTACCTTTTATCCGTTGAGCGATGGCCCTTCCACTCGGAACCACCGGATCACTATGGCCGACTTTCGTCTCTGCTCGACTTGTCAGTCTCGCAGTCAGGCAAGCTTATGCCATTGCACTCTTAGGGCTGATTTCCGACCAGCTTGAGCTTACCTTCGCACACCTCCGTTACTCTTTAGGAGGTGACCGCCCCAGTCAAACTACCCACCATACACTGTCTCAGACCTGGATTCACAGGTCTTGGTTAGATATCAAGAAGCAAAAGGGTGGTATTTCAAGGATGACTCCATCACAACTAGCGTCGTGACTTCAAAGTCTACCACCTATCCTACACATTCAATTCCTAATATCAATGTAAAGCTATAGTAAAGGTTCACGGGGTCTATCCGTCTAACCGCGGGAACTCCGCATCTTCACGGAGAATTCAATTTCGCTGAGCTAATGTTGGAGACAATGGAGAAATCGTTACGCCATTCATGCAGGTCGGAACTTACCCGACAAGGAATTTCGCTACCTTAGGACCGTCATAGTTACGGCCGCCGTTTACTGGGGCTTCAGCTCGAAGCTTGCACATCTCACTTTAACCTTCCAGCACTGGGCAGGCGTCAGACCCTATACTTCCTTTTTTGAGTTCGCAGAGCCCTGTGTTTTTGATAAACAGTCGTTTCTCCCCGGTTTGTGCCACCTATACATAGTTGCCTACGCTAGGTCATCCTTTTCCCGAAGTTACGGATGCAATTTGTCTAGTTCCTTCAACATTATTCACTCTACGCCTTAGTATACTCTACCTGTCCACCAGTGTCGGTTTGGGGTACGGTCTATAAGCTAAAGCTATTTCCTGGAAATTCTTGATTGCACTATGAATCCAATAACACAGTACAACTTCTAAATTTCGTCACTTTTAGCAGGCTCACGAATATTTACGTGATTCCCATCGATTACGCTTTTCAGCCTCATCTTAGGGACCGGCTAACCCTGCGAAGATTAACTTTACGCAGAAACCCTTGGACTTTCGGCGGGAATGTTTTTCACATTCCTTTACGCTACTCATGTCAGCATTCTCACTTGTGATATCTCCAGCAAATTTCGCAATTCACCTTCACAGACTTACACAACGCTCCGCTACCGTTCATAGTATAAATACTACAAACTCATATCTTCGGTGTATAATTTTAGCCTCGTTACATTTTTGGCGCAAAGTCGCTAATAGACTAGTGAGCTATTACGCTTTCTTTAAGGGATGGCTGCTTCTAAGCCAACCTCCTAGTTGTTTTGGCGTCTTCACATCCTTTCACACTTAATTATATCTTAGAGACCTTAGATGATGATCTGGGCTGTATCCCTCTCGGCTATGGACCTTAGCACCCATAGCCTGTCTGCTGTTCTATACTCATTAGTATTCGGAGTTTAGTTAGGTTTGGTAAGGCTTTTGGCCCCCCTAGCCTATCTAGTGCTCTACCCCTAATGATAAACGAACAACGCTCTACCTAAATAGATTTCGCGGAGAACCAGCTATTTCCGAGTTTGATTGGCCTTTCACCCCTAGCCACAAGTCATCCCACAATTTTGCAACATTGACGGGTTCGGTCCTCCATTGGGTATTACCCCAACTTCAACCTGCTCATGGCTAGATCACTCGGTTTCGGGTCTAATGCAACTAACTATATTCGCCCTATTAAGACTCGCTTTCGCTGCGGCTACACCTAACGGCTTAACCTTGCTAGATACACTAACTCGCTGACCCATTATACAAAAGGTACGCCGTCACACGCCTCCTTTCCGAAGAAAGAATCATGCTCCGACAGCTTGTAAGTGTTTGGTTTCAGGATCTATTTCACTCCTCTTATCGAGGTTCTTTTCGCCTTTCCCTCACGGTACTAGTTCACTATCGGTCAACAAATAGTATTTAGGCTTGGAGGGTGGTCCCCCCATATTCAAACAGGATTTCGCGTGTCCCGCCCTACTCTAGCTTTTAATAATCTTTACCTATACAGGATTATCACCTTCTATGATTATTTTTTCCAAAATATTCTAGTTATAATTATTAAAAGACTGGCCTCTTCCACGTTCGCTCGTCACTACTAGCGGAATCTCGGTTGATTTCTTTTCCTCTGGGTACTAAGATATTTCAGTTCTCCAGGTTCGCTTTTTAAGACTATGTATTCATCTTAAAATATCAAGTAAACTTGATGGGTTCCCCCATTCGGAAATCTACGAATTAGCGGTTATTGGCACCTACTCGTAGCTTATCGCAGCCTATTACGTCCTTCATCGCCTTTTGTTGCCTAGGCATTCACCAAACACTCTTATTATAATTTTGCTATTACAAATAGCGCATATAGAGTAATTTTTGTCTCAGCTTGTTGTTAAAAACAATATCTTATTCACTTTTTCAAAGAAATTAGTATGAAAGTTATATGCAATAGTTTCAGGTTAGTCAATAGATATTTACTAATTTTATCAATTAAATTTAATAAAAATTTTTTTATAAAAAATATTAGCACTTATTAATAAAAATTACTTAATTATTTTAATTTTGAATATGGAATTAAACGCGCCACTTCTACAGCTCTTTAGGAATTTTAAATTTAATATTTTCCTCTATACCCTCTAGATTGATAATTTTCACGTCTTTGATTTTTTTAATTTTTCTAATCAAATTCTCGACCAAAATCTCAGGAGCTGATGCCCCAGCAGTTATTCCCAAAGCTTTAGTATTATCAAGTAAATTGAAAATTTCATCATCTTCTCCATTTAGTAAATACGCTTTCGTCCCAAAATTTTCAGCAATATCTCTTAATCTATTCGCATTTGAACTGTTTTTTGCACCAATAACAAAAATAGTATCTGCAATCATAGCAAGTTTTTTTACTGCATCCTGCCTATTTTGTGTAGCAAAGCATATATTACTAAGCTCTGGCCCTTTAATATTGGGAAATTTATCCTTCAGCCTCTTAATTATGCTTTTGGTATCATCAACACTTAATGTGGTTTGAGTAACATAAGAAATGCTATCTTCTGTTTTATAAGGAACTTTTTCTACATCATCAATATTTTCAACAATAAAAACCTTTTGTTTAATCCTACCGCTCGTCCCTTCAATCTCAGGATGATTTTTATGTCCAATTAAAATAATATTGTCTCCCTCTTTTTCGAATTTTTGAGCTTGAAGATGAACTTTTTTAACAAGAGGACAAGTAGCATCAATAACTTTTAAATTCTTATATCTTGATTCATTTTCCACCCTTTCACTTACTCCATGAGCAGAAAAAATTGTCACAGCACCCTCAGGTATCTCACTAATTTCCTCAATAAAAATTGCACCTTTTGCTCTAAGATTTTCAACAACATATTTATTGTGCACTATCTCATGTCTAACATATACAGGAGCTCCATATTTTAAGATCGCACGCTCTACAATTTCTACGGCTCTTTCAACTCCTGCACAAAATCCACGTGGATTTGCCAAAAAAATCTGAATCGGTGGTAGGTTTTTAGTATTTTCGTGCATATTATTGTATTATGTTAATTACTTATGTATGATTCATAACTTAAACTCTATATAAATAACAAGACTTTTAGCAATGAGATGTACACAAATTTTAGGCTTTGATTCTGCCCACAGAATTATCGGACATAGCGGAAACTGCAAAATGCTTCATGGACATAGATACACTCTAGAAGCAACATTTGAATCTAGCGAACTAAATAACTTAGGAATGGTAATTGATTTTAGCATCATTAAGCAAAAATTATTAAAGTGGTTAAATGATAATTGGGACCACAATGCCATACTAAATGCAGCTGATAAAGATTTAGGCGAGAATATATCAAGAATTACTGGCCAAAAAATATTTTATTTAGATACTAATCCAACCGCAGAAAACATGGCTTATTTTTTGTTATATAATGTTTGTCCGATAATTTTCAAAGGTGAGTCCGTTCAGTGTTCGCAAATAAAATTATATGAAACGCCAAATTGTTATGTGACCGTTAAAGCGTAATTAAATTTACCAATATGATTGATAAAACTATAAAAGAAAATTTAGCTTTGGCTTATAGGATTTTGGCTTATTTGAAAATGGATGACTTAACTTATACTCATCTTTCTGCACGAAGTAGTGATGGAAACAGCTTTTATATTTATCCATTTGGGATGTTATTTGCAGAAATAACCGCCTCATCTCTTTTAGAAGTTGATTTTAACGGCACTGTATTACATGGAAAAGAATATCAATATAACAAAACGGGATACATTATACATTCACTTATTTATAAAGGAAGATCCGATATAAATTCCATTTTTCACCTTCATACCATTCCCGGAGTAGCTGTTTCTGCGATGAAACAAGGATTATTGCCAATAAGTCAATTTGCGTTACATTTTTATAATAACATAAAGTATCATGATTATAATTCATTAACGCTACAAGAGGAAGCGGGTAAAAATATTGTATCAGATTTGGAAGACAAATATGTAATGTTTTTAAGGAATCATGGAACTTTAACTTGTGGTAAAACTATACACGAAGCAATGTTTTACACTAATCATTTAGAAAAAGCATGCAGAGTTCAAATTGCATCATTAGCCGTAGGATTGGAAAATTTAATTATACCGGATAACGCAACATGCAAACAAAGCAATGATGATCTTTTAAATTTTGAAAAAGATTTAGGCCTAAGGGATTGGTTGGCACTAAAGCGAAATATTAAGTAATGATATTTTGAAAATTAAACTTGCTTTAAATTCAGAGCTTGGATAAAAAAAGAATATTTAAAAAATGTTATATAAGTGAATAATTACGAATTTGATAAAATTGCACTTTCTATTGCATTAGCCTTTTTTGCCATTGTTTTTTGCATAAATATTGGAGATTTAATTTACTACCCTGAAATTTCAGTTGAGAAAAGAGGGTATAAAATTGAGGTACCAGAAAATCAAAATGATAATACAAAACAGGAAGATGAGGTGAATGAAGAAAATCTAGATTTAAAATTATTATTTGACAAGGCGGATTATAAAAAGGGAGAATCTACATTTAAAAAATGCTCTATATGTCACACAATCAACAAAGGTGACGCAAATAAAATAGGACCAAATTTATGGAATATTATCAATAGTACCGTAGCCTCAAAAAAAGATTTTGCATATTCTAGCGCTATGAGTCAGAAAGGTAGTTCTGGCGATATATGGAATTTTCAAGAATTAATTCATTATCTAAAATCTCCAAGAAAGTACGTTTCAGGCACAAAAATGGCATTTGCTGGAATAAAAAAACTAGAGGACAGAATTGATTTAATTGAATTTCTAAGAAATCATGCCGATACTCCTGCAAATAAACCATAAACAAAAATTAGCTTTATTGCATAAACACTCTGACACCTAGAACTCCAGAGCTCACAGAATCACCAAATTAAGAATTTACGTTATTTTTTCTCCATTTTAAGTATTTTTTCATCATAAAGTCTTTTTTTATTCTAGACAGCCTGTCTAAAAAAACTATACCATTCGTATGGTCAATTTCATGTTGCAGGCACGCTGACATGATATTATCTGAAACTTCTAACAAATTTTCCTTACCATCTAAATCTAAATACCTAACCTTTATCTTATTAAATCTTTCTACTTCCGGGAAGATATTTCCAAAAGAGAGGCATCCCTCTGCATAGATTTTTTTGTCACTTGATTTTTCAATTATTTCTGGATTAATTAAGACTCTGGGACCTTCTTCTAAATTTAATGGCTCATCCCCATCTCTTCCAATATTGCTTATATTTACTGCAATAATTTTTTTAAGCACCCCGACTTGAACTGCAGCAAGACCAAGACCTTTATAATGCTCCATTGTAGCAACAAGATTTTTGGAAAATTCTTTGATTTCTGAATTAATATCCATGACCAACTCAGATTTTTTATGCAATAGCGGATTGGGCTCTAAAACCAGTGAGAATATTTTATTATCCTTCATTTCTCAAATTTTAATGTTGTTAATCTTAATTATTTTGTTATCTTCTATATGTATATAATATTTTTACATTTATGTTAAGTTATGCTTAATTTATTTTTAGCTTTTTTGAGGATAAGGACATTAATTATTTTAGGTATCATTTACTCCTTTTTGAGCGTTGCAAGCCATGGGAATTTTAGTTTAAAAATACCAGATTTGAAAAACCTAGATCTTTCCAATATACCAGCAAGCATAAATTCTTTAACTAATCAAGTCACAGGTGGGGATTCTACTACAAAAAAAGATACAAATAATACAAAAACAGACAGTGGGCTTGATCAATTAAATGATATAAAGACTAGCGTTACAGAACTTAAAAAAGAAATTGATGAAGTTTTAAATAGCAAGCAATAATGCTATTAAATTTGTAATTTTATCTATATTTCAGTAAGATTGTCTGAAGTTATTATTATTTATCTATGTTAGTTAACCTTTATATTAAAAATTTCATACTTATAGATTTTTTAGAAATCAATTTTAAGAAGGGGTTAACAAGTATAGTTGGTGAGACTGGAGCAGGGAAGTCGATTATACTGAAGGCTTTACTTTCTATATTTGCAAAAAAAGCTAATTCCAATGTTATTAAGGATCAATCGAAGACAACATCAATAACCGTTGAATTTGACATTTTTGGTGATGAATACGTTACAAATTACTTACTTGAAAATGGGTTCCTTAACAATAATGAAAAAACATTAATAATCAGACGAGTAATTAGTTCTGATAGCAAAAATAAGATTTTTATCAACGATCAGCCAACGACAATTGATAATATCAAGGCTGTAGAAAAGTATCTATGCGAAATTTGCTCTCAGCATAATCAGGTAAAATTGCTAGATTCGAGTTCTCACATTGATATACTAGATAATTACATCAATTCTTCAAATCAGTTAAATAACATTAAAATCATATACCAAAAAATCCAAGTTTTAAAAAAAAAGTTAGAAGAGCTACAAAGTAATATTCAAAAAAATGAATATGAAAGAGCCTACCTTTTAAATAAAATAAAGGACTTAGAGGAACTAGCTGCTTTAGAAAATGAGTTAGACGAGCTCGCTATAAAAAGGAAAAATCTGTTAGAATTTTCAAAAATTCTAGATATAAGTCAATTAGTTTCAAAAAAGCTAATTGAGGGTGACAGCAATGTAATATCAGAATTATGGTCTATACATAAGCAACTAAATAGATTTACTGATGCATTTACTCCTTATGACAAAAATTTAGAATCTATAATTTTAGAATTGGAGACCTTCAATAATGAAATAACTAGAATCAGCCAAAATTTAATAAATGATACTGAAAATATAGAGGAAATTGAAAGTAGATACTTTAAAATTAAAGAAGCTGAAAAAAAGTACAAAGAAGATTCTTCAAAATTCCCTGCTATTATTGAGCTATCCAAAATGAGATTGCAAGCTTTAGAAGATGAAACGTTTAACCTTGAGCTGGTTGAAAAAAATATTACGGAGTTAAAGCAAAATTATTTTAAATACGCTAAGGAACTAAGCAATTTAAGAAGGCAAGCTTCACAAAAACTTAGAGAAAAATTGCTAGCGGTTACCAAAAATTTAAATATGGAGCAACTGGATTTGAAAGTTGATATAGTGAGTACAGAATCAATAACTCCAAAAGGAATTGATAATGTGCAAATATTAATTAAAACAAATCCTGAGCAAAACTTTGAGGGCATTGAAAAAATTGCTTCAGGTGGTGAAATTTCAAGAATAATGCTGGCTTTGAAATTGATTTCAAGTAATCATTACGATAATAAGACCATAATTTTTGATGAAATAGATTCAGGTACTGGCGGTAAAACTGCAAAAATGATTGGAATCAATTTAAAAGAGTTATCAAAAAGCATGCAAGTTATTTTGATTACGCATCAACCTCAAATTGTAGCTATCTCTGATAATATTTTTAAGGTAACAAAGGAATTTGAGTCTAATAAAACAATATTGAGCGCCAAATACCTTAAAGAACATGAAGTTGAAAATGAAATATCCTATATGATCTCCGGCGATCAATTCGATAAAAAAGCAAAAATACCCTTCAGAAACTCATAGATAACCACATCAGGTTAAACATTTGTGCGGCTTTAAACAGATACTTGGGGCAAAAATACTCCTCCATTTTCTAATCACGAATACTCTATTGATTGCTTACTTTTTTAACTTATGCTACTTTAGCTGAAAATTTCATGTGCACTATTTATGAATATAGTCAATTATGACTATAAAAATATAAAATTGTTTACGCTCGCCTCCTTATTTTGGGCCATTATAGGAATGGGAATGGGGGTATTTATAGCGTTTCAAATGGTGTTTCCTGACTTAAATTTTGGTATAGAATGGACTACTTTTGGAAGGTTAAGACCTGTTCATACCAGTGGTGTTATTTTTGCTTTCGGAGGAAACGTACTTTTTGCTACATCCTTTTATATTGTACAAAGAACGTGTCAAAGCAGTGTATATTCTCCTAAAATTGTCAGCTTTATTTTCTATTCTTTTCAATTATTTATTTTATTAGCTGCATCAGGATATGTAATGGGCATCACTCAAGGAAAAGAATATGCTGAACCAGAGTGGTATGCAGACGTTCTACTCACTGTCACATGGCTTTTATATTTATTCGTTTATATTATGACGTTGAAAAATAGGAGGGAACCTCACATTTATGTCGCAAATTGGTTCTTCCTTGCTTTTATAATTGTGGTTGCCGTATTACATGTTGGCAATAACATCAGTATCCCATTATCATTAACCGATCCAGGGAGTGTGTCATATTTTTCCGGAGTTCAATCTGCAATGATTCAATGGTGGTATGGTCATAATGCAGTAGGATTTTGGTTAACTGCAGGATTCATAGGTATAATGTATTATTTTGTCCCCAAGAGAGCTAATAAACCAATATACTCATATAGACTTTCAATTTTGCACTTTTGGGCACTGATTTTCATTTATATTTGGGCTGGACCACATCATTTAATTTACACTTCTTTGCCAGATTGGGTTCAAACGCTTGGCATGACTATGTCTATAATATTATGGCTACCGTCATGGGGAGGGATGGTAAACGGCATGATGACTTTATCTGGTGCTTGGCATAAGTTAAGAGATGATCCTGTTTTAAGATTTTTAATCATTGCTGTGGCCTTTTATGGTATGAGTACATTTGAAGGACCTGTGATGGCGATAAAATCAGTCAATGCTCTAAGTCATTATACAGAATGGACGATCAGTCATGTTCATTCTGGCGCTCTTGGATGGGTTGCGCTAATTAGCTTTGGAGCATTATATCACATGATACCTGATTTATGGGGTAAAAAGGATATGTATTCTGTAAAATTAATTAGCATTCATCTATGGTTAGCCTGCATAGGAATAGTGCTATATATTACATCTATGTGGACTGCTGGAATAACTCAGGGATTAATGTGGAGAAGCTATGATGATATGGGATTTTTAAAATATTCATTTGTTGAAATTGTTAAAATTTTAAGCCCATATTATTTCATAAGGGCAATAGGTGGATTTTTATTCTGGCTTGGAGCTTTAGTTATGGTTTATAATACCTTTATGACTATTAGAAATAATAAATTTGCAAAAACAAATTTGCATAAAAATACAAAAGGGATTTTGGCTTAATTTATGAGTGCTTTCCATAGTAAAATAGAAAGAAATATTTTCATATTATTAGTATTAACAATTGTCGTTACGTCGATTGGAGCTATTATTCAAATATTTCCTCTGTTTAAAAAAGAAATAGCTCTGGAAAAAACTGAAGAACTTAGATTATACACCCCACTTGAATTACAAGGATTCTTTATTTACAAAAGAGAGGGTTGCTATGGCTGTCATAGTCAACAAATAAGGAAATTAACTGATGAAGTTGAAAGATATGGGCATTATTCTCTAGCTGTAGAGAGCATGTATGATTATCCTTTTGCTTGGGGCTCAAAAAGAACAGGCCCAGATTTAGCAAGAGTTGGAGAAAAGTATTCGGATGATTGGCATGTAGAACATTTAGACAACCCACGATCATTAGTTCCAGAATCAATTATGCCGGCGTATTCATTTATGTTAAAAAGAGAACTGAAAATTGATGATATACCAAATAAAATGTCTGCCTTAAAGCTCTCAGGAATGCCGTATACAAAAGACTACATTGAGAATTATGAAAATGATATATCTGTGCAACTTGGTATTAATCAGGATAGTAATGCAATTGTAGCATTTAGGAAAAGGTATGGAGAGAAGGTAGCGATTAGAAAATTCAATAGAAAAGTTGACCATATTACAGAAATGGATGCACTAGTTGCATATTTACAAGGCCTTGGAAATAAGATTGATTTGAGTAGTAATCAAGGTAGAAATTGGTAAGCATTTTATGAATGAAATACTTTACATTAAGATAATCACGCTATCATTTTTAGGGTTAAGCATTACAGGGTTGATATGCTGGATATTCCGACCAAAGTCCAAAAAATTGTATGAGCTATTAAGCAAAATTCCTTTAAACGAGAAAAAATGAATAAAATGAAAAAAAAGGAAGCTTCAGAAACTACTGGACATGAATGGGATGGAATTAAGGAGTATGATAATCCGGATCCATTTTGGTTAAGGTTGTTTTTTTATATAGCATTATTTTTTGCACTGACATACTGGCTTCTTTATCCTAGTTGGCCAGTACCAAATGGAAAAGGTTTATTAGAGTGGTCTTCTAAAAAAGAATTAAACGAAGGTGTAGAGGAAATTGAAAAAATAAGGGGGAAATATCAAAAACAATTTGATATTAGTAGTTTTGAGGAGATTCTGAAAGATAGAAATTTAATGAAATTTGCAAACGCTGGTGGAAAATCAGCATTTCAAAATAATTGCGCCGTTTGTCATGGTACCGGAGGAGGTGGCAATGTTGGCTATCCAAATTTAACATCAGGAGCATGGCTATGGGGAGGAAAAATTGATGACATATACACTACTTTACAGTATGGAATAAGATCGCCCCATGAAGAAACTAGAGATTCTGCAATGGCAGCATTTGGTAAGGATAAAATACTAACGTCCAAGCAAATTGATATGCTGACCAATTATATATTAAACTTAAATAACAAAGATTCTTTTAATAATGAGGCTGATATTTTATATCAAGAGCATTGCGCATCATGTCATGGAAAAGATGGTACGGGAGTGAGGGAATTTGGTGGGCCAAATCTTAAAGATGCAATTTGGTTATATGGAGATGATTATAGCACAATTTATGATGTAATATACAATGGCAGAGCCGGGGTGATGCCATATTGGAAAGATAAATTATCTGATTCAACAATTAGGCAGTTAGCTGTATACGTCCATCAATTAGGCGGTGGAGAGTAGTATTTAAATTACATTTTATGATAAATTACCAATTCCTAAAAAAATATTTAACTAAAATTTCCATAATTACTTTTACCTTATCATGTATTTGTTTTACATGGGGGTTTTACGTTATATTTTACGATTCTCCTGATGATTATTTACAAATGAATTTGGTCAAAATATTATATCTACATGTTCCATCAGCCTGGCTTTCAATATTTTTTTATTTTTTACTTGGGATATCTTCATTGCTGTTTCTTGTCTCAAAAAATCCAATGTATGATATTTTTGCTAAGTCATTCGCTTATGTCAGTATCTATTTATCAATCTGCACTCTAATTACTGGATCTATTTGGGGAAAACCAGCATGGGGAACGTGGTGGATTTGGGATGCAAGATTAACCTCTATGTTAGTATTATTATGTTTTGAGATGTTGTATTTTCTAGTTAGAAATTCTTTTCAAAGTGAATTAAGGAGTGCAAAAATCGCAGCTACATTTGCTATTTTGGGGTTACTAGATCTTCCCATTATCAAATTTTCAGTGGATTTATGGGCAACTTTACATCAAAAAAGTAGTGTGCTCACATTTGATGGCCCTAAAATTCACGAATCAATGTTATATCCACTATTTATTATGTTTTTTTCGTTATTTCTCCTTGCAATTTT
The DNA here is from genome assembly GCF_029981845.1 of Candidatus Bandiella numerosa. Lineage (GTDB taxonomy): Bacteria > Pseudomonadota > Alphaproteobacteria > Rickettsiales > Midichloriaceae > Aquirickettsia > Aquirickettsia numerosa. Next base: position 330,993 of record NZ_CP104164.1, on the reverse strand, counting down.
CATCACTTTGATTAGCATCCAACTTGAGATAGTTAGAAGGAAAATAAATAATGAGATTCTTAAAGAATAGCGTAAAAATTTTATTGATTATATCGTTTTTTTCTCCAGCATTAGTTTTTGGCTATGCCTGGGAAAGGGAAAAAGATAAAAAATATGATGAGTACGGTTTAACATTAGACCCAGGTTACAAGAGCTCGTTTGACTATAATTTTGATGATAATAGAGTTTTGCTTTTCAACGATGATACAAAAAAACTTATTTTAACAAAATATAAAGAAAAGGGATTATCTGACAGATTTACACTTGTAAGTAAATTAGATATTCAAAGAATTCACAGTGATTTAGATGTAGAAAAAATAGAAAAAAGTCACAATACTTCACCAGAGGCTGAAGTTATTCCTTTCAATCGCTACAAAGGAAAGATGAACTTCATAGGCGTGGATTATGAGATTGGACTTAGAACTTTATTATATAAAAAAGGAAATCATCGTGTATCCGTGGATTCTATTTTGGGATTTCCTGCAGCTATTCATGGGGAGGGAGGTACTGATATTTCTAATCCTTCTCTTAAGTTAGGCTTATCCTATGCAAATAAATTTGATTTTAAAAATTTGAAAGAAAATTATTATGAAATAATGTTGGCAGGCAGAGTAAATCCACAAATTAAGCATAAAGAATTTTTTATGACTTTAATTTTAGGATTAAAATTAACCGATGAAATTTGCTTATTATTTTCGCTCGAGCATAATCATTTATATAAAAATTCCTTTGAAAGATACGCTTTCACATCAATTTATAAAAAAAATATCTAGCAAGAATTTAGGCGATGAAACAAAAGAAAAATTAAAATCGCATATTGAGTATCATTCTCTTTTAGATAAAAAGAAAATTGAAAATAAAGTTAACGCCAAAGTTAGTTATAAGCTTACTGAGAAATATGGGGTTGCTTTTGATTACTCATATAAATTTGCCAAAAAAAACATTCGACCTCATACAATAAAATTTTCCATCATTAAGAATTTGTAAATTGATTACCTTGTATTTTAAGATCAGCTACAATATATTATAAACAGTATTTAAACGGTATTTATAGAGGTATAAGTTAATGTCATTTTTAATTGGTAAAAAAGCTCCTGATTTCAAAGCAACAGCAATAATGGAAGATAATTCGATAAATGAAAATTTTGTTTTAAGTAAATTTTTATCTGGTAAAAAAGGTATTGTGTTTTTTTACCCTCTAAATTTCACATTTGTATGCCCATCTGAAATTATAGCATTTGATAAAAAAGTAGAGGAGTTTAAAAAAAGAAATACCGAAGTAATAGGGATAAGTATTGATTCGCACTTTTCTCATTTAGCATATAAAAATACTGCTATAGATAACGGAGGAATTGGGAAAATAAGATATCCTTTGGTTTCAGACATAACTAAGGATATTTCTCGTAGCTACGATGTATTGTTAAATCACTCAGTAGCACTAAGAGGAACATTTTTAATTGATGAAGATTTTGTTATAAGGCATCAGGTAGTTAATGACTTGCCACTTGGAAGAAATGTGGATGAGGCTATACGCATGGTAGATGCTCTTGAATTTCATCAAAAGCATGGAGAAGTATGCCCAGCAAATTGGAAACCAGGCAAGGCAACTATCAAGCCAAATCCTGAAGGCATTAAAAATTATCTTAGTAAAAATTCAGGCGAAATTTAACAACAATGCAAAAAGAATGCAAAACAGAAGTTCTAATAATTGGTTCAGGCCCTGCTGGTTATAGTGCTGCAATTTATGCTGCAAGAGCAGCTCTTGCTCCAATTTTAGTTTCAGGTCAACAACCAGGTGGACAATTAACAATCACCACTGATGTTGAGAATTATCCCGGGTTTGCAGAGACAATTCAAGGTCCATGGCTTATGGAGGAGATGAGGCAACAATCTGAAAAAGCCGGGACGCAGATTGTGAATGATATGATAATTGATGTTAATTTTAAATTATACCCTTTTGTGGCCATAGGAGACAATGGCGACAAATATTTAGCAAATTCAATTATTATTGCAACTGGAGCCCAAGCTAAGTGGCTTGGACTAGAATCAGAAAAAAAATTCATGGGCTTTGGTGTGTCAGGATGCGCAACATGTGATGGATTCTTTTATAAAAACAAAGAAGTTATTGTAATAGGTGGTGGTAATACTGCCGTAGAAGAAGCGTTATACCTCACCAATCATGCCTCAAAAGTAATATTAGTGCACCGCAGAGATGCGCTTAGGGCAGAAAAAATTTTACAAGATAGGCTATTTAAACATCCAAAAATTCAAATAATTTGGGATAGTGCTTTGGAGGAAGTCTTGGGTTCAGAAAACCCATTATCTGTTGAAGGAGCAAAAATAAAAAATCTAAAAACTGGAAATATATCAAACTTAAAGGTTGATGGGATTTTTATTGCTATAGGGCACAAACCCAATACTGGTTTATTTAAAGGTAAGTTGGATATGGATGAAGAAGGATATATCATAACACATCCAGATAGTACAAAAACAAATGTTGAAGGAGTTTTTGCTGCGGGCGATGTGCAGGATAAGATATTTAGACAAGCAGTAACAGCTGCAGGCACTGGATGTATGGCTTCCCTTGAAGCTCTGAAATTTATAGAATCAAAGTAATGTCTGAGCTCGATCATCGGAAAAAACTAGCAACTAATTGGTTTATGGAGCTAAGGGATGATATTTGCAGTCAGTTTCAAATTATAGAGCGCAATTGCGGCTCATCTGCAACATTTACACAAAAAAAATGGGAAAGAGATGCGGGTGGTGGAGGAGAAATGTCAATTATGCGGGGCTCAATTTTTGAGAAGGTTGGTGTAAATATATCTACTGTTTATGGCGAATTTTCTGAAAAATTTGCAAAAGAAATACCTGGATGTGAAACCGGAAATAATGAATTTTGGGCAAGTGGAATTTCATTGGTAGCACATATGAATTCGCCATATATTCCAGCAGCACATTTTAACACAAGGATGATTGTTACGACTAAACAATGGTTTGGTGGAGGTGGTGACTTAACTCCAACTTTCCCCAATGATGAGGATACAAAAATATTTCATGAGCACTTTAAAGATGCATGCGATAAATTTGATAAAAATTATTACGCAAAATTTAAAAAAAATTGTGATGAATACTTTTATCTACCGCATAGGAATGAATCTAGAGGAGTTGGAGGAATTTTTTATGATTATTTAAATAGTGGTGATTGGCAAAAAGATTTTGAATTTACTAAGGAAGTTGGTGTACAATTTAGCAAAGCGTTTATAAGTATTATTAAAAAAAATGTCATGAAAAAATGGACTGATCAGGAAAAATCTGCTCAACTAGATAAAAGAGGGAGATACGTAGAATTTAATTTATTGTACGATAGAGGGACTAAATTTGGATTGATGACCAATGGTAATACTGAAGCAATCCTAATGTCCTTGCCTCCTACCGCAACTTGGTAAATTTTAATTGGGGTATTTGTTATGAAACATAAATTTAATTCTCTAGAAGGAAAAATATTGGTGGCATCACCAAGACTAGAAGATCGTTTTTTTGAGAAATCACTAATATATATTTTCATGCACGATAAAAATGGAGCTTTAGGTGTAATTTTAAACCACGAGATAGGTTCTGTATCAAATCATGAATTGTTGAAGCTATTTGACAAAAACGTCGAAAAAGTCAAAATTGAAAAGTTGCCGATTGTTTTTGGTGGCCCAGTTAATAGTGAAAGAATTATTGCACTCAGTATTGATAAGCAACAGGAAAAACAATTTAGCACATTGCAATCAATTATTTTACATACAGATATACAAAATTTTGTTAAAAACTTTATTATTAAAAATAATAAAGCCAAATTCTTACTTGCAAGAGGAGTTAGTGCATGGGATTCTAGCCAATTAGAAAATGAAATTGCAGAAAACAGTTGGTTTATCATTCAGCCAAAATTGGATTTAATTTTTTCCCATGAAATGAAAAATAAATGGTCATTTGCTATAGAAGAATTGGGTATAAAAAATTCTGCGTATATTGCTCCGTATTCAGGAAATGCTTAAAGATACTACAATTAACAAAGAAGAGGTGAAAAAGTTTTCCGCATTAGCCGAACAATGGTGGGATGAATCAGGTAAATTTAAACCATTACATGACATTAATCCAGTTAGAATAAAATTCATTAAAGATAATATAATCAAACATTTTAAAATAAATGCAAGGACCTTAGAAAATTTAAAATTACTAGATATTGGCTGTGGCGGAGGTTTATTATCAGTGCCAATGACTAGACTTGGAGCTTTTGTCACCGGGATTGATCCTTCTGAAAAAAATATCAAAATTGCCAAACAATACGTAGATGAAAATAGACTCAAAATAGATTTTAAGTGCTGTGGTGTTCAAGATTTAATCAGAAGTCAGCATGAGAAATTTGATGTAATTCTTAATATGGAAGTCGTAGAACATGTTGATAATATTGAGATCTTTCTTTTGGAAAGTTCCAGGTTACTTAAAAAAAATGGTCTAGTATTTATCTCTACAATTAATAAAACTATTAAATCATTACTTCAAGCAAAGTTTATCGCCGAATATATTTTAAGATGGCTACCCGTTGGAACCCATGAATGGAAAAAATTTATAAAACCTGAAGAACTTATTAATATAATGAGCAAAGCTCAATTAGAAGTATTAGATATAACTGGCATAAAATATAATATGATTAGCAAGACTTGGTATCTATCTGATAATGTAGATGTTAATTATATGATTTGCTTTAAAATGACAGATAAATTCATAAAGAAGAAATAAAATTAGAATTAAAAGGAGTATTAGTTTTGATAATAGCAAAACAGAGATGAAGAAGTTTACGCATAATAGCAGCGATAATAACCATATTATGTTTGCCATTAGATTTTAATTTACCCCCCTTAAAATCAGCTGCATTACTATCAAATCAACTAGGGCCACCTCTGATCCCAGCAATAAATCAACCAATATATGAATCGTTCCAAAAAAATAACTCTAACTCTGAGGACAGTTTAAATAATTCTAATAATCTTATGCCTTTGGTGGAATTAGGAGAAATATTTAATACCGCTTGTTGAGTTATATTTAACATAATATCAACAGCATCAGAAAATTCTGTACCTGAGTAGGTGTCAATCCACATTGAATATGGATTTGTTGAAAGAGATTGTTTTTTGATACTATTACCAACTTCTCGATAAATGTAAAAGCATGGAAGTAATGCTATTAATGATTCTTCATAACTATTTGCATAGGCAGTTGTTAAAAGAAAGTTAGTATATGCTATGCATGCATTATTTTTTACGCCTGTAGGCTTTATGTTAAATTCTTTGAAGTAATAATGATGTAGTTCTTTTTCTGCTATTAGAGCACCGTCTGCAAGGTGCAGTAATTGAGAAAAGTGTTTTAGATTTTGGCTTTTCGTTGCTGTAATCGCCAAAGCTTTTGCAAAATCAACCAGATATAAAGAATCTTGCTGCATATATCTTGCAAAAGCTGGCTTTGTTAAAAACCCATTAGCTAATTCTTTATTAAAATCGCAATTAAGTATTTTTTGGTAGATGTCTTTTATAAAATCAAAAAAGTCAATTATTTGCATTTAGTTTCCTCCATAAAATAAAAATGATCCACAGGACCAAAACCCTTACCTAATTTATATTTAGAGCCACTCACAATCGCTTTATTAATATATGAATTTGCATTTTTTACTGCATTATAAATAGAAAATTTATTACCTATATAAGATGCAATTGCAGCAGAGAATGTGCACCCAGTGCCATGCAAATTTTTTGTTTGTATTCTTTTATTTGAAAACCAATCAGATTTTTGATTCTTACAATCATATAATAGATCCCAACAATCTTCTTCTTTCTCTAAGTGACCACCTTTGATTACAATAAAACCTGAACCGTATATAGAAATTTTTTTCGCAGCTATAATCATGTCATTTTTAGAAATAATTTTAAGCCCTGGCAGATATTGTGCTTCATAAATATTTGGAGTAATAATTGTGGAAATAGGTAATATTTTGCTCTTTAGAGCTTCTAGAGCTACCTCTTGCAATAATAAATCTCCACTTTTTGCAAACATTACAGGATCAGTTATTATTGGCACAGTAGAACATTCAATTAATTTAGTATGCACAATTTCAATTATTTCAGGTCTGTGTAACATACCAATCTTTATTACATCAACACCAATATCTTCTATAATGGCGCTTATTTGCTCAGCTATTGATTCATTAGGTAAGTCATAAATCTTTAATACTCCTGTTGTGTTTTGAATTGGTAATGATGTAAGTGCTGTCATTCCGTAACAATTTAAAGCAGAAAAAGTTTTTAAATCGGCTTGTATTCCTGCTCCACCGCTACCATCAAAGCCTGCAATGCTCAATGCTCGTATATATTTTTTCATAACTAAAAGTGCTTAAAATCTTGATATGAATTTGTATACTTAACTCCGTGTTTAAAGTATGAAATTTCCTCATTACCTTTGGCTACAACATTTCCAATGCAATGAAAATTTTTATCAAATTTTTTGAAATATTGTGCGTGTATATATGCAAAATCTTTAGAATCTATAGTAAAAATCAAGTAATAATCCTCTCCACCAGTGAGTAAAAATTTATATAAATCCCAATTATTCTTTGCGCAAATTCTTTGTAATCTATCATCAATAGGTATCATATCAACATTAATATTTATTGAGCAATTTGATTGCTTACAGATTCGGCTTATGTCTTTGTTCAGACCATCAGAGCAATCTATCATCGCATGGACATTATTAAAATTTGTTAAATATTGAGATTCTTGAAGATAAATATGTGGAGCAACATGTTTGTTTATTAGGTATTTCTCATCTTTACTTTTAATTGATTGTATATTTTTTGTTAATTCTAATCCTGCCGCAGATGCTCCAGGCATCCCTGTTATACAAATATAATCCCCTATTTTTGCAGTAGATCTATATTTAATTTTATTGTTATTTGCCTCTCCAATGATTGTTACAGAAATAAAAAATTTTGATTTAGATGCTGTAGTGTCTCCACCTAACAAATGGATATTATGTTTTTTTGTTTGTTCTTTGATTCCTGATATAAATCTTTTCATAAAGACGTTGTCTAAGTGGTCTGGTATTGCACAAGATATAAATACAAATTTTGGCACACCACCCATTGCAGCAACATCGCTTATATTTACACTAATTGATTTTGAACCTAGATCTTTTGGAGAAATAGTACTTATAGAAAAGTGTACATCTTCAATTAATGCATCGGTTGATATTAGCCATGAGTTATTATCACTATTTGGTATTACTGCGCAATCATCACCGATTCCAAGTACTCCATTTGGTACATTAGTTTCTTTTAACATTTCTATGATGCGTTCTTCAGAAAAATTCATTTATATTTCATTAATTTATTAATTTATTAATTATCAGTATAAATTTATTAGCTTTGAATATTGAATTTTTGTGATTAAAAATGGCAGAGCTTATTGCAAATCCATCTAATTCCGAATTCATTAATGTATGAATATTATCAAGTGTTATCCCACCAATTGCTATCATCGGTTTGCTCTTGTTGCGCGTCAATAACGAAATCGCTTCTATGCCAATAGGGTTTTCTGCATCAGTTTTTGTGTTTGTTGGAAAAATAGGACCTATTGAAAGATAATCAGCATACTCATTTTGCTTATCACATAATTGAGTTAGGTTGTTAATGGAAATTCCAATAATAAAATTGGTTCCTAAATACTCTCTAGCATTTTGTAATGAAGAATCACTCTGACCAACGTGCACGCCATAAGCTGATATTTTTTTTGCAATAACTAAGTTATCATTGATGAATAGTGGTATGTTATATTTTTCAGTAATTTCCTTGCACTGAGTGGCTAAGTTTAAAAATTTTTCAAACTCTAAATTCTTTTCTCTCAATTGTATTGAGGTAACGCCACCTAAAATTGCTTGCTCTATTAAATCTAAAAATTCTATGTCAGATATTTTTTTATTGCGGTTTGTGATCAAATATAGCTTTAAAATATCTCTTAACATCTGGAAATTTTTAGATTTCTTAAAAATTCTTCTTCTCTCAAGTTATATAAAGTATCAATGAAATTTTGTTGAAAGGAACCAGGCCCTGATGATATCTTTGCTGCAATTTGACCAACTACTCCATAAATTGCAATTGCTGCAACTGTCGCATTATAATAATTTTTTTCAACTGCAACAAAGCTTGCAATAAATGAGCCTAATGCGCATCCCATTCCAGTAACTTTTTGCATTAATATACTTCCGTTAGATAATTTATATACCTGGTTACCATCAGTAACGTAATCGTCCTTGCCCGTTAATGCTACAACAGTATGATACATTTGAGCTATTGCCTTTGCAGACTCGACTACTTTATTTGATTCGATACAGCTATCCACTCCTTTAGATATAATAGCATCACTTATGTTTGCTATTGGAGCCAAAGATAAAATTTCAGAAGGATTACCTCTGATAACGTTAACATCAAATTCATTAATAATTTTCTTTGAAAAATTAGTTCGATATTTTGTTGCTCCAGCTCCAACTGGGTCAAAGATTACAGGTAATTCATAGGTTTTAGATATAATTAATGAATCTATAATATTTTTTTCCCATAATGGGTCTAGCATCCCAATATTAATTGATATGGCCTTAGTGGCTTTATACAGATCTTTAAACTCATCACTTATATTAGACATTATAGGGGATGCACCAGTTGCAAGAAGTACATTTGCCACATACTGCATCACAACAAAATTTGTTATACTTTGAATTAGTGGATTATCTTGGCGAACTTTTTGAAATATGTCCCAAATTTCTTTCTCTACAATCATAAACTTTCCTCCGAAGGTATTAGCCTTTTCAGGTTCAAAGGGTATCTCTCAGCACGCGCTTTATGCAAGCGTGCACCCCTAGCTTTAGCTAACAATTGGTAGCATATTAGAAATCTTGTGACAAGCATTATATAATATGTTATATCAGTTTACGTTTAATAAATGCATTTGGCAAAGTTATTAGATTGCATTTAATATTATTTTAGGTATATTTTATCTTGTTATATCTAAAGAGCGGGCGTAGCTCAGTGGTAGAGCACAACCTTGCCAAGGTTGGGGTCGAGGGTTCGACTCCCTTCGCCCGCTCCATATGGGGGCATAGCTCAGTTGGTAGAGCATCTGCTTTGCAAGCAGAGGGTCATCGGTTCGAATCCGTTTGCCTCCACCATTATATATGGATTTATTTAAAATAGAAATTAAGAACAAAATTAAGCAAATAGGGAATATTTGCTTAATTTTTGTCAGATTAATTTTTCCACAACAGAAAAATCGTGTTTTTTACCTAGTTTTAATTTTAATCTATCTGGAAATATAATGTCAAGTTGAGAAGAATTGGCCTTAATCTTTAATCAAGATTGAAGCAGGATTTACCCAAATACAGTAATATGACATATTATTGAGCCTGATTGCAGAAGTAGTATATGAAGTTGAATTCTAGCTCTTCTATATCTCGCGTTAATCAATGTTAAATAATTTTAATTAGACTCTTCCGTATATATCATCATATCTATGTATATCATCCTCCGTTAATTTCTCTCCAAGTTGGATTTCTAATATTTCCAATATTTCATTATGTTGATTCTCTAACCTATGCTTAGCTTTTATAGGAATGTACGTAGATTGATTCTTGGTTAAATTAAAAACTTTTTCATTTACTGTTACTGTAGCTATACCTTTAATTACTGTCCATTGCTCAGCTCTAAATTCATGGCTTTGCAAAGATAATATTCCCTTTGGATTGACAGCAATTTTCTTTATTTTATACCCATCAGACACAATTAAATTTTCATAATATCCCCAAGGTCTGTATTCTTTGTTTCCATCTATTAATTCTTGCAAATTATTTTTTTGCAAAAATCTAATAACATCTCCAATTTTTTCAACTTTATCCTTATTAATTACTAGTATTGAATCCCTAGTTACAATGATGTTGATGTCTTTCAACCCCATTGCTACGGTCATTGCATTTTCTGAATTAATGTAACAATTTTCACTATCTAAAAATAGTCCCTTTCCAATTAATCCATTATTTTGCATATCTTTTGGCGCAAGAGCTGTATACGAACCAAATGAACCAATATCTAACCAATCAAATTCGCATGGGTATATTGCCATCATTTTTGTCTTTTCTAATAAGGCTTTATCTATTGATATATTTGGACAAAATTTATAGCATTCCCCCCCTAGTTCAACTATATTTTGCTTCACTGTTGCTTTTTCTAAAGCACTTTCAGCATATTTTAATAAATCCATTGCATATTTTCCTATCTCACTTATTACTGTTTTTGGAAAAGCTAGTAAAATTCCCATATTCAATAAATAGTCTTTTGGATCTAAGGATTGCATTGATAAAACATCTGGTTTTTCAATAAAATTTATTGCCTTAATAAAAGGAGAATTTTCTATTTTACTTCCCTTTTGAACATAACCAAATCCATGATTGGCTTTACTAAATTTAGCACCCAATATGATGATTAATTTATCAATTTTTTTACTCAAAAAACTTATATCTTTTATAAAATCATCTTGATTTTTTATGTGATGATCTATGGGTAAAACAAGCATTGGTTGCTCTTTATTTTTTAGCAATAAGGAGGCTACTGTAACGGCTACAGCAGTATTTTTAGAATCAGGCTCCAAAATAATTGTATATCTGGTTATTTTAAATTTTCTTAATGAATCTTCTATTGGACATTGGTGATTTTTTCCGCAAACAATTAAAGGAGGATTAAATAAGCTGTAATCATTAATTCTCTGCAATGTATTTTGAAATAGGTTAATTCCATCTTTTACATCAATAAATTGTTTAGGGTAATTTTTTCTGGAAAGTGGCCACAGTCTCTTTCCTTCCCCTCCAGCTAGTAATATTGGAGTAATTTTTATATTCATACTATACATTTAAATTCAATTTATTTCGGCATTATTAAATTCCAGTAGTTTTTTAAGTTGCATAATGCGTGAATACGATTCTTCTACTCTACCTTGTGAAATTGTTCCATTTAACACCCCATACTCTATGATATTTACAATTTTTTGAGGTGTAATCTCCCAAGAATCATTATCTTCGGAATTAATGAAACTGGCAGAATTTCTTGTAAAAACTAAAATGTCATTACCAGCATCTATTGAGCGATAAACAACGTCTTCTAAAAAATAATAATTCCTTATTGCCCCCATCTCTAAGGCATCAGTGACAACTACTCCTTGAAAATTAAGAGCTTCTCTTAATATACCAGTTATGATTTTCTTAGATAATGTTGCTGGATAGCCATTTTCATCTAAATTGCGATTAATAATATGCGCTGTCATAACTGCTGTATTCGTAGAGTTTGGAAGCAAATCACTGTATGGCTTTAGTTCTAAATCTATATTTGCTAAGTCAGTTGTATCAGTCAAACCTTTGTGTGTATCATTTTGGGCAAAACCATGCCCTGGAAAATGTTTTAATGTAGAAATTATGTTATGTTTTTTATGAGCATTTATGAATTGCTTTGAGTATTCAATCACTTGATTAGGATCTTGCCCAAAACTCCTTTCTAAGCCTCCAATAACACTGCATTGAGAACCACCATCAATGTCAACACATGGCGCAAAATTAAAATTTATACCATTGTCTTTAAGCATTATAGCCATGTTTTCATACAGCTTATAAGCTTCTTCAGAAGTATAATTTTCTGCTATATTTTTAGCTGAATTAGTATTAGCAAACCCTTTTTTTGCATTTAATCTTTGTACTACTCCCCCTTCTTGATCTACTGCTACGAATAACTTGGTATTAATTTTTTTAAGTAATATAGTTAAATCTTTCAATTGTTTTGGAGAAATGATGTTATACCCAAACAATATCACGCCAGCTAGGTTATAAGTTTGTATATCTCGTATTATTTCTTGAACTCCATTGTCAGAATATCTAGAACCACTGAAGCCAAACATCAGCATAGAGCCTATTTTTTCTCTTAAGGATATTTGCTTCATTGATAACTTCATCTATCTATCTCTGTTTATAGCGGCACACTACATTGTATGCAAGTTGTTTTAGTGGAAAAGGCCATTTCAGCGTTGTTTTTACCAATTATTTTATTAATTTTTAGTAACACATCTTGTTTGACTTCTTGATATTCAATTGAATCGGTGGTTTTGGTAAATGCGTAGATCATAAAATCAACAGAAGATTGGTTAAATTGAGTTAAATTGACGATTAAGGTTTGATCCGAGGCAATTTTCTCATGTTTTAAAAGCATATTTTTTACATCATCAATTATTTTTGTTACAGCAGCAATATCACAATATCTAATTCCTATAATTTCTTTAATCCTCATGTGCGACATCTTTGAAGTATTTTCTATTACTATATCATTAAAAACAGAATTTGGCACATATAAAGGTCGTTTATCAGATGTGCTAATTTTTGTAAGCCTCCAACTAATTGATTCCACAACTCCTTCTATTTTTTTGTCTGGAGAACGAATATGATCACCTATTTCAAAAGGTTTATCAAGATATATTAAAGTCGCTCCAACAAAATTTGCCAGCAAATCTTTTGAAGCAAAACCAAGTATTATGCCACTCACACTACCAAATGCAAGTACTCCAGTTATATTAATTCCAGAAGTCTCAATTGAGGTTAGCAAAGCAAAGAAAATAACGATAATTTTTAATATTCTGCAAAAAGTTCCAATTGGTATATTAACCGGCATATTAACTTTATTGGCAAGAGAGCTTTTTTTCTGAGCATATAATTCACATTCATGTATTAGCTTAAACGCAAATAATCCAAATAAAAATATAAAGACAATTTTTCTGAAAAATAAAATAGAATGCAGTATATCAAAATTTAAAAATTTGTTTGCTAATACAATTATATATGATGCAACTAATACCCATATTAAAATCTTCAGAGGAGTTTTGATTGAAAAAATTACTATTTTATAAATATTTTCACCCCTTTCTACCTTTTCAAATTTACGATAAAATTTACTAATAATTTTATTTGCAATAAAACCGAACAACATTATCAACAGAATTTCCATTGACACATATAACAACAACTTATTATTTAAAAAAAAATCTACTGAAATAAAACGATGCATATAAACAAAACAAATACCTTCTTTTATCATTCCATGATATATTCAATCATTTTTTTTTCAAGATAATAAAAATTTGAAAAATATTGTTACATGAAATCAATAAATGGTACAATTTCCATTATAGATAAATCATCTAGCTTTTAGCTTATTACTATTATTTTTGGATTGTAATATGAACAATGTGTTACAATTCATAAATTGACATTTTCAAACTATTATGTATCTTGTACCTAATCTTTTGATCAATTATAGATTTTTACACCTATAATGCACATGGTTTGATCATATAGAGCTATACCAATATTAAAGATAGCCAAACATGCCTTCCAAATTTTTTGATTTTTATTCTTATAGGAATTATGGATTTTTATTCAGCATTATTTTTACAATAATTACTATTGTAGGATATTTCTACAATGGGCTAAATTTAGGTATTGATTTTAAAGGGGGAATCATAATTGAATTAACCTCAGAAAACTCTAATAATATTAAAAGCGCTTTATCCACTAAATACAATGATATTGTTTTACAACAATCTGGTGAAAATTTGGTTATACGCCTACAGAATATAGAAAATAGCAACATAAAAATAACAGATCAAATAAAGTTTGAAATATTGCAACTAGATCAAAAAGCTAATTTTCTCAAAATTGATTTTGTAGGGCCAAAAATTTCTGATGATTTGGTTAAAAAAGCTATTTCTGCATTTTTTTGGTCTTTATTTGTTATAATGATGTACATTTTAGTAAGATTTAACTGGAGATTTAGCATAGGTGCAATATTATCGTTAATACATGATTTAACGGCTTCTATAGGATTCTTTGTGTTTACTGGATATGAATTTAATTTAACGTCTATCGCTGCAATTTTAACAATTATTGGATATTCTGTAAATGATAGTGTGGTCATTTATGATCGCATAAGAGAAAATGCATCTGGTAATAAGCAATGTTATCTTACTGCCAAAGTGATTAACAAAAGTATTAATGAAACTTTATCTAGAACCATAATGACATTTTTAACAACTTTTGTTGCTTGCGTCTCTTTATGGATTTTTGGTGGTGAAAATTTGAAGAGTTTTAGTGCAGTAATTACATTTGGTATTGCATTTGGCACTTATTCATCTATATTCATATCAGCAAATATTTTACCATTCCTGACTAAACGATGAATATTAAAGAAATATTTAGAAAAAAATCATTTGAGGAACTACGTAAGGAAGCTGATTCATCGAAGGGATTGATTAGAAGTATGGGGGCTTTTCAATTAATATTGCTCGGGATTGGAGCAATTATCGGTGGCGGAGTTTTTGTATTAACTGGAACTGCCGCTTTTAACCATGCTGGACCTGCTATAGTTTTATCTTTTGCTCTTAGTGGGGTTGTCTGTATTTGCGCTGGGTTATGTTATGCAGAATTTGCATCTATGATACCAGTATCAGGAAGTTCGTATACTTATGCATACGCTACACTCGGAGAATTGCCGGCCTGGTTAATAGGCTGTTTTTCTGTGCTAGCTTATTTTTTAGCTGCAGCATCTGTGGCAAACGGATGGTCAAGTTATTTTATAGGTTTACTAGAGCATTACGATATTTACTTGCCAGAAAAATTTATGCATGTGACAGGACATTTATATAGTGATTCTAATGGAGAAATAAAAAAAGCATTTTTTAATTTACCAGCTTTCTTAATATCTATAGCTACTATGTTCGTATTATGCAGAGGAACTCAAGGGTCTTCAATTGTTAACGCAATTATAGTATTTATAAAAATGGCGATTTTGTTTCTTTTCATTATAATTGGAGCGACAAAAATTGACTTTGCAAATTGGGTGCCTTTTATACCAGAAAATACTGGAACTTTTGGAGAATATGGATTCTCAGGTGTAATTGCTGGGGTATCAATCTTATTTTTAGCATTTACCGGATTTGATTCTGTTTGCACTGCTGCGCAAGAGGCTAAAAATCCACAAAAAAACTTACCAATAGGTATAATTGGAGCAATTATTATAGCTACTATAACCTATATTTTAGTAGGGGCAGTTCTTACGGGAGTTGTAAACTATAAAGATTTAAACACAGCCCAGCCGTTTGCAATTGCTGTTAAAAAAATGAACAGTCCAATCTTTTTAATATTTGTTAAATTAGGGGCTGTAGCAGCAATTACGTCAGTAATACTTGTACATCAATATGCTATTGTTCGTATGATATATTCAATTACAAAAGATGGTTTATTACCTTCTATCTTTAAGAAAATCCATAAAAAATATCACACACCTTACTTCTCTACCGTAATAGTTGGTTTGTTAATCGGAATAGTAGGGGCTACAATAGAGTTAGAGGAACTCGTAAAACTTAGCACATTCTTTATATTGCTGATAATTATGGTTATATGCTTTAGCACAATATACCTAAGATATAAAAGGCCAGATTTAAAAAGAAATTTTAAATGTCCATTTGTTCCGTGGATTCCAATGATAGCAATATTATTAGCAGGACAGATATTATTTAGTTATCCTGCCATAACTATAAAATACGCTTTAATTTGCTTAGTAATATGTACAATTTATTATCTATCTTATGGAAAATATAAAAGCAATTTGGAAAAATAATTTCAAATCTCTTTTTGAGAAAAAATCTGTTTATGAGACTAATTTAAAAGCCTCAAATCATAATAAATTAAAGAAAAGTTTGTCATTATTTCAAGTGATAACACTTGGTATTGGAGTAATTGTTGGGGCTGGTATATTTGTTTTAACTGGAATTGCCTCTGGAATGCATGCTGGGCCTGCTATTACTATATCTTTTGCATTAAGTGGTATCATATGTATATGTGCTGGTTTATGCTATGCAGAATTTTCCTCAATATTGCATACCTCTGGAAGTTCTTATTCCTATACATACATAACATTTGGTAGATTCCCCGCGTGGATTGTTGGTTCAATTTCTGCGATTGGCTATTTTTTAGGAGCAGTATCTGTTGCCGTTGGCTGGTCAGGATACTTTTCTGATATACTACATAACTTCAATCTTGGACTTCCCGAAAAATTTGCATTGCCAACAGGAACAGAATACAATGTCCAGGGGGTAGTTTATCATGCTATATTTGATATACCAGCATTTACAATTTCTTTTATATCAACTTTAGTTCTTTATAGGGGAATAACTTTATCATCAATTATCACAAGCTTTTCGGTAGTTATAAAATTATTAGTTTTACTTTGCTTTATAGTAATAGGAATGTTTTATATTGATACAAACAATTGGATACCTTACATTCCACAAAATACAGGGAAATTTGGAGAATATGGAGTATCCGGGATTATAACTGGCATCTCTATGGTTTTTCTTGCTTTTAACGGATTTGATTCTATATGCACTTCTGCTCAAGAAGTTAAAAATCCTAGAAAAAATATTCCATTAGGCATTATTATTACTATAATCACTGTTACAATCATATATATATTAACTTCTGCTGTGATGACTGGTTTAGTGTCTTATAAAGAGTTAAATGTACCTCAAGCTTTAGCTGTTGCTGTAGACAAAATAGGACTGCCTTGGTTGAACTATCTTGTGAAATTTGGTGCTGTAGCAGGCTTAAGTTCAGTAATAATTGTAAGTCAATACACAGTTATCAGAATGCTTTTGATTATGGCCGAGGATAATTTGTTACCTAAGATTTTTGCAAGAGTTCATTCTAAAAATAAAACTCCACACGTTATTACTCTTGCTATTGGCTTATCTATGTCATTTATCGCCGCAACAACTAATTTACAAAATATAGTAAAACTGAGTAGCTTTTTTATTTTATTAACTATAGTTATTATATGTATATCAACTATAGTTATGAGATACACTGAGCCAAAATTAAATAGAGATTTTCGTTGCCCTTTGATGCCTGTTACTCCAGCAATTGCTATTCTATTAGCAATATATATAATGTCTTCCTATCCCCTTCTAGTTTATCTTAATGCATGTACTGTCTTAGTTATATTAACATTTTTATATTTCATTAATAGTAGATTTAGGGCCCATAAATAGTTAAAATTTTTCAACTATGAATAATGAGTTAAAATATATTCCATATAAATCACGAAGAAACAAGTTTATTAGAGATAGTAGCTCATTAAGCTTACTGAATTACTATTCCTATGGAAGACAACAAAAATTTATTTTGAGCACAAATAAAAAAGTTAATTTAGAAATAGGATTTGGCTCAGGAGAGTTTATTTTTTACCGTGCTATCAGAGATAGCGACAGCATATATATTGGAAGCGAGGTATATACTCCTGGTATTATGAAATTAATTAATAATATTAAGGAACATGATCTACATAATATTTTTGTTTATCAAGGAGATGCCAGGGAATTATTAAATCAAGTGCCTGATAAATTTTTTAATAATATTTATATCTTATTCCCTGATCCATGGCCAAAAAATAGACATCACAAGCACAGACTAATTAATAAAGATTTTCTTCAATATTTATCAAATAAATTTTCTTCAAACTTATTTATAGTTACTGATCATTCAAATTATGCAGAAAGTGTTTTATATGATATTTTACAGAGCGATAAATTTAAATTAGTTAAAATGAAGATATCAAATAAAATTTTTTACAAGACTAATTTTGAAGAAAAAGCGTTGCAAAAATCTAATAATATTTTTAATTTTGCTCTATCACATAAAAATTAATATAATGTTACAAAAAGAAACAATTTTTGCTTTGTCCACATGCTATGGTAAATCTGGGATCGCTATTATCAAAATATCTGGACCTAATGCTCTTTTAGTACTTAAAGATCTTAATTTTAAAAAAAATTTATTAAAAAGAGTAGCTACATTAGGAAAGATATATAAGAAAAATTTAGAGCTTATAGATGAAGTAATTGCTATTTATTTCCCTAAAAATAATAGTTATACGGGAGAAGATACGGTTGAATTACAAATACATGGAGGAATTGCTATTATAAATTCCATCTTTGATGAATTAAACTCTTTAGACTATTTACGCTTAGCTACTAATGGCGAATTCACTAGGGTAGCATTAGAAAATAATAAAATATCCTTAAATAAGGCAGAGTCTTTGATTGATCTTATTAATTCAGAATCTGAATATCAAAGAAAAGTTGCTATAAGAAATTATAATGGAGCATTGGAGGATATTTATTCCATTTGGAGAAATGATATGGTTGAACTATTATCCATATCAGAGGCATATATAGATTTCCCAGATGACCTTTTAGATGAGGCTGAGCTCACAAAATTAAATAAAAGGATAAAAAAATTACAAAGCGAATTTGAAAATAATATTAAATTTTTTAGTTCCGCTAATAAACTAATGAATGGAATTAGCGTTTGTATTGCTGGGGCCACTAATGTAGGAAAATCAAGTTTGATGAATTTTTTATCTAAAAGTGATACCTCAATAATTTCAAACATTAAAGGTACAACAAGAGATGTTGTTAAAACTAAAATAGAAATAGCCGGAATCCCAATTATATTGCATGATACAGCTGGTATAAGAATAACCTCAAATAAAATTGAAAATATGGGAATAGAAAAGGGGAAAAATGTAATGAAAAATTCTGATATAATAATCTTTATGTTCGGTGCAAACAATTTACTAAACTTAAATATATTAATTGAATCAAAAAAATGGTTAGACACTACTGTCAAGATTTTAGTTTATGTAAATAAAATTGACTTATTGAGTGATTATCAACTTTTAAAGACAAAACTTATAAAACAATTAGAAAAAATTAATTTAAAATATGAAGCTCTCCTTTTTTTATCTTTAAAATCTAATAAATACAATGACGCGATATTACAAAGTATAGAAGAAATTTTAAATAATTTTATGCCCTCCTCAGATGCAAATTTAATTACTAACATTAGGCATCAAAATAAATTGAGGAATTGCAATAATTACCTCAATAACGCATTAAATACAGATATTTTAGAATTAAAAACAGAAGAATTAAGAGCTTGTGCAAAGGAATTAGGTTTATTGTTAGGTGATATTAATACAGAAGAAGTGCTAGATAAAATTTTTAGTAGCTTTTGTATCGGAAAATGATATAAGTTGATTGTTTCACGTGAAACATAATATAAATTATGCAAAAAAACTACGACGTCATTATTATTGGAGGTGGGCATGCAGGTGTCGAAGCTGCCACTGCAGCATGTAGAATAGGAGCAAAAACCTGTCTAATTACAAAATCGAAAGATGATTTAGGCGAGCTTTCGTGCAATCCATCTATTGGTGGCGTTGCTAAAGGTATTATAGTGAGAGAAATTGATGCTCTAGATGGAATAATGAGCAAAGTTATTGATAAATCTGGGATACATTTTAAAGTATTAAATAAAAGCAAAGGTCCTGCAGTATGGGGGCCTAGAGCTCAAGCAGATAGAGATTTATATAAAGAAAATTTACAAAATATTTTGTTTAATTATAAAAATTTAGATATAATATACGATGTTGTCGATGATATTATTATTTCAAATGGCAAAGCATCTGGTATAATCTGTGGCGAAATTAAAATAATCTCCAATTCTGTAGTTATTACATCAGGAACATTTTTAAATGGCGTAATTCACACAGGATCAACTAAATATAATGCAGGAAGATTTGGCGAAAAATCTATTACTGTACTAGCTGAAAAACTAAAATCCTATAAATTTAATATTGGAAGATTAAAAACAGGTACGCCCCCTAGAATATTGAAACAATCAATTAATTGGGAAATTTTAGAAAAACAACTAGGAGATGAAACGCCCCAACCATTCTCCGACCTTACGAAAAGTATATCACAAAATCAAATACCGTGTTACATAACATATACAAACGAAAAGACCCATAAAATAATTGAGAAAAATCTTGCGCAGTCAGCAATTTATTCTGGAAATATTACTTCTATTGGCCCTAGATACTGTCCGTCTATAGAAGATAAGGTAGTGAAATTTAGAGATAAAATACGTCATCAAGTATTTTTAGAGCCTGAAGGACTAAGAAGTGATTTAATATATCCTAATGGAATATCCACATCATTGCCACAAGATATTCAGGAGGAATTCGTTAGATCAATATCTGGACTTGAAGAAGCAAAATTTATAAGATATGGATATGCCATTGAATATGATTTTATAGATCCAAGAGAATTAGAAGAAACCTTAGAAAGTAAAAAAATCGAAAATTTGTTTTTTGCAGGGCAAATTAATGGAACAACAGGATATGAAGAAGCTGCAGGACAAGGCCTAATTGCAGGCGCCAATGCAGCCTTAAAATTACAGAATAAAAAATTTGTTTTATCAAGGAGTGATTCATATATAGGAGTGATGATTAATGATTTAGTAAATTTTGGTACTAAGGAGCCATATAGAATGATGACTTCAAGAGCGGAGTATAGAATTAAACTGAGAAGTGATAATGCATCAGAAAGGTTAACAGCAATAGGTAACCAGTACGGTTTAATAACTACTGAGAAGTTAAAAAATTATAATGACATCGTAGAGCAAAAAAATAAAATTTATCATTTTTTAAAAACAAAAAGTATAATTGAAGGGTATAATAACTTAGATAACTTGCAATCTAAAGGCATTCTAAATATTAAACAGATCAAAAAACTTTTTCCAGAAATCATTGATGCGGATGAGAGAATTCTAATAAATATTTTTGCCGAAAATTTATATAAAGATTATGAAAAAAGACTAGCTAAAGATATTGAAATTTTACAAAATGATAAAAAAATAACTATACCGAATAATATTAATTATAATGGTATAACTGGTCTTTCTAATGAAATAAAAATGAAATTAGAAAATTCCTCTCCAAAAACAATTGCAGATATAAGAAGAATTCAGGGCATGACTCCATCTGCACTAATTACAATAATAATATATATTAAGAAACTAAAAAATTAATGAAAAATAGTTGCAAAATAATATCTATAATCAATCAAAAAGGTGGTGTAGGAAAAACTACAACTTCAATAAATTTGGCAACAGCATTAAGCCTATATCAAAAAAATATTCTGCTGATTGATCTGGATCCACAGGGAAATCTGAGTACAGGAATGGGTATAGAAAATTCAAATAGAGTGCAAAACATTTACAATTTATTGTTAGACGATTCTACCATTGAAAATGTAATAAAAAATACCTTGCTACCCAATATCGATATCATACCATCTAATCAAGACCTGTCTGCATTTGATACAGAAGTTTCAAATGCAGAAAATAAAGAATACATATTAAATGAGAAGCTACAACAAATAAATAAAACCCTCCCAAAATACGATTATATATTTATAGATTGTGCTCCATCATTAAGTCTACTTACAGTTAATGCTTTAACCGCCTCAAATTCAGTATTGATACCGCTACAGTGCGAATTTTTTGCACTTGAGGGGATTGCCAACATAATTAAGATTATAAATTATATTAGATCAATTCTAAATCCTAAATTAACCGTTGAAGGCATATTATTAACAATGTACGATAGAAGAAATAGACTTTGCAAAGAGGTTGTTGGTGATGTGAGAAAAAATTTTGGTAACATAGTGTATGAGCAGGTAATTCCCAGAAATATAAAGTTGTCAGAAGCCACATCTCATGGGAAACCAATCATGCTTTATGATAGTAGATGCTCTGGATCAATTTCATATATACTTTTAGCGCAAGAAATTTTAAAAAAACACTCATAAGATTATGGTAGATAATAATAAATTTAAAGCTTTAGGTAAGGGGCTTTCTTCATTGATTCCAAATAAATTGGACCTTAATATTTCGAATTTTCAATCAGACTATTTTGTTGAAATTCCTATTGATAAAATTGTTGAGAATAATAATCAACCTAGAAAAAATTTCAACGAAGAAGATATTTTGGAATTAGCAGAATCGATAAAATTATATGGGGTACTGCAACCAATTTTAGTTAAAAGTTTGGAAAATGATCGTTACCAAATTATTGCGGGCGAGAGAAGATGGAGAGCATCAAAGTTAGCAAATTTAAAATTTGTTCCAGCAATAATAAAGAATACAATTGATAGGCAAAATGTTGAAATATCATTAATAGAAAATATTCAAAGGGAAGATTTAAACCCTCTTGAAGAAGCAAATATATACAAAACATTAATTGATGAACAAGGCTATACCCAAGAAATTTTAGCCGAGAAAATTGGCAAAAGTAGAAGCTATGTTGCAAACTTAGTTAGATTATTAAAACTACCAGATAAATTTAAAAAACTAATCTTTGAGGATAAACTATCTGCAGGACATGCAAGATTATTACTTAATAATGAAAATCCAGATGAACTAGTTAAAATTATACAGAAAAACAATTTAAGCGTCAGACAAACCGAAGATATTATAAAAAACAACAATAAAATAAATTATAATAAATTTAGTAAAGATGGTGACGTATTAAATTTAGAAAGAAAAATTAGCAAGGCATTAAATTTAAAAACTAAAATTAATTTAGGGAAAAAAGAAAATAGTATCGTTATCAAATTTAATAATATGGATGAATTTGATTATTTAATCGCAATGCTTTGTAAAAATAATGAATTAACAATATAATTATAAAAATCATGGAAAAAATACCTGTTAAAAAATTTGCTGAATCAGAAATTGTTGATATTGCAAGTGCATCCACAGCAAAATCATTTTCTATTGTAGATATGTTTCTGCAAGCAGATTTATTTGTACAAACAATAATGCTGATTTTGGTCTTAATGTCTATATATTCCTGGGCAATTGCACTAGAGAAAATATTTTTACTAAAATCTATTACTAAAGAATATAACATATTCAATAAACTATTAATGGAAAATAATTACGACATAAGTTTAATTGAACAAAGGCATTTTGCCACAATAAAAAAATTAAATATATTTGGTGAAATAATTATTACAGTCTACAATAAAATCTGTTCAATTAAAAAAGATAGTATTGGAATAAACAAAGAAGAGCTTTTAGGCAATATAGAATTAAAAATTTATGATGTGAACAATAGAATTGAAGATAAGCTATATATATTAGGAACTATATCCAGCTCAGCCCCTTTTATAGGATTACTGGGCACAGTTTGGGGTATAATGCACAGTTTTCAATCGATTGTATTTTTAAAAAATGCTAGCATCTCGGCAGTTGCACCTGGAATTGCTGAAGCTCTATTGGCTACAGCTTTAGGATTAATTGTGGCTATCCCTGCGTTAATTTTTAATAATAAATTTTATAGTAGTATTGAAAGCTTAAACATTAAATTTCGAAACTCCTTTATAAAGTTAATTAGCAAAATTTAAATAAATGTTTGATGAATAAGATAATGTACAATTTTTTAAACCCTCGATCATTACGACATAAAAATAAAATAAAATCTGAAATTAACGTTACCCCATTCGTTGATGTTATGTTAGTTTTATTGATCATTTTCATGCTTACATCTCATATAATCAATACCGGCGCAGATATTGAATTACCCAAATCTTCCGAAAATTTTTCAAAAAAGGATGATTATTTAAATATCAGCCTTGATAAACACTCAAATATTTATATTCAAGAAATAAAAATAGAAAAAGTGGACTTAATTGACAAAATCAAATCTATATTAAATGAAAAACCACAAATTCAAATTATGATATATGGCGATCAATCAACTCATTATGGCGATATGATATACGTTTTTAGTGCGCTAAGGCAAGCATCGATTGACAATGTCACTCTAGTAACAGAGGAATAAAATAATTAATAATAATGAGCAAAGGTTATTTAGTATCCATATTATTCCATTTAGCAGTTTTTTTATTGCTGATTATTAATATTAATTTTTTGAAACCACCTAAAAAATTAACTTATCAAAAATTTTCAATTCATATAGGTCCCGTAAAAAAAGAGCCTTCTACAAATCTACCTAAAGAGAGCCCAGAAAAGAAAATAACTAAAGGAGCACCAGAAATTCCTCAGAAAAAGGAAATAATAGAACCTATGAATTCTAAAACTCCAGAAAAGAAAATAACTAAAGAAGCACCAGAAATTAAAGATAAAAAAAAGCCAGAAATTAAGAAAAATAATGAAATAAAAGAAATAGTCAAAGAACTTCCACCTATAGAAAAAAAGAAAACTAATAAAAAAGAATTGGAAAAAGCTAATACCCAAAAATTGCAGCAAGAAAAAAAGGAAAAAATTACCAAGAAAAATGCTACAGACACAAAAAAATTACCTGACTTAACAAAAGAGAAAAAAGTTGCAAAGCAAGAGCCTATAAAAGATATATTTTCTAATGTGGCAGACAATAGTGAACCAATTAATTTAAATAACACATCTGCTGTTTTAGATGAAAATGACCGTTTAATGATACAAGAACAATTAAAAAAACATTGGAATTCTACACCATGCTTAGACGACATGCCAATTGAGATTGAAATCATAATAGATGGAAATTGCAATATCATAAATAGAACTCTTAAAAACGCCTATGCATCATCAGCACAACTTAGAGCTTGTGCTGAAAGCGCTTTAAAATCTACTCAAAAAATTGACAAACTAGAATTAGAGTCTGAAAGTTGTAAAAAGTACAATCAGGAAATCATGAAGATTAACTTTAATAAATAGTATAGTGGTAACACCGAGTCAAAAGGCATAATCCAACTTTAGACTTTTTTGAAAGGAGGTTATATCAAATTATCAAGCTTAATGCCTTGACAAGGCCTCAGAATCACTCTTTCCAGCCGTTATAAAATAGCTAATCTCATAACAACTTATTTACACGTTTATTTACAACTATTTATTCTTGCTCTTTCAAGATACATGACGATGCCAATATATATATTTTACAGTACCTTGAACTATTCCTACTATAATATTTATTATAAGGCAGTTACTCGGATAAAATACTCTTTCATAAAAGATCCTGCGAAAAATGCAATCTCTCTGTAGGCAATGTTTGTATAAAATTATAACCATACTCTTTATCTCAGCATTCACAATAAACTAATGCATGAGATGCTTCTCTAGTTAAACTACTAATAGTACAAATCCATTAGTAAAATAAAGCAACTACCATCATTTTATAGACCTATAAAAAAGGTTTCTCATCATACATATCCTCGATAATATTATTTAAAAATGCAGAAATAGCACCATATAACATGAAACCTCCCTGATAGTATTAAGAATTTTTACAGTTGGAAGTCATTTACATCCAGCTATGAAGGAATTTGAATACTTAAAGGAATAATAAATGGACCCAGCAACTCCAATATTATAGTGGTTACCATTTTTAGGAGCTTGAACTGTAGGAATTTTTAGCAAAGTAAGAATTTTATGCAAATAGTCGACAATCATGTAAAGTATTTAAAGTCTTAATATCCTTTGTGCTTATGATTGTATACCCATTATTGAATTTTGTTAATGCAACACTGGCGGCTATGCACCGTCACAAAATTATCTCTATAATTGACTATCCAAACTCTTTAGATATCTTAATAACGCCACTTGAGGCAATATAAGATTCCTTAGAATTACTGTAGACTATAATACCAGCTCTGGATTTTTTATTAAGTATTTGTTGCTCGACACTTTTCCTATTCATAATACTACTACTACTCGCTCTGCTCGCTATACCATTTTTCTTATTACTATCATTTAATTCCATAAGCAATCCACTACTATTCTTAGCAGTTTTATTAATTTTTCTTATATATTTGCTACTATGAAGAGGATTTTTTGAATGATACATTGCTATCGCATCTTGCCAATTATTGGTTTTTTGATAATTACTAGCCAGGTAATATGCTGAATATCCAACATTATGATATGGTGAAACCATTTGCTCTATGTTTGAAAAGTTATGCTTATGATATTTATAATTTATCTGATTACAACCTATATCTATGTTTTCTTTACCATTTGCTATATGTATTTTCAGAGCTTTGATTAGCTCATTTTTAGTGCTGAAAAATCTTGATTCTCCATTTATATTAGCAGTCCACGGCCAAGGTTGAAGTCTCTTTGAATTTTTGTCATATTTTCCAGATTCTACCAAAGATATTAAATATAAAAAATTCTTGGGAATATCATATTTTCTTTCAAAAAGTTTAATTGCATTTAAGCAATGTAATACATCAGAGGAATTATATTCTGATGCATTTGATGTTTTTAAATTTGAACCAATCAATGTGCCAAACATAACAAAAATAACTAAAGCTTTGGCCAAAATATCAGAGCCACTCCCTTTCTTTATTTTGTTATGATAATAAAAACTTACTATAGGTGTCAAAACAATATAAAATAGCCCAATTACTGGCAAAAGAACCCAAGGTTCAAAGATAATACCAGTAAAAATAATACCAGAAATTATAAGTATAATGTTTACTCTTTCCCTCGGTACTGTCATTTTTTTGGCAGAGTAAATTGGAACTTTGCTTATCATCAAAAGACCTATTATAGTCATGTATATTGCATTATACCAATATGAACATATATATGATTTACCAGTAAAAAGTTCAAAATCACACATCATTGGAATCAACAATAAACCCGCAGCAACAGGCATTGGAACTCCAATAAAAAAATTATTTTTAATTTCATCATTCTCATTATCACTACTTTGCACATTAAATCTAGCAAGTCGTAACGCTGAACAAGCTATATAAAGCAAAACAACAGCCCATCCAACCCCTTTATATGGTATTTCTATGAGCGACCATAAATAAACTGCAATGCCAGGAGCAACTCCAAAATTACATAGATCAGCTAAAGAATCTAGTTGAGCACCAAATTCACTAGTAGAATTTAATAACCTGGCAATTCTACCATCAATACCGTCAAGAAATGCAGCAATTACAATTAATGCTGCAGCTATATTAAATTTCCCATCCAATGAATACCTAATGGATGTTATACCCAAGCATAACGCTAATATTGTAATCATGGAAGGTATAAGCTTCTGTATTGGTATGTTTAATTTTTTAGGTGCTATAGACATTTAAATTACATAACTATTTATTTGTTATCGCTTACTTTTTTTCTTACAACCTTAGCTTTGGCCATATTTACAGGCATATTTTTATCATCTTCTTCCTTAGAGCTAACTGATTTTTTAGGCACAGAATTTTTTAAGCTCATTTCTTTTATATCTTTAAATTCGCCAATAACCGTCTCCCCACCTATCATTCTTTGCCCTTCTAATACCTTGATATCAAAGCTTGTTGGTAAATAAAGATCCACTCTACTTCCAAATCTAATTATACCAAATCTTTCTCCTGTTGTTACTTTTTTCCCTTCTTTCAGATCACATACTATTCTACGAGCTATGAGCCCGGCAATCTGAACAACACCAATTTCCTTTTTATTACCTAGCTCTAAAAGGATTGACTGTCTTTCATTATGCTCACTAGCCTTATCCAACGATGCATTAAAAAATTTACCATGGTGATAATTTAGTTTTTTCACTACTCCAGCTATTGGTATTCTATTAACATGCACATCAAATACATTTAGAAATATGCTTATTCTGTTCATTTCATCTTGTGTATTTGCTATTTCCTCTGGTAATTTCGCCCTTTCAATTTTTTGCACTATTCCATCAGCAGGACTAACAACTACATTTTCTTGTTTAGGAACTACCCTATTTGGATCACGAAAAAAGAAGATACACCATAGGGTTAATATAACTCCAATCCAACCCAAAGGTTGAGACCATATAAAAAATATCAACGTGATTATCGCAAAGACACTTATAAAAAAATATCCCTCTTTATAGATGTTTGGGATAAATTCTCTGATATGATCTAACATAAAATACATAAATTAATTTTATTACCTTATACCACTATATAGTACACAACTCAAATTGAAAAATTTTTATTCTACTGGTATTTTCTCTTTACTTTTACTTTTTTTGTAATACAAGGAAGAAAAATTTAGGTAATAACTTATGAGATTTTTCTTTATCATAGTAGCCATTTGCTTCGTAGTTGCCCACGTGCAAAATGATATTATCTCTCCGACATTTCCTGATATGATGAACTTTTTTAACACAAACTCTAAGATATTTCATCTAGTAAGTAGCAGTTATTCTTTAGGAGTAACTATAGGTAGCCTTTTTTTAGGTTCTATTTCTGATTATGTAGGCAGGAAGAAGACATTATTAATTGGACTAGCTCTTTTAACAACTAGCTGCATCGGTAGTATGCTATCTTCAAACATATATTATCTAATATTTTTTAGATTTTTTCAAGGGATTGGCACAGCTGCCCCAATGGTTGTGTGCGTTGCGATGGTATTTGATGTTTGCAATAAGGAGAAGGCAAGAACTTTTGTTGGCTTAAAAAATGGAATATTAACTTTTGGCAAAGCAATTACACCAGTAATAGGAGGATATTTAGGTTTGCTCATAAATTGGCAGTTTAATTTTTTATTGATTACAATTTTTACAAGCTTATCAATATTGTTGGTATCAATATTTATTGATGAAACTTACCAATTTACTGCAAATTCCTCTCAAAAAAATGGAAATTACCTAATTAATAATCTGCATCAAATTTACAAAAATTATGTTTTTTTACTTTCGGATAAAATAATGGTGGCATATCTTTTTGTTCTTGGATTTATGGCATGTAGTATAATCACCTTTACCGTAGGTGCTTCAATTTTATATATAAACCATCTGGGAGTGGGTAAAAGTGTGTATGGATATTATCAGGGGGCTGTTTGGGCTGTTTTTGGTACGGTTTGTTTTTTAACGCGCTATATTATTAAATTTACAAATATTTCTTTGGCAAAAAAAATAGGATTTTCCCTGATGATTATTGGTTGCGCTTTACTTAATTACACTGCTTATATATCAACCATCCCATATTTGATTACATTAAGTATGATGATATGTAGTGCAAGCTTTGCAATTTTGATAACAATTTTATTCACTGACGCAATGTCACTTCACCCTGATATTAAAGGCGCAAGCTCATCAATCATTGCATCTATGAGAACTCTTTTAGTAGCAATTGCTGTAGCTTTAGCAGGCTATTTTTTTAATGGGACTATTATCCCTTTAACAGTTATAATTACAGTTTTACTTGGCTTAACTATAATAATATACGCATTTATCATTGCCCCCACAAACATATAAGGCAAATACATAGCAATTTATCAACTATTATTGGAATGATTAATAACGTGCACCACTTTAATAAACTACTTTTTCGTTAATTACTTTGCGTGAATATGTTATTGCAAATTAATGATGTGTGAAACGATATTTTCCATATAACTAGAAAATACGCTACCCATATAATTTAAGGACAACAGTAAAGAAAAAAATACAGCTATAATTTTTGGCACAAATGAAATTGTGGGCTCCTGAATTTGTGTTAAAGCCTGAACTAATGATATTAATACACCAACAACTAACGCTACCAAAAGAAGTGGCAAGGACAATTTTAATAGCACTATTAGACTATCTTGTGCTATTTCTATAATAGTTCCTGCGTCCATTCTAATTTAATTTTTCGTTTAATTGTTTATTGTTATTGTAGAGAGTCGTAAAATCTATAGGAGATATGTATAAAGGTAAATAGCCGCCATCTCTTGAAAGATCAGAAATAATCCTTCTAGCGTAAGGAAAAATAATATTAGGACACTGAATAAAAATTATTTTCTCTTTATCCTTCACATCTTTTTCTAAAGTAAAAACCCCTGCATATTTCAAATCAATCAAATACTGAACTTCATCTTCAATAACGGATTTAACTTGAATACCTAACACAACTTCATATGTTTCATTTTGTATACTATGAGCGCCTATATCAATAGAAACATCCACTTCTGGTTTTTCATTATTTAATAGGCTATATGGAGCTTTTGGATTTTCAAACGATAAATCTTTAACGTATTGAGCATTAACCAAAACGCTACCATTAATGCCTAATTTTTGCGACATAATTAAAATTATAATCTATTAATTTAACAATTTATATCAAATTTACTTGAAGAATACAAAGATAATATATATTTAAGTATGTAAATAGTTCGTAATATGTTAAAGTGAAGCCATGGATTTAGTTATTTTAATAGCACTTACTGCCTTTATTGTTTACAAGCTTTTTCAAAGTCTTGGTAAGGAGGATAAAGACTTAAAACAATTCAAACACATAGAACCTGTATTGGATAGCTTAAAAAAACACGTAAATCATGTTAAAAATGTGGAGTTTGAAATCATTTC
Source organism: Candidatus Bandiella numerosa (assembly GCF_029981845.1). Classification (GTDB taxonomy): domain Bacteria; phylum Pseudomonadota; class Alphaproteobacteria; order Rickettsiales; family Midichloriaceae; genus Aquirickettsia; species Aquirickettsia numerosa. The sequence continues at coordinate 300,554 of NZ_CP104164.1, read as the reverse complement.
AATAAAGGATGCCAATTTACTCCCAGAGGTAAAAAAGGTGTTTGAAAAATTGCTTATAGAAGAAAAATCTTTCAGCATTAATCATTTTATCGATGGAGCAAAAAAAGCATTTAAGATGATTTTAATAGCTTTTAATTCCAGTGAAATACAAACTTTAAAAAAACTTTTAGCATTAAGTGTTTACGAAAAATTTATCAAGGAAGTAAATGATAGAATTGCACAAAAAATAAAATATAATGTAACCTTGGTTGGAATAAAAGAAGCAAACATAATTGATGCAAATATCATGAATGATATTGTCTCTGTTAAGCTTGAAATAATTAGTGAGCAAATTATTACTGTTAGAGATAAAGACGAAAATATCATCTCTGGCAGTGCGAGTAAAATATTACCAATGCGTGACATATGGACTTATAGTAAAAAAATTAAATCTGGAAACATTTGGCATATAACGCAAACTGAATCTAAATGAAATGCTTGAAATTTAAAAACATACTTTTATTAATTTTTCTTATCATCTTGTGCTCTTGTTCTAGTGATTATAAAAGAAAATATAAAGTTAGAGAAGCTAAATTTGTTAAAACTGAATACAGTAAAATTGTAGGATGGAAGTATGATACTCACCTTATTAGCTTAAATACATTTGCAAACTCTTGTAAACAAATTATAAAACTTGGAGATAACCAACCAATTAGCAAATTATCCCAGTTGGGTGGTACTGCAATAAATTGGAAAAGAATTTGCTATGACCTAAACAACCAAAAAATTAAAACAAATGAACAAGCTAAACATTTTTTTGAAAAATGGTTTACACCCTATGTAGTACTAGATGGACAAAATAATGCCACTGGTAAATTTACTGGTTATTATGAAATTGAGATAAATGGAAGCACTATAAAGACACGGAGATGTAGCCATCCAGTTTATATGCCTCCCAAAAATCTTTCTCAACATCAACGCAAGAGTCATCTTTCTCATTCATCAATAAACAATGGATCTCTAAAAGGAAAAAATTTGGAAATTCTATGGGTCGATAATCATGCGAGATTATACTTCATGCACATCCAAGGATCTGGCAGAATCAAACTAAATGACGGAAAATTAATTCGTTTAGGCTACGCTGGGCAAAATGGGTTTGAGTATAAATCTATAGGCCCATACTTCAAAGAGTATAATGCAACTGGTATTAATTCTGCGCTTGACATGATTGAGTGGCTACACCAAAATCCAAGAGATGGTAAAAAAATTATCGAACGAAATCAATCATATGTGTTTTTTAGAAAAATCAACGGCGATGGGCCAATTGGTGCTCAAGGAATACCACTTATATCTGAACGATCTATTGCTTTAGACAAAGCCATTTATCCTTATGGAACACCTGTTTGGATTGACACATCACTACCCAAAACAAGGAATTATACAGATAGAAAATATAGAAGATTATTTATAACTCAAGATACTGGTGGCGCTATAAAGGGCGCTATCAGAGGTGATATATTTTTTGGACATGGGAAAAGAGGTGAGGAGCTAGCATGCTACATGAACAACAAGGGAAGACAATATGCATTATTTCCAAAAAGCGTTAAAATACCAAGCTACTATAGAACGCATTAGCACTGGTAATACTAAATAAATAATCAATACTTGAGATTTGAAATTCGCCAGCACTGCGCTAGTTAATGTGTTGAGGTAAGAAATGTGTATTATGCTTGAGTATGTGACTTATTCTGCTAAATGCAATTGTAATCTAACCATTGATAATAATTAATGCAAGATCAAGTAAGGCCCTGCAATTATATATGATTGATACTTAAAAGACCATTAAGCAGTAGATGCTTATGCTTATAATAAACTCGTATCTTTAAATTCCAAAAGCATCTTTTAAAATTTTAAATTGAGGAGTATTGATATTTCTATGATGGTGAGGTGTTTTACCTTGTTTAAGATCGTTCCAATAAGAAAGGGGCAAGCTGAGCATAGTAATTACTACTGGCATTTTTTCTTCCCAGAACATATCAAGGATTTTTTTGAGGTACAAAAAATCTTCCTGAGGAATAGAATCATAAAAATTAGCATTGCCGATAAGAAAATCTCGATGATTGCTGACAAATTTATCTGGAGATAAACGAATAAATGATATTCCTATTGATTTTGCATCTTGAATGTCTTTTCTTGTAATAGTTTTATTGAAAATATTTGCTCCTTTTTGGTTTTGGCTCCAAAAATCCTTTTTATTTAGAGCATCAGCCTCATTTCCCTTTACATTCTTAATTATAGGAAATAATAAAACAAGCAATGTGACTATTAATTTATTAAAGTTATTCATTTTTTACCATCCATTTTATTAATCATTAGTTAACTCATTAAGAGTAATCTGATAAAAAATTTCAATAAATTTATTCTAATAATACATATATAGGATGCACAAGCCAGAATATAATCCTGTATGGGTAAATTTATGAGCTAAATATGCTTTCTCAAAATCTAATGCTGCAAAAAATGATACAACTATTATTACATTAATTTTAAATAAATTTACAACTACAGAAATGCTAATCTCTTAATAAGTCGCTTAATTTAAGTTAATCACAACAACTGTTATGCAATAACGCTGATTTTTGCAACTTAATTTAACTGCCAAAATAATTAGAACTGGGACCCTTTAAATTATTTAATAACTTCAGCAACAACACCAGCACCAACAGTCTTACCGCCTTCTCTGATTGCAAACTTTAAACCTTTATCCATCGCTATTGGCGATATCAATTCCACAACTATCTCTGTGTTATCTCCCGGCATTACCATCTCTACCCCTTCTTTCAATTCTACAGTTCCCGTTACATCAGTTGTTCTAAAATAAAACTGTGGCCTGTAATTCTTGAAAAACGGTGTGTGCCTTCCACCTTCTTCTTTCTTAAGTACATACACTTCCGCTTTAAACTTTGTATGCGGCGTTATACTACCTGGCTTCGCTAATACTTGCCCTCTTTCCACCTCTTCCTTCGCTATCCCTCTTAGCAATAACCCTGCATTATCTCCTGCCATCCCTTCTTCAAGCTCCTTCTTGAACATTTCCACACCTGTACACTTAGTCTTCTTGCTCTCCTTCCTTATCCCCACTATCTCTACTTCTTCTCCTACTTTTATTTTCCCTTGCTCTATCCTTCCTGTCACCACTGTACCACGCCCTGATATTGAAAATACATCTTCTATTGGCATTAAAAATGGTTTTTCTATATCTCTTATTGGCATCGGTATCGCTTCATCCACTACCTTCATCAACTCTCTTATCGCCTTCTCTCCTAATTCCGTCCCGTCTTCTGTTAATGCCTTAAGCGCCGACCCTCTGACCACTCTTGCTGCATCTCCATCAAATCCATACTTTGTCAACAACTCTCTCACTTCCATTTCCACTAACTCTAGCAACTCTTCATCTTCCACCATATCTACCTTGTTTAGGAATACTACTAGCGTTCCTATCCCTACTTGCTTTGCTAACAATATATGCTCTCTTGTTTGTGGCATCGGCCCATCTACCGCACTCACTACTAATATCGCACCATCCATCTGTGCTGCACCTGTTATCATATTCTTTACATAATCCGCGTGCCCAGGACAATCTACGTGCGCATAATGCCTATTTTCCGTTTCATATTCCACATGCGCCGAATTTATTGTTATCCCTCTTTCCTTCTCCTCTGGCGCCTTATCTATTTCGTCATATCTTATCGCTCTCTTCCCAAAATACTTCGTTATCGCCGCCGTCAATGTTGTCTTCCCATGATCTACGTGCCCTATCGTCCCTGTGTTTACGTGCGGTTTGGTTCTTTCAAATTTTCCTTCTGCCATTTTCGTTCTCCTTTTTTATTTTTCTTGGTCAACACATATGCATTATGGAGCGGATGACGGGAATCGAACCCACATAACCAGCTTGGAAGGCTGGGGCTCTACCATTGAGCTACATCCGCTAAAAAGCTACGACCTATGTTTTATATGAAAGTCTTACATTTAGTTTTCTATTATGTCAACAATTTTGGGATACTTTAAGCGGTTTGTTGAGGGTAGGGGATAATAAATTTGGTATAACCCAAATTAGCAAGTTTCAAATTAACGATATTAGATACTTCAGTTTCGCATCTTTATTTTTATAATGCTCCTTGCAAATTACTGATATAAATTTTTTATGTTGAAAATACGTTAACATTCAAATAGCATCCAGAAAAAGCTTTTTGGATAATACTTATGCACCTCACCAACAATGTAAAAAAGATCTTAAAGGGTTATGAAAGTGAATCCCCTGCTGTGAAGTCTAATTTGGTAAGAATATTGATGAATGGAAAACTCGCTGGAACTGGAAAAATGCTAATTCTACCAGTAGATCAAGGTTTTGAACATGGGCCAGCTAAAAGCTTCTCCATAAATCCAGTGGCATATGATCCTGAATATCATATAAAATTAGCACTAGATGCAGGGTTAAACGCATATGCTGCACCCAAGGGAATGCTTGAAGCAATCTCAGATGAATTTCGTGGAACAATACCCCTGATACTCAAAGCCAATAGCTCAAATTCCTTAATGAGTAAAGATATCGAGCCAAATCAATCTATTACTGCAAATGTGCAGGATGCCATTTATTTAGGATGTACTGCAATAGGCTTTACCATATATCCAGGTTCAGATAGCTCGCTTGAGATGATACAAGAAATTTCCGAAATGATTTCTGAGGCCAAGGCGCATGGACTTGCAACCGTTGTATGGTCATATCCAAGAGGAGGAGACTTAGCTAAAAAAGGTGAAACCGCATTAGATGTTATTGCCTATGCAACGCATATTGCAGCTTTAATTGGAGCTAATATAATTAAGGTAAAGTTGCCTTCTGAGGATATAGAAGATAAATCAGCAATAGATATTTACTCAAAGGAAACGCATGAGTTTAAAAATTTAGCAAATCGTGTTGCGCACATAATGAAAACAGCTTTTGATGGAAAAAGGTTGGTGGTATTCTCAGGTGGCACTTCAAAGAATGAAGATGAGCTATATAATGAAGCAAAAGCTATTAATCAAGGAGGAGGTAATGGCTCTATCATTGGTAGAAATAGCTTCCAAAGACCACATAAGGAAGCGGTTGAGTTATTATCAAATATTATAAAAATTTACTTAAGCGCTACATAAAAATTAGAGCAGTATTGCAAATAGGCATAAAAACAGATAAAGTCCTTAGACAAATAAGGCAAAGGATGAATGTAGCCATTTTTAATAACCTTCATATTAATATGATTTATTCAGCTTGTATTTTGATTAAAAATATGGTTCAATCCAACTTGTTAATTTGGTTCCTTATAAACTGGAGGGATGGCCGAGTGGACAATGGCAGCAGACTGTAAATCTGCCCGCATATGCGTACGCAGGTTCGAATCCTGCTCCCTCCACCAATTATTGTCGGCCAATAAAATTCGATAACATTCAGCAATAAGGGATTTCCAAGAAGAAGGTCCAAAAAATTTCAGTTCCTATACAAACTTTTAAGAATAGTAAGTGATTAGCTAGTGAAAAATCTAATAAAATATCTAAGAGATATTATATCTTAAGAATAAGGTTGATGATTATGATTTATATAGCAATCTAACATAATATATTTACAGTTCCCTAAAATAACTTGATATATAACCCCAGTTTTGGATAAGGAATTGTATAACACAAAGCAATAGGCTTGCTTAGGTGTTGAACAAGTTTTATGCAAATAAAATTAAAGATTATTCTTTTAATAATCAAAAGATTAAATAGCCAGCCTGGGGGGCTCGCGCGTTTATGTGCGAGGTTGGACATTTGTTGAATTAAATTTTAAATTTATTAACTATTATCCAAAACTCAGGTTAGATAGTGTTTTTAAGAGATTTTTTATAGCATTGGAGCCTAACGTATCTTGGATACATGGCGAAGATGATGCGAAAAATCACCAAAAAGACTCAATTTAAATGTTAAATTATTTCAAGAGATTGGTATACTCGGATAACTTGAAAAATTGGCTTCGTCATACTTCGAATTTCGCATTTCGTTACGTATTTATATACGCGCCTCATGCTCATCGCTCGTATTACTCGCTCTTTTCCAAGTTCTCTGTCGTCTATAAATTTGCCAACTCTTAATTTACGAGAGGTATATAAAATGTGTAGAGTTAAATATTAACTGGAATACCTAAAAGCCAAAGGAGTGCTTTTCTGACGTTATTCAGAAAAAACACTCCTTAAGATAATTCTTTAGGTAATAATCAACAATGATTAGAATTTATAAACCACACCAACAGTTACGTTGTGAGATTTAAGTTTCTTAGAATCAGTATCATTAATTTTAACTTTTCCTAAGTCTCTGTATCTATATGCTAAGTCAACACCAAAGTCTGAGCTGATGTTATACATTGCACCAAGACCAACATTCCATGCAAAACCTGTTTTCTTTAGGGATTTGCTGTCAGCGGTTGTAGAAGAAGAAAGTACATTTGCTTTCGTTTCTGATTGTCCTGGTGCAGTTACTTGATTATTGACTAACTTATAACCAATCCTACCTTTACCAGAATCTGATACAGAAGAAGTTGTTGAGGTAGAAGTGCTAATACTAACACCTTTTAGTTTATTTCTCGCAACACCAACACCTGCTGTTAGGTATGGAGTGAAGCCATTGAAATCTGCGATGTCATAATACGCATTTGTTTCAAGAATTATGCTATTAACTTTTGCATCTTTAAGAGCTCCATCTTTAAACTTCATGCCGTTAGCAAAATTAACACCTAAGCCAAATCTGAAATTTTCATTCATTTTGTAACCACCTTCGATGCCAAAAATAGCAGATTTTTTCAATTTTTGCTCAGCTATTTTTTTTGGCATTGAAACACCAACTTCACCTTTAACATAATAACCGTCCCCTGCAATGGCACCTTGGATGGAACCGAAACCTAACATTGTTGTAGCCGCTAAAGCCAAAACTTGTTTTGAAATATTTTTCATTTATTTATCCTCTTATTTTTATAAAAATTATAAGTCAACTTTAGTTAACTCTGGTAAAGCATCTTCATATGGATATTTGCCACATAAATCAATGTTCATAGCCTCAAACTCTCCACCATTGTAAAGATCAGAAGCCATACCTGCTACTGCTTTGAGGCAATCAGCTTTTACATTTCCACTATCCAATTTGTCTTTACCACAATTTGCATCAGCTAAAAGCGCATATGCAACTTTGTTAGCTTGATCTAAACAATTTTTAACATGATGAGAATTTGTATCTTTTTCAGGCAAATCAGTAGTTATAAATGGATCAGCCCCACATACAGTTCCAATAATTTTAGCGTATGCATTTAATATATCAACCTTATCTTGGGTAGTTATACTTGTTGGAGCAGTAAAAGTTTTAGTATCGCTTTTTAAAACATCCTTTCCTGCATTTGGAATGTTTTTCAAAATTGCATTAATAAAGCCATAATTTTTCATGAAATCTGGAGCTTTATCAGTGTATAATGTTGTCAATTTAGCAGCATCTTTCCCATCATCAGCTTTAATTTTTGCTACAGTGTCATCACCAAGTAAAGCTTTCGCAGCAGTCAACACAGGGTCATCACCAACTTTTATAGCAGCAGCCTTGGTAGTAGCATCTAGCGCAGCAGCTTTTGCATCGTCTATATTTTGTTGTGTTACACCTGTCACCACTGTCATAGCATTAGCCTTGGTAGTAGCATCTTTTGCATTAGCTACTGCCGTATCAATATCAGCTTGTGTTACACCTGTCACCTCTGTCATAGCTGCAGCCTTGGTAGTAGCATCTTTTGCATTAGCTACTGCCGTATCAATATCAGCTTGTGTTACACCTGTCACCTCTGTCATAGCTGCAGCCTTGGTAGTAGCATCTTTTGCATTAGCTACTGCCGTATCAATATCAGCTTGTGTTACACCTGTCACCTCTGTCATAGCTGCAGCCTTGGTAGTAGCATCTTTTGCATTAGCTACTGCCGTATCAATATCAGCTTGTGTTACACCTGTCACCTCTGTCATAGCTGCAGCCTTGGTAGTAGCATCTTTTGCATTAGCTACTGCCGTATCAATATCAGCTTGTGTTACACCTGTCACCTCTGTCATAGCATTAGCAGCAGTAGTAAGTTGAGCAGCTTTTGTAACTGCAGCATCCTTAACTGCTTGCAATATAACTTTTGAGGCTTTAATCGCATTTGCTATCCCAGATGCAGTATAATCACTACCATTTTCTGTTTTAATGGCTCTTAACAAGGTTTTTAGCCCATCGCCTTCACCTTTTTTTAGAACTTTCTCAAAATAATCAACCCTACTTTGAGCGAACTTTATTTCAAAATCCGTTGCTACCATATTCTTTCTCCTAAATATTATTAAAATTCTTTATCAGCACAGCTTGAGCGCACGATATCGGTCAAAAAAACTGAATGTTGCACAGGCCGCACCTATTTTACTCTAATGCAACCAGTACATTAAGAAGGGTAAATGTCAAGTATAAAATACATATGTCTAATATTTTTTCCATGTCAATGCTCTTGCATACACAAAATTCACTATATACTCGGATAACTTGAAAAATTGGCTTCGTCATACTTCGAATTTCGCATTTCGTTACGTATTTATATACGCGCCTCATGCTCATCATTCGTATTACTGGCTCTTTTCCAAGTTCTCTGTCGTCTATAAATTTGCCAACTCTTAATTTACGAGAGGTATACTTCACTATAATTAATCGCAGATTCTTTACTATATTTTATTACAATTCAAAAAGATGTTGCTAAAAAAATGTTGCGAACTTGGACATCTATCATGTAGAATTTTTAAGAGGTTAATTTGTAAATATAATAAAGACAATGGTAAAAATGCAAATGTCAAACGTAGATAGCTTAAAAGTAAGAAGCGAGTTGCTGGCAAATAATAAAAAATATACTTTTTTTAGCTTAAGGAAAGCAGCTTTAGAGCTGAATATAAACCTAAAAGAGCTTCCAAATGTGATAAAAATTATACTAGAGAATTTGCTGAGAAAGGAAGATGGCAAAAATGTGACACTTAAAAGCATCAAAAGCTTGCTTAATTACTGCAGTGATGATGTGAATCAGGATGAAATTCTATATCATCCTTCAAGGGTTTTGATGCAGGATTTTACAGGAGTGCCTGCTGTGGTTGATTTGGCTGCAATGAGAGATGCCATGAAAAACAAAGGGCTTGACCCTAAAAAAATAAACCCGCAAATTCCTGTTGATTTGGTGATTGATCATTCAGTGCAAGTTGATAAATTTGGTTCATCAAAGTCATACGCAGAAAACATAAAGCTGGAATTTCAAAGGAACAACGAGCGTTATAAATTTTTGAAATGGGGACAAGAATCATTTGAAAATTTCAGGGTAATTCCACCTGGCAAAGGAATTTGCCACCAAGTGAATTTGGAATATTTAGCAAGTGTTGTTTCTGAAGTTAAAACAGGCGGCAATGACGTTGCCTTTTTTGATACTGTAGTTGGAACAGATAGCCACACTACTATGATAAACGGTCTAGCCGTGCTTGGTTGGGGAGTTGGTGGAATAGAAGCAGAAGCCACAATGCTTGGGCAACCAACATCACTGCTGGTGCCAAAAGTTGTTGGATTTAAGCTAACAGGAAAATTAAGCCCAGGAATAACTGCAACAGATATGGTTTTAACAATCACCGAAATACTCAGAAAGAAGAATGTTGTTGGTAAATTTGTGGAATTTTATGGCCCTGCATTAAAGCATCTCTCTTTGTTTGAAAGAGCAACAATTGCTAATATGGCTCCAGAATATGGGGCAACATGTGGTTATTTTCCAATTGATGCTGAGGTTATCAAATACCTAGATTTAACAGGTAGGAGTAAGTCACAGCTTGCGCTTGTTGAAGCATATGCCAAAGAGCAAGGCGTGTGGTGTGAGCATACAGATGATGATAAAATGAAATTTAATGAGTATGTTGAGCTTGATATTAGCCATATTCAGCCGTGCATTGCTGGACCAAAAAGGCCTCAGGATAAAATATTGCTTTCTGAATTGAAATCTAAAGAAGGTAGTAGGCCTGACGATGACAAATTAAAAGATGGAGATATTGTAATTTCTGCAATAACCAGTTGCACCAACACGTCCAATCCATATGTTTTGATGGGGGCGGGTTTGCTGGCAAAAAGAGCATATGATCTTGGATTAAAAACCAAAAAATGGGTAAAAACATCATTAGCGCCTGGTTCCCAAGTTGTTACAGAGTATCTAGAAAGATCTGCTTTGATTTACTATCTAGAAAAATTAGGATTTTACTTGGTTGGATATGGTTGCACAACTTGTATTGGCAATTCTGGACCTCTTTCAGAAGATATTGAAAAATCCATTAAAGAAAACAATCTATCCGTTTCTGCAATTTTATCTGGAAATAGAAATTTCGAAGGGAGAATTCATCCACTGGTTAAACAAAATTACTTAGCTTCTCCTATGCTTTGCGTTGCATTCGCTTTGGTTGGCACAATTGATATCAATATCTTAAAAGAGCCAATAGGAATCGATAAGCATGGAAAGGAAGTATTTTTACATGATATATGGCCAAGTGATAATGAGATAAAAGATGTTGTGAATGGTATCATCACTAAGGACATGTTCACAGAAAAGTATAAGCACATTCTTGAAGGTGATGATGAATGGAAGAAAATTCATATTAATAAAACAACATGCTATTCATGGCAAGATGACAGTACTTATATTAAGAGCCCTCCTTTTTTTGATTTTGAAATTGAAAATTCATCTATTGAAAATATTGAAAATGCTAGAATATTGGCAATTTTTGGTGATAGCGTAACAACAGATCACATAAGCCCTGCAGGGAATATATCGCCAAACCACACTGCTGGCGAGTATTTGCTCAAAAAAGGGGTGAAGCAACAGGATTTTAATTCACTCGGCTCAAGAAGAGGCAATGATGAAATAATGGTGAGAGGCACATTTGCTAATATTAGAATTAAAAACAAATTGGCTAATGGCAAAGAAGGAGGATTTACTCAACATTTTGATAAAAAAGGGGTGGGCACCCCTATGACAATTTACGATGCTTCAAGCAAATACATCACAGAAAATGTCCCTCTTATTATCTTTGCAGGGAAGGAATATGGAACTGGCTCTTCAAGAGACTGGGCTGCAAAGGGCACGAAATTGCTTGGAATAAAAGCAGTAATAGCAGAAAGTTTTGAAAGAATTCACCGCTCTAATCTGATTGGTATGGGTGTTTTACCGCTTCAATTTGTTGATAACACGTTAGAAAATATAACATTAAAAGGCGATGAAACCATCGCGTTAATTGGTTATAATAAGGTGAAACCGAAGGGTTTAATAGAATGTCAAATTAAGAGAAACGGCACTGTAATTAACAGCTTTAAATTGCTTTCTCGTATTGATACTGAAATAGAGCTAGATTATTTTTTAAATAATGGTATTCTAAACCTTGTTTTAAAACAACTTCTATAGTAATGCTGGGTAGTGGGATTTCAGAATTAAATGGATAATTTAAAAGATAGTATTGCGAATTTTAAAATTGGCGCATTAGCTAAAGGATTTACCAATCTATCATCTCAGAAAGATATAATATTTGCCGTTGGCATTTTATGTATTATAGGTTTTTTAATTTTTCCAATATCGCCAGGATTGTTGGATTATTTGTTAAGTTTATCAATAGCTTTTTCTGCTCTGATTTTAATGACAGTATTATTCATTGACAAACCCCTCGATTTTAATGCATTTCCAAGCATCTTGCTGATTGTGACTATGTTCAGATTGGCACTCAATATTTCAACTACTAGATTAATTTTGGCAGATGGCCATCTTGGTCCTTCTGCGGCAGGACACGTGGTAGAAGCATTTGGATTTTTTGTTATGCAAGGCTCAGTTGTTATAGGCGCAATTGTTTTTGGAATATTAACTATAATTAATTTTGTTGTTATTACTAAGGGCTCAGGACGAATTGCTGAGGTAGCAGCAAGATTTAGCTTAGATGCCATGCCAGGTAAGCAAATGTCCATAGATGCAGACTTATCTTCTGGTATCATTAATGAGGAACAAGCAAGAGAAAGAAGAAAGAATCTGGAAGATGAAAGTACATTTTTTGGTTCCATGGATGGGGCCAATAAATTTGTACGTGGAGACGCAATTGCGGGCTTATTAATAACTTTCATCAACTTCATAGCTGGAATTATCATTGGAGTTGTTCAAAATGGTATGAGCTTTGATGAGGCTATGCAAACATATACTTTACTTACAATTGGAGATGGGTTAGTAGCACAAATCCCTGCACTTATTGTATCAATCAGCGCTGGTTTATTAGTAACTAAATCAGGAATACATGGTTCTGCCGACAAAGCAATTTTGCAACAATTAAGCAAGTATCCTCAAGCCCTATTTGCATGTAGTGGCTTATTAATCGTGATGAGTGCGATGCCTGGCATTCCGTTTGTTCCATTTTTCATAATCTCCTTGCTATCTGGAACGCTTGCATATTTTTTAAACAAACATAAGAAAGAAGCAGAAAAATTGGAAATACAATTAAAGCAACAACCAGAGAAAAAAGAATTAACTCAAGAGGAGATGATTATACAGTCGCTTCACATCGACTATCTAAAAATTGAATTAGGTTATGAACTATTGCAAATGGTGGATAATAACCAAGAATATAAATTGACTGATCAGATAAAATCGTTACGAAAACAAATCGCCCAAGATTTAGGATTCATACTGCCATCTGTAAGAATACAGGACAATGTGCAACTTGAACCTAAAGTTTATGTAATAAAAATCAAAGATATTGAATGTGGTAGAGGTGAATTAAAACCACTAAATCTATTAGTCATCAATCCCGCAGGAGGTGCGATTGAAATTAATGGAGAGGACACTACTGAACCGGTATTTAATTTGCCTGCAAGATGGGTTGATAGAAGTGCTAAAGAAGAGGCTATTTTTAAAGAATATACAGTTATCGAACCTATAACCATTATATCCACTCATTTAACTGAAATAGTTAAGGAAAACATTACAGAGTTATTGACCTATAGTGAAACAAAAAAATTATTATCTAATTTAGAGGGTGATCATAAAAAACTTGCAGATGAAGTTGTTCCAGGTCAGATTACGGTTGTTACCTTCCAGAGAATATTGCAAAGCTTATTAAGTGAATCGGTGGCTGTAAAGGATTTACCCTCTATACTAGAGGCAATATCTGAAATTGCCAACAGCACCACAAATGTAGCCAGAATGGTTGAGCATATACGGACAAGACTCAGCAAGCAAATATGCCATAGCTTTTTGAACGAAGAAGGATTTATTCCAATAGTAGTTTTGTCTTCACATTGGGAACAAATTTTTATGGAAAATTTAGTGGGAGAAGACGATAGTAAACATCTTGCAATGCAACCAAGTAAGTTACGTGAATTTGTTGAAAGCATTAATGTTAAATTGGATAAATTAGCTACTTCAAGAGTTACACCTGTGTTGCTAACATCTCCAATTTTAAGACCCTTCGTTAGATCGGTAACTGAAAGATTTAAGCCAAATTTGATAATTTTATCGCAAAATGAAATTCACCCAAAGGTAAAAATAAAAACTTTTGGTGAGGTTTAAAAATATTTTAATAAAATATCACACATAGATTCAGAGGCGTTATACAATAAAAATTAATTCTTCAAGAAAACAGCTTGGTAACTCTCAGATAATTTAGTTGCTCTATCTATCACTACACTGTATATACAAATAATTATGAGTCCTATTTATAAATAAAATTATTTTATTATGTCAATTTTACCTTTGATTTATGCTCCTCATCCTATATTTAAAATGAAGGCAGAGCCGGTAGCAGATATTAATGAAGATATACGAAAAATAGTAGATGATATGTTCTCTACCATGTATGTTGAAGATGCCGTAGGTTTAGGCGCTAATATGGTGGGCATACTAAAGCGAATAGCTGTTGTTGATTTGCAAGATAACAATACCAAATCTCCCCTTACTTTTATCAATCCAATAATAACTTGGCGTTCTGATAATATGCAAACATATAAAGAAGCTTCATTATGCTTCCCTGGTATCTCTGCGGAAATTAATCGCCCTAGTGCAATAAAGATTAACTATTTTGATTATGATGGAAAAGCACAAAAGCTAAAAGCAGAAGGCTTTTTGTCAGCTGTTATACAACATGAAGTAGATTATTTAGATGGAAAAATTTTCTTGGACTACCTTTCAAAAATGAAACGCGACATATTAATCCGCAAGGTAGAAAAACATATAAAAAAGTATCCGCCACATTTTCATGATAAACATTGTAATCATTAAACGCTGAAGTAAACCCTTAAAACAAGAGTAAAATTAAGCAACTTCTGATAAATTAAAAGGAGTTGCAAAATGAGTATAAAGAAAGAAAAGATATATAGAGGTAGTCCTAAGAATTAAAACTACTCTTTTTATGATTAGCATTAAGTACGATGTTTTAGATTTATCAAATATATACAAATAAAGTGGTTATTTTCATTTTTCTACTTAATTAGAACTTAGATAGTGACTAACAGTGCTTAATTATTTTTTTTATCAAATAGTAAATTTTGCAACTCGCCATTTTTATACATATCTTGCACTATATCACAACCACCTACGAATTCTTGGTTAACATACAGTTGTGGGATGGTGGGCCAATCAGAATATTCTTTTATACCTTGTCTCATCTCATCGTTATCTAATATATTTATTCCTAAAAATTCAACTTCTAAAATATTTAAAATATTAACAACCGTTGCAGAAAACCCACACATAGGTATTTCTGGTGTGCCCTTCATAAATAATACGGTTCTATTTTCTTCAATAATTTTCTTAATTTGATTATGTATATCTTGGTTCATGGTTTATAGATTATTTTGTTTTAAAAGTTTGGATAGAAAGTGCATGTAAATCAGTTCCCAAACAATCTTTGAGAACTTTATGCACTAATTTATGTTGCTCTACTCTAGAAAGATTATTAAATTTTTCAGATGTTATTTTAACGCTGTAGTGATTGTTGTCACCGACCGTATCTACTAACTCAATTTTAGAATTCGGAAATCCTCGTAAAATTGTTTCATATAGAATATCATAATTAATCGGCATATTATTTCGCTCTTTCTAAGTATTTTAATTCTTTAATATCCACGATTACCCTATCTCCCATGTTTATAAAAGGAGGCACCATAATTCTTGCTCCATTTTCTAATATAGCCGGTTTATATGATGATGCAGAGGTTTGTCCCTTTACTACTGGTTCACATTCTTTGATTGTTACTTCAGCTGATGAAGGTAAATATGCGAGTAACGCCTCATTATTATACATTTCCAAAGTTATCTCCATGCTCTCTTCTAAAAATGGAAGTTGATCACCGACTAGAGCTTTATCTATACTTTTTTGTTCAAAATTTTCCTGATCCATCAATATTAAAAAATTACCCTCTTCATATAAAAATTGATACCGTTGCTGATCTAATCTTACTCTCTCAACATCTTCGCTACTTCTGAACCTATGATTAATTTTGGTACCAGTTTTTATATCCTTCGTTTCCAATTGAATATACGCACCTCCCTTACCTGGTTGAGTATGCATAGTTTTTAATACTACTAAGTATTTATTATCGTGGGATATAACATTACCTACTTTTACGTCATTAGCACTAATTTTCATTTTTTAAGACCTAAAATATTTATTTTTAACAGTATAACACATTGCTCTACTTCCTTATTACTGGTTTTTTAATTATTGATAGCATTATAGAGCAAAATATAAAGAGAATAATCATTAATATTGAAATATAATTTGAAAAATGAATGTCGAAAAAACTTAAAACCATTTTTAATCCTACGTATATCAGCATGTAACCAATTCCATGCTTTAAATATCTATAATCTTGGACAGCATTTGACATAACAAAATACATAGACCTTAATCCTAAAATGGCTAAAATGTTCGAGCTAAATGCAATAAATGGCTCTTTAGTTATTGCAAGTACAGCTGGCACAGAATCTAAAGCAAATATGATATCAGCTTTTTCTATAACTAAAAGAGAAAGTGCAAGCGGGGTAATGAAAAATTTATTATTCTTACGAAAAAATAATTCACCATTTTTAGAGTTATCACTATAATTAAAGTGTTTTTTTATAAATTTCAAAATCAAATTATTATCAAATGAATTTGATTTAGCTCCACCCATAAGTGGCAATTTATAACCGCTATACATTAGTAATAACCCAAATGGCAAAAATATCCATTCAAACATATGAATAACATATATGCCAAGTGTAATCATGATAAATCTGAAGATTACGGCACTTAAAACACCAATAAATAACACTTTATGCTGATGCTTATCCTCAATATTAAAATATTTAAATATCAGTATAAAAACAAAAACATTATCAATACTAAGTGATAATTCTATACTGTAGGCCGTTATATATTCCACTGCCATATCAATTCCAGCATGAAAATATATCAGGATCCCCACTGACACAGCCAGCGCTATCCAAAGTATTGATAAATGTATCGCGCTTTTAACACTAATTTTTTTTGAATTCCTAAGCGAAACTCCAAGATCAACGAAAACTGCTATAAATACAACTATTATTAAAAAAATCCAACTATAATTTGGGAACATAAAAGATGCTAGTTACAAACCATTAATTTATCTATATCAATATAGTATTTATAACTAGCTTATGCCAATATTATTTAGAACCTTTGTCTTTTTCATCATTTACTTCTTCATATTCAGCATCAACAACTTTTTCATCTTCATTGCTGTCATTGCCACCATTCGTTGAAGCGTTATCCTCACTAGGTGGTTGTTGCTCATTACCATAAACATGTTGCCCAATTTTCATTGATGCTTGAGTTAGGCTCTCAACTTTACTATTTATTTCACCAACATTTTCTGAATCCATAATAGATCTTAAATCCTTGATAATATTTTCAACTTCCTCTTTGTCTGTAGATGAAATTTTATCTCCATATTCTTTCAAACTTTTTTCTGTGGAGTGTATCAAAGAATCTGCCTTATTTCTTGCCTCGACTAAAGCTTTTTTCTCCTCGTCCTTGCTGGCATTTTCTTCTGCATCTTTAACCATTTGCGCAATTTCTGCATCGGATAAACCACCGGAAGATTGTATAGTAATTTTTTGCTCCTTACCAGTTCCTTTATCTTTTGCTGACACATGGAGTATGCCGTTTGCATCAACATCAAATGTTACTTCGATTTGCGGCAATCCTCTAGGAGATGGCGCTATGCCTTCAAGATTAAATTGCCCTAACAACTTGTTGTCAGCTGCCATTTTTCTTTCTCCTTGAAACACTCTGATTGTAACAGCAGATTGATTATCATCTGCAGTTGAAAATACCTGGCTTTTCTTGGTTGGTATAGTACTATTTCTTTCAATAAGAGCAGTTAACACCCCACCAAGTGTTTCAATACCAATAGTAAGGGGCGTGACATCAAGTAAAACCACATCTTTCATATCACCACTTAATACAGCACCTTGGATAGCAGCGCCAATTGCTACAACCTCATCAGGATTAACACCTTTATGCGGCTCCTTTCCAAAAAATTCTTTCACTTTTTGAATAACTTTAGGCATTCTGGTCATGCCCCCAACCAATACTACATCATCAATACCTGAAGCAGAAATACCAGCATCTTTTAAAGCAGCCTTACATGGCTCAATAGTTCTTGTTATTAAATCTTCCACTAAGCTTTCAAATTTAGCCCTTGTTATTTTAATATTCAAGTGCTTTGGACCTGATGAGTCTGCTGTGATATATGGTAAATTAACATCAGTCTCCATTGAATTAGAAAGTTCAATTTTTGCTTTTTCTGCAGCTTCTTTTAATCTTTGAAGCGCCAAAGGATCTTTCATTAAATCCATTCCATCAGTCTTCTTAAATTCATCACATAAGTATTGCAATACTTTTAGATCGAAATCTTCCCCACCTAAGAATGTATCCCCATTTGTTGATTTCACTTCAAATATTCCATCACCAATCTCAAGTATCGAAACATCGAATGTACCTCCACCAAGATCATATACAGCAATAACTTTGCTTTCAGATTTATCAAGACCATATGCAAGCGCTGCAGCTGTAGGTTCGTTAATAATTCTAAGTACTTCTAATCCTGCAATTTTACCAGCATCCTTTGTAGCTTGCCTTTGTGAATCGTTGAAATGAGCAGGCACTGTAATGACGGCTTTTGTCACCTTTTCTCCTAGGTAATTTTCAGCTGTTTCCTTCATTTTTTCAAGGATCATCGCACTAATTTGGCTTGGAGCATAATCTTTATCGCCAATTTTCACCCAAGCATCATTACTCTTAGCTTGAACTATTGAATAAGATGCCTTATTTGCTAATTCCTTAGTTTTAGGATCTGAGAAAGTTCTTCCAATAAGCCTTTTTACTGCAAAAACAGTATTTTTTGCATTAGTCACAGCTTGCCTTTTAGCTGGCTGACCAACTAACTTTTCACCTTTTTCAGTAAACGCAACAATTGAAGGAGTTGTTCTCATTCCTTCTGAATTTTCTATAACTTTAGGATTCTTACCATCCATTATTGCTACGCATGAATTTGTAGTACCTAAGTCTATGCCAATTGTCTTACTCATCTTATTAAAATATTTGTTACTTTTAAACTTATATAATAACAATTTTTTTTAACACAAGATTACTTCGCAATTTTTTTGTTTCCTTTCTCTATTATTGCTAATAACACAAAACCTACAATTGCCACAATCAAACTGATCGGCAAGACTAAAAGTGCATCACGGAAATTTTCTGCGCTATATACAGGACTACCTTGTACATTTTTATCTCCATCCCAAAAATAATGCAATAACACACCAATAGCTCTATGAGAAATATATCCAAAGCCCATCATTAGCATATTTGCAATAGCTGAAATAAACGTAGCATGTTTAACATGAACAAGAGCAATAGATTTTGCTATTAAGACTACTTGATAAGCACAGAAAAAACCTATTATAAAAAATACCCATTTTAAAAAGCTAACATTCACTACTACTCCGGTTAATAGCAATGCTAAGCATAAAAGCATAGCAGCGCCACTAGCTAGTAATATCCCATAATAAGATTTTGTTTTTTCGAATATATAGCCCATTACTACAAGACCAACAGCCATTCCTATATAAACTAATTGAGTGATATCGCCAGCTTCTTCATTAGTAAGCTTATAGGTTGTTTTTAAATAAGGGTTACTCCATGCATCTGCAAATCCTTCAAGTGGACCTATCATCAAGCCACCTAAAGCACCTACTAGTAATACTATTTTATTAGAAAACAAATATTTAAAATCATGCATTATTATTGCAACGCTAAATTTTTCTTCTGATTTAGTATTTGGTATTGCGAAATAACTGAAGACAGCTAATGCTAGACCAACATATATTATATAGTTTAGTGCCTCTTGCCATCCTATGTAGGAAATAAGTCTAGCTAAAGGCCCACTACCAAATACTGCCCCTAGCAACCCAATTGTTATCATCCATCCCAACATTTTTGGAAATTTTTCTTCTCCAAAACCTAAGCGCAATAGCTTAAACGCACCAACAGCCGCTCCCGAAGAGCCAATACCTATTAATAATCTACCATATGTTGCAATCGCAAAATCATCCATATACGCAAGTGGTGCAAATCCTATTACAGCTAAAAGTATACATAATGGGATTATTTTCTTAGCATTAAAATGATCTAAAAGTATGCCAAGTGGTATATGCATCGCAACATATCCTATGTAATATATACCAGCAAAATGACCTATCTCATTCGCATTTACGTGGTATTTGTCCATTATATCGTCCATTACGATATTGGGAAAAACTCTTTGCACAAACTGATATGCATAGAAAAAAGTTAGTGCTAACCATGTAGACCAGGCAACTAGTATGGAAGACATTTGAATCTCATTATTTGTTTATAACTGCGAGATACTAAGTGTTTTTTATGAAATTACAAGTATTTTCTTTACTTTTAGGGTGTTAGTTGCTAGCTATTTAAATAAAAAGTTTATATAAAATAATGAAATATTCAGAGATTAAAATCGGCGAAAATTGCCCAAATGAAGTGAATGCAATTATTGAAATCTCGATGAATTCAGACCCTATAAAATATGAGTTTGATAAAGAGATAGAGGCAATGGTTGTTGATAGATTTATGCAATCAAGTATGCAATATCCATGTAATTATGGGTTTATTCCCCATACTTTGTCAGGCGATGGAGACCCAGTTGATTTATTAGTATATACCAATTACCCAATTGCAATTAAATCTGTTGTAGCTGTCAAACCAATAGGAGTGTTGCTTACTGAAGATGAAAAAGGGCTAGATGAGAAGATATTGGCTGTGCCAACCAATAAAATTGACCCATATTTCAAAAATATCAATAACTACACAGATTTACCAGAAATTTTAATTAAAAAAATTGCCCATTTTTTTGAAAGGTATAAGGACTTAGAAAGTGAGAAGTGGGTTAAGGTTAATGGCTGGAAAGACTTTGATCATGCACAAAAGATAATCCAAGTCGCAATTGATAGGTATAATGACGAAAAAAATCAATAAGTTATGCTATGTATGTCAAAATATAAAATCATTTCTTTTTATAAGTTTGTAAATTTAGAGAATGCTCAATCCTTAAAAACTGAATTGCTTGGTTTTTGCAATCAATATTGTATCAAAGGCACTATCATAATAGCTACTGAAGGAATAAATGCGACTTTGTCTGCAGATATAAACTCAATAGATAAATTTTGTGATTACTTAAAGGAGTTTAATCTTTTTAGAGATATGAAATTTAAAATAAGTTTTGCTGAGATTTTGCCATTTAAAAAGATGAAGGTGAAAATAAAAAAGGAGATAGTAACATTTGATGTAGAGGAATTAGATTTATCACAAAAAGGTGAATATCTAACTCCTAAGGAGTGGGATGAACTTATGAAAAAAGATGATACCATAGTAATTGATACTAGAAATTATTATGAATACGCAATGGGAACTTTTAGAGGAGCAATTAATCCTCATATTCATCATTTTACCGAACTCCCAAAATGGCTAAAAGGTAATCTCAAAGAGGGTGATAAAAAGAAAAATATAGCAATGTTTTGCACTGGCGGGATAAGATGTGAAAAATCCACCGCGTATTTAAAGCAACTAGGCTTTGAAAATGTATACCATTTAAAGGATGGAATAATCAAATACTTAGAAGATAATCAAAAAAATCCAAATTCAACCTGGCAAGGTGGGTGTTTTGTTTTTGATGATAGAATTACTTATTAAAACTTTAATCTTTTTAATATTATTACCTTGCCCTACTAATCTCACAATTTTCTAACGTCAATATAATGATTTACCCAGTTCTTTATTTAGTAAAGTCATACCCTCTATAAACTTTTCTTTTTGAGCGTCATGATAATTATAAAAAGCCAAAAATTTTGGAAATTCACTATATATACATATATTCATAACTATTCTATGTGCATAAATTTCTTTTAATCGCAGTAATATCTCGTAATATTTTTTTTCTAAATTTTGCAAAAAAACTTCGTCATAATTTTTACTTTTAAAAAATTTTAATGTTACTAACTTAGACTGAATTGTGGGAGCTTCAAAAATAACTGTGTAAAACCATCTTAATTTAATACCACTTCTATGTTGATCAATATCAATAATATTCTTTTTAAGACACATATCTAGTGGCTCGGTTGTTAAATTCATCTGGCGTTTTACTTGTAATTCAGGTGTTCCTTTATTAACTACAGGAGTGATATTTTTAGGTCTTCCTCGTTTTTTCCACATATCAATAATTCAATTTTGGAATTTTTATTAACTATAGTGCCTAAGACACTATTCAGGAAGTTAACATAATATGGTCGCAAGAATTAAAAATAAAATTAATATAAATTAACTTCAAGCTAAAAGATGAATACTAAAAGCTTGAAAAACTATTATGACGATTGTTTGCTTTTCTTATTCAAAAAATTAAATATTTTAGTGAAGCCAATTGCGAAACCTCCATTACCTGTAACGTTAGTAGCCGTACCAAAAGGGTCAAATAATAAATACACAACTGTTATGACTCCAATCATTTCAGATGAAAATCCCAGATATTTTTCAAGCAAGGGGGCTATAATCAATAGAGCGCCACCAGGTACAGCTGCTACTGCAAATTTTGAGAGTGCACATAAGAATGCAAAAAATACAAAAGATTCAAATGTAGGCATTGGGGCATTAAATGTTTTGATAGTTGCAAATGTCAATATGGTAACACCTATAGCGCTACCAATGGTATGAGTGTTGATTACAGCTGGAACTATGGCTTTATATAATGTTGATTTATTCTTAAAAATTTTCTCCATTGAGATTAACAAGACACTCATTGAAGCCGCACTTGAGATTGTACTGAATCCAGTTAAAGTTGCTGGGAACACATTTTTAAAATACATTAAACATTCTTTTATATTAAATTTTGAAATTATAAAATAAAATAAGAATAAATATGTTGCTTGAGTAATTACTATTACCAAAAGTACCTTACCATAGACTGTAATTGCATTTTCCAACGCACCTTCATGCTGAAGTTTTATCACAAAGCCAAGCACAAATAGAGGTAATATTGGGATGAAAAATTTCTTAAGAAATACAGTCGAAATGTTACTAATAGTCTTAGTAAAATTCTCAATTCGTTTATTTCTCTTAATTGAAAATATAATGCTGAAAATAAAGCCTATCAACAAAGCTTTACCATTACTGATAATAGGTGGAATATTTATATTCCAAAGAGGCATCAATATACTACTGGTACCTAAATTACTATTTTGAGTTATCAAAAAATCTAAAAATGTGATTCCAACAGAATAACCTATATATATCGCAATGCTATTAGAAATAAAGATGCATAAAATTAAAAGACTTGTAAATTTTACAACATTACCCTCTAGTGAAAGCAAGCTACTTGTTATAAAAGAAAAAATAATAAAAGGTAGTATAAACAATAAAATTGATTTTAATATGAGGCTTATACTTAAAAATAGCTCCTTAATAACTATCGGTAAAAAATCACCAAATAGGTATATGGCAACTAAAATAAAAAATAATGCTAGAGGTAATTGAAATTTTTTCATATAATGCGTGTCATACCGTAAACTTTAAAAATAAAAGCACTATTTGATGTTTGAAATCAAGCTAAATAAAAATATTAAAAAATATAATGATTCAATATCAGGAGTAGATTTACTTCAGGAAATTGATAAAAGTTTAAGACAAAGCTGTCTCGCTATAAAAATTAATAATGAGGTCAAAGATTTATCAACTGTAATAAATGAAAATAGTGAAGTGGATTTTGTATTTTCCTCCTCTCCTGAAGGTTTAGATATTATCAGGCATGATGCAGCTCATATACTTGCACAAGCCGTGAAAGAATTGCATCCAGAAGCTATGGTTACGATTGGTCCAGTTATTGAAAACGGATTTTATTATGATTTTGCAAATGTTACCCCATTTAATGAAGCAGACTTAGAAAAAATTGAAAAGAAAATGCAAGAAATTATCGATCAAAATCTTGCGATCACTAGAAAAATTGTTACAAAAGATGAGGCAATTAGCTTTTTTCAAGCTCATGGAGAAAAATATAAAATTGAAATTATCAATTCCTTTCCTAGTGATGCCAAAATCACTATTTACACCCAAGGTAATTTCTCCGATCTATGTAAAGGACCCCATTCTCAAAATACTGGAGTAGTTAAGGCCTTTAAATTAATGAAGATAGCTGGAGCTTATTGGAGAGGTAATAGTCAAAATGAAATGTTGCAAAGAGTATACGGAACTGCTTGGTCTGATAAAAAGCAACTAAAGCAATATTTAACAATGCTTGAAGAAGCAGAAAAAAGAGATCATAGAAAGTTAGGTAGGCAATCTGATTTGTTTCATTTTCAGGAAGAGGCTCAAGGAGCGGTGTTTTGGCATCCAAAAGGATGGGATTTATTTCAAAGGCTGATTAATTATATAAGAAATAAACAAAATGATAATGGCTATTTTGAGATAAGCACTCCGGAGATCATGGATAAAAATCTTTGGGTATTATCTGGTCATTGGGAAAAATTTAGAGAGAATATGTTTACCGCAAACTCTATAGAAGAAGATAAGGTGTATGTGGTAAGACCAATGAATTGCCCAGGTGGAGTTCAAGTGTATAATCAGGGTATTAAAAGCTATAGAGATCTACCGCTACGACTAGCAGAATTTGGTAAAGTGCATAGATATGAGCCTTCAGGTGCTTTGCACGGGCTAATGAGAGTTCGAGCATTTACCCAAGACGATGCTCATATTTTTTGTACAACTGAGCAAATGACTGAAGAATGCATTAACGTTTGCAAATTAATTAAGGAAATATACAAGGACTTTGGTTTTGAAGACGTCAAGGTTAAATTTTCAGATAGACCAGAAAAAAGAATTGGCACAGATGAAGTTTGGGATGAATCAGAAAAAGCATTATTAGATGCCGTTAAGCAACAAAATTTACCATATACTTTAAATAAAGGTGAGGGAGCGTTTTATGGTCCAAAATTAGAATTCGTTCTAAGAGATGCGATAGGTAGAGATTGGCAATTGGGAACGCTACAAGTAGATTTTAATTTGCCAGAAAGGCTAGATGCAAATTATATTGACAGTGACGGGAAAAAATATAGGCCAGTAATGCTTCATAGGGCGTTATTTGGCTCAATAGAGCGATTTTTAGGTATTTTGCTGGAGCACTATTCTGGTAATTTACCAATTTGGCTTGCACCCATCCAGATAGCTGTTATCACAGTGACTGATGAGCTCTCAACTTATGCTAAAAATGTTTCAGAAATATTAAAAAAGAACGCTATCAGACATATAGTTGATTTAGATAATGAAAAAATTACTTATAAAATAAGAAAACATTCTCTTAATAAGGTGCCAATAATCGTTGTTTTAGGAAAAAAAGAAGAAGAAGAGAAGCTTGTATCTGTGAGAAAATTAGGTGATAAGCATCAAGAAGTACTTGAGTTAAGTCATTTTGTAGATAAATTGTTAGATGAAATTAAACAAAAAAGGAGCTAGTTATATCAAAAAAATCTATTAATATAAAAATTAATTCAGACATTGATTCTAAGGAAATACGTCTTGTTGACAGTGACGGGAAAATGTTGGGAGTAGTTAAAGTTGAAGAAGGTATAAATTTGGCTAAAGAAAGAAAGCTAGATTTAGTAGAAATTTCAGCTAATACAGAACCACCAGTTTGTAAAATTTTAGATTTTGGAAAATATAAATATGAGCTAAGAAAAAAGTTTCATGAATCTAAGAAAAAACAAAAGACAGTAGAAATAAAAGAAATAAAGCTTAGACCAAATATTGCAGTTGGTGATTTTAATGTTAAATTAAATAATGCTAAAAGGTTCATAGGTGATGGAAATAAAGTTAAAGTAACATTATTTTTTAAAGGACGGGAAATAGTGCACGAGGATGTTGGAATGAATATTATTGAGAAGTTTAAGGCAGAAGCTTTGAATTTTGCTAAAATTGAATTAGATATTAAAAAAGAAGGAAAGAATATCTCTATCATCATGGCTCCTAAATAGATTGCTAAAATATGACAGAATTAACTCCTAAACAAATAGTTGCAGAACTTGACAGATATATTGTTGGGCAGAATCATGCCAAAAAAGCAGTATCTATTGCCTTAAGAAACAGATGGCGTAGAAAGCAGGTTGCTAATGATTTACGAGATGAAATAGTTCCTCATAATATATTGATGGTTGGTCCAACTGGCGTTGGTAAAACTGAAATTGCAAGAAGATTAGCTAAATTCTCAAACTCTCCTTTCATAAAAATTGAAGCAACAAAATTTACAGAGATAGGATATGTTGGTCGTGATGTGGATTCAATTATTAGAGATTTGCTTGATATTACAATAAAGCTCGTTAGAGAAAAATTTAACGTAGAAGTAGCTAGCAAAGCATTTCATGAAGCCAAATTGAAATTGGTAGATAGTTTAGTTGGTAAAGATGCATCAGAAAAAACGAAGGAATTGTATTTCAAAAAACTTGATGCTAAGGAATTGGATGATAGGGAAGTAGAAATTTCAATTAATGAATCATTCAATAAAAATTCTCAAATTCCAACATTTGACATACCTGGAATGCCGGGAAGTCAAATGGGTATGTTAAATATCGGAGACATGCTTGGAAAAACTTTCAGTTCAAAAAAACAAAAATTAGTAAAATTACAAGTATCAGAAGCTATCAAACATTTAATTAAACAAGAAACAGAAAAATTAATTGATGAACAAGCAATTATAGACGAGGCCATAAAAATTACTGAAGAAGATGGGATAGTATTTTTAGATGAAATTGATAAGATTGCAGGTGGTGGAGTAAATAAACGAAATGAAGTAAATAGAGAAGGTGTGCAACGTGATTTATTACCATTAATAGAAGGTACAATAGTAAGTACAAAGTATGGATCTGTAAAAACAAATCACATTCTATTTATAGCATCAGGAGCATTCCATTTGGCTAGACCTTCTGATTTATTGCCGGAATTGCAAGGTAGATTGCCAATTAGAGTGGAGTTGTCACCATTATCTAAAGAAGATTTACTGAGAATACTTAAAGAACCAGAAAATTCACTACCAAAACAATATTGTGCGTTGCTAAAAACAGAAGGAGTGAATTTAAAATTTATGGAAAGTGGATTAGAAAGTATTGCAAAACATGCTACACAAATAAATGATGAAATAGAGAATATTGGCGCTAGAAGATTATGTACTTTGCTTGAAAAAATTTTAGAAGAAGTGAGTTTTACTGCTGACGAAATAAAAGGCAAAACTATAATCATAGATTCTAAATTTGTTGAGAAGAGTTTATCTTCAATTAATATAGCAGAGGATTTGAGTAAGTTTATTCTTTAATTACACATGCAAAATAATGAGATATTATTGCAAAGTTACAGGAAACTGATTCAAAGGATTAAGGACTGTAATAAGCTATATCAAAGTGAATCAAAACTTCTTTTGGTTTCAAAGCACTTATGTCGTAGCCAAATTGAGTATATAATTACTAATACTGAGCAAAGAGTTTTTGGTGAAAACAAAGTCCAGGACGCTATAGATAAGTGGTCTAGCATTAAAGAAATTCACCCTGGTATTAAGCTTCATTTGATTGGTAAATTACAAACTAATAAAATAAAAAAAGCTGTAAAGTTATTTGATATTATAGAAACTGTAGATTCTGTTGAGTTAGCTCGTAAAATAACTGATGAAGCACTAAGAATAGGTAAGAAAATACAAATATTTCTTCAGGTCAATATTGGGAATGAACCTCATAAAAATGGAATAATGCTGAGGGAATTTGATGAGGTTTTTACTAAAATTAAAAGAGACATAGTAGATGTTAGTGGAATAATGTGCATACCGCCAGCAGATGGTCCAGCATTTTTTTATTTTGGCCATATGAATAAAATCGCAAAAGAATATAACATAAGTAAAATAAGTATGGGAATGAGTGCAGATTTTCAAACAGCCATTAAATTTGGCTCTACCCAGGTTAGAATTGGGAGTTTTGTATACGGGCTCGTGTGGAAGAACACCTAAAAATGTTGATTTGGTTTTTTTATTTGGTAAGGAGGGTGGTATAACAATGACACAAAAAAGAATAATAAAATATATCCTAGGATATATAAAAAAGCCTAGTATATTTGGATTATTGGTTATATTAGGAGTTTTAATTTATCAAATATACGGCTGTGATCTTCATGATAGGCCATATGTAAGTGATAAAGTGGGTAGTAGATGGTGATACTCTAGTGCTAGATAATGAGCTAAGAATAAGGTTACAAGGTATTGATGCTCCGGAAACGAAGCAGCAATGCGCAGATTTGATTATGACTTATGTCTTTCTGATAATTGCTTGGGAGCAAATAGTAACACTGTGCAAAAACACATTTATGACGCAATGGGACTTAAGATTGAAGTTCCTGAAGGTATTGATCTACCAGGTATAAATGGTAGATTTTATAATGGTCCTTTGGATGATTTCATACTTAAATATAATCAGGAATTACAAGCGATGAGGGAGGGAAAATAATGAGAATAGGCAGGATAATAAAATATTTATTCTTGAGTATTGTTGGAATTTTAATCATCAAAATTGGAATTCAGGAAATGTTTGACAACAGGCCATTCCAATTTGAGAAATATAAAACAGAAGAAGAATTTAAAAAAGCTGCGGAAATAAAATTCCCCATTGGGAGTAATTTGGAAGCTGGTATAAAAATTTTGGAGCTATCTGGCGCTGATTGCCATACATACAAACCTTCTGCTGAGGGAAAAAAATATGTAATTGTTGGATCTTGTTATTACGATACAAATTTTATTTCTTTACATCCTTTTGAGCATTATAGAATTGCTTTATATGCTGATCAAAACAATAAGATTGTTGAAGTAAGTTCTAGTAGCTTTTATGAGTTGCCTTGGTGGTGAAGCCAATTGCAGATGCATTTGGGAGTGAGTTTGTGAGTAGCACGAATATTGGGAGATAAATGGTTTGGAGAGAAACAATTAATTCCAGAGGGAGATATAAAATGAGGAAAGAGGTATATGCGCTTGGAGAAGATCCATGGGCAACAGAAGTAAGTATTAATGGAAATATAGTAAAATTTCCAAAAGAAACAAGGAATTATGTTATTTATGATAATAAAGTAATTATAGCTGTATCTTGGAATTTTCTAAAAGAAAATTACCCCAAAGAAAACGCAGGATGTAATATCTGGTGCTACAAAGATGATGGTACGCTTCTTTGGAAAATAGAGGAAAGTCCACATTGGCTAGAATGGTTAGAAAAACAATCTCCAGAAGAAAAGCAAAAGATATTTGCTCGAGGTCATAAGGATTATTATAGGCATATTGGTTATAATAAAGATTCAAAAACAGGAGAAGAATGGCTAGTTGTAGGTGCGGCGACAGGATATTATGATTTAGACCCAGAAACAGGTAAGGTATCAAATTTTGAATATGATGGAGGAAGGTAGTTCAATTAAAGTGCAAATAAATCTGGTATAGTGCTAAATTGGGTTGTATAGAATAAATACTAATAGTTGATATTAATAAAGTATGAAATTGAAATCAAAAAACAAATGGCGAAATATAGTCATGATAAGTGTAGTAACTATCATTGTGTTATTAGGGGCTGTATATATTAGAAAGTTGATCTCGCCACATAATATAAACCCATATAACGTAAAATACTCCTCCGGCAAATACATTGATGGAGCTCTGTCAGCTAGAGAAAGCAGTATATTAATTAATAATATCAGTGATGTTATTAATAACGAAAAATTGAATGAGTTAAAAATATTAGATTTCGGCGCAGGCGATGGGAGGCATTTTTATATTATTAAAAAGTTGGCAAATCTTTATCCTCAAATAAATATACAATTCTTAGCTTATGATATAAGTGAGGTTGGTTTGCAAAATTTTCAAAAGACTTTGGTAGCTGAAGGATTTAAATCCTACGTAAGCCAGGATTTCATCAATAGCTCTGAAGTTACTGAATTTAAAGCATATAAGGCCCTTGATTTAAAAAAAGATAATATAACTGTAACTTTATTACATGTAAGTGTGAACAGCGCCGGACAAGATATAACAGATATTATAGGTAAAGATATAAATGTTATATTTTCTATGTATGGGTCCTTTATGCATATACCTTATTATAAAAATAGGGTTCAAATGTTAAAAACATTAGCGCATTCTCTTGATGGAAGAGGAATGATTATTTTGGATGTTCCTTCCTTAGGTGGGTTAAAAACGTCACAAAAAAAATATAATAAATTGCGTGCTGAAAAGGATTTCAAAAGATTAGGTGATGCAGTAGAAGAAGGTGATATCAAAATATCTGGTGATGAAATTTATTATCATATTACAACTTTTGATGAACTAAGAAGGTTAGCTAAAGATTCTGGGTTAATCATGAAAGAACAAGGGATTACAGGAATAAAATCTCCTAAAACTTTTAATGAAAAAATAAATGGAGCGGATGAAGTATATGCATCATTAATGTCTTCGTTATTATCAACTGGGTTAATGCCAGAGAAATATGTAGAAGAGAATGCTGCTTATATCTATTGCATATTAGAATTCGGAAAATAGAGGAAAATATATGTTAAAAAATGTACTAAAAACAGTTGTACCGCTAATACTATTTTTATTTATTATAACTAATACGCTTTCAGCCAATGAACCAGATAATAAACCAAAAAATATATTTAGAAGTAAGTGTGAAAATTCCACCAAGGAAATATCTCTATTAGATGGGTTTGAAGATAAATCATTTATCATAGAGATATTAGATTTTGGTGGTGGCTATATTAGCTTCAAAATGACACTTTATAATAATAGTGATTGCAAATCGTCATGGTTAAACAAATTAGAATATTTTGAAATAAAAAATTACATTCTATTAACAGAAAATTTAGAAAGTCTAAAAAGTGGCAAAAAAATAAATATGTCAAACTCAACACTTTGGACTCCCAGTGGTAAAATCATGGAACTTCGCACCACTAGTGAAAAGGTGGCAAAGGAATTAATGATACCAAAAAAATGCAGCCTCCTTCAAAACAGCGGTGAGCCAGTTATTATAGATAAAAATTGCATGGGTGATAATGAATTTTTTCAATTTAAAAAGAAAAAAGATTTTTTCCCGGGCGCTTTTTTAGCACTTAAATATGATAATGAACTAAATAGATTGTTACTTTTTGAGAATGATGAGGGTGATTCTTACAACAATGTAAATAGATATATCTCGCTCTTCCCTACTTATGCTGATTCATATTAACAATTAATTTATTTATATTTTATCATCTATTTTACATAAGTAATTTATAATATAGTAATGGATAGCTATCATAATCTCACTCTCAATTGGTTATATTTAGATATTAATAGCTATTTTGCAACTGTTGAGCAACACCATAATCCATTATATAGAAACAAACCACTTATTGTGGTACCACTTGATTCTGGTACAACATGTGCAATCGCAGCAAGTGCTGAGGCAAAAAAACTAGGAGTTAAAACTGGTACAAACGTAGGTAAGGCGAAGCAAATGATTCCGGATCTAATTTGCGTTACATCAAATCATGATAAATATAGAGAGTATCATCATAGAATACTCAAGGAGATAGATAGGCACATTTATATTGATGATATTCTGTCTATTGATGAATGTGCAGGAAGATTGACAGGTAAATTTCAATTAAAACAAAATGCAGTTGAATTGGCGCATAAGATAAAGAAAGGTATAATAAATAATATTGGGGACAATATTAAATGTTCCATAGGAATAGCGCCTAATAGATTCTTGGCTAAAGTGGCAACAGAAATAGAAAAATTAGATGGTTTAGTTGTACTTGAGGGAAACGATTTACCTCAAAAACTCTACTCATTAAATCTTAGAAGCTTAACTGGCATTGGAGCTTCTACTTATACAAGGCTATTATCTCATGGTATAAGTTCAGTAGAAGGCCTTTGTAATAAAGATGCTAGTTTTTTAAAAAAAGCTTTTGGCAATATAGCTGGTGAAAAGTACTATTATCTACTAAGAGGATATAATGTGCCTGAAGAGAAAAAGGATACCCAATCAATAGGAAATAGTCAGGTCCTTCCTCCAGAAATGAGAAATCCAGAAAATGCATATGAGGTGGCCAAAAGATTATTGCATACTGCTACATTTAGACTTAGGGAAAAAGAACTTTATGCTAATGGCATTAATATAGAGCTTAGTCTAACAAACAAGAATAATTTAAGAAATTATCAAAAACTTCATTCTTTATGCGATGATTTTTCTCTTGGAGATAAAATGCAATCTATGTGGAATTCTCTCATTAACAATCAAACTAACCTTAATATCAAAAAAATATCTATATCATTTGTAAATTTAACAAAACAAAAAAATGATCAGTTAGCTCTTTTTGATAATAATAGTGATTGTAATCTGAAAGAGAAAAATAAATTAGAACAGATTTCAAAGTTGATGGATAAGATAAATAAAAAAGAGGGTAAAAATATAATATCTTTAGGAATGACCAGAAATAAAAATGAGCAAGCTGATGCTATTGCATTTTCTTCTATTTGATTTAGCATTTCAAAAACCATACTTATTTCTTCTTTATGATTTGACTATAAAAAGGGTTGTACCAGAGTGGTTAAGAAGTAGGGAGGAAAGAATAAAAAGACTTGATTAAATGATTATTTATTAATAGCGTGGTACAGAAGGTTGAAATAGGTAATTATGATATTATGGCAGCAACTAATTTTGAAATAAGATTTGCCCAAAGTAGAATTGACTATTTTGAGGCAGTTTTAAAAAAAGGAGTTGATGATTCATTGAAAACCTTAATCAAAGCAGTTATTACTAAGGATCATAATAACAATCTAAGTGCAGATACACTTTTGCAAGATGTAAATTGTGGTAGTGATAATTTATATAGAGGTAGATATGAGCTATCATAGCCGCGAGAATGTTCAAAAAAATTATGAGATTACAATACAAAAAGCGTGTAAGGTGTGCGATAGCCATACTGTAACAAAAACTGTTATTTCTCAATTTAACACTTTAAAGTTGTTTACTAATAATATACTATCAACAGCTGGTGTGAGTATAAAAGTAGATGATTTAATAAAAAGCAAAAGCATGCAAGATGATATAGTAAAGCAAGTTAAAGCAAAAATTGAGCAATCAAGTGAATATGGCGGAGTATTGAATTTATATAAGCAAAAAACGCAAGAAATGGAAGGAACGCTTAAAGAGCTTGAAGAATTAAAGAAAGAAATGGTTGGTACTGAGGCAGAAAAGAAAGCAGCAAAAATAAAAATACAAGATCAAGAAGAGAAATTGAAGAAGCAAGAAACAACTATAAAATTGAAAGAAGATAAAATCGATGAATACAATAACATAGCAGAACAAATGATGAGTATGCAGTTAGAAATAGAAAGATTAAAAAAAGAAAATGAAAAATTAAAGGAAGATAGAGATGATTTTAAAGATGTGAATTTAGATATTAAACTGGATACAGAAGTATTAAATACAGAAAATGAGCAAGGGAGCCATGAAGACTTATAAAAGAAATTACAAATTTACGATAAAAAAAATTACATTGTAGCTAGAGTAATAAATGACTGATAACCATATAGATTTTGAAACGATACCGCAAAATTTATTATGGGAACAATTAATAAATCAATTGCATGATTGCTATGAAGGAAATATAGAATTAAATGACCTAAAAAAACTTAATGAACAGGGTCAATATTCTCTAGATATAAGTACTAGCTGTCTAAATAATGTTATAAATATCAAAAATAATGTAGGCGCTAAAGAGCTACTATTAAAATTTGATAGCAAGATATCTTGGATAAATGCAAAAATACATAGCAATGATAATAATTTAAATCTTTTTTTCCAAGCTAAAGAAGAGCTTTATATTGGTGATTTAGATAGTAGTAATTCTTTATATACAAAATTATTTGGCAACAAAATTACTTTGGTAGGAAAGGTTTTATCTAAAACTCTTATATTGCAGACCAAGTATTTTGAATGTACAAAAAACGCTCTTTTATCAACAACAAGTTTTACAGAGATATTAATAGGTGAGAAGGGTGCTATAGATTGCAAAATAATCAGTGATGGCAAAGGCATCTTAATTAAAAGAGATTTAGATAATAATATTTTTAAAAATATTACAATTGGTAAAGAAGGTTTAATATCGTCTACTGCAGGATTAGTGAAATTTGATCTTGGATATAATAGTAAATTAGATATTGCAGCAAGAAAACTAGACGGGCATGAAGAAAACCAATCGATAGCTATTGCTAGTGGGAAGGATATCAAGATTATCTCTGGTAAAATTAATATTAATGAGGGAAGAGCAATAATCATATATGATGATGAAGATATTTCAAAAACTGGTAAGGTTGCTTCAAAAAGTGAAATAATTATAGATACGCATAATTTAGAGATAATAGGAGGCATAGAAAATAAAAAAGGAAAGATTGGTATATATTTTGATGCAAGTGAAGAAAATTTTAAATTATTAGACGACGCTAGAATTAAGGGATGGGAAATATATATTGATCATAACAAAGGAAAGGGAAGTATAGAAGGAGAAATAAAAGCAGGTAAAAATGTACATGTAATTTTTGGTGAATTAACTCTAGGAGAAAAAAATGGAAAGAAAAGTACTATATTAAGCCAAGGGGAAGGATTGATAGAGGTTGTAAATAAATGGGGGGAGTTTAATCATTATGGAGTGATAGGAAGTCAAAGTAAGCTTAGCATAAAATCATTAGCAAAGTATTATAATGACGGAGGTTCATTACTAATAGCTGAAGAATATCTAGGATTGGAAGTGTATCAGGGAAGGAGTCTATTTATAAATGGAATGATATATGTGAGAGGTAAGGGATATTTTGGAGTCCAACCACACAAAGATATAAACTTTATGCCTGGGTCAGTTATATGGTTAGGCAATTATGAGATGAGTGCGAATGATTATAAAGTAATTAAATTGAAGAGTGGAGCAGAGTCAGGTTATCAGGATTTTAAGATAGAAGGAACGAAAGCGTGTCGTAAACAATGGTTAGATGAAGGGGCAGAATGGTCATATCCAAAAAGCAAGCCAGCAAACTGGAATTTGGAGGAGCAGTTAAAGAAAATTCCAGATAAATATAAATAACTGAGCTACAAATGATAACAGTAGAACAAATAGGTCAAAAAATAATAGATTGGCAAAATAATCTAATCACTAAAGAGCAAATTCAGGCCTGGGCAGAAAATTTGTTAGGGACTGCTGAATTAGATGAATTATATGAATTAGATAATAATGCACAAAATGAGTTTATAATTACTGAAATACGACATTATTTAGAGTTTATAAATATGAATTTAATCATGAAAGATGATATTCCTCAGCTTTTAAAATTTTTAAATAGTAAAGATAACTATTTGAATTCTTATAAAGATTTAGAGCAATATTTTGGTAGTATAAATTATAGAAAAAGAGCAGAAGAATTAAAGGATGATCTATTTTACAGAGAGTATAGTATGAGTATATTAAAATCTCATACAAAAAACCCTATTAAGAATATAGAAAATAATCATAGGGAACCGAACTCTAAAGAGTAGCCAAAAAATCATACAGCAAACAATTGATTACTGTATGCTAAACATTAAGTTTTTTTAAAACAAAATATTGACGTTTTTTTGTATAATTATTACTTTAACGATAAATTAGTAATTATTTATAAAAACGTTAAACAAGTGAAAAATTTAAAAATATCGCAAATTGCTAATATCACTGGCATCAAAAAACACACATTGAATGCTAGAATTAAATCAAATTTTCCAGACGACCAAATAAAAAGAAATAAGGGAAATCAAATTTTAGTAACCCCCGAGCAGTTAAAACATATTATAAACAGTGATGAGTTCAGCAATAAGAGAGGCAGGCTTATGTTATTGACTACTAAATAAAGCGCAGATACTAGAGAAACAGCCATAGAGTGTGGTTCCCTCCTCGTTGTTGTTACTATCTAAATAATCGTCCTCATTTACGACCCTGTCGTTACCATCTAAATAATCGCCCCTATTTGATTCTTCATCCCCAAAGTTCTGGTCTAGATTTTCACCATGGTTACTGCCATTACTAGACAAATAGAGCATTAAATCTAGCGAGCCTAGTATGCCATCCTCATTAGACCTCTCATAAATAATAGATAATATCTCATCTTCATTTGTACAAAATATCTCTCTGGCATCTCTATTGAAATATTCATTGTTAGCTTCAACGTGTATAGTGGTCTCCTTCTCTATTTTATCATCAGGCGATTGACCTTCGATGCACTCTCCATCAGCACTGTCACTTATATGTTGCGTTGTATAACCTGCTTTTTCATAATTGCTCATAACACAACTATAGCTATTAATTCTATACCATTATGGCACATTAAACTGATAATTGCTACACATATTGTCAAAAATTATATACAAATTAGAAAAAAGAGTTAGATGAAGCTGTTAGAGAAATATTAAAAAATCCACATATTGGTTCAGCTAAAAAAGGGGATTTATATGGCGTTAAGGTTTATAAATTTAATATGATTAATCAGATAACGTTATTAGCTTATAATTATGACACACACTATAATTTACTATCTTTAGGAACTCATGAAGGATTCTATAAAGATTTAAAGCTTAGTATATAATGGCCAAAGCGCAGTATAAGAAGAATAGTAATCAAACTTCTAAAAATAAAATTACTGCATTTTATTTGAGAGTTTCAAAAAATGATCAAATTACTGAGAATCAAAAATTACAACTGGAAAGAGTAGCTCAGAAATCTAATTGGGATATCTATAAATATTATATAGATACCGGTATAAGTGGCACTAAATTAGGTAGACCGATAATATTTGAAGAAAAAGTTCAAGATGTATTAAGCTTAAGAGCTGGTGGTATGTCTATGTTAAAGATAGCAAAAAAGTTAAATATAGGTACTGGTACTGTTCAGAAGATTTTAAAAACATATGATATATCCAAAGATGTGGTTAGTTACGCATAGCGCTCTGGAGTTCCAATATAAATATCTTATATTTTCTTCTAATCAGAATAACGGTCGTTTTTCTGGCTCCAATCGAATTACTTATTTAATCAAAAATTACTCTTTTTTTGTTTTTTACGAATCTTCTGTATACCGCTTATATACAGAGATACAGCTTCTTGGCTTTTAAAATTAATTATTTCTTATTACTCTGTATAATCCTTTTAATCATTAATGTAGAGCTTTTTGAAACTCCAGAGTACTATGCGTAACTAACCCCGTATAAGTCTCATAGAGGTTCGTTCACCTTATTCTTCTGATTCATCGTAAAGTATCTTTTCGCTATTTAATTTTAAATCATCATATTGATTATTTTTAACTGACCAAAATATACCTAATACACCTAAAAATGCGATAAATAATGCCAGAGGAATTAAAAATAGCAAGATATTCATGAGTTATCAGATACTATTATTTGATTTCCACTCGTTAAATTTAACCATAGCATTTTCAACTTGTATTGCTTTTTTGTTTTCTCCCTTTTTTGTATTGATATCAGGAAATAAGCCAAAATTTATGTTCATTGGCTGAAAATTTATAGCGTGGGATTCATCGGTAATATAATTGGCTAAAGCACCTAAGGCCGTATATT
Organism: Candidatus Bandiella numerosa; assembly: GCF_029981845.1. Taxonomy (GTDB): domain Bacteria; phylum Pseudomonadota; class Alphaproteobacteria; order Rickettsiales; family Midichloriaceae; genus Aquirickettsia; species Aquirickettsia numerosa. Next base: position 263,186 of record NZ_CP104164.1, on the reverse strand, counting down.
TACTAATAATAGGGGCTGGCTTATTGTTTAATTCATATGACATATATAAACCTGACAATAATCCTATAGCAGCACTTTCTACATATCCCTCTACACCTGTTATTTGTCCAGCAAATTTTAGTTTTGAATTATTTTTGATACTCAAATTAGCATTAAGCACCTTAGGACTATTTATAAAAGTATTTCTATGAATGCCTCCAAGCCTTGCAAATTCAGCATTTTCTAAGCCAGGAATTGTTTTAAAAATTCTTTGCTGCTCACCATATTTCATTTTTGTTTGAAACCCAACAACATTGTATAATGTAGCTTCTTTGTTGTCTTGTCTCAGTTGAACTACTGCATATGCTCTTGAACCAGTTTGTGGATTTGTTAACCCAACTGGCTTCATTGGACCAAATCTTAAAGTTTCCCTCCCCCTTTCTGCCATAACTTCTATAGGCAGGCATCCATTGAAATAAGGAGTGTTTTTTTCCCATTCTTTAAATTCCACCTTTTCTGCTTCAACTAAGTTATCAACAAATTTATAATATTCCTCTTGCGTCATTGGACAATTAATATAGTCTTTTCCATCTCCTTTATCATATCTAGATTGGAACCAAGCTATATCAAAATTTATACTGTCCTTATAAATTATTGGAGAAATTGCATCAAAAAATGCTAAAAAATCCTCATTTTCACATATTCTCAAAATTTCAGATGCAAAAACTTCTGAAGTAAGCGGACCCGTCGCAATTATCACATTTCCCTCAGGAATACGATCTACTCTCTCTCTAATTAAATTAATATTAGGGTGATTAGTTATTTTTTCTTCAATTATATGGGAAAATAGCTCCCTATCTACCGCCAATGCCGAACCTGCAGGAACTTTAGCTGTATCTGCAGAACTCATGATTAACGAATCTAATTTTCTCATTTCTTGGTGAAGCAGCCCAATTGCTACTTTTGGATCATCAGAACGCAAAGAATTTGAACATACCAATTCCGCTAGACCATCAGTCTTGTGCGCAAACGTACTCTCTATCCCCCTCATCTCGTAAAGAGTGACTTCTATTCCTCTTTGTGCAAGTTGCCAAGTGGCTTCACAACCAGCTAAGCCTCCTCCTACTATCTTAACTTGCATTTATTTAATTACTTATGCTTTTTGTTCTTTATTTTCAGTTGCTTCATCACCCACTCTCTTCTCTTCTTCTTTTTCTTCAACTCTTCCTGCAATTGTTAAAACGGTAAAGTTATCCTTATCAACTGGTACCACTCCTTCTGGCAGTATCAAATCACTTATATGGACGCTTCTTCCGATCTCGAAACCGGAAATATCAATTTCTAAATACTCCGGGATATTTTGTGGTATGCAATTCAAACTTATATACTTTCTTACAATATTGAGTATTCCACCTATTTTTATTCCAGGAGATTTGTCTTTATTGATTACCTTAACCCTAACTGAAACCTTGATTGGAATATTTTCTTTTATTAATTGAAAATCTATATGAATGGGATTATCAGTAACAGGATCTGTTTGCACTTCTCTAGATATAACTTTTAGAATTTTTTTACCAAGTTTTACCTCTAAAAGCCTAGATGATAAATTTCCCTTATGATACTCTTTCAAAAAATCTTTATAAATCAAGCTAATCATGTGATTTTCATCAAATCCATAAATTATTGCCGGTATCTTTCCTTCTTTTCTTAACGCTCTCGCAGAACCAGTTCCTGATCCTTTTTTTTCCTCACCTATTAACGCTAATTCCGTCATAATTTTATACACCTAAAAACTAGTAAAAATGATATATTCTTATATATTACTACTGATTGTTTTGCAATAACTATTTGCCACTTTGAATCAGAAATTTACTCTTATGCACTTCAAAAAACAGATACTTATACTGTCAAACCAAGTTCAGTAGTAAATATTTAAAATATTGATGCTATAGTAAATGTAACGACTAATCGTTAAGAACTACAATGTTATCAGCAGAAGTTTTATCATTCTTCTTTATCAATGTGTACTCAACTTTTTGATTTTCATGAAGCTCATCTATTCCTGAATTAGAAAGTGCCGAACTGTGAACAAAAACGTCTTTTTTGCTATCTTTAGGAGTTATAAAACCATAACCCTTAGTAGAATTATACCATTTTACGGTACCTGTATGTCTCATTTGTAACCTTTAATATGTTGATTAATTTAACATTATCAATAATCTCTTAATCGCAAGAATAAGAAGTAACCGATAACATCTATACACTAATTTTAGTGCACTGAGAGATTATATTATACTAATTAGCTAAAAACAAGGTGTGAGTGCATTTATTGTAAAATAAACACCTACTCAATTTTCTAAATTATCAAATGCTGTTGTTTTATTATCATATCTCAAGTGAAAATTTCCCACCGGTCCATTTCTTTGCTTTGCTATTATTATTTCTGCTATATTTTCTACCTTCTCCATTTTTTCTTGCCATTCTATCAATTTTTTCTCATCTGTTGAAGGTATTTTTCTACTTAAATAATATTCTTCTCTATAAATAAACATTACTATATCTGCATCTTGTTCTATATTTCCACTTTCTCTTAAGTCTGACAGAAGTGGTCTCTTATCCTCTCTTGATTCCACCGCTCTTGATAATTGCGAAGCAGTAATAACCGGGATATCTAATTCTTTTGCTATTGCCTTTAGTCCCTGCGAAATCTCTGCTATTTCTTGAACTCTATTTTCCTTATTTCTTCCTGTACTATTTATTAATTGCAAATAATCTATCACCAACAATCCAATATTATGTTGCCTTTTCATTCTTCTAGCCTTTGTTCTAATTGCTGATATTGTCAAAGCTGGTGTATCATCTATGATTATAGGTAATTCATTAAGAATAGAAATCTGCTCTGATAAATTTTTAAATTCTCCTTTATTCACTTTTCCTATTCTTATTTTAGAACCGTCTATTTTTGTCTCTATTGCTAATATCCTAGATGCCAATTGCTCTGCTGACATTTCTAACGAAAAAAAACAAATAGATTTCTTTTTTGTATCTTGTTCCTTAGATTCTTTAACAAAATATTTTGCCGCCCTTATCATAATATTTACTGCAAGAGCTGTTTTTCCCATTGATGGTCTTCCTGCTATTATTATTAAATCTGAACTTTGAAAACCTCCTGTGTATTTATTTAAGTCTATATAGCCCGTTTCTATTCCACTTATTTCTCTTTTGCTTTTTAATAACTTCTCAATTTTTACTAATGCTCCTTTTATTGAATCTGTTAAGCTATATACTTTATTATCATAATTTCCACTACTTGCTAATGTATAAAGTTCGTGCTCCATAGCTTCTATTATATTTTCCCCCCCTTCTTCTATTTTTTCTTCTTTTGCTTTTAATATACCTTCTTCTCCTATATCTATTATTTTTCTTCTTAAATAAGTATCATATATATTTCTTGCTAACGTCCTTATATCTGTACTTAACTGTGATTCCTCTACCAGTTTTAATAAATACTCATAACTATTTATTTGTGCATCTTTAAAAATTTCTTCTTTGGCAAAATAATTTTTGATCGTTATTGGATCAGAAACTAATCCTTTATCCATTAATTTACCTATTCCTTGATATATTTTTGCATGTAGTGGTAAATAAAAATGTTCTTCCCTAAGAACATCTCCTATTTTATTCATATTTTCATTATTATTTAACAATAAACCTAGTAGATTTTGCTCTGCTTCTATATTATGTGGTCTTGTTTCTATATTTTTTTCTTTATCCTTTCCTTTCATACTCTTTTACAATACTTATTAATTCTTCTACTTTTTCCACTCTACTTTCTGGTAACATCCCATGCCCCATGTTAAATATAAACCTTCCCTTTGAAAAAGTATCTAATATTTTTATCACCTTTTTCTTCATATCTGGATATTTGGTTGTCAATATTACATTATCTAAATTTCCCTGTATTGTTGCACTTTTCTGCAATTTTTCCTTTGCCCATTCTATTGGAACTGTATGATCTATTGCTATTATATCTGTTTCTACTTTTTTGACAAAATCTTCATACTTTACTCCTACTCCTTTTGGAAAAGTGTTTATTATTATATCTTTTTTATAATCTCTTAATTCTTCCACTATATTTCGTGTTGGTCTTATAACTAACTCTTCGAATTCCTCCTCTGCTAATATTCCTGCCCATGAATCAAATAATTTAACTACCTCCACTCCTCTATCAATCTGTCCTTTTAAATACCTTTTTGTTTCTTCTGTAATTAATTCTATTACTTTTATAAATTTCTCTCTTTCATTAAAATATAATTTCCTTACCTCGTTAAAATCTCTTGATCCTCTTCCTTGTATTACATAGCATGCAACTGTAAAGGGAGAGCCTGCAAAACCTATTATTGCCTTATCTTTATGATTTATTTCTATTTCCTTACGTACTTTTTCTATTCCTTCATATACCTTCTTGTAAATACTTGATGTATCTACTCCTTTTTGTATCTTTGCAATTCTTTTTTCGTAGTTTTCTAAAAATACTGGACCTTCTCCTTTTATAAAGTTTAACTCTAATCCCATTGCAAAAGGTACTATCAATATATCTGAAAATATAATTGCCGCATCTAAATTGAATCTTCTAAGTGGCTGAAGCGTTATCTCTTTCATTGAATCACTATTTAGGCACATTGATAAAAAAGATTCATGTTTTTCTTTTTCTTCTCTGTATTCTTTAAGATACCTACCAGCCTGTCTCATAAACCAAATAGGAATAGAATTCGGTTTTTTGTTTCGTACTTCTTCTATTAATAATTTTTTCATATATTACAATTAATACTTTATATTAGTTATATATGTATTGTTAGTTTGGTTAGTTTAACATTTATTAACATTTAAAGCTAATAAAAGTCGCGAATATGCATGTTAATATATAATGTGTTATTATTAATAAATATAATATATTAACTAATAAAATTTTATAAAAGTTAACAAAAAAAATACTAACATTAAACTAACAAATAACTAACATAAAAGTGGCAAGGTGTTTAACCATTTTGTTTCTTATTATAAAAAAAGTTATAATTAAATTCGGCGCCAAAGATAAAAATAATGCTACAGAAATAAAAATAAAGTAACGCAATAATAACACCAACAATACTACCATAAATTACATTTAATTGGGAAAAAGTAGATAAATAATACTTAAATAAACGAGTAAATATATTCCAAAAAAGAAGTACTAAAATTGTACCAGGAATGTTGTTAAAAATATTTTGTCTCTTATTAGGTAGAAAGAAATAAAGAAATAAAATCAGAAAAAATCCACAAAAAATAGTAATAATATCTCTTAGCAATCTAGTTTCTTGTTCAAGAATAAGATAATAATGAGAGTCTTTTAAATGTAATAGGGTAGATAAGTATGATTTTAAAGTAGGGAATATTCCAAAAGAGAACATTATAAAAATAGTTAAAAATATCAACACTATAAATTCTACGATACTAATAAAGCGCCGAAATAAATAAGAAGGAGGATGAATAACTCTATTTGCTTTATTTAAAATTGTTCTAATTGCTTCAAATATAGAAGAAGCAGTCCAAATTGCAGTAAATACAGCAAGAGTTAGCAAGCTATTTGGAGGAGCATTAGTAATTTCATGAATTCTTGGCTTTAAAAAATAAATTAAATTATCAAATGTAATTTCAGTATTATCTGAAAGAGAGGATATTATTTGTTCTAATAAATTTATGGGAATAATGAATTTCATAGTTGCCATAAGAAAGAATAAGAAGGGAAAAATAGAGAGCATAAGTAAGAATGATAAATACCCAGCGTGTTCTATACCATCATGCGCTATTGTGTCTTCAATAGATTTATAAAAACATAAAAAAAATTTTTTTGTTATATCAATTGTGGTTTTTAATAAAGGCAACATCGCTAGATAAATTATTTTGTATTAAAAACAGCTTTAAAGTATTAAGTAGTAAATTTGCAACGGTTAGTGGTCCAATGCCACCAGGAACTGGAGTAATAAAGGATGTAAAATTTTTAACATTTTCAAAATCAACATCACCTACAATTTTATTATTAACTCTACTAATCCCAACGTCAATTACAAATGAGTTTTTTTTGACCCAATCTGCTTTTATTAAATTAGGTACACCTGTAGCTACAATCAATATATCAGCTAACGAACATTCTTCTTTTATATTTATCGTTTTAGAATGTACAACTGTAACAGTACAATTTTCTCTTATTAAAATCGATGCCAATGGGCGTCCCACAATAATTGATCTACCAATGATTACTACTTTTTTACCAGATAAATCTTTGAGATATTTTTTTAGGATAAACAATATGCCTTGTGGAGTACAGGGCATAATTTGTGATTTCCAGTGATTTAACAGTCCTATATTGTAAATACCAAAAGCATCAACATCTTTTTTATAATTAATAGTTTCAAATACAATTTGCTCATCTAAGTGTTTTGGCAATGGTAATTGCACTAATATGCCTGTAATATCTGATCGCTCATTTAGTGTGGTAATTATTTCAGACAGTTTTTTATTATTTATGTCTTCGTTAAACGTTAGTAATTCTGTATTTATACCTACATTTTCAGCAGCCTTTAACTTAGCATTAACGTACACTTTACTTGCAGAGTTATTTCCAATTAATACTGTTGCAATTTTTGGACGCATTTTAATAATTTCAAATTTATCCTTAACTTCTTTTTTTATAGATGAAAGAAGCTCCTCAGCTATCAGTTTTCCATTTATTATATATGTCATATGTTATTGGGCAATCCTTTGGTAGTAGAGTGTTCGAAGTGCAAAGGAGTACTTGGATTAATATAGCTATATGCGCTATGACATGCTCTTGCAGACTCGGCAAAACCAGTTAATATTAATTTTAATTTACCAGGATAAGTGCATATATCTCCAATTGCATAAATTCCATTTAAATTGGTTTGCATTGATTCAGGATTAACTTCTATGTGCTTATTAATTATTGAAAGATTCCAGTAATTAATAGGGCCGATATTCATTGCCATTCCAAAAAAAGGAAGTAAGTAATCTGATTTTAGGAGCTTAATGTTATTGTCTAGGTCTTTAACTTCTATCTCATGTAGCACACCTTCTTTTCCTTTTAATTTACTAAGTTGATATGGAGTAATTAATTCTATATGACCATTTTCTGTCAGGCTATTTATTTCTTCAACGGTTTTAGGAGCTGCTTTGAAATTATTTCTTCTATGAACTATATATACTTTTTTTGCAATACCACTTGCTAATATAACCGCCCAGTCCAATGCAGAATCTCCTCCTCCTGCAATAGTGACAGTTTTATTTTTAAATGTACTTTTATTTTTTATATGATAAAGGACGCTAATGTCCTCAAAATCCTGAATATTTTCAATAGGGGGTTTTCTTACCTCGAAAGTTCCACCTCCTGCAGCGATAATTATGGTTTTCGCTTTTATCAAACCTTTTGATGTTGATATTTCCCAATATCCATCTTTTTTTGTTATGCTGTTACACTGTTGATTTAAATAATATTGCGCTTTGAAAGGTTCTGCTTGTTTTATAAGATTCTCTATTAACTTTTCTGCACTTATTGATGGATATCCGGCAATGTCATATATAGGTTTTTCTGCATAAAGCGCATTACACTGACCACCTAAAAAGCCAAGCGTATCAATTATGCAACTCTTTAATCCCAGCATTCCTGCTTGAAATATACTAAAGATACCGACAGGACCAGCGCCTATAATTGCAATATCGTATATAACCTACTCCTAAATAAATTTAGATTAAGTTATAAGTAATATAAATAATCAGATTGTTCAATATTATAAATGCCATGTTAGATAAAAATAAAAAAGGAATCTAATAATAATAGGATAATAAGAAGGAGATATACTTTAAGTTGTATTATTTCCACCTATTATGAAACCAAAACCATTGAGCTGGATAAGAAATTATCCAGCTTTCAAGTATTTTGTTTATTCTTTCTGTGATTGTATATTTTGTGTCTAATTCCTGTATTTCTAGAGGCTCATAAAAATTAGCGGTATATCTTGAAGAGCCTGTTTTTATAATATTTACAGCAATAATCGGCACTTTGTATTTTAAGGCAATATTAGCTGGTAGTGCGGTAGTCATAGCATGTTTATTAAAAAAAGGCACACTGATGCCATCGTCCATCCTCTGATCAATCATTATTCCTACAACTTCATTATTATTGAGTGCATTAATTATTTTTTTTACACCTATATTCCCCTTTGGGATTAAGTTAATTTTATAAACCTCCCTTATTTTATTGATTAAATTATTGGTGTAAGGATTGTTCGATGGTCTGTATACTAAATTTAACTTAATATTATATTCTTTTGCTATTCTACTAATTAATTCCCAATTACCAATATGCCCAGAAACGATGATTGCCCTCGAGAGAGGCATGTTTTTTTCGCCTTTAATAGTTACTCTTTCCAAAAACTCTTTTTTAGGCATTTTATACCAATGTGGTATTTCACCTATTACAGAACCAAAATGCTTCCAGGTATTAATGAGTATTTTTTTTCGGTGTTCTTTTGTTAAATGCGGCAAACACATTTTTATATTTTGTGCGGCAATATTATTTTCTTTAATAAATTTACTAAAGAACCCAACAATAATCGCGCCTATTTTTGATGAAGATTCTATACTCAAGGATTTAAAAAAAAAGTAAAATAAATAGGCGAAAAATGCCTCTATAGTATATCTAAGCTTTTTCTTAAATGAAATAGCCTTCATTTTATTGCGTGATGCTTATCAGCAGTTATTAATGGGCCTAGAGCTTTGCCAGCAATGATATGTATATGAAAATGCTCCACAGTTTGCATAGCGTCTTTTCCATGATTTGTTATTAATCTGTACCCAGATTTGTTGATTTTGAGTTTATCAGTGATCATTTGGATAGAAGCAAAAAAAGATAGAAATTGATCTGTAGATGCTTTTTGTACAAAATCCTCAAATGAACTGAACTCTCCTTTTGGAATCGCTAATAAATGGATTGGAGCAGATGGATTTATATCATGAAAAATTAAAGTATGTTCATCCTCATGTACCATTTTACAAGGTACTTCTTTTTTTATAATTTTTGCAAAAATATTAGCTTTATTGTACATAACAAATTTAAAAATTTAGGTTTAGCATAATTTAGATATGCATTGACATCGTCATTCTTCGCTTATGTAGGTTCTACTACACTTTGCTCATCACTCCTTGTCACTACCTATCTGACCCTGAGCTATATGGGATTTTCTGTTGCCCGGCAATCCCAAACCGCGTTTAATGAATACTAAGCCTTATGCAGCTAGTGCAAAAGCTTGATTTTCATTAGCAGGTACAAACTTTGTGTTTGCAATTATAATAGTGATCTTTTACAGGAATCACCCTGAGCAAAACTACTTCTTTTAATGCATGTCGATACTAATTTCGTCCCCATAAAATATTGGTGGAGACGTCGGGTACCGCCCCCGAGTCCAAAACATCTATTTCAAGTAGAGTTTATTACTATAGCCTTGCAGCAATTGCCATTATAGCAATTTAAAAGCGACATTGAAAGAAAAAATATTATTAAAATAAAAATTGAAATAGATAGAAATATGTGAGAATATAACACAACTATAGATTTTATCACTAGGTATGTCATATGAATTTTATTTATGTAATAAAAAGGTTAATTATTAGAGGAATAAATGACCTAAAATATGATAAAGCAGTTTATAAGTTATTCTTATTGAACATTTTTTTTACACTAGCATGGATTGTATTTTTTGTTTTTAACATTTTTCATATAGATAATAAACTTTATAATGAGGTTGCAATTATATTTTGCATAGGCCTTTTATTTTTGATTACAGCTCTTCCTTATATTTTTACAATTAAATGTGTAAAAAATGTTGGTATAGACAAAGATGGAGTTATAAAGAATTTTGTTGAGATGCTGATGCTTGAGTTACGAGAACCGTTGTCATTTGCAAAATTGCAGTCGGAAATTTTAAATGAGATATTGGCTAATATGGAAAAAAGAAAAACAGATGTTATTAATTTGGATGAACATTATCAATATTGTTTAAATCATAGAGATTATGATAGCTTTAAAAAAATAACTAAAATTTCTGGAGAAACTTCGCAGTATGGTATAGATTTAATTGAGAATTATACAATATCTTTTAGAGAGCCAGAATCGAATCATCAAGCGATTATAAAAGAATTTCCGATTAAGGGTGCTATAGATAAAGCTATTACAATATGTTCAGTTCCATTTCCAGAGGTTAAAAATATAGAAATAGATATAGAAGACTTTTGCGTAAAATCAAATTTTAATTATGTGAAACACGTAATGATTAATTTAATAAAAAATGCATATATACACAATGGTAGGGATGTTAAATTAAGAATTAACGGGAATAGAAGAGTATTATATATTACGGATTATGGACAGGGTATTAAGAAAAACATGATTAAAAGCATATTTAATAAATTTTATTCAAGGCATAGGGGAGGAGTAGGAATGGGTTTATATTTTTGTAGGTATGCAATGGAGAAAATTGGAGGCTCAATTCAATGTGAATCTGTAGAAGGTCAATATACCAAATTTATTTTGGATTTTTCAAGAGTATAGAGTTATGAATTTAATTTAAGTATCGTAAAAGCGTTGATAAATTTTTTGGCATTGCTAATTTTAAATAAGCAAATATTTAGTTGCTTTTGTTTGATGCGTATAGATAATCCACTTTAGATAAGTAAGCAAAAATTTTGTATTAGATGGGTAAAAAAAGAATTATAAGCTCTGCAATAATAGGGAACATTGTTGAATATTATGATTTTGGCATTTATGCAGTTTTTGCAGAGATTATAGGAAGACTGTTCTTTCCTAATTTCAGTGAATATGTACAATTAATGTTTTCATTCGCTATATTTGCCATTGGGTTTTTTATGAGACCGTTAGGAGGTGTAGTTTTTGGACATATAGGTGATATTTTTGGTAGGAAAATGGCATTGACCATATCAATCATAGGTATGGGAGCTTCAACTTTATGTATCGGCATAATGCCAATATATGATCAAATTGGTATATTTGCACCCATTCTACTTACAATAATACGAATCTTTCAAGGTTTGTGTATTGGAGGAGAAGGAGCTGGCTCAGCGATTTTTATCATTGAGCATTTTGAAGAAAAAAAAGTTGGTTTGATAGGCAGTATCATAATGGCTTCAAATATAGCGGGCACTTTATTGGCAATAATAGTTGGAATTAGCATAGATTATTTCATTAAAATTGATGATTTTACATGGAGGTATGGATTCTTATTGGGGGGATTGATGGGGCTTATAGGTTTATATATGAGAAAAAGGACTACAGAAACTCCAGTATTTGAAGATATGAAACTCAAAAGAAGGATCGCAAAATTTCCAATAATGGTAGTTTTGAAAGAAAAATGGCAAAATATTTTGATAATAGCGTCTTTTGCCAGTGTTGCAACATCAAGTACCTATATGTTAAGAGGATTTTTTAATGTATATTTTACGGAAATAATTAGCCTCTCCAAAAATGACTCGTTATGTATTGTGGCGTTTGCTTTAACCACAGTGGTTGTTGCATTGCCATTATTTGGCTACTTAGCAGATAGAATTGGGTATAAAAAATATATCTATTCTGTAATTTTTATATATATTATCTCAATATTGCCGATATTTAATAATATTATTAACAATATCAATAATGTAACTGGTATTTACTCTAGTATATTTCTGTTAGGAATCTTAGTAGCATGTATTGTTGCTCCGTATTATCCATTTGCAATAAAGTTTTTTAATCCGGAGTTAAGATATTCAGGTATTGCCTTGAGCTGGAATATGGGAAATGCACTATTTGGTGGTACAACGCCAATAATCTCAACTTTTTTAGTTATGAAAATTGGTTATATTGCTCCTGCGTATTATCTAATGTTTACTGCATGTCTATTTTTAATAACAAGTTTTTTAAACAGAAAGTTTTTGGCTGAGCATTAAATTATCTGTACCTGTTTGAAAAAACTTGTTAAAGTTCATGTATGCCTCTGTGGCGAAATGGTAGACGCGACAGACTCAAAATCTGTTATCCTTTACGGATGTGCTGGTTCAAATCCTGCCAGAGGCACCATTAAATTTACATAATTTAGCCAATATTCGTTTATTTTGCCATTAAACTGTTGACGTGAAATGAAAATATAATTATCATGGGGGCATTCAATGACAGTGAGAATTTCTCGTGTAGCTTGGGGCTTAGCGAGATTTTTGTTCTAATTTTAAATTTTATCAACAATAAAAAAACAAAATGCAAGATAGAAATACAAACGATGTATCTACCAATACGATTGATTTAAGCAAAAAAGATGTAGAGGAAAATGCACAAGCAGTTAATAAAGAAATTAAAATTGCAGAGAAACACACAACTATGAGGTTAAGAATTAATACTGATAAAGCTAGCTCAATAGCGAAAGAAAATACGGATAATGACTTAATAGATGATACTGTAAAACAGGAAGTAAATATAAAACAGGAAGTGAATAATGAAGAAGATGAAATTTTAAGATTAAAAGATTTTAAGACTAAAAATCCTAAGGAGCTTATCTTATTAGCAGAATCACTTTTAGTAAAAAATCCTAATAACTTTAATAAACATGATTTGATATTTGCAATTTTAAAAGCATATGCAGAAAAAGGTTGCAAAATTATGGGAGAAGGGGTCCTAGAGATTTTACCAGATGGTTACGGATTTTTAAGATCTCCAGAATCGAATTATATACCGTGTTCAGATGATGTATATATTTCGCCAAATCAAATTAGAAGGTTTGGCTTAAGAACAGGAGACACTGTAACAGGACTAATGAGAGCTCCTAAAAAAGAGGAAAGATATTTCGCAATTACCAATGTGCAAACAATTAATTTTCAATCTACAGAAGGAAGCAAATATAGAGTTTTATTTGAGGATTTAACTCCACTTTATCCCGAAGAAAAAATTGCTTTAGAATTTTTAGATGGCACTAAAAGCACTTTAAGTGGTAGGGTGATAGATATCGTGTCACCGTTAGGTAAGGGGCAAAGGGCATTAGTTGTCGCTCCTCCAAGAACAGGTAAAACAGTGCTGATGCAGAGTATAGCGCATGCAATAGCAAAAAATTACCCAGATATTTATCTAATTGTACTTTCAATAGGAGAAAGACCCGAGGAGGTAACAGATATGTTGAGATCTGTAAAAGGAGAGGTAGTGAGTTCTACTTTTGATGAGCCATCTCATAGGCATGTTCAATTGGCAGAGATAGTAATAGAAAAAGCAAGAAGGTTGGTAGAATCAAAAAAAGATGTAGTAGTGCTACTGGATTCTATCACTAGATTGGCTAGAGCTTACAATGACATTGCTCCGTCCTCAGGTAAAGTTTTAAGTGGAGGGGTAGATTCAAACGCTTTGCAAAGGCCGAAGAAATTTTTTGGAGCAGCAAGAAATATCGAAGAAGGAGGTTCTCTTACAATAATTGCAACGGCATTGGTAGAAACTGGTTCTAGGATGGATGAAGTAATTTTTGAAGAATTCAAAGGTACAGGAAATGCAGAAATCGTACTAGATAGAAAAATTGCAGATAAACGGGTTTTTCCAGCTATAGATATAGCAAAATCTGGTACTAGGAAGGAAGAATTATTGATTGATAAAGCTAATTTAGCTAAAGCTTGGGTGATTAGAAAAATACTTAACCCTATGAATACAACTGAAGCTATAGAATTTTTAATCAATAAAATGAAATATTCAAAAAATAATGATGAATTTTTTAAGCAGATGAATACTTATAGTCCGAGTAAAAAACAAGAATAGTCTAAGTGATTTATACTGCAAGATCGCATGCAAAGGTTAATTTATTTTTAAATGTGATTGATAGAAATGCAAATGGATACCATAATATACAAAGCTACTTTGTGCTGTTGAGTTTGTCAGATTTTATCACCATTGATTCATCTGTTGATATATCTTCTTGCTCATTTGAAAATTGTAAATTAATAGAAAATAACATAGTTATAAAAGTATTAAACTACATTAATACTATTAATGATTCTTTAAAATTTGCAAAAATACATATAAAAAAAAATATTCCAATAGCTGCTGGCCTAGGTGGTGGTTCATCAAATGCTGCTGTTATACTAAATTTAATGTCAAAAATATGGAATTTTCCAGAATTAACTGCTAAACAGATAAGTGAGGTAGCGCATAATATTGGGGCGGATGTGCCTTTTTTTTATTATGGTAAAAATGCATTTATTGAAGGAATAGGGGATAAGATCACCCCAATAAATATAAATAAGAAGTTATTTATTTTATTAATAAACCCTGGCTTGGCAGTGGAGACAAAAGAGATTTATTCATGTGTTAAAGGTGATTTTACTCCAAAAATTTCGTGTAATAAGGATGATATTATTTATGAAATTTTTCATGGTAAAAATGATTTAGAAAAATATGCTATACAAAAGCATCCACTTATAGGTGAGTTATTGAAGATAATAAAAAAACAAAATAATTGCCTGGTAGGTAGAATGAGTGGTTCTGGCTCAACATGTTTTGGTATATTTGAACAAGAAGAAGATGTAAAAGTAGCAATGAATAAGCTTAAGGAAATATTCAAAAATTTCTGGATTCATTATGAAAAAATTTATATATAATTAAAGTTAGGATATAAATTTTGGCTTTTCATTATTTATTAAACTGTATTTTAAGTGATACTTATAGAAGCTTTTTTTGTTGGTGTTGCGGTGATTATCTTTTATCATATACAAAATATTAAACATATTTGAATAGCTATAAATCTGGCAAAATCCTTGCTTAATTGCTACGTAAAAATCATGCAAAATCTTCTATGCTATATTTAAGCTATCATTTTTTTCTAATTTCATTATAATCTATACGATAAAATCATGCAGGTCACTAAATGGGCGTGCAGAATTTATGATTGATAAAGGCATAGGGTTATAGGCCAATAATAGTCTATAAGTGTCATTTGGCGATTTGTGAATATAGTTAGTCATAAAGTACAGTAAAAATTACAAGGAGAAATATAATGTCAAAAAAAATATTAATTGATGCGTTTTACCCAGAAGAGACAAAATTTGTTTTATTAGATGATAAGGGAAAATTAGAAGAATTTTTTTATCAAAATTCCCGTAAAAAACTAATTAAGGGTAATATTTATTTAGGTAAGGTAAATAGAATAGAGCCATCTTTGCAAGCAGCATTTATAGATTATGGGAGCGATAGAAAAGGGTTTTTATCCTTCGAAATGATCCACCCTAAGTATTATCAAATACCAGTTGCTGATAAAGAGCAATTACTTAATAAGATAAAAGATGCTGAAGTAGCAGATGATGATATTTCACAATCTTTTGAATCGAGCAACAAGACTGTAAAAAACTTATTCAATAATGAGCTTTACAATAGCTATAAAATACAAGAAGTAATAAAAAAAGATCAGATAATTTTAGTGCAGGTTGAGAAAGAGGAGAGAGGCAATAAAGGAGCATTTTTAACTACTTATATTTCATTGTCTGGTAGATATTGTGTATTTTCCCCTAATTCATTCAAAAATAACCTAGGTATTTCCAGAAAACTAGATGATACTGAAGAAAGAGAAAGATTAAAATCTATTTCTGAGGAATTATTAGAAAATCATACGGAATCAAGTTTAATACTCAGAACTGCCTCTGCATATAGGACGAAGGCGGAAATTAAAAGAGATTTTCAATATTTAAATAGAACTTGGGAAAAAATAAAAAGTTCTGCAGTTTCTTCTTATGCCCCATCGTTAGTATATGAGGAGGGAGATTTGCTTATTAATGGAGTAAAAGAGCATTATACGAGTGAAGTTGAAAAAATCATAGTTTCGGGCAGTGATGCATATGAAAAAGTAAAAGAATTTTTAAATATCTTTATTCCAAGAAATACTCAAAAATTAGAAGAATACACAAGCGCATCTCCAATATTATACGAGCATAATATAGAGGAGCAATTGCACGAGCTTTATTCTAATACAGTGAAGTTAAAATCAGGGGGGTATTTGGTGATAAATACCACTGAGGCACTTATATCGATTGATGTTAATTCAGGCACTTATACAGAAGAATATAGTATAGAAAATACTGCTTTGAACATTAATCTAGAAGCAACGCTAGAAATAGCTAAGCAAGTTAAATTCAGAGGATTATCAGGATTGATAGTAATAGATTTTATCGATATGCTTGATTTGCAAAATAAAAAGCTAGTGGAGAGGCAATTAAAAAAGGCATTTTGGCAGGATAAAGTGAAGGTGCAAATAGGCAGAATTAGTGAATTTGGTCTATTGGAAATGTCTAGGCAAAGAATTGGAAGAAGCTTTATTGAGGCAAATTCTAAAGTATGTCCAACTTGCTCAGGAAAGGGGAAAGTGACTATGAATAGTGCAATAGCTACGTTATTAATTGGTAAGCTTAAGTTTCTACTTTGTAAGAAAAAAGCACAAGTGGCAAATGTGATGGCTACTACTGATGTCATTGTATATTTGATGAATCACTTTAAGAGCGAATTAAGTGCCATAGAAAAGGCTTATGATATGCAGATTAATTTACATATTGATGATATAATATCTGCAGAAGATTATAAAATTGTTCTGCATAAATTTTCTAATGTACCTGCATTAAAAAATAGGAGATATGTAATGCCAGAGAATTTTGCAGCTAACGAGCAAGACGATACAAAATCAGAAAATGGTAATGAGATGCATCTTAATACATCTGAAGATAAAGGCGCTTTAGAAAACAAAATCAAGAATAACACTGAGAATAAAAGAGGATTTAAAAGGTATAATAAGGAGAATTTTAATAGGAGGAAAAAACCAGGAAGCAAAATGCACGAAGATAATAAACAAGTTAAAAAAGATATCTCAATTCTGAAAAAAATGTGGTTAAAAATAAAGTCGTAAAGTGGAAAATAATATAAAAAATAAGTACGATAGTAGTTGGTATCTTATTAAAAGATTGTTTGACAATTATATACGTCCATTAAAGCGAAAATTAAGTTTAGCATTGTTGTGCATGATAATCACTGCATGCACAACCGCAGTGAGCGCTTGGATTATTCAACCAGCACTAGATTATATATTTGTGGATAAAAATTATAGTATGCTTTACATTATTCCTCTTGCAATAGTTGCTAACTCTATAATTAATGGGATAGCATCATTTTATGAATCTGTTATCATGAAACGGGCTGGGCAACAGATAGTTTCCAACATTCAAATGGAACTATATGAACATCTGATTCATGCAGATCTAAAATTTTTAACTAAATATCCATCGGGTAATCTTATTTCCAGATTTACTAATGATATTAATGTGCTCAAAAATACTACTTCAGAAATATTTACAGGAGTAATAAAAGAATTTTTTACTCTAATTGGTTTAGTTGGCTTGATGTTTTATCAAAGTTTTAGCTTGACCTTAGTGATTATTGTAATATTTCCTCTAGCTTTTTATCCTGTTGTTAAATTGGGGAAAAGGATGCGAAAAATTTCAAAAAACATGCAAGAAAAACTTGGAGATTTTACGGTAAGACTAGATGAAACGTTTCAAAATATTAAGGTCATCAAATCCTATTGTAGAGAGGATTATGAAATTAGTAGAGCTAAGGCAATTATTGATAAATTTTTATCAATTTATAAAAAAGCAGCATATGTTGAATCGGCATCGTCACCGATAATGGAAATTCTCGGTGGTTTAGCAGTAGCATCAGTTATTTTTTATGGAGGATTGCAGGCTATAAAAGGTGAAACTACTTCAGGTGCATTTGTGTCATTTATTGCGGCATTGCTTTTAGCATATAAACCTTTAAAGTCTCTATCAAAACTTAATACTATAATGCAAGAAGGTTTGACTGCCTCAAAAAGAGTATTCTTAATGCTTGATGTAGAGCCAGAGGTAAAAATTGAGGAAAATCAAACTGTTACAAAGTTAAATCAATTTGATATGAAATTTAAGAATGTATTTTTTTCTTACAAGGATAATCAAAATATTTTAAATGGTATTAATATTGATATTAAACAAGGTCAGACTGTTGCATTAGTTGGTGGTTCTGGAGTTGGTAAAACTACTGTTTTAAATTTATTACAAAGATTATATGATGTGGATTTTGGAGATATTTTCATAGGTGAGGTAAACATAAAGGATATAAAATTAGATGTTTTAAGAAAAAATATAGCCTTCGTAAGTCAAGATATTAATCTCTTCGATGATACTATTATGGAAAATATAAGGTATGGGAAGCTAGATGCTTCAGATGAGGAAATTTTAGATGCCTCAATGGTTGCTGCAGCTCATGAATTTATAATGGAATTACCTAATCAGTATAATACGCATATTGGGCAAAATGGAGTTAAACTTTCAGGTGGACAAAAGCAAAGGCTTGCAATAGCAAGAGCTGTGTTAAAAAATGCTCCTATTTTGTTACTTGATGAAGCAACAAGTGCTCTTGATTCAATTTCAGAAAAAAAGGTCCAGATGGCGCTTGATTATTTAAAAAAAGGCAAAACTACTATTGTCATCGCTCATAGACTCTCAACAATAGAGACTGCTGATAATATATTTGTATTGTCAGATGGGAAAATTGATGAATCTGGTTGTCATAACGAGCTGATTTTAAATGCAGGAGAATATTCTAGGCTGTATGAGCAATATAAATCTAATACTGCAATTAGCTAAACATGTTAACTTGTAGCAATATTGCAGTTAGTAAAAATAATAAATTACTTTTCTCGAACTTAGGATTTACCATTTTTAATGGCTCAGTTTTAATCATAAAGGGAAGAAACGGAATCGGAAAAACAAGCTTGCTCAAGGTAATTGCTAATCTAATACCTAAAAATACTGGAGATATTTTTTATAACTCTATAAACGTGAAGCTGTCCCTAAAAGAATTTTACGAGTTACTTTTTTATGTAGGAAAAGCGGATATATTAGATGAGGATCAGACAGTACTGAAAAATCTTGAATTTTGGGGTAAGCTATATGATCAGGAAATCAATATATTGGCTGCAATAAGAACATTTTCTCTAGAACCATATGTTAATTTTGAGGTTTATAAATTGTCTCAAGGCTATAAACAAAGACTGCTATTAGCAAGATTATTATTATGTAATGCAAAAATTTGGTTGCTTGATGAACCATATAACAGTTTAGATAGCCAGGGCAAAAACATATTGACCAATTTAATTAAGGCTAGGTGCATGCAAAAGGGAATTGTAATAATTGCTAATCATGATCAAAATATAAAAGTAGAAAATTCTTCTGAAATAAATTTAGAGGACTTTTGCAATGAATAAAAATGTTGGGCTAAATGCATTAACCATATATAAGGTTTTTTTGGCAATTTTATTCAGGCAATGGAGTATTTTTATTAAAAATAAAGCCTTCATTATTATCAGCATTTTTTTGTTTCTTTCTTCTATTGCCATTTTGAGATTTTTACAAGGAAGTAGTATTAGTGCCGAAACATTTAAAATAATTGAAATATTATTTATTATTTATTCAATAACATTATCTTCAGATTTAATTATTGTAGAGGACTATAAGAAGGGATTATTCGAACAATTTTTACTAACAGGTGTAATACTTGAATTTTTTTTGTTAGCTAAAGTTATTGCCTCTTTTGTAATGTATGGGTTACTATATGTGCCTGCAATGATAATCATGGATTTTTTCATTTATAGTCATAGGGCAGATAACATTGCGTATTTATTGTTGGTGAAGCTACTGATAGTATTTAACATTACTATTAATGCCCTTATGTCATCATCTTTTCTTTTAAGCTTTAAAAAAAGAATATCTCAGATATTGATTTCTGTGTTTATAAACATCCCAACAATCATTATAAGCTCATTATGTTATATTTCAAATTACCAATTTTACTCTTTATTATTAATAAGTATATTTTTGCTAACTACGCCGTTATTTATATTACTATCAAGTTACGTAATTAAAATTTCCATAGAAGAAGATAATTAAAGCGTATCATTAGCTGTTATTATCATTTTTTAATATATAGCTTCTAAGCTCACTAATCAAAATTAACATTACGCTAATTACGATAAAGCTATCTGCCAGATTAAAAGCTGGATAATGCCAATCTAATATATGAAAATCAATAAAATCAAAGACCTTGCCAAAGATCACTCTATCCACTAAATTCCCTATTGCACCTCCTATAATCATCCCTTGGATGATAGGATTTATATTCGTCATTAAATACAACATCAAAAATAATATAATAGATGATAAGCAAATAAATAGTATTGGTGATAAATTATATTCACTGAAAATTCCAAAGCTAATCCCCTTATTCCAAATTTCAACAAAATTTAAAAAGTTGGTAATTTTACATACGTAAATTTTATTTGAAATTAAATAGTTTAAGATTATTTGCTTACTTGCCTGATCAAACAGTAAAGTTATAAGAGAAATCGCAGTTATAATTAAATTTCTGGTTAGCTTTAAAAACATTCTTTTAGGATATTAATTATAATTTCTTGAGAGTACTTTTTGTTTAGATTATCCAGGTTAGTAACAATATTTTGTAGCTTCTCCAGATTTGTGAGCAACTTATAATTCTTTTTTAATAATTCATATTTGCTAAATCCCTTTCCTATCAACTTGGAGGCTATTGCATCTATAAAGCAGTGAAAAACTCTAAAATCCATTTCATTTTCCAGATCTAGTGCTGCAACAATATTTAGGGCTTCATCATAAATATCGTTATCAAACAGTTTAATGAGTGAGTCTAAATATTTTTGCTCAATAAGTTTTATAGCTAGATTAATGTCGCCTTTACATAAACAATATACTGTTTCGAAGCTAACATTGGGCTTTAAACAATGCAATTCGCACAAAATTTTTGTAAAATCTTCCAAAGTAGGTGTGTTCAATCTTATTTTTATACATCTTGAGCTTAAGGTATCTGAAATTGTTCTAATAGACGAAGTATTTAGTATAAATATTGCATTACCAATAGGCTCTTCTAAAACTTTTAGGAATGCATTGCTTGCATTTTTATTCATTCTGTCAACGTCATTTATTACCACAACTTTGTATTTTGATTTCATTGTAGTGTGCTTTATCCAATTTTTAACTTCCCTGATATCATCAACTGTAATTATTGGAGAATTCTTGGAAATAATGTATAAATCAGGAGATTGTAAATAACTTTCTTTAGTAGTGTGGTTATTTTCATTTCTATAACTTATAATTTGCTTTGCTATTTCGTTAGATAAATAGGTTTTTCTTATCCCATAGCCACCATGTATCATACATGCATGAAACAATCTATTCTTATTCATGCTCTCATTTATTATATGTAAAATACTGTTGTAAGAGTAACCATAATTTTGCATATATAAATAACTTAAAAAATTTAGCTTTTTAGCTTTATATTGGGGATAATAATATCATATTTGATTGACTCCTTATTATCGGTTTCTAATATTATGTTAAATCTTAGTAAATGGATCAAATAGTTCACGATTAAAATTTCAGTGTCATATTCTCCTATATAATTTAAGTTTAATTTATTATCTATACAATTTATAAATTTTTCTATATTGCTTTTGTTAATTTTTTTACCGCTTAATTTTATAGACACTTCGAGTCCAGTTAAAATTGTTTGTATATCTACTGTTACATTATCTACATTGCTGATCAAATTTTTAGAGCTACTTAGCAATAAAATAACTATTGTTTCCAAACATACTTCATCTGCAAGAACCAATACATTATTATTAGTGTAATTTTTTTTCACTGATAATTTTTTATATATATCAGGGTTAAAAATTAAATCCAGCGAAGAGTTAATAATGCCTTTGATATCTATGTAAGCTTGATCAAGTTCAATCCTATATGGAGATACCTTATTAGCAGAAAAACCTGATTCCAAATGCTTTAATGCATTCTCGATCATACTTATTTTATCTACTTTGTTAATATCTGCCTTGGCATCTTTTAGGGCTTGAAGTGACAACTTTATTTGGTGAAGTGGGGTATTGAAATTGTGTAGTAGATATCTATTATTTTCCATATGATTGCTAATTAAGTTTTTTAAGAGTTTTTCCATAAAAACGTACTTTAAATCAACAATTTTATACTCAAATCTTAGTTTTAAATAGCAAGATTTAAATAATTTTATAATACTGAAAATAGATAATTTCCAAATATCAGTTTTGTTAGATATGTTATCTATATTGCTAAGGTCTAGTATTTTTTTCATAGAATAGGCAACTCTATAAAGTGGGAATGTATATTTTATAGTCAATAAAAGTAGCGTTAAAAATATTAAAAATTCGGCTACTAGTGTATACTTATGAAATATTAAAAATTTATAAAATTCTTGTTCTTCTGAGAGAGCCATTTGTTTTATAAAAATCTTAAAATTATTATCCCTAAAAGTTGTTAAGCTATAATAGTTTTTGAAATTAAATCCCTGAGTATCGCTATAGAATTTGGTGTTATACCTCATTATTTTAGCTAAACCTTTTTTTAAGGAAGTTATATTGTTTAAATCTAGATTATTTATATGTTTATTATGACTTGTATACAGCGCCTGCTCATATCTATTAATAATCATAACATCATAATTGTTGGAAAAATTAAATATCATGCTAACTTTTTTAAACAGCTCATCAAAATCAATTAACCTTAAATAAATCTGTTGATTTTTATTACTAGCATAACATGCAACTATAGTGAAATTATTCGCTTTTCTATCAGCCAAATAAATCTGGCCAAAATTCAATTTTTCTTTGTGATCCAGGCATTTTAAAATTGTTGGATTAACATTCAAATCTTTAATAGATAAATTTTCATCATTATTTCCATAAAAGGCAATAGTCTGGTTTTTATTGTTATAACTATAAATTTTTCCCAAAAAATATATTTTCTTAACATTATTAATCTCTAATCCGTACTTTAGATTTTTATCAGCTATATTAATTGTATCAATATATTCAAGGAGTTTAAAACTGGCATAACTATAATTTTTTGCAAAAGATAGCTTATGTCTGATATATTGCGATATTTCATTAAATTGATGGCGAGTTATTTGTTCTAAACAGACACTATATTGTAGAAATATAATTATTATTAAAGCAAAAAGATATGTAGAAGCTATATAGTAAATAAATGAAGATTTTGGTTTTTTTTTAATCATCAAAAGTAGTTAAAACAATATATGGTCGGGGCAGAGAGATTTGAACTCCCGACCCCCTGGTCCCAAACCAGGTGCGCTACCAGACTGCGCTATGCCCCGAATTTATGAAATATACACTTAAAAAGGCGCAACTTGTATTTCTAATTTTTGCGCAGCTTTTTTTAATTCATTGTACTTAAAAGATAAAGCTATTATCAAATTCTCTTCTATATTATCTTTTAGCCTTAAATCTTGAGCAAATTTTATTATACCTTTTGCTTTTATAATTACATTATCTAAATTTTCATGTATATCGTTTGCTAATTTTAAAGCCGATTTTTCAGCTACTTTTAATTTAGTTATAGCAACTTCATGAATATACCTGCTAGCTTTTTCAATCAAATCCACCTTTTCTTGCAAACTATCAATCGTCTTTTTTCTCACTTGCTCTTTGATCGATTCAACTCTCAATTTTGATGTCACAATTAAATCACTAGCAAGCCCTACTTTAGCCATCAATGCTATAACCCACTTATGAATATCCAAATGATACCATTTATGACCATTTCTATAATCATTTGCAAAAGCATGATGGAAGTTATGCCAATTTTCACCTAATAATAAAAAGAATAACCACCATATATCTCGCGCAGTGCCATAATAATATTCTTTTGAGCCAATGTTCATATGCACTACTGAATTCACACAGAAAGTTGCTTGTTGCTGTATAGCTCTACCTATTCCTATGAAGATAAAAGCACCTAGTGCATATCTTAAATTACCTCCAATTAAATAACCAATCACCATTGGTAATATCGTATTCATAAATATTGCTATTTTCCAGTAGTGCCTAAACTGCCATAAAACTACTTTATTTCTGCCTAATTTTGCAAGAGCCATCTTATCAATTTTTTTATGCTTTACGTCTGAAAAAATCATCCAACCTATATGAGACCACATAAAACCTATGAATTTATTTTTATACTTAAGTGCTGAATGAGGGTCACTTTCTTTATCAGTATATTTATGGTGCAACATATGATCTGAAGCCCAAGCTAATATAGGGCCTTGTAGAGTGCCAGCAGTTAAGCATGCCAAAATAATTTCTACCCATTTTTTAGTTTTAAATGCCGTATGCGACCATAATCTATGTAACCCGACACCAACTGATATATTAACTATATAGTAAGTAGCAATGATAGATATTATTTCAAACTTACCTATTCCATATTTATATCCATAAAGCATTGCAATAATGCTCAAAACAATTGGATATACAACAATCACAAACAATGCCGGATAGTTTATAACTAATTTTGATTTATCATTCATATCGATAATTTACCAATGAATATAACTAAAGTGGTATTCTAATATAGTTTGCATTTTAATACAAGATTAATTCCCAGCCATATATTCATTATGCTAATAATAAATTATGTGGAGCTGGATATTAAAATTCCCCCATATCACTTTGAGTTGCTAAAATGGACGTTAGTTCTCTGGCCTTTTCAGGTGTCATTTCAGAAAGTATTGCAGTAAGCCTTGATTCTTTCATGTTTAAAGCCAGCTCTACCAATACACCAATCTGTAAGTCATTGAAAATCTTAGCGGCTTCTTTAGGCTTCATACTTTCGTATACTTTAACTAATTTTTGAATTTTTTTATCGTCGTTTTGATTATTATTATGCAATTGTGGTCTTAATTGATTTTGAACGTTTTCAAGCATATTTAATCTGTTATCGATATATTGTTTTATCGACTCTAAAGCCATTTTTTCTGCAGGTAATTTATCTTTATAACTTTCTATCTCCTTTCTTCTTTGTCTTAATTGCTGTAATAATTGTTTTTCAGAGCTTAGCTGAAAATTATCTGTAGTATCTAGAGGTACACTAGGTATATTAGGTCCTTTCAAATTTCCAACGCTGTCTTCTACGCTATTATCTGGCTCTTCCTTTTTTAAATCTGGTTTAGGGAGTTGGGCTTTAGATTCTTGAATATTTAAAATACCCACATATTCCTCCATGACATTCATAAGTTTTGAAAAAAACAGACAAACTAGTAATACAAGTAAATATGGTAATAATCTAAGCATTATACGTTATGATTTTTCTAAATTCTTTTTTCTAATAATGGTGCCTTTACTTCTAGGGGTTTTGGAACCGGAGCTCTTGCTAGTAGATGTTTTTTTATTTAACGCAGATACCTTATTTGTACTTAACTCAAGCTCATCTGCTAAATTACTAGCTCTTTCTATCAAAAAACTAAGATCACCAGATAATTCCTCAGATTGTTTAATATAGCCAGACATTTCAGTAATAGTCGTACCCGTTAAGTTTTTAAGTTCAGCAATATTATGATTGGCGCTGGTGATAGATGAATCTAAGCTCTTTATTAAATTTTTAATGTCACCTCTACTATTCTGTAAATCCTGAATCTTACTATTTAACTTCCAACAATAAGCAATAGCCAAGCAGAGTACAATTAATACAACACTATTTAAAATCAATTCCATATATTTAATCTAAGAATTTAGAAGCATCAATCTGATCAAGTACTTCAATTGCTATTCTATTATTAATCTGACCTAATTTACAATCAGAAACCTTCAAATCATTTACAACTAAATCCCAATTTTCATTGTTAACTCTATTTAAGATTATTGTGCTACCAACACCAATATTTGATAAGTCCTTCATGCGATGCACCTTTTCTGTATGTTGCACCTTAACATTCAATTTAGAATTATTAATCACATTTTCAAAATATTGAAACCACTTCTCCTTCTCCTTTAGGTCCTTTCCCTTTAGAGAAATTTTAGATAATTCAGCTTTGTATGGACTTAACGTTGAACAGGGTATTAATAATCTCACAAATCCTACATCTTTGTTCAAAGGTTTAATCCTCATCGTAAGAAGTTTACAGTATTCTTTTGGACTTGCTATTAAAATTGAATTCGGACCACTTTCTAGTCTCTTAAATTTAAATTGTAGATTACAAACCTTACCAAAAGAGTGATTTATTGAACTTAATATGATTTTGGTAAAATCCTCTATCACTCCTTTTTCAATTTGTGTAAATGGTCGTGCTTGTACCTTTAGTTTAAAATTATAATCACCTCCACCTAGTAAAATATCTAATATTGTATAAATGAATTGGTTTTCAAAAATTATTAGTGATTTATGAAAATTATCACTGGTTTCAACTTCTATAACTCCAATCATTGAGGGGTATTGAATAGAGCCAGTGGCTGTCTCAAATTCAACATTTTGGTTTTCGCTAAACTCAACGCCTGTATCACAATTTAAAAAATCTTTTAAGACTTTAGAAAGGTTGCGCTGTAAAAAATCGAATATTTGATTTAGCAATGGGAAATTCAGAACAGAATCATACTTGCTATTTAACAGCAAATTGAAATTCTTTTCACTGCGATTTAAATCTTGCTGGAATTCTGCTTTCTTATTTATGCCTACCATTTAACTTAATACCATATGTAAAAAATTATTGAATAATTATATCGTGAATTAATACATCTTTAATTTCTGCAGGATAAATAATCTTATTTGTCCTCATATACAAACTGTCTTTTAATCTATAGAGCGCTACCGCTCCAGTAACATCAGAAGGTCTTAGCTGACGTAAAAAAACAAAATATTCATCCCTCAAACTTGGCTCTAATTTTTTGGCAGCTTCTAAGCTAGAATTATTGTCAAACTGAAGTGTGATAGAAATTTTTAAAAATTTACTCTCCTGATTATTAGTATCTAAATTAACAACTATAGGTGTTAATTCATAATAGAGATTTTCTGCTTTTTTACTTTCATTCATCTCTTCGTGCTCAATAGACCTAATTTTGCTATATTTATAGAATAATGTGCCCAAAATTGGTGCTCCAATTAACAACACCGCTGCTATTAGCAACACCTTTTTATTAGCATACTTGCTAGTTGTCAGCTTATCCACTGATAATTCTACTTTTGACAAATTTTCGTTACTACCGTTATCTTGCAAATCCATATATTAAAAATCACGCTATCCTGCTACTTAATAAAGTAGTAAATTATAATTTTTGGTTTGTCAATTTCGGAATTTATTATAAATGATATATTTATCAAATTTGTCATTTTATATGTTAGCTATTTTTATTGATTTTATAGCAAACTTCTTTGGCTTTTTCTACTATGTCGTCTACAGATGGAAGGGCTAATTTTTCCAAATTTTGTGCATATGGTAGAGGTACATCCTTGGCGGTTACTCTCATCACTGGAGCATCAAGATAATCAAAAGCCTGTTCAGAAATTTGTGCAGATATCTCTGAACCTATACCCGAAAAGTGCCATCCTTCTTCAACGGTAATAATACGATTAGTTTTTTTGACAGAATTTATAATAGCTTCAATATCTAAAGGGCGTATCGTTCTCAAATCAATTACTTCTGCATCAATATTATATTTTTTTAATTCATTTGCCGCCTGCAATGCAAACTTCACTTGTATAGAAAAAGTAACAATTGTCACATCCTTTCCCTGCTTTACAATTTTTGCTTTACCAATTTCATCCACAAATTCTTCTTCTGATATATCGTCAACATCACCATACAAAATTTCATTTTCAAGAAATATCACAGGATTTGGGTCTCTTATTGCTGCTTTTAATAATCCCTTATGATCTGATGCTGAATAAGGGGCAATTACTTTTAAACCTGGAACATGTGCATACCAACTTGCGTAACATTGTGAATGCTGTGCTCCCACCCTTGCAGCCGCACCATTTGGCCCTCTAAAGACAATTGGGCAGGATATTAATCCGCCAGACATGTAGTGAGTTTTGGCGGCGGAATTGATTATTTGGTCAATCGCTTGCATAGCAAAATTAAAAGTCATAAACTCTACAATTGGTTTTAAACCAGAGAATGCAGCTCCTATTCCAATACCAGCGAACCCATGTTCAGTGATAGGTGTATCAATCACTCTTTTTGCACCAAATTCTTCTAAAAGCCCCTGAGTAACTTTATACGCACCTTGATATTCCGCAACCTCTTCTCCCATTATAAAAACATTCTGATCAAGCCTCATTTCTTCAGCCATTGCATCTCTAAGCGCCTCTCTGATAGTAATTTTTTTCATAATCTCTATTGAAATTTTTTTGTTATCTTAGCTATTCTAGCTCCAAAATATTCTGCAGTTTTTATGTCACTAACATTTATTTCCGGCTCTTTATCTTTACTCGGAGATTCTGTCATTAAACCCATCCAACTACCAAGTCTATTTAATTTTACATCGAAATTTTTTAGCGTTTCATTACTTTTTAAATCTACTCCAATCCACATCATACCATGTTGTTGTGCAAAAATAAATATAGACATCAAAGCCCCTAGTTTATCACCACTTAAAGCAGATGAATGGGTGAATCCCGCAGCTATTTTATTATTCCACCCTTTATTATCCCAAATATCAACGGTCGAATCCATAAGTTTTTTTATATTAGTTGAAACATTTCCAAAATATGTTGGCGTGCCAAATATTATTGAATCAACCTCATCTAATAACTGTAAATTTTCACAAATAAATTTTGCCTCGTAGGTTTTTGATTCAACATTTTCAGATTGAATGCCTATGTGTATATATTTTGATAGCGTTTTCGTGAAACAGTTCTCGTGATCGTATATTGTTGCTATTCTTTTTTTCATCTAAATAAGCTTCCTCTCGTTCTATTTATATACATTTGAATATAATTCATTCGTACTTGGCTCTTGACTATTTTGCGCATAATCTACACTTTCTTTTACTATTTCCTTTACATCTTTTTCCACTATTTTAAAATCTTCTTCCACATTTTTGTTGATTTTTGATATGTATTCTTTTAAGGAAATTATAGGGTCGTGATGTTTTTTATAATCCTCAACTTCATCTTTAGCTCTATATTTAGCTGGATCAGACATAGAATGACCTCTATATCTATAGGTTTTTAATTCTAATAAAAATGGAATTTGGTTTTTCCTAATGAAATCTGAAGCTTCTTTCACTGCCTCATAAACTTCAAAAAAATCCATTCCATTGACTTGTTTCCCCTCTATCCCAAAAGATTCACCTCTTTTATATAAATCTTTTATACTTGAAGCTCTTTCAACTGAAGTGCCCATTCCATATTCGTTATTTTCAATAATGTATAGCACCGGTAATCCCCAAAGTTTTGCCATATTAAATGACTCATATACCTGTCCTTGATGACATGCTCCATCACCATAAATTGTTACAGAAATGCAATTATTTTCTTTATATTTATGTGCAAAACCCAATCCTGTGCCAATGGATACTTGCGCTCCAACAATTCCATGTCCACCATAAAACCCTTTTTCTAGATCAAACATGTGCATCGAGCCACCCTTACCTTTTGAACAACCAGTAGCTTTCCCTAATAGTTCTGCCATGATGCTCTTAGGACATGCTCCTTTAGCTAACATCAATCCATGATCTCTATAGCTTGTAATTATAGTATCGTCTGAGTTTATGGCTTTTATTATACCTACGGCTACAGCTTCTTGCCCGATATATAGATGGCAAAATCCTCCTATTAATCCCATTCCATACAGTTGCCCTGCTTTTTCTTCAAAGCGACGCAATAATAACATTTCTTTATAAATAGAAATTAAATCCTGCTTTGTGAAACATGTATTTTTATTGCTCATTCCAAAATAAAAACTACTATTTTTATAGATAATAGCACGAATACTATATTAAATTACAATAAAAACAACATTTCAGTATGATTTTTGACCAAGACATTATCTAAAAATAGGTAATTTAGATAATTAATAGTTATGAATAATCCCTCATACATTGTAAAAATATAGGTCTAATGTATATTTTCAGGATTAGCATTGATTTTGTCTGCAATCAATTTTTTTACCTCATTCAATCCATATAATTTAATGAAAGTTCCAATTCTCGGTCCTTCTTTCGTCCCTAAAAGGATCTCATAAAGTAACTGAAACCATTGCTTTAAAGGGATGTCATGCTCTTTACTTATTTGATACACTGCATTTTGAATTTCTTCTGCATCATCCTTTACCGTTTTTAGAGCTTCAAACAAATATTTTAATAACTTCACTTCTGCTTCATTAGGTATTTTGTATTCCTTTTTCGGCTTTACAAAATCCTGAAAATAATTAATTGCGTAAGCAATCATTGAATTAATATAAGCATGAGTGCTATCATCAATATCTTCGTTTAGATTTTTGATATAGCCCCATATAACATCTTTATTGTCTGTATTGCAGGCATTCACAAGATTTAATAATAATGAAAAGTTTATTTTACCAAGGTTAATATTTGGAGCATCGTCGTTATGTATATAAAATATAGGATTTGATAATCTTTTATTTATATCAATTTCTTGGTTGAATTTTTCAAGATATAGTAAATATTCATCAAAAATTTTAGGTATAATATCATAATGTAGCTTTTTTGCTTTTTTAGGTGATTGGTACATAAAAAGCTTTAAACTTTCTTGATTTCCATATTTTAGCCAATCATATATTGATAATCCATTACCTTTAGATTTAGAAATTTTTTGACTATTTTCATCCAGAAACAGTTCGTACGACATTTGATGGGGAGGTGTTTTACCTAATACCGTGCAAATTTTATCATAAATTTCTGCATTTGCTTGAATGTCTTTTCCATAAATTTCATAATCAACATCAAGCGCTACCCATCTCATTACGAAATCTGGTTTCCACTGTAATTTGCATTTACCATCTAAAATACTTACCTCTACAGTTTTATTATCTTCATCGATATAAGTTACAGTGCGTGATTGAATGTCTCTGTCTGTGATTTTGACTTGCAACACCTTTCCTGTTTTTTGACAGATAGGCAAAAAAGGGCTGTATGTTTCTTGTCTATCTTTACCAAGTGTGGGAAGCATGATGTTCATTATATCATCATATTTCTCTAAAACTTTTATTAAGTAATCATTAAATTTACCAGATTTATAGCATTTTGTAGCACTAATAAATTCGTATTCAAAATTAAAATTATCCAAAAATTCTATCAATTTTGAATTCATATAATCACCATAACTTTCACATTTTTCAAATGGGTCTGGTATGTTTGTTAAGGGCAATCCTATATACTGAGTATATCTTTCTTTATTAGGAATATTATCAGGCACCTTTCTAAGAGCATCCATGTCATCTGAAATGCAAAATAATTTAGTTGGAATATCAGACAAATATCTAAAGGCTTTTCTTACCATGTTAGTTCTGACTACTTCTCCAAAAGTGCCAATATGTGGTAAGCCGGAAGGACCATATCCTGTTTCAAATAAAACATAACCCTTTTTAGGTGTAGAATTATTAATTTTATTTAGTATCAACTTAGCCTCTTGAAAAGCCCAAGAGTTAACATTGTTATAATCCAGCATTATATGGTTCTATATTAAATTTGTTCCCTATATTATATCAAAGAAAATGAAACGCAAGTACATCTCCAAAACTGTAGAACAAGATATGTATAAATTGATTAACGAAATTAGACGCACTTTGTACTGGACATAAAATTAAGTTATTGTTATAAATTACTTTGGTCTGGGGACTTTAGCTCAGTTGGTTAGAGCACGCCGCTCATAACGGTGTGGTCGTAGGTTCAAGTCCTACAAGTCCCACCATTTCAAGAAAAACAAAACTTATTCAGAAGAATTGATATTTGGTAAAGTGGCCATATATAGATGTATAGAAGAATCTTAGAGATACATGACGGCGCTTTCGGCTCGCTAATTATAATTATTTTTTCTTATAATTTCTTGACAAATAAGTTGATTTTGTATATTATGCGCACAATAAACCAAATGAATTTGAAAATTAATATGGCAAATGGATATAAAACACAAGATAATGAGCAATTCGAAGGCAACAAAATAATTAAGCATGATGAATCGCAAACACAAGTAGTTCTTGCTGGAGCAGGACTAAGTAGGACTGATTTTGCAGTTGAAAATATTAAAAAAGGACTTATAACATCGGGACAAAATTATAAAGGGAGTGCCTCCAACTTGATGATTGAGATAGATGCAGTAGATTCAGAGTTAAGACAAACGTTTAAATTCTTATCTAGAAAATTGGATTCCGAAATCAAACATCATATTAAAACAATAGGTGTAGCTTACGATCAAGGTGGAATTATATATCCTAATTTAGGTAGCTTGAAATACGATGGTAAGATTTTTTATGTTAAAGAATTGCATAACGAGGAAGTAATGGGAGTTCCAATATCGCCATCTATGGATGCAAGTTTAGGGTATAAGTTTTTTATGTACAGGCTTATAACTTCTTCCAAAGATTATGCAACAAAGGATAAAGATGGAAAAGCAGTAACGCTTGAATATAAAATAAGTCCAACGCATGTAGTTACGTTTGATAAATATGGAACAACTGGATATTCTCCTATGGATGTTATTAAGCAGTTTAAATACCTAGATAAAATAGGTAAGGAAGTTCAAACACATAAAGGAAATGATCTTAATGACGGTATCTTTGCTACTATGGTGGCAGATAGAACGGCACTTACGAATATTATTAAAGGTGTTTTTGCAGAACATAAGCAGCATTGTAACACACTAAAAAAAGTAGATGTTGCATATAAGGATGCAATTATCAAAGCCGTTTGTGGTAGTGCATATGAGCAGGATGATCAAGATTATTTTATTCAGTATGTAACCTGTCGTGAAATTTTTACACTAGCTTCAATTGATAAATTTTGCGCTAATATGGTTGAAATTATTCCTGATTATTTTGACGAACTATAATAAATATTAGAGAGATTCTCAATGGATAAACAATATGGAAGTGAAATAGCAGTTTCTGAGGAAGATAAGCAACTTGCTAACTTAATAAAAGCTGCAAAAAGTGGAGTGCCGAGTGCTAAATATGATTTAGCGCTCCTACACTTAGAAGGGGCAAAAGTATACAAAGATATAGATATAGCTATTGATTTGCTTAAGGATGCTTCAGAAAAGCATCCTGATGCAGCTTATAAATTGGGAGAATTATATTTGCAAGGAGAAGGAATTCAAAAAAATATCCCAAAGGCATTGGCTCTATTTGAGAATGCGGCTCAAAAGAATCATTTAAAAGCACTGTATCAATTAGGAAGTATATATAAAGAAGGAATTGATGTTAAAAAAGATGTTGATGTTGCAATGAAATATTTGGATAAGGCAAGTAAAAATGGTGATTCAAATTCCACCTATTTATTAGGAGAAATGTATCTATATGATAAAAATGACTTCACTAAAGCACAGAATTATCTTATAGATGCTTATAAAAAAGGCAATATAGATGCAACCTATTTACTAGGTAAATTGTATTTTAAAAGTGATTTTGTAAAAACCGATTACAAAATTTCTATAAAATATCTTAACATTGCATCTGAAGCTAGTCACTCAGAAGCAACTTATTTACTTGGAATTTATTATACTGAAGGTTTAGAAATAGCATCAAAAGATGTTACTAAAGGATTAAAATTATTAGAAGAAGCAAGTAAGAATGGCTCTGTAGATGCTAAATATGAATTGGCTAAACTATATTTAGACGATAATTTTGAAAAAAAAGATAGTAATTTAGGTAAAAGGTGGTTAGAAAAACTATCAAATGATGGACACAGCAAAGCACAATTTATGCTTTCTAAAATTTATTTTCAAGAGACAGATTTTGAATCTGGGTTTAAGTGGGGAGAAAAGGCTATAAAAAACAACCATCCTGAAGCACAGCTTTATTTAGGAAAAAAAATACTTTCTGATTGTGAAATTGATCCTCAAGGAGTTAGCTACTTCTTTAGTTTATTTGGTGCTTCGAAAATTTATTGTAGCAAAGGCATAGATTTTATCTCTAAAGCAGCTAACATCTTAAAAGATCCAGAAGCAGCTCTTGTTTTGGCTAAAGCATATGCAAGCGGAATGTACGAAAAGCATGAAGTTACACAGATAAATGGAGAGCTGGAAGACAAATATTTAGAAATGGCTGTTTCAGGTAATTTACCTGAAGCACTGTATTTATCAGCTAAAAAAACTTTAGAAAAAACCAATACGCCATCAGATAAAACAAAAAGCGATGCAGTAAGAAAGCTGAATTTTGCTGCAGATAAAGGAAATTTAGATGCTAAATATTATTTGGCTACCTTTAATTCAAGCGGAAATGAGCATATTACAATAAACTTGCTTACTGAAGCAGCAGAAAAAGGTCATTACAATTCGCAGTATAAACTTGGAAAAGTATACTTTGAGCAAATCCCTGCTTCGAATTGTAAAAAATCAATCGTTTGGTTCTTGAAGAGTATGGAGACTGCAAAGTTTAAGGCTTCACAAATAATTGCAGATAGATACGACTTAGATATCAAAGTGATAGATGAAGCTTCTTTAAAGCAAGCTTATCGTAAGATAGCATTAAAAACTCATCCAGATAAAATATCAAACTATAAAAATCCTGGTAAGTTAAAAGAAGATTATGAAAAAATTACTAAATTATATAAGGAAGGTTATAATAGTAAGGTAATTTCGTCGATACTTAATGATAAATTACACGACGATGTTGAATATTCAATTGGGCAGATGTATCATAAGGGGTGTGTTGATTTAGATATTAATTTGAGCACAGCTAAAGAATGGTATGACAAAGGTTCTGAAAATAATCATTCTAATTCGCAGTATGAAGCTTATGCTCTTCATAAATTAGGGGTTACAGCTACAGGTGCTAAAGATGCCTCTAATACTGATACATCAAATTTAGGTGATTTTTCTGATCAAGGAACCGCTAATGTTGATGCTCAAGGGCATGAGGATTTATAAAAATTTAATTTCTTATAATTAAATTTTATTATAAATATGGATATGAGATTTTTTGTTTTGAATGTACTACTTCTTGTATCCATATTTGCAAACAATGCACATTCTAAAAATATTTATTTAAAAGCAGAATTACCAATTTATAAAAAATACGGTGGCATAAATAAGAAAGATTCTAAGGATCATAAAATATCTGCTATATCTGATAGCTATGGCTTTGGATTAGGTTATAATTTTTCAAACTACATTGAGACTGAACTCATTTTTAATCAAATGAAATATTTTATTTATTCATCATCTTACAATGTTGGTAATGTTGATTACACACATTCTCACAAGATTAACTATAAATGTGAACTTGCTGATAAAGTTATTCCATATAAAACGTTTTGTCCATGTGGCATCATGACGACAACAGAAAATTCAGCAGATGAAAGCAAGATATTTACAAGAGGGGAGTTTTTAAAATCAAAAAATAAATCTGAGGATGTTGAGCTAAAATCATCTGATATTGCACTAAAAGAAGTTTCTTCCGATATTATCAAAATGAAACTACAGGCTTTAGTTGCATCAGTAAAATTGAAAGTTCCAAATGAAGGTAGAGTGGTACCTTTTTTATCACTTGGTGCTGGTGTTTCTCGTATGAAAGTTAATGAAAATAAAAGCGAATTAAGTAAGACTGGTCTTACTGAAACACCTACATTAAAAAATAAAACCTCCTTTGCATACAGAGTTGGAGTTGGAACAAAAATAAAAGTATCTTCAAAAGTTGAATTGGAACTTAGCGCCAGATATTTCAATTATGGTAAGTACAAGTTATCAAATGATGTGTCCAAAAAAGTCACAGGTCACGATTTATCTGCTGGAATTATATT
Source organism: Candidatus Bandiella numerosa (assembly GCF_029981845.1). GTDB lineage: Bacteria > Pseudomonadota > Alphaproteobacteria > Rickettsiales > Midichloriaceae > Aquirickettsia > Aquirickettsia numerosa. The sequence goes on along the minus strand of NZ_CP104164.1, from coordinate 227,229 downwards.
AGCTTTTAATTAACAGCTAATTGCGAGCAAATCACAATACCAGTATTGAATATTTACCGCAGTTTGACCTCAAATCTGGTTGTTCAATATTTTTCAGATATTTCATTTCTTTACTGTTGCACGCATTTTTTAAATCCAATAAGGCTAAAGGTGCTATTTCCTTTCCACTAAAATGAATCTCATCAATCTCTGATCGTAGTGAAAGTTCCTTAGTTGATTTATACTTTCTCACTAGCTCTAATATGTTTAAAACATGCGTTCCAATAGTTAAGCTATCAGTTGAGTAATAAAAATTCTCTAATTTTGGCCACATATTAATTTGATTCACCATTTCGTTATTTTTTCCATATAAAATGGAATTTAGTTCTTCAGTGACATGTGGCATGTATGGAGCAAAAAGTTTTAGCAATGTATTAAAGACGTAATTTAATGTTAAAATCGCGCTTTTCTTTTCTTTTGGATTTTTATTCTCCTCGTCGTAAACTCTTGTTTTGACTAACTCGAGATAATTATCACAAAAGTCGTTCCAGAAGAAATTTTCAACAAAAACTCTTGCATCACAATATTCATAGTTTTTAAAGGAGTTTGATGCGTTTTCGACCACCTTATATAAACTAGAAATGATCCATAAATCTAGATCGCAAAAAATATCTCTGTTGTTAATATCATCTTTAAGAAAATTAATTCTCCTGTCTGATCCATTGATATGAAAATCAACAAATTTACCTGCATTCCAAAGTTTAGTTACTAATTTTTTACCAATTTTGAATATTTGATCGCTATATACTATATCCATTCCAAGTTTTGAGCTTGATGCCCAATACCTTATAACGTCAGCTCCCTGATCTTTTATCAATTTTTCTGGCGTAACAACATTACCTTTTGATTTGCTCATTTTAGATTTATCTGAAGCCAAACACCACCCACTAATCATAAGATTTTTCCATGGGATAGAATCTTGATGGAAAAATGACTTAACTAAAGTGCCGAAAGCCCAAGTTCTAATAATTTCATGAGCTTGAGGCCTTAAATCATATGGAAACAATTTATTGTGCCTGTCTTTATCAAGCATGAAATCCTCGCTAACCCCATGACTTGATAACTGAGGAGTTATCGCGCTCGTTGCCCATGTATCCATAACATCAATTTCTGGCCTAACCTCCTGACGAGTATAGCCATCAGGCAAGTCAACATATGGATCAACAGGAAGTTTAGCAACATTAGCAACAAGTATCTTTCCCTCCTCTCCTTTCCTTTTTGAATACCAAACAGGAAAAGGAACGCCAAAATATCTTTGCCTAGAAATGCACCAATCTTGATTCAAGCCATCTATCCAGCTACTTAACCTATCCTTCATAAATTTTGGATGCCAATTACATTCATCATTTTTTATATGCAAATCTCTCTTATAGGGTAATACCTCAATGTACCATTGATAAGTGGGGATAATTTCAAGGATTCCTCCTGATCTTTCAGCGCACTTAACGTTTTGAATAACTTCAATTTGATTGAGCAAAAGTCGTTCTGATTTTAATTTTTCTATTATCAACTCTCTAGCTTCCTTAATTTTTAACCCATTAAGGAAATCCGCATTTTTCATTTTTCCATGCAAATCTATACATTCAATAGTGTTAAGCTTATGCTTTCTCCACCACTCAATATCCTGAACATCTCCAAAAGTACAACACATTACTAAGCCTGTTCCCTTTTCTTGCTCAACATCTTCGTCCGGTAAAATAGGAACCTGATTATTAAAAAATGGTATTATAGCTTTGGTATTCTTTAAGTGCTGATATCTATCATCATTTGGATGATAAAAAATAGCTACACAGGCTGGCAACATCTCTGGCCTTGTTGTTGCAATAACAATTTCTTCGCCATTTACAGTTTTAAATTTAATGTCATTTAGTATGCCAGTTTGTTCTTTATCAACATTTTCAGCTTGAGCTATTGCTGTTTGATCTATAACATCCCAAAAACTTGGACCAAATTTTCTTATAATCTTTTTTTTATTATACAAATCAATAAATGACATTTGAGAGAGTTTTTTAGATTTAGAACTTATTGTTTGATACTCTTGCTCCCAATCAAAGCTTAATCCTAAAGATTTATAAATATTCCTAAATTTTTCCTCTGTTTCTAAAACTACCTCTTCACACACTTTTATGAAGTCTTCTCTACTTAAATCTTTAGCTCTAATTTTTTTTACTTTTTCAACTAATCTTTCTGTAGGTAGTCCATTATCGTCAAAACCTATAGGGTAAAAAACTGATTTACCACTCATTCTTTGAAATCTTGCTATAAAATCTGCTTGGGTGTAACTAAATACATGACCCATATGTAATTCACCGGAAACAGTGGGAGGAGGGGTATCTATTGAAAAAATTTCCTCTCTAGACTTAGTACTATCCCATTTATAAATATCAGATGAATTCCAAATTTTTTGCCATTTAGTTTCTATTTCAGGAATATCCAGTTTATCTTTAAAACTCATTTTAACTACCAAATATTTTTAGAATTAATAAATCAACAAGCTCAGATCTTGTTAGATTGATTTTGCAGTCATACTAACCTATGCCATAACTTTTGACTAAACTTCCGCTTAGCATATACCAACCATCAATCATTACAAAGAAAATTAATTTAAACGGCAAGGATATTATAACAGGTGGAAGCATCATCATTCCCATTCCCATTAATACCGATGCAACTACTAAATCTATGATTAAAAATGGTAAATAAATCAAAAATCCAATTTCAAAAGCTTTTTTTAACTCACTTAACATGAATGCTGGTATTATAACCCTCAAAGGTATTTCATCTTTTTCTAAATTTTGAGTTTCCTTTGCAATATCTCTAAATAAATTTAAATCCTTTTCTCTCGTATTCTCTTTCATAAATTTTTCAAAAGGATCTGCTATATTAGTCCAAGCTTTTTCTTCATTTATCTGATTATTCATAAGAGGAAACAATCCATCATCATAAGCTTTATTAAATGTAGGTGACATTATAAAAAAAGTTAAAAATAATGATAAGCTGATAATAACAATGTTCGGAGGCGTTTGTTGTAGCCCGAGGGCATGACGCAGTATTGAAAAAACAATAGTGATTTTCGTAAATGAAGTTACCATGATTAAAATCGAAGGAGCAACGCTTAATATAGTAATCAACCCAATAAGTTGAATTACTTTGTTGCTGAATAAGGTTTGCTCATCTTCCCCTCCAAAATCAATATTAATACCTTGAGCAAAGGCATAGTTACATTCTATTGCAATCAAAATTGCTAGAAATACGGTAAAACAAATAAACTTTTTATTCTTCAGTAATGACATCTATCAAAATATCTTGTTGACCAAGCAAAATTAAATACCTTTTTTTCTTAAATTTACACATCACTAATCTTCTTTTATGATCTATATTTAGTGTTTCTTCAAGCTTTAAATTATTATCTGCTGTAAAATAATTTCCTAATAAATTTTTATTTTTTAAAAATTTTATTAATACCATAATTACGCCAATAAGACTTATAAGTAATATTAGTATAAAAAAAGACTTTAGATACAAAGAGGTTTCCATTAAAACTAAATTTTACTTATTTAAAAACAATTTAACATACTCATCTTCACTTTCTATAGTATTTTTAAGATTATCCACCCAAAAAACCTCCCCCTCTCTTAACAAGGCAACTCTATCTGCTAATTTTTCCATAACTTTTACATCGTGTGTTATGGTGATAGTTGTTGATTTTAGTTTTTTACTGATGTTTTTAATCAAATTTGTAATAGTTGCAGACATAACAGGGTCAAGGCCAGAAGTTGGTTCATCTAAAAACATTATTTCTGGATTTGTCGCTATTGCTCTTGCTATTGCGACTCTTTTTTGCATTCCGCCTGATAAATTAGATGGATATAATTCTAAAATTTCTTCTTTCAATCCAACTAAATATAACATTTCTATTGCATGCTCTTTAGCTTTTTCTGTGTTTAAAATACCAGAATTAATCAAGCTAAAACAAATATTATGCCAAATTGGCAAGCTGTCAAACAATGCATTGCCTTGAAAAAGCATACTAAATTTTTTTAAAAATTTTTGTCTCTGAATAATATGAGTATGTGTCACATATTCGTTATCTATCACTACCTCACTTCCATCATCAGGGTCTAATAATCCTGCAATACATTTGAGAAGTACAGATTTGCCGCTACCTGAACCTCCAATAATAACAAATGACTCACCTTTGACCACATTAAAATTTATGTTTTTCAATACTTGCTTTGTATCAAAACTTTTACTGAGATTGCTAATTGATATTGAATTGTTTCTAGACATCTTTATTTTACGAATAGTAACCCTGTTATTATATAATTGAAAAGCAAAATCAAAATAGATGAAGTTACCACAGCTTGTGTAGCAGAAATTCCAACACCACTTGCTCCTCCTGAAGTTTTAAACCCATAAAAACAACCTATAAAGGTTACTATAAACCCAAAAACAGCTGCTTTGATTAAACCAGATATCACATCTTGATACTCCAAGAATTTGATGGTGCTATTGATATATGAATGATATTCAAATCCTATTTTATATATAGCTATCAAATAACCTCCGAATATACCAATAATATCAGAAACCAAAACTAATATAGGAAGAACTATGGTTCCTGCTATTATTTTTGGAATTATTAAAAATTTGATTGGGTCAGTATTGAGCGTATATAATGCATCAACTTGTTCAGAGATTTTCATAGCCCCTATTTCAGCAGCTACTGATCCTGCAACCCTACCTGCTAGCATTAATCCTGCTAACACAGGCCCAAGTTCTCTCGTTATAGATATCACGATAACAGAAGCTATTGAGCTTTCAGCATGCATTCTTGAAAAGCCAGTGTAGGTTTGTAAAGCTAAAACTGCTCCCGTAAATATTGCAGTAAGTCCAATTACAGGTAATGAATAAAAGCCAATTATAACTAATTGATGAAATATCTTTTTTACATAGACAGGAGCTATAAAGAGTTTGCTTAGTATATTAAAAAGAAATATAACCAGTCTTCCTATGCCTTCTAAAAAATTGAAGGTAATTATACCCAGCGTTTGAACGTATTTTAATGTGATCATATCTATAATGTATAAATTTTTCTGCAATTAGTGGATAGGCCTGTCAATATCTCTTTTTGATCCGTACTTGCTAATTCTGCAATTTTACCTATAGTAATTTTTTCACCAATTAATTCAACACTTTTTATTTCCATAAAGATAGATTCAGGTAACTGATTAGCATCTACTGCAATCATATTCATACTGACAACACCAATAACTGGCAAAATAAAACCTTTAGCATAAACTTTGGACTGATTACTTAAAATTCTTTTGTACCCATCATAGTAACCTACATTTAAAATTAATATCTTATCACCCTTTTTTACTTGATATGTGGCATTATAACCAACGTATTGATTTTTATAAAACACCTTTCTATTTAATACACTTGCATAAAATTCCACAACGTTTAGCATTTGGGAATTTTTATCTTTGGATACATTGACCCCATATAATGCCCCTCCAGGTCGCACCATATCAAAGTGATATTCAGAACCTAAAAATATTCCACCTGAGTTTGCAAAAGTAAATTTTGAATCTGGAAAAAATTTTTGTAGAAATTTGAAATTTTCTAGCTGCTTTATATTTAAAAAGTGATCGTTTTGTTCAGAGCATGATAAATGGCTCATCACAAAAAGAATCTCGCATTTAGTTAAATTTAATAATTCAATTTCTTCAATTTGAATTCCATCACGACCCATACCAGTATCAAAATTTAAAATAATATTCAGTCTTTTTTTTGAATGAAGATTAATTAATTCTAACTGTGTTTTATCGCTTATTACCGGTATAAAGTTATTCTCTTCGATAATATCTAACTCTTCCTCACTATTTACGCCTTGGAAGATGTAAATTCTCGATTTTTGAGAGTTATCCTTAACCAAATATGCTTCCTCTAAATTTGTGACCCAAAAATCCTTACAACCTGCATCAGCTAATGCTTGTGTTATTTCACTTATTCCTAAGCCATATGCATTTGCCTTAACTACTGCAGAACATATTGTTTTGTTTGAATTTATAATGGATTTGAGTTTTAAGTAATTTTTCTTAATATTTCCTAAATCGACCTTAATGTATTGGTGATTATCTAACATTTACTCTAGAGCTTGGATTTGATTAATTTTAGCAATTTTCTTCTATTATTGGGTAAAGTACAAAAAATCAGAAGAAGCAAAATGAGACCCAGAAATCTAAGCTATGGCTGCTTCTTTTCAGACCTGACCAATTTAGCAAATATTCTGCCCCCATTAATGCTTCTAAGCGAAAAGTAAAACAAGAACAAAAGTTTTGCAAGATAATTATTATATTTAATTTTTTAATAATCTAAGCGCATATTACTCGTCGTCGTCTTTCGTTAATTTATCAATTGCTTTCTCTTTTAACTTATCTTTAAGATTTTCTGCAATTCTTTCAGATACTTTTGAAGTATTGTTACCTGTGACTCCACCACCTGTAACTCCACCACCTGTGACTCCACCACCTGTAACTCCACCACCTACAACCCCACCGCCGGTGCCACCTACAGCACCAGCAGCCATTCCTACTCCAGCTGTTGCCACTGCCACAGCTGCAGTTGCTACAGCTACCGCAGCTTGCTTAGCTTTTGCTTCTACGAATTTAGATGCACTATCTTCCACAGTTCCAATACTCATATGCCTCATTGGGCTACCAGTTGCTATCCAAGATGCAATTCCAGACATATAAGAGGAAAATTCTGACATTCCCTTGGCAACTAGAAAAATAACCAAGCCACCAATAAATGTCATTGCATAAACTGCAAATGCTGAATAAATACTTACAGTACCAGATTCATCTGGTGGCGAATGAATGTCTAGCATGCTATTGTAACCAGAAATCCAACATTCATTATATAGAGGGCCTAAGTCTACTCTTAATAGGCAGGTTGAGCAGGCAGTGAAATTGAAAATATAATAAATCAAAATTGTAATTATATAGTTCAAAATTATAATAGAAGTATATACAAAAAGGGGTTGCAATGCATATGAAAATAGGTTTTTTGCCCATGAATCAAACATTTGTTTAGTTTTTTCAAATAAAATACAAACTATAAATACAGGTGCTGTAACAATCAAGATGGAGTTAATAATGATAGCAAACATAAACATTACAGTCGCTTTTACAATTGCTATAAAATAGTGAAAAATAGCGAAAATCAAAAAGCATGCCGTAACAAATCCAAGTAAGCCATTAGTACATATAGCCCAAATTCTTGACCAGGTATCAGCTGCAATAAATTGATAAATGGGTCCGTTAAATATAGAAAATATTACATATGGATCTTGAATTATCATCGTTTCGCAGGTTTCTTGATCACTAGCCACAGCTTTCAAAAATGATGCTGAGTATCTGGCAACTAATTCAATACTTCCATCGATAAAAAAGGATACCAAATATCCTCCAAAAAAATTCCAACTAGTATCTGAAATAAGGAATGCAACTATTGCAAATTTCATAAGATATTTTATAAATCCCTGTGTTGTATAATCTACTAGCCCAAGCATGTATGAAATTGAAAAAAATACTAAGTAAAGTACCAGTATAATTTTAATAACGTATGCAGCCTTCTTAATAAATCCGGAATAAACAACTCCCACAGCTCCGACTTCTTTAAAATTTGTTACATCTCCACGATTGTTTAGTTCAATATCATATTTCAAATGTGAATTATTGCCTGAGTTATCTGGGCCAACTAACACGGCTTTTATGTCTTTCATTGTGTCATAAATTAACCCGCCACTTTTGCATATTGGGCTTTCTCCTTTTGTACTGAAGTTGACGTAATATTGACCAAAAGTATTATTATATTTATACATTTCTTTCAGATCTTCATTAGCAGTATCATCTGGTTTTTCAAGTTTAATGCGCAAAAAGATTTTGCAATTTGTTGAATCTTGAGAGCAGTCTTCCGAAATTGCTTCTGAATTAGATATAACTAAGAAACCTAAGTCTTCTGAATCTTTATTATTTGCATCTTTTTTTACAATACTGTCTTTGACATTTACCCATTTTCCGAATTTTCCCAATTTTTCATCTATGTGGGATCCCTTTTTTGCAATGGTATATTGGATATTATCCATTTTCGATTTAGGGCACCCAGCCCAATCAATGGATAAAGAATATCCGCCAGAGGCAGTCTCATTATTGTTATAAAAGTGTCTTAATTCTAATTTTGATCTACTCTCAAACTTTGGATTGTTAAAACTCCCTTGCAGTATATATTTACTTTGTCCAGCATCAAAAGTGCCTTTATCTATGCATTGATAACCGCCATACGTGTTTTTACATCCACTATTATCCTTATCTGTGCAAACACAATTGATACTACTACCATTTCCTAAATCAACATTGCCATTAAGATATTTTTTATACACCTCGGCATCAATAATCGTTCCATGCAATCCAAATTCACATTTACTGTCATCATTACTTTTGTCTGGATTACAATTTGCGGTATTGCAACTATAACCGTCAATAGAGGCATTGTTTGGCGATATAATTGAAAAGTTTTTTACCCCACCTTTTCTGAAACATTCCCCTTCTAAAATTGAATCTTGCGAAGTTACAGATGGTGGTTGTGAATTGTTAGATGGATCCTTAATTGCTAAATTACTATTTTTATACCACCTGTCTATACACTTACTTGGATCTGTAATAGTAGGATTCCAAATGCAATCAGTGATTATGCTTTGCCTGTTAGGATTCTTGATTGTATAAGGGCTATTTGACGCATTATTTCCCACTTTAATCACTTGAATATCTTGATTGGACGTATAATCCCCTTCCCAAATGATTGTTAAATTATCTGTATTTTTAAGATAAATACCTGTATTCAAAAAGTTGGCGTTTTTAGCTCCCCAGCCTGCTATAGAATTTTTTAGTGCATAATTGTCTCCAGAAATGTTTTTCCAAAATTCCTGAGCTCCATATTTTGCTTGTAATGCATCTAATGCTTTTTGGTTATCTATAATATTTCCAGTCTTTGTGTAAGTGAATTGATCAGTAAGAATAGTCGTATTCCAATAGTCTTTAACTTTAGTAGGATCTTGTAAATTTTTAAAATTATCATCGCTTAAAGTTGCTAAAAATCTGTGACTGTATTTATTTTTCCACCTCAACTTAAACCAATTGTTATTATCTATGTTATCGAAAATAGGTGTGATTTCAATGTGTTTCTTACCACATAAATATAGTTGATTATCGCTTGCGCCACCCAATAAATTGAACCAAAATTTATTTGGATTTGGCTGTCCACTAACAATTGGTTTAAAATCTAAACTAGTTTCCACAACATTATAGGCATTTTCCTCTTCAGTACCCTGACACATCATTCCAACGCTTGCTTTATCTTGTTGGATAGCTTTATAAAAACTTATATAGCCTTTTTCTAAATTTGGATTGCATGCTAATGAAGAATTGCAATCACTAGCAGGACTATAATCTGCTTTGGTTACACAAATTTTTTGAAATATATCCTGATTTTTTTCATCGTCACAACTAGCACGAAATGCTTCAAAATAATTTGATGTAAATCTATCATCTCCACCTTTTTGGCATTTTGAATAACAGCTTAATATGACATCTTCATTTAATTCTATAGAGAAAGTTTCGGCATAAATACTACTAGGGTTAAGTATTTTATATGGTTTGAATTTTCTAGAAAATGCCTCACATTCTCTCTGGCATATTTTTTGACAATCTCTATTCAAAGGGCTAAGAATTAAACTATTGGCACTATCATTGCCAGTGCCAAAACCGTTAGGCATTAAGCAATGCTCATAGAAATCTGCACTTTCAGCTTCTTTAGGTAGAAAAAGAATAAACAAAAAAACAAAAAATACGAATAGTGCAAACTGCTTTCTTTTCATTATCAATTGATCGCTACTTAATTAAATTTAAGACTACATTTTAACTTAGGACTTTACAACAAAAATAATACGAAGTATTAAGTTCATTAATAATATAAATTTGCTACAAATTTGCTACACATAAGTTTATGTATAATTACACACCGTTGGTTAAAAAATTTATAGTTTTTTTAGCTCTGCTTTTACCTATATCTGCCTGCGTTAATAATAAGAAAATAAATAGTAATATTGAACTTGATGACGTGGTGGTGTGGCAGTACTCTAATTACCTAAATAATACAGAAATTGATAAGGATGTAACAAGTAATAACAATTATCAGATAATATATATTGATAATTCTTTAAGATTGCCTTTAGTTGCGCAACCGATTATAGGAAAAGACTATTATATAGGTATGAATAGAAATGGGGTTATATCAAGGATCAATATTGCTAATAACAAAATTACTTGGAAAAATAAGCAAGCAGGGAGCAAATTCATTTTTTATTCTAATTATCTAAACGGCGGACTTTTGCAAGAGAAAGATAGAATATATGCTTCTTTCGGCTCAGACTTTATAAGTTGCTTAAATAGCAAAACTGGAAAGTTAATTTGGGAGCAAAAGTTGCAAGAAATAGTCAGAGCATATCCTGTTTTGGAAAATGGGATACTTTATTTACAAACCTTAAATAACGGAATATACTCCATTGATGCAAAAGATGGTGCTATTTTGTGGTATAAAGCGGGCGTTAATGATGGAGTGAGTGTAGTTAATGTTGTTTCTCCGGTAATTTATAAAAATGCAATAGTAATGCAAGATGGTAATGGAGCTATCAGCATTGTAAACAAGCGTACAGGTTTTGAAGAATGGAATTTTGATGATGGAAATATTTCTTTTGAGAATACTTTAAATGATGTTAAAATTTCGGTATATCAGCCTCTTGCAGTGGATAATTTCCTGTATTTTTATACACCAGGTGGATATTTATCAAAATTAAATTTATTAAATAAAGAAGTTGTTTGGAGAGAAAAGTACAATATCGATAGGCCAATCCATATACATAATAACATTGCTTATGCAATTGATGATAAAGATACTTTTTTAGCAATCGATCTAAAAACTGGGAATAACATTTGGAAAGCTAAGCTTATAGATTATTTAGACGAAAAGGAAAAAAGAAAAAATCGATACTGGAATTCGCCAATTGCAACAAATGATCTCATATATATTTCTAGCTCTAAGGGGGAGATAATAACCTTTAAGGCAACAGGGAATTTTAATAATATTAAGTATAAGGTGGGAAAGGGTTCATATATTTCACCTATTAATACCGGGAAGAAAATATACATAATTTCTTGATAAATTTATGACATGTCACCATTCTCATGAATCCCAAAATGTATTTGTGCAGTACATATTGGATTCTGATATACTAGGAATTAGCGGTATATCAATTATATGCGCTATGTTTATTTATGGAATTATTGGTAGTTTTACACATTGTGTAGGTATGTGTGGTCCCATAGCTCTGGGGCAGATGAACATGAGATTAATGCATTTAAAAAAAAATCAATTGAATAATTTTAATAAGTTTAGTTGTGCATTATCACTTCCATATTACTTAGGTAAGGCAATGACTTATGGAATTTTAGCACTGCTTGCAAAATATTTATCAAGTTCATTCAGTGATAGTATAATATTTAAAAATATTGCAGGAGCTATACTTATTTTCGTTGCTTTTATATGCCTAAAAATTTCTGTTATAAGAATTGTAAAAATGAAACAGATTTCTTTTTTCAACAAGATATCAAAGCATTTTAAATTTTTAGAAAGCTATATAACCAGCATAATAAGTAAATTAAGTTTAAATCCTTTTGGAATTCAAGGATTATTTATGGGTATGATTTTGGGGCTTATACCATGTGGCTTAGTAATAAGTGCAATTATGATCACAGCTTCATATTCTCAAAACGTCTTCATATCTTTTTTCTCAATGTTTTGCTTTGGCTTGGGTACTTTCCCAGCTTTATTTATAGTAAGCTATTTTGGGCAACACATTATGTTAAAAGCAACAAAATATTTAAATATCGTCTTTTCTATTTTTATGTTTGCAAACTTCCTGTTGTTATTGAATTTTGCTACAAAATTATTGAAATAGTAGATCTATATATAAGTTGGGTGGATTTTTTTGTCTTTATCTAATTTTTAAGCTGGAGAGCCCTATAAGTGCAAATATTATTGCTATGATCCAAAATCTGATTACAATGGTTGGTTCAGACCACCCTACTTTTTCAAAATGATGATGGATTGGTGCCATTTTGAATATCCTTTTTCCCCGTAATTTAAATGAGCCAACTTGCAATATGACAGAAATTGCCTCAAAAACAAAAACAAAACCAGTGATAAATAAAATTAATTCATTTTTTGTAATAACACTTATAGTGCCAATTACTGCTCCAAGAGCTAAGCTGCCAGTATCACCCATAAAAACTCTCGCTGGTGGTGCATTATACCATAAAAATCCCAGTCCTGCACCTATCATTGAGGAGCAAAAAATTGCCATTTCACCAGCATTTTTTACATATATTAGCTTTAAGTAATTAGCAAAAACAATATTACCAACCAAGTATGCAATAATTGCAAAAAAAGCTGAAGATATTATAATCGGACCAATAGCCAAGCCGTCTAATCCATCGGTGAGATTAACGGCATTTGATGTTCCAGTTATTACACAAATTCCAAATATAAAGTAAAATATGCCTAAATCAATCACTAGGTTTTTAAAAAATGGAAACACTAAGGTTGTTGATTGACCTTCTACACTTAGATAGCTAATGAAAGCAATTGCAATGGCGCTAAAAATAAATTGTAGAAAAAATTTTAATTTAGCAGGCATTCCCTTAGAGCTGTTATACTTTAGTTTTTTATAATCATCAATTCCACCTATAATTCCAAAAGCAATAAGAATGAAACCTAACAGCAAGATGTATAAGTTTTTTATATTAGCCCATAAAAATGTTGAAATTATAATAGCAATTATAATTAAAATTCCTCCCATGCAAGGAGTTCCCTTCTTAGTAATAGAATGATTTTCGGGGCCATAATCTCTAATTGGTTGACCATTTTTTTGTATTGATGAGAGGTAGTTTATAAATTTGTCTCCATAAATTAACATTATTAAAAATGCTGTGAAGAGTGCTCCTCCACTTCTAAAGGTAATATATTTAAATATATTAAAAAAAGAAAAATACTTAACAAAGAACTCGGCTAAAATTGGAAACATATTATTACTGAACTTTTTGGATTAAATATTGGTTAAAAATAAAATATGAATTAGAGGCAAAAGATTTTTTACAATTTAACTCAAGCTCTGTAAGTTCCTCCATAAAATTTAGCGCCTTTTTGAGGCTAATTTTATTACAAATATCTAAAAAAATCTTTTTTTCTTTAAAGAAAATTGGAGGCAACATGCTGTTAATTATAAAATCAACCCTTTTATTTTCATATTTTTCTTTACTTTTTATGAATAGCACTTTGCTAAAATAGCTTTGAATAATTCTGATCATACTAATAAAGTTTGTGTCTTGAATTCTCTTGAGTTGTTCCAATAAACCATTTTTGTCCTTAAAAATTAGAGCATGACATATATTGATATAGACAAGCTCTTTTGTTCCTGAGATGACATCATGCACAATTTCTACCGTTAATTCTTTTTCGTGCCCTAAATATTGCACTAATTTTTCTAATTCATTGTTAATCAATAATAGATTATCTGGCAAAGAATTGGCGATTATGTTCACTATTTCGGTATCAAATTTAATAATGTGTTTTTTTAAAAATGTTTCTATGAAATGTATTGTTGCATATAGATCCAATTTATAACAATTGATAAAGCAAAATTTACCAATTGATTCAAAATCTTTATAAGGTTTAGATGATTTTTTAAGACTTTCCGCCTGGATAATTAATAAAAATTTGTTATTGCTATTTTTAATGATTTCAATTATTTCCTTTTTAAAAGCATTCCCAACATTTTTAATGATTATAGCCTTTTTTTCAGAAAACAATTGTAGAGATTGCATATGATTTTGAAGTAATGAATTGTCCTTTTGTAAAGCACTATATTCAATTTTTTCAATATGACGCTCTTCATTATCAAAGTAGTTTTTTAATAGGGTTTCAGTAACGTAAATTACTTGACCAAAATCATCCCCAATGAGGAAAAAATTTAAATGTGATGTATTGTTTTGTAAATAAGAATCTAATTGCTTAAAATTAATATTCATTTTTTCAAATTGTACGGTGGAAAATGCAGATTTTTTTGAGATTTTGTAAAAATCTCATAGCCGCCATCAGTGACCCCAATCGTATGCTCAAATTGGGCAGAAAGCGAATTATCTTTAGTGATAACGGTCCATCCATCATCAAGTATTTTGGTTTGCCACCCCCCAGTGTTGATCATTGGTTCAATTGTAAAAAACATACCCTTTTCTAATTTCAAGTCATTCTTCTCGTCATAATAATGCAAAACGCTTGGTGAAGTATGGAAATCTCTGCCAATCCCGTGACCACAATATTCTCTCACTGCTGAGTAACCAAATTTTTTAATATAATCCTCTATTACCCTACCAATTTCATAAAGAGGAATGCCAGGCTTTACAATTTCAATAGCCCTCATCATCGCTTCATAAGTGACTTCAACTACTCTTTTTGACTTAATTGGAATTTTTTTTCCTACGTAAAACATCCTACTTGTATCTCCATGCCAGCCATTTAAAATGACCGTTACATCGATGTTTACTATATCGCCTTCACGTAATTTTTTTTCTCCAGGGATACCATGGCATACAACGTGGTTAACTGAAGTGCAAATTGATTTTGGAAATCCTCTGTAATGTAATGGAGCAGGAATAGCGCCATTTTCAACAATTTTATCATGACACAAAGTGTTTAATTCATCAGTGGTGATCCCAGGTTTTACAAAATCTGTTATAAAATCAAGTATGGAGGCAGCTAGATTTCCTGCTTTTCTCATTGATTTAAAATCTTCCTCATTATGAATTATAATACTTGGATTCTCTTTCATTATTACTTACTATAGTGATATTCATCAATTAAAAAATTACGAGCCTTATGACAGAATACATCAAGCAACTTAAAAATGATGTACTGTTTTCGATAATTGAGATATTACCTTATGAAGCATTTGATATCAATATAATTTCAAAAGCATGCAAAAACATAGGGTTACAAAGTGAATATGCAAATTTATTATTTCCAAATGGTAGAGCTGAATTTCTTGAAGTATTCAGAGATTATATTGATGAAATAATGGTTGAGAAAATAAAGAATGAGTTAAGTGAAGTTAAAAGCATTACTTCTAGAATTTCTGAATCTCTGAAAATTAGATTTGAAATTTTGGATAAATATAAAATAATTATACCTAAGATCATTGCTTTTTATTCTATGCCTCGGAATCACCTAAAATTATACCCCTACACCTGGAAGAGTATGAATTTAATTTGGCGTACTGCTGGGAATGATAAGTCTACAGATTTTAATTATTATACTAAAAGAGGTCTCTTGACCGGCGTATATTGGGCTACTTTATTGTATTGGCTTTCTGATGAGTCAACAAATTATGAAGGTACGCATGATTTTCTAAATAGAAAATTAATTTTAATTGGGAAAGTGGCAAAGAAAATCAAGCTATTTTAGGGATGATATAATTGATATTGTGGTTATATTCTTTTATAAATAATTAAAACAATTTGAGTGCTAGCTTGATTTTATGAATTTAAACTTATCTAAAGTTAGGAAAAGAGTAGAATTACTTAGAAATGAAATAAAGAAGCATGATGAATTATATTACATAAAAAGTTCGCCAATAATTACAGATCAGCAATATGATGAATTGAGAAGTGAGCTTGAAAATCTTGAATCATTGTATCCAGAATTGCGTGACAAAAAAAGTGTCACTCAGAGTGTTGGGACTAAGGTTGCAAAAGGTTTTGCAAAAATTAGGCATACCTATCCTATGCTTTCACTAAGCAATGCGTTTTCAAAAGAAGACATTTCAGATTTTTTAATCAGAATTAAGAAATTAATTGGTTATGGGCCAGACGATAAATTAGAGTTACATTGTGAACCAAAGATAGATGGAGTGTCTTTTTCAGCACATTTTAAAAATGAAAAATTGAATTTTGCGGTAACCAGAGGGGATGGAACAATTGGTGAAGATATAACCAATAATATTAAAGCAATTGAAAATTTTCCTATTCAGGTTGATTATGATGAGGAATTTGAGGTTAGAGGTGAGGTATATATGAGTAAATCAGATTTTATAGCATTGAATGAAGAAAATAGTAAAAATAATAAAACACTTTTTGCTAACCCTAGAAATGCTGCATCTGGTTCATTGCGACAGTTAGATTCTATAGTTACTAGGAACAGAAGATTGAGTTATTTTGTTTGGGGAGGGAGAATTCAAGATTTTAATAATCAGCATGAGATGATGGAGAAATTTAAATCATTGGGTTTTATAGTAAATGGATGCAAACTTGTTGTAGATAATTTAGAAGATATTATATCCTATTATGATGAAATGTGTACGAGTAGGGCTGAGCTTAATTATGACATTGATGGGTTAGTTTATAAAGTGAACAGCTTTGAGCTTCAGGAAAAAATGGGTAATATTAGTAGAGCACCAAGATGGGCAATTGCACATAAATTTCCTGCTGAATACGCAGAAACCTGCATTGAAGATATATTTGTTCAAGTTGGTAGAACAGGCGCCATTACTCCAGTTGCAAAACTAAAACCGATTAATGTAGGTGGTGTATTAGTCACCAGAGCTTCTCTTCATAATGAAGAGGAAATTTTCAGAAAAGATATAAGAATTGGTGATGTAGTTAAAATTAAAAGAGCTGGGGATGTAATCCCGCAAGTTGTTGAAGTAAAATTTGAAAAAAGGAATTCAGAAGTTAAAACATTTATTTTCCCAGAAAAATGTCCAGTATGCCAAAGTGCAATTGAGAGTTTTGGTGATGATATAGTCAAGAGATGTACTGGTGGGATGAAATGTGAAGCACAAATAATAGAAAAATTATGCCATTTTATTTCAAAATATGCATTTGATATTGTGGGGCTATCAAAGCAATCAGTATTGCAATTTTATAATAAAGGGCTGGTAAAACTACCCGCAGATATTTTCAAATTGGTAAGTGCAAATCAGACTCTAGAGCAACCAATAGAAAAGTGGGAAGGATGGGGCGAGCAGTCTGTAGACAATTTATTTTTGTCGATTGAAAAATCAAAAAAAATTAATATGGATAGGTTTATTTATTCACTCAGTATTAGGCATGTAGGTGTCGTAACTGCAGAGATTCTTGCTAATCACTTCAAAAATATTAATAATGTAATGGAGCTGATTGCAAAGGATGATGCTGTAGAAATTCTAAAAGCAGTAAATGGCGTTGGAGAAATAATAGCGACAAGTTTTATAGAATATTTTAAAGATCCATATAACTCACAAATCGTTAAAAATATTTTACATTTTATAGATGTTAAGCAAGTGATAATTGTGCAAAACAAACTCAATAGTCAGTTAGCTGGGAAAAATGTAATTTTTACTGGTGTGTTAGAAAAATATTCCCGAGATGAAGCACAAAATATTGCAAAAAAATTGGGAGCAAAAATTTCATCTACAATTTCCAAAAAAACTAACTACGTTATTTATGGGAGTAACTATGGTTCAAAATTAAATAAGGCAAAAGAAATGAATATTAAGATAATTTCTGAGCAGGAGTTTTCAGATATGGTTGAGGAGAATTACTAATGATTATGAGTAGATTGGATAAAAATCTTGGGATTGAGCATAATTTAAAAATAACCTCCGATGTTGTACGAAATAGGATATCAAAAATTTTGCTAAAAAATAGTGAAATTGAGCAAAATATTCTTATTGATGCAATGAACTACATGTTACTTGGTGATGGAAAAATGATCAGACCATTTTTAGTTTTTGCAACAAATTCCATATATTCTACAACTATACCGCAGCATGTTGTTGATTTAGCTACAGCTATAGAAGTGATTCATACCTATACACTAATTCACGATGACCTACCGGCTATGGATAATGATGACTACAGAAGAGGGCGTTTATCTTGCCATAAAAAATTTGAAGAATCCACTGCAATTCTAACTGGAGATGCACTATTGACGCTTGCATTTGAAATTCTTTCGTCAGACAATAATGCTTCTATTGATCCAAAGGTTCGGCTTCATATATTTAACGAAATGGCGAAGCTTATTGGATTTAAAGGCATATTATTGGGACAAATTTTGGATTTAAATTGTAAAGTGCAAAAATATAGTGCGGAAGAGTTAAAAAGAACAAGGATTTTAAAGACCTCAAATTTATTCATCGCTTCATGTAAATTTTCAGCAATGATGAATAATGCCAACAGCGAAGATATTAATGTATTGGCTTTGTTTGCTAAAAAATTAGGCTTAGCGTATCAAATAAAAGACGATATTGAAGATAATGAAAATGAAGGTGGGCAAGATTTATTAAAGGGCTTAGTAAATGAATCATTGAAACATTTAGATATTTTTGATAGTAAGTCATTATTGCTTAAGGATTTTACAAGCTATTTATTCAGGTCGTGTTTAAGTAACTGAGGTATATGGTAGATAATAAACAAAATAAAATAAATTCAGAAAAAAATTCTGATGACAAAGATAAGTCCTCCAGAAGGGATTTTTTTGTTATGAGTGCAGTTGCTGTTGCAAGTGTAGGTGCGGTTGCAGCTACGATACCTATTCTTACTTCTTTAAAGCCAGATAAAGGAGTGCTTGCAGCTGGCAGTACTGAAGTTGATTTATCAAATATCAAGAAAGGAGAGACTCACACAGTAATGTGGAGGGGTAAGCCTATTTTTGTTACCAATAGAACTGAGGAAGAAATAAAAGAAGCAGAAGATGTTAATTTATCAGAGCTAAGAGATCCGCAGGGTGATAAGGATAGGGTAAAAGCAGGTAAAGCGCAGTGGCTAATCACAATTGGAATATGTACTCACTTAGGATGCGTTCCTATTGGAAATAAAGGGGAATTTGGTGGATGGTTTTGTCCTTGCCATGGTTCACATTATGATAGTTCTGGAAGAATTAGAAAAGGTCCGGCTCCTAAAAATTTAGCAATTCCACCGTATGAATTTATTAGCGATACTAAAATAAGAATAGGGTAAGGATATTAAAATGTAGTAAATCACTATTTTACAGCGTTTATCATACAGTAGGTAGCTTTATTCACGGCACAATAGGAAAAGACAAGTTAAATAATGACAATGTTCTTTGTAAAATTGATAATAATTTTTAATAAAATTTTTTGCACGCATATTGAGCTCGGTTAATAAGTTAATAATTTTAGGCGTAAAGTTTTTAATAAAATTTTTTGCACTCTCATATCATCCTCTAAATCGTATTTATATTGAATATTTGAAAGTTTTTTATGTTTTTTGAAATTGAATAAAAAATCATATTCAAAGCTGGTTAATCGTATATACCTAACCATATAATTTTGTTTAAATACAACTAATCTACTCTCTCTTTGTGGTAATTTTATTAGTGTTGAATTTCGTGTTTTTGCATTACAAAGTTTATATATAAAATCAACAGGATAATTTGATTTACAAAGCCTTATATAATTTTTGATTTTAAAATCATCAAAGTAGTCAATATTATCCTTCCTAATTTCAATTTTGTATGGTTTATTAGAAGTATAAACTTTATTCATGCAGTAGTCTAATTTTGCAATATCAGGCAAATAATATAAATTTTTTAACCATCGTATTGATTTGATATAAGAAGCAAAGTTTTTACCACAATCTACCAAATTATTTTCTTTAGATAAGTTATTTTTTATGTATAGCTTGCATAGATTTTCAAAATAATTTTCTCCAATAAGCTTTTTAACAGTCGGATAAACAATGGTCAGTGTGCTGGTGAGATTTTCATAAAAATTATTCTTATAGATATTGATATATTCTTCAATTTTTTTGTTATTTTCAGACAATATGTTTAACAATTTGGTATCATCATTAAATAGTGCACAATTTTTAAATACCTTTGGTGAATTATGCATATTAATTCACCATATGCTTTGCCTTTGGCAATTCAATGCTAATTTTTTGTACTTGTAATAGCCATTGATTTACCAAATTGTTATTTATAGTGGTAATTGCTATGTATGATGTTAAATTAGTCTTTTGCATCAATCCTCTCATAGATTTTAGTTATATATAAAAAGGTAATGCACTCAATTTATAGTTGCAACTTTTTTATTGTTCCTTTCTGTAAATAAGAATAATTCCTAAAATTATCATGGGGATACATAAGATTTGACCTAATGAAAATATATCAAAAATATATCCAATATGAGAATCAGGTTCCCTAAAAATTTCAATTACTATTCTAAAAATAGAGTAAAAAACTAAAAAAACTCCACTTAATAATCCAGAAATGCTTTTTTGTTTAGTGATGATGGTTTTTTTATTAATTAAATATTGCCTAAAATTTAGAGCGCATAACATTATTAAAAATAATACTATGCCTTCAAACATAGCTTCATATAGTTGACTTGGATGCCTTGGATGGTAGTCTGAATATGGGAAGATAACCCCCCAACTAACATCTGTTTTTCTTCCATAAAGCTCGGCATTTACAAAATTTGCAATGCGTCCAAAGAACAATCCAATTGGGGTTACACAAGAAATTAGGTCGGTTACTGACATAAACGCTTTGCCAGTTCTTAAGCAAAATATCCAAATAGATACAATAACGCCAATTAATCCTCCATGAAATGACATTCCTCCATGCCAAATCTTAAATATCTCCCAAAAATCTTCTAATATGGTATCAGGAGTATAGAATAATATATAGCCTAGTCTGCCACCTATCACTATGCCGATGATAATATATGAAAGTAAATTTTCTAAATCTTTGGAATTAAGGCTAGCAATTTTAAATTTTTTTTCTATTTTTTGCAAAATATAAGCCCCAAGAAAAATTCCTATTACGTATGATATCCCATACCAACGAATAGATATGATTCCTAAATTTATAGCAATAGGATCAATATTTGGAAAAAGAATTGCAAACATTATTTTTTACGTGATAAATTATATTTACATAAGTAGAACCAATATTTGAAAAAATGAAAAAAGACAACAAAATATTAGATGATCTTGCAAAGCTTGCAGGTTCAACATTTACTGGAGCTGTTAATGTTAAAAATGAAATAGCTGAATATATAACTCAGCAGATTGAAAAATTAATAAAGAAAATGAATTTTGTCACAAGGGAAGAATTTGATGTAGTGAAAAAATTGGCCCAAGATAATAGATTAATGCTGGAAAAAATAAAAGACAAAAAAACAGAGGTAAAAAGACCGAAAAAGAAAGAAGCAGTAACTAAAAAAAGTGTTGAAGCTATTAAAAAATAAGTGTTTTTAGAAAACACAAATGTTACTATAAGTTAATAATTTTTTGATTGGTAATATGACTAAGACTAAAATTGATCAGGCCTATGCAAGTCTAGAACAAGAAAGTAGAAAATTAGATGAATCTATTGAAATTGTTAAAATTTCCTTTGGAGAGGATTATTATGCATACGTTAATGAATATATAGAAGAAGTAACGAAATTTACTTTTGGGCTTGAAGCAGATGAAAGAGCACAAGGATCTATATATGAGTATGTGCAAGCCAGAATGGTAGAAGATGGTAAGCCAGAACCAGAAAATTTAGATTTATTAATAAATTATGTTGTAGAGCATAAAAAAATTAAAAATGGAGAAATAGGTGATGAGCGTGCAAGTGGTAATTTAAATGAGTATTTGCAAAAAATATTTGAGGAGAGGGATCCGAAATATAAGGAGAAAATTATAGTTGCAGAGATCAGTGAGGATTATGGAATAGTTGGTCAATATGTGGACAATGTAGAAGATATTGCCAAAGAATTGGGAATCAGTAGTAGAGCGGCAGACTATAACAAAAAGATTAAAAGTCTTAAGGGCAGAAATTTTATTGAAGAATATTACGAACAAGATCCACTAAAATTAAGTGACGTTGATTTGTCGGGGTCCATATTTTCAAATGTTAGGTTTTACAAATCACTTAATGGAGCAATATTTAGGGATTGTGTATTTAACGAAAATGTTATTTTTTCTGCGTGTGATTTGTCTAATATTGATTTTAGAGGGTCAAAATTAAATTGTGAATTCCGGGATTACTTATTGGCGGATGGCAAATTACCTGATGGAGAGGGCGACAGATTGTTGGAATCAGTCAAATTAGACTACTCAGATGCACAGAGTATGCAGATGCTCAAACTATTTAGAATAGAGGCGGATGATAAAAATCCTTTACCAGCTAATAAAAGAACGTCCAATGACTATGAGCCTGAAATAAGATTTAAGAGAGAAAGAGAAGCAGAGCGTCGCTTGAAATCTGAATGTGAAGATGAAATAAGCCGTTTCACAAAAGAGAAATTATCTAATCAAAGCTATGTTGCGTGGGCGAGAAGCTTTGTGGGTACAACTGAAGAGCAGAAAAAATTAAATGCCGAGATTCAAGAAGGTACTCTAGAAATACAAAAAAAGTATGATAAGCTTATTGAGAGCGCCTTATTTGTCATAGCAAATGAGTACATAATTGAGCTACAAACAGCAAGTTATGACCCTACATATTTACCAAAAAATTCTGAGCAAGCGAATGCAATAAAAGTTAGATTAAATGCAACACAACAAGATTTAAGCGATTATATAGAATTTGTAAATTCAAATAGTGGAAATAAACCTTCATTTAATGAATTTTTATCCGCTAAACCAGAAAATCAAGAAATTTTAAAGCAAGTTCAAGCGAAAAATCCGGCTAAGCTCATAATTCCTGTAGCAGATTTTTTTTATGAAGGTAAAAGTTATCAAACTATAACTGGGCTAGACCTATCTAATTTAGATTTAAGTGGGGTTAATTTTGCCTCAGTTACATTTACAAGTTGCAATTTTAATAATGCTAATTTAACAGGTGCTAGTTTTGAGGCAGCGGTTCTAAAAGAATGTTCTTTTGCTCAAGCTGAGTTAACAGATGCAAATTTAATTGGAATATCTGGCAATAAAGTCGATTTTACAGAAGCCCTAATGCCAAGAGTAAGAATGATGTATAGCAGATTTAATAACTCAAATTTTGAAGGGGCATTGCTATATTCGGCAGATTTAACAGGATCGAATATTGAGCATTCAAGTTTAAAGTCGGCCATAGCTGATAGAGCAGATTTGCAAAAAGTAAATCTCAGATACGTTGATGCACAATATGTAAAGATGAGAAAAGCTTATCTTAAAGAAGCAGTACTAGAGGGTGATTTTTCGCATGCAGACTTTACTGGTGCTGTGATGGAAGGTATTACCGCAAATAAAGCAAAATTTACTGAAGCGATCTTAGAAGATGCGAATTTAAAATATGCCAACCTAAGAGGAGCTATTTTAGAAAAAATTAAAGCCAAAGGTGTAGATTTATCACATGCTGATCTTGAATCAGCTAAGTTAGAATTAGCAGAGCTTTCTGGTGCAATAATGGATGATGTAAATGCAAAGTTTGCTGATTTTCAAAAAGCGAATATGCAGGATGTGCACGCTCATCAAGCTGATTTTTCGCATGCTATTATGGAAAGAATCAAAGGAGAAAGACTGGATGTATCTGGAGCCATTTTAAATGAAACGAACCTCAGAAATGCTGAATTAACTGGGGCAGTTTTGGAAAATATATTAGCGTATAAAGCAAATTTTCAAAAAGCGACATTAAATCAGGTTAATGCAAAATTTGCGGAAATGATAGCGTGTGATTTTAGTGATGCGATGGCAAGAAATATGGACTTATCTGGAGCGAAATTGCCAATGTGCCATATGGAAAGAGCTGATTGCACCGGAATGAAATTTGATTACGATACATTGCTTTTAGATGTTAACTTTAGAGGTGCAATTGGCGCAGAAGCACTAATTGAGCTTCAAAAAGAACAACATTTAATCAAGGAGCAATTATTTGGTAGAAGTGTTTATGGTTATTGTAGAAATAATGATGATGGTACTAATGATAGATTTAAATGCCAAAGAATTGGTGCCGCTTTGCTTTCTTCGGTAATAGGAGGTGGTGCTGGATATACTTTATCTGGTCCTTTTGCCGGGATGGCAGGCGCTGTAGTAGCAGGCTTAGTAAGTGATAGTGCATTGCGTGCTATAAAAGAGGGGTATTTTAAAGAACAAGGATATATTAGCAATCAATTAGGGGATAAGCTCGCAGAATTAGGAGCAATTGCTATTGCAACTGGAGCTGCAAGCTTGGAATCTGGAGTTAATGCTATTCCTATTGCGGCAACGTTGTGCGCTGCGACCGGTTTAATATCTCCATCTAGTATAGGTGTAACGATTGGAGGAGCATTAGGCACTTATGCAGGTATTAATATTCTTAAACAAGGCTTTACTGAGCAAAGTTACGCAAAAAAAATTATAGGTGGGACATTAACTGGTCTGGGAGCTGTTGCAACATATGTTGGATTGTCTTCTTTAGGAAGTGGTTTCAATATGTTTGCAGGGACGCTTTTGTGTGGAGCAGCGGCTGGAGGACTATATGGCGGGGTTTTTGCTTATAATCAGCTTAAGGACTATGATGAGGATAAAAAAACTGGTATGAGGCCGGAAGAAATTTATGCTGTAAGCATTCAAAAGGGAGAAGAGAGCTTTAAAAAATTGTGGCCTACCAAAAATAAATTTATTTGCGCTCTTGTTTTTGCTGCACTTGCAGTTGGTGCAGTGTTGATGCTAAATCCAATTTCAGCTAGCTTTGGTTTTATTACAGGCTCAATTATATTGGCAAATACTAGTTTTGCTGCAGGGGTCTTTGGTTTTACATGTGGCTATTTATATGATGAAAAATTATCTTTTTGGAATAACATTAGTGTTGATGGAATAAAGAGTTATTTTCAACAACCAAGCCATGAAAAACAATTGCTTGGGGGAGAACTTCCTAAAACTATAGAAAATCAGGGGTTATCTCAAGGATATATAATTGATCAACCTAAGCAATTTAGCCCAAGAATAGGTACGGCTAGAAATGGATATTTCTCAGAAATCGATCCAAGTGTTGGCAATAATGATCTTGTAAAAAAGCAAGAGGTGAGAAAAGATCCTGTAGATGAATTCGTAAAAGCACAAACAGAATCATTTACGAAAGTAAGTAGTGTTGAAAGGAGGGAGGTGCCTGAAAGACCATTCACTGCTATGATTAATGAGCCAAGCAACAAAGCGGATGTATTTCAAAGAGTGCCTCAAAGACAAAGAGGAGGGTAATTCTTTTTTTTCCAATGCGTGAGTTTATGTAAATGATTTTTTAAAGCAAGTTAAGTTGCTGAGAGCGTACAAGTCAAATATATTTATTGCACCACTTTAATATAGGAACTTTTTCTTAGATTTTTAATAAAGTTTCTTAAGTTTGAGTTTAGTTTTTGATTATAAAGTATATTTTTAACCTCTTCTGCACTAAGTTGTTTTGGCTTCTTATGTAGCTTTTTAATGTCTTCAATTTTTAAGATTATGATGCTATCACTTGTTTCAATAGGCTTACTTACAGAGCCAACATTAAAAATATTGTTAAATGCATTACCAATATCACTTGATAAATGAGCAATTTTAACCCAACCAACAAGTCCATTATTTAGAGAAGTTTTGCCTTGTGAAAATTGTTGTACTAAATTTTTAAATGATTCTCCTTCTTTTAGGGATGAATAAATTTTGTTAATAGATTTTTCTAGATTTTCATTACTAATTATACCTTTACTGAAACTGATCTCATAAAGTTTAAGTTCTGTGTCAGGATTTATACTTGATGTATTATTATCGAAATTCTTAGATATAGTTTCTAAATTATCTATAACTTCTTGTTTTGAAACGGTAGTTTCAGATTCTATCTGGTATTCTATTAATTTTTTTAATAAAAGCTGAGATCTGATGTAATTGGACAAATCTTGCTTACTTATTTTGAATTTGTTAACTAGTTCATTTAGGTTATTCAATCCACGATCACTTACTATATCATTCATATATTGATCGATATGCTTTTCTGAAATAATAATGTTATTATTTTTTGCTATTTGAGATAACAGTTTTTCATCAATCATTGACTGAATCATATCTGCTTTTTGGCTGTCATCAATTTTTGTGTTATTTAAAAATTCTAACAGCGTGATTCTGTTTTTTAATTCAAATGAAGTTATGATTGCTTCATTAACATAGGCAACAATTGTATCTTGCTGTGAATAAGCAAAAGTGGCAGTAGACAGCATCAATAACATAACAAATAATTTGCTGATTGAAATAGTAAATTTTTTCCTAATATTCATAATAAATTTAACTAATTAAAGATAGGTTCTATTTTTAAAAAAGTTGTCACAGAAGATTTTAAACCTTTTGGTTTGGAATAGTCTCTTATTACACCAAAATTTATCTTTAAACAATCTCCTTTGTAAAATAAACCTACTTCATTGCTGATCCATTTGTTTTTTTTAGGGTTCTCTTTATTGCTTTCATTGCCACTTTGGCAAAATTTTTCAATTTTAGAGCCAAGCTTTGTTCTTGCCCCTGTTTCTATTCCCCAATCACTATTGAAGTTGTAAATAAACTTAACTCCAATTTCTTGATTGTGTGAGTTATAACATTTATTAATATATTTTTTGTTAATATAAATGTGGTTTAAATCAATACCAGCTTTGTCATTGTGTATTTGGAAATCTAGCTCATTTTTTATTAGATTTAAATGATTGGGAGTAAGACTTATGTTGTTAATTACTGATACTCCATTGCTTAAGTGGGCATATAATTTGCTAACAATTTCTGTTTTTAATGAGTTGAATTTATCATCCCACGTATAGGAAAGATCTTTTATATTTGAATCTGTAAGTTTGTTTAGTTTATAACTTTGTCCTAAAATTGCTCCATAAGTGTTTTTTCCAGTATAGTAATTGGTTCTGACACCAAAATTTAGTCTTGACCCAACTTCGACATTGTCTTTTCCTGTGAAAAAATTTGAAGAAAATATATTTGAGGTGCTAATAATTTGTGGTTGGCCATCTTCATTTAAGAAATTCTGTTTTGCTTCAGAATTGTATGTAAAATTGACGATAGGCTCCATGATTAAATTTTTATGTCCGATAAATTTTATAAATGGCCACTTCCAGTCGATAGATAATTTACCCATCAATCTATTTTTTGCACCGGATTCCTTAGCTTTGGTTATATCATAATAATCATATCTAATCGCTGGATTAATATTTACAATTTGTCCAAAAGGCATAGTAGCATCGTGAAATGAATCAAGTTGGAAAGTCCCTCTTGTATAACTTATTCCCTCAGCCCTTCTTAAATTTAAAATATCGGTGGAAAGCGCAATATCTGATATAAAAGGATATTCTAAAGGTAATCTATTATATGTTCTAATCCAAGGTAATATATATGGAGTATTTTTATTTTTTAAGTTATTTTCTCTTAAATTTTGAAAGGAAATGCCTTCTAAGGTGAGTAGCTGATTTTTCTTTTCCTTTCTTATTGAAACGTTACTAGTTAGTATATCATCGTCTATTATATCATACTTTTTTGTAAAAATTTTATCCCTATCAAATAACCTTTGAAATTTATAATTTAGAAAATAGTTGTTATTAAATTTAAAATCCCCTTTTGAAGCAACATAGCTTTTAAAAGTATTTTTTTTATTTATTATGTCTTTATCATTTATAAAATCACCATTGACCTCATATTGCCCATATTTAGTTAAATATCGGATGTTTATATTATTAAATATGTTACTTTTATTGCTTAACGTTGGAGTGTAGGTTAAATCCATTTGAGAGGCAATATTAAAGTAGTAAGGAATTGATATTTGTAAACCTAGTATATTAGAATTTTTAAATTTAGGAATTAAAAATCCACTTTTTCTAGGTGAATTTGGGGTAGGAATAGAGAAATAAGGAGAATAAAATATAGGAATTCCAAATAATTCTATTCTACTATTTATAAATTCTACTTTTTTTTCTTTTTGGTTCAAGGTAGCTTCTTTTGCTCTTATTTGCCATAGTGGCACGTTTGGAATATAATTATCTTTGCATACCTTGCATGTTGAAAAAACCAAATTTTGAATTATAAAGGTGTCCTTATCCACCATTTGTGCAAAATCAGAGGATAATAAACCCTTATGTGAAATTCTAGCCTTGAACTTTACAATTATTCCAGCTCCATTGCTTTTATTAAAAAAAGCCTTTTTGCCAAAAAAATAATTTTTATTATTATTACTAAATGCCAAATTAGCAAGCGCATATAGATAATTATTTTTTTTATCAAATACCACTTTATTGGTTATGAGGCGAAAATTATCTTGCTCAATATACACGTTGCCTTGTGCACTTATGAGCTCTTCTTTTTTGTTATAAATTAACTCATCTGCTTCAATAGTAATTTGATTTTGATGCTTTCTATTATTTAAATCTAAGGCTATACAATCTAGAGAATAATAAATTAATATAACGGCAAAAAATATTTTTATAAGATTAATCATCAAATTCTTTTAGTAGCAAAAAATAACTTATATAAAGAAATAAAAACAGTATACTTAACTAAAAACAATAACTTTGTAAACATAAGTAATATTGATGAATGAAATAATTAAGTTACAAAGAATTTTAAAAGAGCATAATATTACCCCTACCAAAAGATATGGGCAAAATTTTTTGGTTAATAATGATATAGTGAACAATATCATTAGATCGCTGGGTAATATGAAGGATAAAATTGTACTTGAGATTGGTCCAGGGATTGGAGCCCTTACAAATGATTTGCTAAAAACTGATATCAAATCTTTATTTGTTGTTGAAATTGATAAAAAAGTATTACCAATTCTTCATAAAATTCAATTAGGGACCACCAAACATTTTGAAATTATAAATGCGGATGCATTAAAAATTGATGAAAAAAGTATTATCGATGGGGATTATATAATTGTTGCAAATTTACCTTATAATATTAGCACGTTGCTTATTGTTAAATGGCTTAAAAATCTAAGCAATATTAATCAAATTGTCATTATGTTGCAAAAAGAAGTAGCCGATAGAATTTTAGCTCAGCCGTCAACACATTCATATGGAAGACTAAGTATTTTAGCCCAATTTACTTGTGATTGTGAGTTATTATTTGATATAGAGCCAGAAAATTTTTTTCCAGTGCCTAAGGTAACATCATCAATAATTAAATTAACTCCTAAACGACCAGAGTTTAGCATTAGAGAAATAAATAATATTGAAAAGTTATGTAAAAGCACTTTTAATTTCAGAAGGAAAAAAATAAAAAAGAGCTTGGAAAAAATTTTTAATAGCCCGGAAATTGAGTTAGAAAAGCTTGAAATAGATTGTAATAAGAGGCCTGAGCAATTAACTATTGATGAATTTTTTAAAATATCTACTATAATAGAGTAATAATAAATTAATATTAAGTGTGATGCAATATTTCTTAACTAATCAAATTGAGTTATGGTATGTGCTAGGTGCAGTGCTGATGATTGTAGAAATGTATTTAGGAGGAACGATTGGCTTTTTTTTCGCAGGAATTGCTGCTTTTTCTGTAGCTTTGTGCATGAAGTTTAATTTGCTTATATTAAATACATTACTCGATCAGATAGGGTTCTTTTTTGGATTTTTTTGTTTATGGTCAATTATTTTATGGAAACCAGCAAAATATTTAATTACTATAGGCAATAGTGAGAGGTATGATAATATTGAGGGAAGCGTTGCAGTAGTGTATAGCAATGATTTAAAAGAGAGTAGTATTGGGGAAATAAAATGGTCAGGTGCGATTTGTAAATCTAGATTAGCTCCATCAAGCAAAGGTCAGGTATTAAATAAAGGTGATGGGGTGGTAATTTTATATGTGAAAAGCAATGTATTTATAGTGGAAAAAGAGATTTAACTATATTAGTGTACAATTAGATTTTTAATAAAAAAAATTTTAGGTGATTATGGATTATTTAGATATAAATTCTGGAGCAGCATTCTTTCTAATAGTGCTCGGTTTTTTTTGCTGGTACGCAATAAAAATAGTACCTCAACAACAAGCGTGGATAGTAGAAAGGCTTGGTAAATATAACAAAACGCTTCAGCCAGGGTTAACTTTTGTTCTACCATTTATCGATAGAGTTGCTTACAAGCATACTTTAAAAGAGAAGGCTGTAGATGTTATGCAACAATCTGCAATTACAAAAGATAATGTTACTCTGGCACTTGACGGAATAATATATGTTAGAATTGTTAATCCTGTGGATGCTTCATATGGTGTTGAAAACCCATATTATGCAGTTACTCAGTTGGCACAAACTTCTATGCGGTCGGCAATTGGAAAATTAGTAATGGATAAAACATTTGAAGAAAGAGAGTATCTAAATAATCAAATTGTATCAACGATCAATGAAGCTGCGAGTACATGGGGTATTCAGTGCATGAGATATGAAATAAGAGATATCAATCCTCCATCTTCTATTTTAAAAGCAATGGAAGCGCAGGTTTCGTCTGAAAGACAAAAGCGAGCAGAGATATTTGAATCTGAAGGAAAGATGCAATCTATGATTAATATTGCTGAGGGTAAAAAAAGAGAGGTTGTGTTAAATTCCGAAGCAGAAATGATGGATAAGATTAATAAGGCAAAAGGGGAAGCTGAAGCAATAGAAACTGTCGCCAAGGCAACGGCAATGAGTATTGAAACTATAGCTATCTCAATATTAAAAAATGGTGGCACAGAAGCGGTATCAATGAATATAGCTAAACAGTATATAGATGCTTTCCAAAAACTAGCTCAAAATAGTAATACATTAATAATACCTTCTGAGGCTGGCAATATAAGCGCGATGACAGCACAGGCAATGTCGATTTTCGACCAAATGAAATCGAATACTAAATCTATAAAATAAAGAGTAATTAGTGATGTCAATTTTTAAAAAAATAAAAAAATTTTTCAACCCGTTGTTGTCCCTTAAGGTAGGCGATTTAAAATCTTGGATTGATAAGTTAAAATCAATAATAGATGAGATTAAAGCAAAATCTAAGAATTTGCCAAAAACTAACTACGATTTAGGTTTGTTTCATTTTAATAGAGGAAATTTGAACGACGCAATTTTAAGATTTATGTTATTAAAAAGATTCGAAAAAAATTACAATGATTTAGATTATTTATTAGGTAGGTGCTATTTTGAAAAGTCTAAATTTCAAAAGGCAAAGCAGTATTTAGAGGATTATGTAAAAAATGATGATAAATTTAAAGAGGAAGCTGAATATTGCCTAAATATCATTAATAACAAAAATAGCAAAATACAATATGTTCCTATAAAGATACTAGATCATAAAATTAATCAAGAATTTAGATTTCATCTAAGTGAGTTCCAAAAATGTAAAAAATCTTCAGAGAATGTAACCTATGATGAGTTAAAAAAAATATTAAATGATGCAGAAAAAGTATTTAATTTCAATGTACTAGATTTAGGTTGTAACACTGGTTTATTAACATATTTACTCAGAAAAAATAAGCTAATAAACTTTGCGCTGGGAGTGGATTTAAATGAAAGTGCTGTTAAACATTGTGAG
Source organism: Candidatus Bandiella numerosa (assembly GCF_029981845.1). GTDB lineage: Bacteria > Pseudomonadota > Alphaproteobacteria > Rickettsiales > Midichloriaceae > Aquirickettsia > Aquirickettsia numerosa. The sequence continues at coordinate 195,545 of NZ_CP104164.1, read as the reverse complement.
AGTTTATCAATAGGTAAAAATAAAGTTTATAACACTGTAATTAAAAAAGATATCATTAGCTTCTTAAGCTCTATGTCCAAGACTGATTCAAAATTTGATATTATTCTAGGAGTTGATCTAATTTCATATTCCACAGAAATTGAATCGATGTTATCTAAATTAAAGTCATATCTTAACGAGCAGGGGATTTTTTTGCTGACCTTTCGTTATAGCAATACTCAAAAAGATAATTATATTTTTGATGGTAAGTCTGAACAATTTGTTTACAATAAAGCCTTTATCAATAAATTGACTAAGAAATGCGGTTGGATAGTTATAAAAGAAGAGTTTTTGGAAGTTAAAAAACAAGGATATTCACAAGCTACACTAATTTTAAAAATTAATCATGAACATATTAGCTAATAATTTTAGTATTAAGCTTTTTGTAGTGTTTGGGGTTTTAACAACGTTAATGGTAACGTTGTTAAATGTTGAGGCAAGAGAGCCAATTAATGATGAAGATTATAGTTTAGATAATGATTATTATGATCAAAGCTATAATTTAAAAATATATGATCCATATGAAAATTTTAATCGAAAAGTATATAAGTTTAACAAGATAGTTGATAAATATATTATCATGCCTCCTGCAGCAATGTATAGTGTAATTGTACCTAATTCTGCCAAGAAAGGAGTTAATTCGTTTGTTAGCAATCTTAGGGAGCCCTTGAATGTTATATATGGTGTAATTCAACTTAAACCTAATGTATCGTTTAATTCATTTTTTAGATTTTTTATTAACAGTACCTTTGGTATTTTGGGGATTTTTGATGTGGCCGAGTTAATGGGTTTGAAAAAAAGCAACAGATCTTTTGGAGATGTTCTCAAATATTATGGTGCTAAGCAGGGGCCATATATAATATTACCTATTCTTGGATCATCTAACTTTAGAGATGGATTTGGTAAAGTGATTGATATTGGGGGGGATCCGATAAATTTTGTAAAATTTAAAAATGATAAGAAATTTCTTAGAGTTTATTATGGGACCAGTCTAATAGTGGAAAGGGAAAAATTTATAGGCACAGACAAAACTTTATCTGAAATATCACTCGATGAATATGCTGCATTACGAAATTTTTATTATCAAAAATTAAATGGAGAAAATAATTATGAATAATATCATTAAATTAACAAAAAGAGTTTTTATATCATTTGCTTTAGTTGTGATGATTTATCCTTTATCAATTGCTGAAGAAAAACAAAAATTGATAGGGTTTGTTAATGACACCGCTAAACAAGTGATTTCAGTTATTGAATCTACAAACACTGATTCACAAAAAGAACAAGAACTCCAGGATATTTTTTGTAATTCAGTAGATATAGATTGGATGGCAAAGTTTGCTTTGGGTAGATATTATAAAGAAATTAGTCAGCAACAATTGGATGAGTACCTGACTGCATATAAAAATTTTCTGATTAATACCTATGTATCAAAATTTTCTGAGTATAATGGAGTAAATTTTGATATAGAGTCAGTAAAATATATTTCTAACTCTCAGTATATTGTCAGTACAAAGATACTTAACAAAAAATATACTTCAAAGTATATAAGTATAGCGTATAGAATTAAGATGATGAATAATAACTTTTTAATTAGAGATATAATAGCAGAGGATATAAGTTTAATTTTAGGTCAAAGAGCAGACTTTAGTTCTATTATCTCAAAAGAAGGTATCGAAGCATTAATCCAAAAATTGGGAGAAAAATTAAATAAGGAGTAGAGTGCCGTCAAGTTAAAAGAAATTTATAATTGAAAGAGAATGCAGGATTTCAGGCTTATTCCTTATTCCCAGCGTGGGTTATATTTACGATTTTTTTTCTTGAATTTTAAAACAATATTGGGTTATTCCAAGTATTTGGAAAATTCTTTATAATCTAGCTCAATTAAATTTCCAGGCTTCATATTATGCGAAGAATAATCTCCATAATCAATTCTGATTAATCTGCTAACTTGGAGTTTGAAATATGCAAAAACATTTCTAATTTCATTATTTTTTCCTTCATACAAAGCAATTTTATACCATGAATTGGCGCCCTGTTTTTTATATAATTCGACAACAATAGGTCCATATTGGACGTTATCGATTTCTATTCCCCTAGATAGTTCTTTAATCATGTTCTCTGGCGCAAGGCCATATGCCTTACAAAGGTAGATTCTCTTTAATTTGGTAGATGGTAATTCTAATTTTCGTGCAAGATCGCCATTATTCGTTAACAAAATTAAACCTTCAGTATTGTAGTCTAATCTGCCTACTGAAATTACTCTCCCAATATTTTTTGGTAATTCTTCAAATAATGTTGTTCTGCCAAAATTATCTTTGTGACTTGTTATAACTCCCTTTGGCTTGAAATATTTCCATAAGCGCGTCCTTATGGGCTTTGAAACAATAACGCCATCAACATAAATTTGATCTGAATTTTGAACTAAATAAATCGGTGAAGTTAGAATCTGGTCGTTTACTTTTACTCTATTTTCCAAAATCAACACCTCAGCCTGTCTTCTAGAACAAACGCCATAATTGGAAAGTGCTTTCGCTATTCTAATAGGTTTCATGGTAAGCACCTAAAAAAAATGAACACATAATTAATGTGTTCACTCTTTTTTTAAAAAATTGATAGTAGTTAATAATAAGAAATTTATCTAATTACTGTTACTACTCTTCTATTTTGTTTATAAGCTTCTTCAGTATGACCAATAACAGCCGGTCTTTCTTTACCAAAGCTAATTACAATCAGTCTATCTGGATTAATGCCATGTTGTACTAGATATTTTTTAACACTATTTGAACGTCTTTCTCCAAGCGCTAGGTTGTACTCAACTGTACCCCTTTCATCACAAAAACCTTCAAGGACGAATTTAAGATGAGACTTATCTTTCATAAACTCAACTTGCTTATCAAGTATTGATTTAGCACTATCTGATAAATCAGAATTATCGTAGCTAAAATATACCTTATCGCCTACCTTCTTTTCAAGTTCTTCAAAAGTTGCTTTCGATATTGAATCAAGCGTGCTACCATCAGTACCATTGGTTGATTGGTGTGATTTATTTTTACACCCAACTCCAGTAAGTAGTGCTAATGAGCAAACAGTTAATAATACTTTTTTCATATGGCTCCTTTATAGTTATATTATTATTATTGTTATTTATTCTATAGTGTAATACGTTTTAGATACTTGTCAAATACTTTGGATAGGTTGGTGATTAATACTTATAAATATGATTTTTAAATTACTTAGTTAATTAAGATATTAAATACACTTTATTATTCGATAATCTTGATATTTTGCCCGCTAGCTCAAGCTCTAATATAAGAAAACTCACTATATTTATCGGTATTTCTAGTTGCTCTGCAATGTCATCAATTTCTATTGGTGAATGAGAAAGGGAATTAAAAAGCTTAATTCTAAACGTACCAAGCTCCAATTCAGATGGTATATTTTTCACATAGTTACTTGTAAAGTTATCATTTTGATCAGAAATATAGGTGTTATTTTTTCTGGTAATTTTAGCTAAATCTTGAACGATATCTTGTGGAACAAGTGCTAAATTAGCACTTTGTTTTAGAAGCGCATTGGTGCCTTGTGACTTTGCATCTAATGGAGAGCCTGGTATGGCATAAACCTCTCTATTGTATTCTAGCGCAAATTTTGATGTAATTAAAGTTCCAGATTTCTTAGTGGCCTCAACAACTAGTACTCCTGAGGCTAAGCCGGCTATTATCCTATTTCTTTGCGGAAAATGTTGTGCTAAAACTGAAGAATTGATTGGTTGCTCGGTAACTATAAGCCCTTTATTATATATTTCTTCATAAAGCTTGATATTTTCTTTAGGATATATATGGTTGATCCCTCCTGCAATTACGCCAATCGTACCATTATCTAAACTTCCCTTATGTGCAAATGAATCTATCCCTCTAGCGAGCCCTGACACTATAGTAAAACCGGAATCTGAAATCTCCTTAGCAAACTCAAATGATAATTTATTACCATTAATGCTGGAATTTCTAGCTCCTATTATAGCAAACATTGGTTTTTTTAAAAGCTGTATATTACCCTTTACTATAAGCACTGGTGGAAAATCAGGAATATGTAATAATGAGCTCGGATAATTCTCTTCGCATGCAAGTATAATTTTCGCACCATATTTTTTGGTCTCAGCTATTTCTTTTTCGATAGCTTGTTTAGAAGGAACTAATTTTTCAATTGGAGAGCCACCCTTTTTAGCAAGTGTGTCAACATTTTGTAGAGCAGTCTCTGGATCTCCATACATTTTGAGCAGTTGCACAAATGTCTTTGATCCAACATTTTTAGTCCTTGCAAGCCTAATCCATGAAAATTTAAAATCGTCAGACTTATTATTCAATAACTTACCAAAATTTTTCAATTCCTTTGTTATATCCAAATTTTGTAATGTCAAAATTTCTACTCTCCCTGAGCTAAGCTAAAACCAATATTATCATCGTAACTAAATAAATTTATAATCGACACTATGTCAAGATCTAATTCGACTATTTTCTTATATAATTCTAATACATTACTTTGTGAAATCCTGTATTCTTTTTTTGCTTTGAGAAATCTAAATCTAGAGAAGTCTAATTCTGCATTTCTCAATACTTTTGGCCAAATTAATAAACCCCTATTTGATACCATATGCAATTTTAAAATATCATCTAATTTTTGCAATTTAGCGATCAGTTCAGGCGTAAATTGAGTTTTTATAAATATATCTACCCCAATTAGCTCACTTTTTTCATTATTATTAAGAGTCTCTTTTATTAGGATTCGTTCATTTGTTGCAGATTGAAATTTACTTATCAGCAAGCTCAGTTTGTTATTAAAATTATGAATGACTGCCTGTGTAAATTCAGAAGTAGAAAGTTTTTTTGTACTTTTTTCTGAATTAAACATATCGGCGGTATGCAGCCCTTCTTCGATAGTCTTTAACCAAGCGTTATAAATCATTTCTGCCTCATGATTTTTTCCTAAATGCTTTAGCATCATTATGGCAGAATTTAACAATCCCGAGGGATTGGCAATATCTTTTCCCGCAATATCTGGTGCTGAACCATGCACCGCCTCGAACATTGCATATTCTTTCCCAATATTTGCGCTTCCTGCAAGCCCAACTGAGCCAGACACTTCAGAAGCTATGTCTGACATAATATCTCCATATAAATTGAGAGTAACTATAACATCAAAATTTTCGGGATTATTTGCAAGTTTTGCTGAAGCAATATCCACCAACATATGCTCCGCTTTTATATCTGGATACTCAGGAGCAATTTTAAGAAAAATTTCTTGAAAACAACCATCGGTAATTTTAAGAATATTACTTTTTGTAACGCAAGTTACCTTGTTACGTTTATTGATTCTTGCGTACTCAAATGCGTATCGAATAATTTTTTCACACCCTGATGTAGAAATCAATTTCATTGCAATATTTGCGTTTTGAGTAAACCTATATTCTATACCAGAATACAAATCTTCCTCATTTTCACGGACAATAACAACATCCATATTTTTAAATTTACCAACAAATGGATAGTAAGATAAAGAAGGGCGAATATTAGCAAATAGCTCTAACGTTCTTCTAAATGTAACATTCAAACTCTTATAACCTTTTCCTAAAGGAGTTGTAATTGGAGCTTTTAACAATACTTTATTTCTTTTGATTACCTCCCACACATCATCTGATATTCCTGAGGAAAAACCTTTGTTGTAAATTTTTTCACCAATTTCTATAGTTTCTACCTCTAAGCCAGTTTTAGCGTGGCTTAAAATCTGCAAAACTGATTCCATAATTTCAGGACCAATTCCATCCCCGTATGCTACAGTAATTCTATTATTCATCATTTTAAACTCCTATAAGTTAAATTTTAAGCGAGATAATTATTAATAATATATTGTGGCTTTAAATAATTTGATACCAAATTATTTAAATTTTTTAATTTATGATTTGCAAATTTGGCAATATGCCTTGCATCTAAAAGAAATTTATCATTAACTTGATCAACATTTCCTACCAAATAAAGCTCCTTTTTAATTTCACTTACCTCATCTTTTGTAATTATTTTGATTGGAGACGTATTGATTTTATTATTAAATTCTTGAAAATAGTATTTTTCTACTCCTGCATCAAGTAAAACACCAACATTCTTTTTTTTGTGATTAAAAGCAATTGTTGCTAGATTGCACATAGGCAATAACGGTGCTTTTAAGGCGAAATGCAATGCATTACCCACGCATATACCAATTCTGAGTCCTGTAAATTTGCCTGGACCAGTTGCCACCGCGATATAATTTAAATCGCTAAAGCTTAATCTTAAGTCGCTCATAGCTTCTTCTATCATCAAATTAAGTGTTTCTGCTTGCTTGTTTACTTTTTTATTATTTTTAAAATACATCACCTTATCATTTTTAGATATGGCTATAGATGCATATAAATGTGATGTATCGAGTGTCAGTCCAATCATGTAATGTAAAAATATATTTGAGAAATTGTAAGCTAAGCAATATAAAAATGCAAATTCTTAAAATACCCCTGGCAATCTCATAAACTGAAATTGGATAAATTCTAATTGATCGCTAATCATGTTGAGAAATAAAAGAAATTTGTTGAAACTATTCATACTTTATCTATACTGCAACTGAGTAATGCTACACACAAATAAAATTCAAGCTTATGGACAAAGAAAAGGCATTAGAAGCCGCGTTAAGTCAGATAGAGAAAGCGTACGGGAAAGGCGCTATTATGAAGTTAGGCGAAATGGAGGCTCAAAACATTGAATCAATACCATCTGGTTCATTGGGTTTAGATATTGCCTTAGGAGTGGGAGGTTACCCAAAAGGAAGGGTTATTGAAATTTATGGCCCAGAAAGCTCAGGAAAAACGACATTGACACTTCATGCAATCGCTGAATGCCAAAAAAAGGGTGGTACATGCGCTTTCATAGATGCGGAACATGCTTTTGATAGGGCATATGCAAAAAAATTAGGTGTTGATGTAGATAAGTTAATTCTATCGCAACCAGATTCTGGTGAGCAAGCGCTCGAGATAACTGATACATTGGTCAGGTCAGGAGCATTTGACATGGTCATAATAGATAGCGTTGCAGCATTAGTACCTAAAGCAGAAATTGAAGGAGAAATGGGTGATAGCCATGTGGGATTACAAGCAAGATTGATGAGTCAAGCGCTTCGCAAATTAACTTCTAGTGTTTCCAAAACAAACACCATATTATTTTTTATTAATCAAATTAGAATGAAAATTGGTGTAATGTTTGGAAGTCCTGAAACAACTTCCGGGGGGAATGCGTTAAAATTCTATTCTTCTATAAGGCTTGATATAAGGCGTATTGGCTCCATAAAGGAAAAAGATGTTGTTATAGGTAATCAGACTAGAGTAAAGGTTGTAAAAAATAAAGTTGCACCTCCTTTTAAGGTCGTAGAATTTGACATTATGTATGGTGGAGGAATTTCAAAAGAAGGTGAGCTCATTGATATTGGAGTTACCGTAGATGTAATTAACAAATCAGGTTCATGGTATGCATATAAGGATCAAAAAATTGGGCAAGGTAAGGAAAATGCCAAGGTATTTTTGAAAGAAAATCCTGAAATATCGCAGGAGATTAAAGATAGGATATTAGAGATTAAAGAGCTTAATCCAGAAAAATTGGATGAGATTTCTATAAGTAACGCAGATTGATGAACAAAGAAAAAGAAGAGTCAAAAAAATATATTTTCTCTTTTGGAAATAATAAAGCCGAAGGGGGAAATCATCTAAAAGGTATTTTAGGTAATAAGGGAGCTGGTCTTGCTGAGATGAGCAAAATGAAAATACCAGTACCTCCAGGATTTACAATTTCGTCAAAAATATGCAAAGAATTCACTAATAACTCTAATCAACTACCAGAATCATTAAAGGAGCTGGTTCTTAGCGCTATGACTCAGCTAGAAAACGCAATTGAATTAAAATTTGGAGATGAGAATAATCCATTGTTGATTTCAGTTAGATCAGGTGCTCAGATATCAATGCCAGGAATGATGGAGACAATCCTTAATTTAGGGCTAAATGATGCAACAGTAAAGGGGCTTGCGAAAGTTACAAAAAATCCCAGATTTGCTTATGATTCTTATAGAAGATACATTGAAATGTATAGCAATGTCGTACTTGGATTAGACAAGTCAAAATTTGAAGCTATCTTACACAACAAAAAAGCTCTTCTTGGCATTAAGAAAGATCAAAATTTAACTGAAGAAAATTTGAAAGATGTTATTGATGAGTATAAAAATTTGGTTAAAAATATTCTAAACAAAGATTTTCCTCAAAATATCACTAATCAACTTTGGAGTGCTATATCGGCAGTTTTTAAATCCTGGAATGTACCGCGTGCTATCAAATATAGAAGTATGAATAATATTCCAAATGATGTTGGGACTGCAGTCAATATCCAAGCGATGGTTTTTGGAAACAAGGGCGAGGATTGTGCCACAGGTGTTGTATTTACTAGAAATCCATCCACTGGTGAAAATGAAATATTTGGAGAATATATTGTTAATGCTCAAGGCGAAGACATAGTATCTGGCGTAATTACCCCTAGTCCAATAAATATAAAATCTAAAGAGCAGTGCTTTGAGGATGAAAAATCACTTGAAGAATTAATGCCAAAGGCTTATCAGGAACTAAAAACCATTCTTCATAAGCTTGAGTTACATTATAAAGACATGCAGGACGTCGAATTTACGATAGAAAACGGTAAATGTTGGATATTGCAAACTAGGTCTGGTAAAAGAACGGCTCAAGCTACTATAAAAATAGCGGTAGATATGATGCAGGAAGGTATATTGACTAAACAACAGGCCCTAGATAGTATAGAGCCAGAAGTAGTTGAAAAAGTTTTACATCCAAGCATTGATCCAAGGGCAACAAAAATATTACTCAGTAAAGGCCTACCTGCTTCACCCGGTGCGGCATTTGGTAAAATTGCTCTTTCCTCAAGTAAAGCTGAGATAATGGCCAGGCATGGTGAAGTTATTTTAGTAAGAAATGAAACCAATCCAGAAGATATTGGTGGTATAGGAGCTTCTTCTGGTATATTAACAGCTCGTGGAGGTATGACTTCTCATGCGGCTGTAGTGGCACGAGGTATGGGTAAACCATGTGTTACAGGTGCATTTGAAGTAATGGTTGATAACGAAAAAGGTACTGTAGAAATTAATAATACGACACTTAAAGAAGGAGAGCTCATTACAATTAATGGCTCAAGCGGTGAAATTTTTTTAGGTAAGGTAGGTACAATACAAACTAAATTAGACAAAAGCTTTGAAAATTTGATTGAGATAGCAGAAGAATTTACACTCTTAAAAGTTATGGCAAATGCTGAAACAATAAAAGACGCAAAAGTTGCTAAAAGTTTTAACGCTTGTGGAATAGGTCTTTGTAGAACTGAGCATATGTTTTTCCAAGAGGATAGAATTAACATTTTTAGAGAAATGATCCTCTCCCAAAATCTGAAAGAACGTTCAAAAATTCTCAACCAGTTACTGCTTTATCAAGAAGAAGATTTTTATCAACTGTTTAAAATTATGAGTGGATTGCCAGTAACTATTAGATTACTAGATCCACCACTTCATGAATTTTTTCCACAAAATGATGAAGATGAACTGGGGCATATGAGCCAATTAATGTCTTTAAATCTTAAAGATATCAAAAATAGGATCAATTCTCTTAAAGAAGCTAACCCAATGTTAGGCCATAGGGGATGCAGACTTGCAATTACATATCCTGAAATATACCAGATGCAAGTGAAGGCGATACTTAGAGCAACTCACAGATGCATTAAAGAAGGTATCGTAACTATTCCAGAAATTATGGTTCCATTGGTAATGAATAAAGCGGAATTTATGATATTAAAAAGCCTCATTAGTGACACAGCTAATACGCTTGAAAATGAATTAAATACTAAGTTTGAATACAAATTAGGAAGTATGATTGAACTTCCTGCTGCAGTTATCAATGCTGGTGAGATAGCGAGTGAAGCAGATTTTATAAGTTTTGGTACTAATGATCTTACGCAGACATGTCTTGGCATTTCACGAGATGATGCAGGTAAATTTTTAAGAACATACATGGAAAAGGGTATTTTTTTTGAAGATCCTTTTTCCTCCATTCATGAGCAAACGGTTGGTGAGTTGTTAAAAATGGCGATTATAAGTAGTAGAAAGCACAATCCGACCATTAAAATTGGAATTTGTGGTGAACATGCAGGAGATCCTGCTTCAATAAAGTTTTTTAATAAATTAAAAATTGATTATATATCCTGTTCCCCTTTCAGGATACCTATTGCCAAGGTATCGGCAGGAAAATATAATACTAAGGTATAAACATGAGGCTTATTGATAATTATATTAAATTAATATTTTCTTATAAAAATTTTAAGGAATTATTAAATTCATTAGCATTTGCATTTATTTTTGCATTTATTTTTCAAACATTCATATATCAACCCTTTAAAATTCCTTCTGGTTCAATGAAACCAGGATTACAAATCGGTGATTATCTTTTTGTAGAAAAATTTGCTTATGGCTACAACAATAGTTCCCTTTCATTCATGCTCAATAGATTTGATTTATTTAACGAATCATTCTTTTTTGATACACCCAAAAGAGGGGATATCATAGTTTTTTTATCGCCAAAAGATAGTAGTACACATTATATAAAAAGGCTGATTGGTCTTCCTGATGATGAAATACAAATTAAAGATGGGCTATTATATATTAACAATGTCGCTGTAAAGAGGGAGTCGAAGGGGCAAAAAATTGATATAGAGCAAAATGGTATTCCATATGTAAAAAATATTTTTGAGGAAACTCTGCCAAATGGAGTGAATTACACAATATACACAGATAATGGTCGAAAAAGCTATCAAAATAACTTTGATCATAATGATACTCCTGTTTACAAAGTTCCAAAGGGACATTATTTTTTTATGGGTGATAATAGAGATAATTCCATAGATAGTAGATTTTTGAAAAAAATTGGTTATGTTTCAAAAAACAAAATTCTTGGAAAAGCCAAAATATTATTTTGGACATCTGATTTTTCAGTGCTAGACTTTATTACGAAGTTCAGAACAAACAGGGCTTTTAAAATGATTGAATGATATTTTTTTGTGAAACTAGAACTAGATGACTATAAATTTAAAGATACTAATCTGCTCAGAATAGCGTTAACACATCCTAGTGCTGTCAAAAATAAAGTTGAAGACGTAAGTTACGAAAGAATGGAATTTTTAGGAGATAGCGTTTTAAATGTCGTGATTGCAGATGTTGTATATCATAAATTTAACAACTATTCTGAGGGAGAATTATCGATCATTCTTGCTAATTTGGTTAATTCAAAAACAATAGTTAAAGTAGCCAAAAAGCTTAATATGGCAGAAAAAATTATTCTTGATAATGGAGAGGAGCAGTGCGGTGGCAGGGAAAATCCCAATAACTTGGAAAATGTTTTAGAGGCCGTTATAGCTGCTATTTATTTAGATAGTGATTTTATTACTATTAAGGATATTGTTAGTAATTGGTGGGCAGAGTTTTTTACTGATATAAACAAGTTATTTCAAAAAGATTATAAATCACAATTACAAGAATTAATCCAAAAAAGGTATAAAGTATTACCAAAATATAAAACGGAAGATAAAGATGGTGAGCCACATGAGCCAATATTTACCATATCAGTATCACTTAAAAATAAGTATAAATTTAAGGCTCAGGGAAAAACAAAAAAAGAGGCAGAACAAAAAGCCGCTGAGGAAATGCTAAATTTTATTAATAATAATGATGAATAAAAAAATAGGATATGCCTGTCTAATTGGAGCCCCTAATTCAGGTAAATCAACGCTTCTAAATGCTTTAGTTAATCAAAAAATATCAGCGGTAACGCATAAAGTGCACACCACCCGAGATAATATTAAAGGAATCGTTTCTAAAGATAACGCCCAATTAATATTTATAGATACGCCTGGATATTTAAAAAATCCAAAATATAAGTTAGAAAAATCAATTACAAAAAAATCGCTTCAAGAAATTAAAAACGTTGATTTTATTTGCATCATTGTTGATGTAGCAAAAAAAAATTGCTTAAATAATCCATTAATTGACGTAACTTATTTTAATTCTCAAGAAAATTTAATAATTATTTTCAACAAAGTAGATTTGGTAAAGGATAAAAATCAATTACTTCTTCTCGCCCAAGAAGCTAAAGCTAAAGGATTTAATAATATTTTCATGATTTCAGCCATAAATAATAAAGGCGTGACAGATTTTTTAAATTACTTAATCACCAATTCACCAGAGGGAGAATGGCACTATAATGAGGATGAAGTAACTGATAGAAGTATTAAGCAAATTGCTGAGGACATAACAATGGAGCAATTGTACAAATTTTTAAATAAAGAAATACCATACAACTTAAAGGTTGAGACAGAATCCTGGAAAGAAACACAAAATGACATTACTATACACCAAGTCATTACAGTGTTAAAAGATAGCCAAAAAAAGATTATTTTGGGAACAAATGGAGAAAATATTAAGAAAATTAGTATAATTTCCAAAAGAGAAATAGAAAAATTAACTGACAAAAAAATACATTTGTATTTATTTATTAAAGTAAGGGATACTTGGATGGATAAGTTGTAGAGGCACTGTCAAGTTAAACAAACTTTAGCATTGTATTGAAAATGGAAGTCATTTAAAAATACCTTTACTTGTAGTTGCAGTAGAATTACAGTGAATTATATAGAACTATTTTACGGAAGTGACTATGACCAATAAAAAAACTGTAATAACGTCTATTGGTGGTGGAGGTGTTAAAGACATTATCCCCGTCATGACTATATCTGAAAATTTTGATTATCTTAAAAACGGAATTTACTCCTTAGCCAATAATCTAAAAACTCCGGTAAAACTTATGGCTGGAATTTTAACAATAAGTTACGAAGGGTTTAAATTATTTAATATAAAATTATCAACTAAGCATTCTATAACAACTAGTGGGAATGAATTATTAAAAAAATATTATATTGATGAATTAAAGTCTACTTTTGCTATTGCATCAGCCTCTTATAGCATAAAAGCAAATTTGAGCGAAACGCATAAGTCTACTGAATGCTTATCCAATGATAGTGATATAACTGATTATACTAACCTTGATGCAGACACTCACTATGATACATCAGAGCCTATACTTTTGTAGAGAGCGTTGAATTTCATTAATTACCATTTTAAAAGCTAGATTCAAATCTAGCTTTGACTTATTTTTCTTGCTAAAGATAAATACTTAATCAAAGTAATACAGCCATCAATAGCAAGCTTTTTATAACTAAAAAATTCTATACCTTGAAAGTCTTAAGGCTTTTTTATTTTGCGCCAAACTTCTTCCAAATTATATTTTTCCCTAGCTTGCGCTTGAAGAATATTTATTAAAAAATTTCCTGCGTCTATCAAAATCCACTCGCTGGAGAAATGACCCTCGCTTTTTGTATATATTTTATATTCCTGTTTCAGCAAATCTCTTATATTGTCTGATAAGCTGAGTACATGCCTTGACGAACTACCCGTTGCCAAAATTGCTTTTTTGAATAATAAATTTCTATCTTCGAGATTAATAATTTTAATATCCTCTGCTTTAAGCTCATCTAGCTTTTCAATAACTGATCCTATAATTATATCTATCATGTATTTTTTACTTTATATGTGTATGTCACTAATGTTTTTGAAATATAGGGTTATGCTTGCTTTCAGCTAGATCTTCACAAATTTTATCAGGTATAATTTGTATTTTTTTCTCCAGTGCATGCTCCATTACTTCGTCAAATGATTCTGCAAATATAATATTCATATTATCACCCACTTCTTTTGGAATATCTTGCATATCTTTGTGATTTTCTTTAGGTATAATCACAGTTTTAACGCCAGCTCTTAGTGCTGCTAACAGCTTCTCCTTTAAACCACCTATAGGAAGTACGCTACCTCTTAAAGTAATTTCTCCTGTCATCGCAACGTCCTTTCTTACCGGTATTCCTGTTAATATGGAGACGATAGAAGTAGAAATTGCAATGCCGGCTGAAGGCCCATCCTTTGGAGTTGCTCCTTCAGGAACGTGAACATGAACATCAAATTTCTGAAATAAGTCTTCATTAATGCCATAATTTCTTGCTCTTGAATGGATATAGCTATGAGCAGCTTGCACTGATTCCTTCATTACTTCTCCAAGTTTACCAGTAATTTTAATATTACCTTTACCCTTATACTTAACTGCTTCAATTGCAAGTAAATCACCACCTGCTTCAGTATATGCTAACCCATTTGTAATTCCAATCTGGTTCTTTTTTTCAATTTCGCCATAATTAAATTTGTGTGGCCCTAAAAATTCATTGAGTTTATCACACGTAATAGATAAACTTTTCTTATTATCCATTAAAATCTTTTTAACAGATTTTCTAAATATTTTTTCAATTTCTCTGTTTAAATTTCTAACTCCTGATTCCATAGTATAGTATCTAATTATGTCTATAATCGCTAAATCATCTATCGTTAACTCATCTTCGTTAACAGAATGAGAATCTCGAATTTTAGGAATTAGATGCTTCAATGCAATTTCTAATTTATCTTTTTCTGTATAACCAGACAATCTAATAATTTCCATTCTGTCTAACAGCGGGCTTGGAATATTTAAGCTATTTGCTGTAGCAACAAACATAACCTTTGATAAATCAAAATCAACTTCCAAATAGTTGTCATTAAAACTTTTATTCTGCGAGTTATCAAGAACTTCTAGCAATGCTGAACTTGGATCTCCCCTATAATCATTACCAAGCTTATCAATTTCATCCAACAATATCAATGGATTAGAACTTTTCGCCTTTTTTAAAGCTTGGATTATCTTACCTGGCATTGCGCCAACATAAGTCCTTCTGTGCCCCTTGATCTCTGCTTCATCACGAAGACCGCCTAAAGTTATTTTCGCAAAATTCCTTCCAGTAGCTTTTGCTATTGACCTTGCTAACGAAGTTTTACCAACTCCTGGAGGACCAACTAGACAAATGATGCTACCTCCTAATTTTTTAGATTTAATATTAACTGCAAGATACTCTATAATTCTTTCTTTAACTTTATCGAGTGCATAGTGATCTTCATCTAATGCTTCCTGTGCTTTGCTTAAATTTTTATTGTTCATAGTTAATTTATTCCATGGTAATGAAATAATCCAATCTAAGTAATTTCTTATTACTGTTGCCTCAGAGGACATAGGATTCATCATTTTAAGCTTTTTTAATTCAGAATTAGCCTTTTCTTTTGCTTCTTTACTAAGTTTTAATTTAGCAATTTTACTATTTAATTCATTAAACTCTTCTTTAAGGTCTTCTTCTCCCAATTCTTTATGAATGGCTTTTAATTGCTCTTGTAGATAATAATCCTTCTGATTTTTTTCAATTTGCGTTTTAACTCTGCTCTTAATTTTTGTTTCAGCTTTCAGTAACTCAATTTCTGAGTTGATGTATATCATCAACTGTTCCAATTTTTTATTTACATCATCTATTTCCAAAATATGTTGCTTTTTTTCTAATGCTAATTGTATTTGGGAACATAATGCATTACAAAATCCAACTATATCTTTGATTTGAACGATATTAACAAGCGACTCTTGTGTAGATTTTTTACCAAGACTTGAATATTCCTCAAATAAATCTGTGACAGCATTACGTAAAACTAAACTTTCTTGGTCATTAGAGCATTGATCAATAATTTGCTTTACATCAGCTTTAATATAACCATCTCTGCTAATAAACTTTATAACTTTGGCTTTTTCTATGCCCTCTACCAAAATTTTTACTGAGGAGTCTTGTAATTTTATAACCTGTAGTACTTTAGCTATCACACCTATTTTATATAGATCACTAGATTTAGGATTATCATTTATTCCATCTTTTTGAGAAACTAGAAAAATTTTATTATTCTTATCTATATTTTGCAATGCTTTGATAGATTTTTCTCTACCAACAAATAATGGAACAATCATTTTTGGGAACACTACAACATCCCTTAACGGCAATACTGGATACAAACCTAATTCTTCAATAACTTTTGCTTTCATGATAACTTTATTTTTGTATAATTACATTTATATATATATCCTAATGTTTTTTTAACAAGTCTAAATTTTGAGCTCACTAATGAAATCAGCCACAAGTATTAAAATTAACATCTTTCTTGTAGTAGTTATTTTAGCTAAGCATATCCCATTTCAATTTAATATTAAACACCAATATACACCAGAAATTTTATCCTTATTAATATACATAATATATTTGTTAAAAAAGGATATTCTTGGCAGTATTAATATTTTTCTATTGTCATTGCTTAATGATTTACTAAGATTGAACTATTTGGGAGTAACCATTGTACAGAATTTTATCTATATCAGGTATATCGACGTTTTGAGGAAAAAATATTCCAACAATATGCTATTTGATTGGTTTGCTTTCAGTGTATTAAGTATCATTGTATTGCCATGCAAATATACTATTATGACTTTCTTTGAGAGTTATCATTTACTCCCACTCGATATGATGTTGAAGAAAACTTTTGTCACAATAACATTTTTTCCATTAATTTATTACTTCATCAATAAATTTATACCCTCTAAAAGATAAATGCGCGATGAAAGAAATAAATACAAAACCCTTACAAGAAGAGCGCTAGTTGTAGGGTTAACTAAGGGAGCATTGATAAGTTGCTTAATTGGAAGATTCTATTATTTGCAAATTTTAAACTCCAGCACCTATGAAACACTATCTGACAAAAATAGACTAAGAGTTTCGTTAATACCACCATTGAGGGGAGATATATTTGATACCAATGGCAAGATATTGGTAAATAATACAAAAATCTATTCTGTAATAGTCAAAAGAGAATTTAAAAAAAAATTAAAGGATATTATAGATAAAATTAATGATGTGACCGTTGATCAAAAAATTTCACCCTCAAGAGTTTTAGAAAAATCTAAAAACATTCCATTAAGTCAGTCAGTTAAATTGATTGAGGATCTTTCTTTACAAAATGCAATTTTACTGGATTCTGACCCAAATTTAGAAGAAATTGAAATAATAGAAGAATATGCCAGAAGCTATAAACTAGAAGGTGGTGCATTTCACGTCATGGGATATGTTGGAAATGCTAGTACAAAGGATATTGATACAGAAAATTTGCCTAAAAATTATCAATTTTTAACAGGTAAAGATGGAGTTGAAAAGCAATTTAATAATATACTTCAAGGTAAACCAGGCATAAAAAAGTTTGAAGTTGATGCTAGAGGTAATTTTACAAAAAAAGTGGATATTATTCCTCCAATTGCAGGAAAGAGCATTACCTTATCTATTAATAAGGATGTTCAAAAAATTATTTGGAATCATATTGGAGATTATAACGGCGCAATTTTAGTATCTGATTTAGTGAAGCAAAAAGTTATAGGATTGGTTTCAAGCCCAACGATTGATCCAAATATATTTATTAATGGAATGTCCAATGCAGAATGGAACGAGATACTGCAGAATAAAAAGAATCCATTGATTAATAAATGCATATCTAACCAATATCACCCAGGTTCAGTATTTAAAATAGTTATGTACCTGGCGATTTTAAAAAGTGGGATAGATCATAATGAAAAGGTGTTTTGTCCAGGTTATTACAAGCTGGGGCACAGAACTTATAAATGTTGGAACAAACATGGACATGGACATGTTGATTTAGATACAGCATTTGCAAA
This sequence comes from Candidatus Bandiella numerosa, assembly GCF_029981845.1. GTDB lineage: Bacteria > Pseudomonadota > Alphaproteobacteria > Rickettsiales > Midichloriaceae > Aquirickettsia > Aquirickettsia numerosa. The sequence continues at coordinate 177,679 of NZ_CP104164.1, read as the reverse complement.
ATCTTGTAATGTGTATTTTTTTCATCAATCTTTAAAAGTTGGCATAAACAACATAAGTCAAATAGCATATTTGCTTGGATTAGGACAAAAAACTAATATTGAGCTTCCTTATGAAATTGGTGGCGTAGTACCCAATATTAATTGGAAAAGATCAAAATACAAAAAAAGTTGGTATTTGGGAGACACCATTAACTCCTCCATAGGGCAGGGTTATATTGAAACAACCCCCATTCAATTACTTCAGATGGTTAGCAAAATTGCAACTGGCAAAAATTTCAGTCCTTCAATAATTAATGACGAAAATTATATCATAAATAGCCAATTAAAAGTCAGTCAACAGCATTTAGATATGCTTAGAAAATCAATGCTTAAAGTACTATATAATTCCAATAGTTTTGTAGATGGAGAAGAATTCCATATTGCTGGAAAAACTGGAACTTCTCAAGTAGTATCAACTAAGCATAATACAGAAAACGATCTTTTTAAAGACCATAGCTTGTTTGTTGGCTATGCACCTTATAATTCTCCTAGATTTGCAATCTCAACAGTTATAGAGAACGGTGGATGGGGAAGAGAAACAGCTTTACCCATTTCACGTAGTATACTTTATGATGTGAAAGATTTATATCAGTTTTAAACTGGCATAAGCATATGATCTATTGGGGAGGTATCCTTAGATAATTATGAGATAATTGCATTTGGCAATTATTTTAACGTAAATTTAACGTAACCGTAACGTAATTTACCATTAATTTTTTTGGTCATTATTGCAATTAATTATTGATTACCTATAATTTTTATTTCTTCTTCTAAATTTATATCAAATTTATTTTTTACCTTTTCTTTTGCTAAATTGATTAGATGCTCTAAATCTGATGCCGTTGCTTCTCCTTCATTTATTAAGAAATTGCAATGCAATTCGGAGAATTTTGCTCCTCCAATTTTTATGCCACGCAATCCACATTGATCTATGAGTTGCCATGCTTTATGGTTAATTGGGTTTTTAAAAGTCGAGCCTCCAGTTTTAGATTTTATTGGTTGAGTAGCAGATCGCTTTTCTTGAATTTCTTTAATAGCTTTTTGTATTTCATATTTATCTCCTTGCTTACCATGAAATTTAGCTTCATAAAATAACCAATCATTAGTTAACTTTTTTCCGCGATAATAATATCCAATTTCATGATTTGAAAATATTCTTATCTCTGCTGTAGTTATACTGATTGCCTTTGCTTCAATTAGTACTGACGATGTGTCATTGTTGTAGGCTCCTGCATTCATGGCTAATGCCCCTCCAATACTTCCAGGAATTCCTGCAAAAAACTCAAGCCCTGCTATAGAGTTATTAGCTGCATAATTTGCCACATTTAAATCTAAGCATGCAGAGCCAGCTATGACATCACTCCCATTGTGGTGTACATAATTAAATCCTGCTCCCAATCTTATAATTACCCCTTTAAAACCACCATCACGAACTAATAAATTTGAACCGGCACCCATAACAAAAGTTAGTATATCTTTAGGTTTATTGGACAAAAAATATTTTAAATCATCAATATCCTGTGGAATAAATAAAATGTCAGCAATACTATGTGTCTTAAACCAACACATTTTGCCAACATTTGCATTTTCTCTGTACTTTCCTCTGATTTTTGGTAATGTGTCAATAAAAGGCATCGTATATTATTGAAATATGGACACAGAAATTTTAAACATTAAGGATAGCATAGAAAAGTCTTTAGAGCTACTCAGAGGTTATCTTTGACTTAGAAGTTGCAAAAAAAAGACTACAAGAGCTTTCACAAAAAGCAGAAGACCCTAATTTATGGTCAAATCAAAATCAAGCTAAAGCAATATTAAAAGAAAAGACATATTTAGAGACAAATATTCAAAAAATTATATCTATAAGTGAAAATTTACAGGCATATCTAGAGATGATTGAGCTTGCTGAAGCAGAGGGTGATGAAGAAATATATAAGGAGACGCTGGCACAATTAAAAGAATTAGAAAAATCTGTCAAAGTTCAAGAAATTGAATGTTTATTAAGTGGGGAGCTTGATGAGAAAGGGTGTTTTTTAGAAATTCATTCTGGTGCTGGTGGAACTGAAAGTGATGATTGGGCTTCGATGCTAATGAGAATGTATCAAAGATGGATAGAAAGGCATAATTTTAAATATGAAATCATTGATAGCTTAGTTGGTGAAGAGGCTGGGATTAAATCAGTTACCTTTAAGATACATGGAAAAAATGCTTTTGGATGGTTAAAAACTGAAAGAGGAGTACACAGACTTGTTAGAGTATCACCATTTAACAGCGCTGGTAAACGTCATACAAGTTTTGCCAGTGTGTGGATTTACCCGCAAATTGATAATGATGTTTCAGTTGAAATAATTGAGGCTGATTTGAGAATAGATACCTACCGTTCCTCAGGTGCTGGTGGACAACACGTCAACACCACTGATAGTGCTGTCAGAATAACTCACTTGCCTTCAAAAATAGTTGTACAGTGTCAAAATAGTAGATCGCAACATAAGAATAAAGAAGAGTGTATGTCTATGCTTAAATCAAAATTATACGAATTAGAAATAAAAAAGCTTGAAGATAAAGATGATAAAAAGAATGCAGAGAAAACAGAAATAGGCTGGGGCAATCAAATACGCTCTTATGTTTTACATCCCTATAAAATGGTTAAAGACTTGCGCACTCAGCATCAAACGTCTAATTCTGTTGCGGTTTTAGATGGCGATATTGATGAATTTATTCATGCTGTGCTTGTAAAATCAACTGCAGGCAAAGGACTAAAATTGCAATCTGGATAAAAATTTAATACCTATGAAATGCCATCAAGTTAATTTGTTTTTTTTAATTAATCGCAAACAATTGTAGTCTACCATACTTTTATTGCAAGGAGATTTAAGAAAAATAGGATTTTGCTTTTTTTTACTCCCTTTGACGGCATAAATAAAAGTGGCGTTTAATTGATTTTGGTTTGTGTTGTGTAGAAGTATCGTAGAGAAATTGAGCTTATTATTAAAATCATTATTCCGAGTAAAAGATAATAATAATTTATACTATTGTTCATGATAAAATTTGATGTTTGATAAAACATTATTGATACTGAATATGCAGAAATAGTGGACCATAAAGCTGAAGCTATTGCCCATTTTTTGCCGATCTCATTGGATATAGCTCCAAAGACTGAAACACAAGGGAAATATATCAAAATAAATATTAAATATGATAAAACAGCAATTTTATTATCAAAATTGTTTGAAATGTTTTTTATGACTTTATTACTTATTTCATTATCATCAAGGTAATTCTTTTTAGTGACATTATTATCTAAATAATAAAGTTTATCAAAATTATCTGTAAAAACGCTTACCATCTTTTTAGGTACACTTAAAAAAGCTTTTTTATATTTTGTCAAGATTTCAATTTCACTTACTGAATTGGAATTATCAGATTCATCAGCATATAAAGAAACTAAGGTTCCAACTACAATTTCTTTTGCAAATATTCCAGTAATGATTCCGACAGTTGCTGGCCAATTTTTTTCCTCTAAACCCATTGGTTTAAAAATAAGAGTTACTCTTTTCCCTATTATGTTTATGATGTTCTCATTATTATATGTCCCAGCTTCATTTTTAATAGGAATTTTTATAGAATTTACTAAGTGAATAATAAAAAAAACTACCACAATAGTTTTGCCAGCCCCAAAAATAAAAGATTTAGTTCTTAGAATACTACTATTTATTATAACCTTTAGTTTAGGCAGTTTATAGTCTGGTAGCTCTATTAACATATTAGAGTCAGCTATTTTTTGAGCTTTGTTCTTTATCAATAGACCTGTGAATATTGCCATTAAAATTCCAATAATATACAGTGTAAAGATTACATTTTGTGTATTATTTGGGAAAAATATATAACAAAAGAGGGTATATACAGCAAGTCTTGCCGTACAAGATACAAAGGGTGACATCATAATAGTAGAAATTCTTTGATTATGATTATATAATACTCTTGTGCCTGTTATAGCTGGTACATTGCACCCCAATCCAACGATAAGTGGCAAAAAGGAATGCCCAGATAAACCTAGTAATCGCATAATTTTATTTGCTATTACTGCCGATCTTGCTATATACCCACTATCTTCTAAAAAAGAAAGGAACATATACATAGCTGCTATAATTGGAATGAATGATGCAATTGTTTGAACTGCACCACCCAGACCATAAATCAGTATATTGAGCCATTCGGATGTATAAATTTTTGAGGCAATTAATAATGGTATATCTATGAATGTAGCCTCTGCTATAAGACCGAAAAATTCCTGAAAAGCTCCGCCAACATTTATACTAAAAACAAACATTAGATATAACACAATTAAAAAAATTGGCGCACCCAGTATTGTGTTTAACGCTATATTATCTATTTTATCAGACAATGATTCGCAATTAGGGTCTTTATTCTCACAAACTTTTTTAAAAAGCTTTTCTATAAAAGCATACCTACAATTTACCAAAACAAAATCTGATGTTTGTCCAAATTCTATTTCAATGTTGTTACAAATATTTTTTGCAAATTCTTTAATCCTGTCATTATATTGAGCGTAATTACCTTCTAGAATTGAAATTTTATCACTATTTGATATTAGATTAAATTTATCAATATTTAAAAAATTTTCTAAATTTAAATAATGTTCTTTGATTTTTTTTGGATAAAAATCAAATATGCCAACAACGTTTTTAATATCTTTATTTTTTAGTAAAAAATCTTTTAGTATATTAATGTCATCCGTTTTTTTTGCAGATACCTTAATGACTGGACATTTTAATAGTTTTGATAGTTTATTTTCATTAATTTTTATATTTTTGCTTTTAGCTATGTCATCCATATTCAAAACTAAAATAACAGGTATCCCTCTTTCAATTAATTGAAAAGTTAAATACAAATTTCTCTTAAAATTTGCACTATCAACTACATTAATCAGATAGTCGAAATCTCCTTCCTTTATATAATTAATTGTGATGTCCTGATCCAATGATGTTTTACCACCAATCCCTAAGGAATATAATCCAGGTAAATCTATGAGTTGAATTTTATGATTTTTGAACTTAAATTCTCCCACCCTTTTTTCAACAGTTACTCCGGACCAATTGCCAGTTTTTTGCCCTAAACCTGTTAATTGATTAAATATTGTGGATTTTCCGGAGTTAGGATTACCAATAATACCCAGGGATATTTTTTCCATTTTGATATTATCTATAATTTAATTTACTACTTCATTAGTAATAAGTTTGTGCGCTATTGAGTTATCTAATGCATATTTCACGCCCTCACATTTTATTATGGATGAGCCAAAATTATTATTTTTAAGTAATTTTATTTTTATTTTTGGCAATATTCCCAGCTCCATTAATTTGAGTTTTTGTATTTTATCCAGTGAAAAATGCTCTATTATAAAATAAGCTCCTTTATGTAATTTGTTTATAGATTTGGGTTTCATGTAATTGCAACTGATAATCATTCTTGATAAGAAATTAGATTGAATCCCATATATTGTCAAGTATAAATTTATAAAAATATTATATGTTCAATGACATATTGTTTAATGGGGGGATTTTGAAATTTAGGTAGAGTACAATTACCCATATATTAACTACATAGGCGTCTGTGTTGAAGTAGTACGGCTGAATATTAAATATTTTTAAACGATAATTATGTAGTTAAAAAGTAGTACTCTTAATCACTTTTTCTTTTCCACCTTGTCATTTTGATCAAACAGGTTAGCTTTATTAAAGCTAACAAAATCTTCTTGATCTTCTGCTTTATTGAATAATTTTTTATCAAATTTACTTAATCTTTGAATGATCTTGACCAAATCTTTAGGCTTTAAAACAATTGTTCCCACAACAAAAACTAGTAACAATTCAGACAATGATATATCAAACATCTGGAAAAATCTCTTGATAAGTTATTATAGCTATCGTATTTTAAACCGATTAGGCGTATGCTACTATACGCTATACATTCATGCAATAATTATTAATATGGATAACAAAATAAAATTAGCTTTACAGGATTTGCATGAAGCAATTATTAATAAGATCCAGGAAGTTAAATTTTTGGAAAAAAAAATAACAAGTCTTAGTATTGAAAATGCTAAGCTTCATGATGAAATAGATAAATTAAACAAAATTATTATAAAGCATCAATCGGAAGAAAGAGATTTAGATATTAAAATATCAGATAAAATAACTGCTAAAACTACAGATATTCAATTTGAAAAAGAAGATCGTTTGGTTAACGATGATACAACTCAGGATATAGACATCTCGATCAATCAATTAAAAAATATTTTAAATAGAAAATGAAATTCAAAATATGCAAGAAATTGAATTAAAAATAGGAAATACTCAGATCAAACTCTCGTGTGAAAATCCAAAAAAGCTGTTAGATTTAACTGAAAAATTAAACTCAAAAGTAGATGAAATAAAAAGCCACAGTCAAAACATATCGGATACTAAAGCATTCCTAGTTACATCATTACATCTAATAGATGAAATAGAAATTTTAAATAGAAATCTACAGGATTTAAAAGCAAATTTTTACGACCAATTTGAAAATGAGAAAAAATCATTGGCAAATGAGTATAAATTAATTGCAGAAGAAATTAACAATTTATCTGCGTTATTGAAAAATTCTGACCCCTAAAAGCAATCTTTTCGGTAAAAATATTCATAAATGATTGACTTAGTAGGTTTTTATATTATATTTGGCTTAAAATGTAATCAATGAATAATAGTGTCAAAAAGATTAAATAGAAAGTATGGCATTAGTCGCCGAATTGGTGCAGCATTATGGGGCACAGATAAAGATCCATACAACAAAAGAAATTATCCGCCTGGTGTTCATGGAACTTCAGGGTATAAGAAAGCAACCGAGTATGGTACGCAACTTATAGCAAAACAGAAATTGAAGATGTATTACGGAGACATTAGAGAAAAGCAATTTAAAGCTATATATATAGAGGCAAGCCGTAGAAGAGGTGATACTGGTGAAAATCTAATTGGTTTATTAGAATCAAGGCTTGATGCGTTCGTGTATAGAACTAAATTTGTTCCCACTGTATTTGCGTCTAGGCAATTTATAACTCATAAACATGTAAGAGTGAATGGTAAGGTGGTAAATATACCGAGCTATAGGCTACAACCGAATGATGTAGTTGAGGTAAATGACAAGTCTAAAAAATTATTGATTGTTCTTGAGGCGAAAGAGAGAGGCGAAAGAGATACGCCAGAATATATAAAGATTGATAATTCTAATCTTCAAGCTACTTACCTTAAGGTACCAACTTTAGCAGAAGTTCCATTCCCAGTACAAATGGAACCTAGCTTAGTAGTAGAGTTTTATTCAAGATAAATAAAAATTAATTATGGCACAACATAAATCAGCAATTAAAGCGCATAAACAGTCTATTAAAAGAGTGTTGAGAAATAAAGCGACAAAAAGTAAAATTAAAACATTTACAAAAAAAGTTGAAGAGTTAGTTAAGTTAAATGATTTAGCTAATGCTACACCAGCCCTAAGGATAGCAGAGTCAACTATCATGAAGGCCGTTACCAAAAAAGTACTTAAGTTAAATACTGCTTCGAGAAAAGTTAGTAAGCTTGCACACAAGGTAAAGTCATTAGAAAAATCAGTTGCTCCTGCTGGCTAATACATAAAATGCAAATTTGACGATGTGGTTAAAAAATCATGTTGAGCAAGTAATTAAGCCTGTGTTTGATAAACACACTACACCATACTATAAAATGCTATTTTACTGGGATTTGATTGTAGGGGAAGATTTAAAGCATAAAGTATTGCCACAAGATATTAAATTTTCAAAAAACAAGAGTAATACTCTTACAGTTAAAATCAGCAATCACTGCAATATCTTAAAGATACAAATGATGATTCCTCACATCATTGATAAAATCACACGATATTTTGGATATGAGATTATTTCTAGAATAAAAATTATTGGAGTATACACTGAGCCTGCAAAAAAATTTATTAATGAGAAAAAGCCTGCGCCAACAAATTCATTAAGCCAAAATAGAGATATCTTGCTTGCAATAAATAAAAATAATAACAAAGAAATAAAAGAGATATTGATAAGTATTGCACAAAATTTACGATAAATTTTGTTATTTTTTCAATATTATTAATAAATAAATTATATTTTTTACATTAATTCATTTACATTACTAAATAATTCATGCAATAATTCTCCATCATATAAGTAATTAAATTTAACTACCATGAAATCGAAAAATATATTTGTTTTATTAATAGTATTGGTAATAGCTTCTCTAGGTTATTTCTTTTATAAAAGTTCTAAGACTCATCCTACAGTACCAGACGATAGTAAAACAGCCGTAATTGACAATAGCTCCAAAAATGTAGCTGATGATTCAGAAACCATTACTAAATCTGCAGTTAAGGATATTATCAAGGAAGAGCTGAAAGATAATCCTGAGATTGTTATCTCAGCAATTGAATCCCATGTAAGTAAACAACAAGATGCCCACAATAAAAAAGTTCAACAGTCAGTTGTGGATTTCAAAGAGCAATTGCTCAATGATGTAAATGATCCTAAGTATGGTACCCCCAATGCTAAAAATTCCATAGTTACTTTTTATGACTATAATTGTGGCTATTGTAAGAAAATGTCTGAGGTGATTAAGCAAATTGTAGATGGCAAACAAGATGTTTATATAGTATTTAAAGAGTTACCTATTTTGGGAGCAGATTCTTTAAAGGCGAGTAAATTAGCGATTGCTGTATATAAAATAGCTCCAGCAAAATATCTAGATTTTCATTTTGCATTGATGGATGATAGTAGTGATAGTAGCATTGATCAAAAAGTACAAAATATTTGCAAAACTTTAGGTATTGATAATGCGAAACTTTATAAAGAAATTGAAGATCCATCTGTTCAATCAGTGATAGACAAAAATTTAGAAATTGCTAAAGGAATTGGTTTTAGGTCAACTCCTACTGTAATAGTCAATGAGCAATTAATTCCTGGCTATGTAAACTATGATAAACTTATGAGTATTATTAATGTTAATAACGTCGGCAATGGCAGCGACGTAAGTAACAATGCTAATAATGTAGAAGTGTCTGACAAAAATGATGTATCAAGCGAAAAAATTGATGATAAATCTCAGGATATAGTAGATAGTCCTGTCTCTAAGCCTGAGCAACAAGAAGAAACCAGTAATAGTACTAACAACAATTAATATAGCAAATTTAAAGGCCTCATTTTGATTTATTTTCATGATGAGGTTTTCTTTTTGCTTGATCCAATAAGTAAAAAGTAACGGTTTTTGATGACTATGTTAAAAGTTATTTTAGTCTTTATCGGTGCTGGTATTGGTGGTGTATCGAGATTTTTGATGTCGGTACATTTATCTATTTTCCTATCAAACAAATTCCCAAACAATAAATTTATTGAAATTTACCCTTATTCAACTTTAATTATAAATGTACTTGGTTCATTTGTAATAGGAGTGACCTCAAGTGTGTTGATATCTAAGTTTCCTAACTATAACTCAGAAATAAAAATATTCATAATAACCGGATTTTTAGGTGGCTTTACAACATTTTCATCTTTCTCATTAGAAGCGGTGAATCTATTTTACGATGGATACATTTATGCGTTTTTAATGTATATTTTTTTAAGCCTGTTGTTGTGCATTTTAGGTTGTATACTAGGTATTGGATTAGGTAAATTTCTATAGAAATATAATGATAAGACTAAGTTATAAGAAAACTATTGCCGTTATATATACAATAACACTTTTCCTAGATAGATTAGATCTAACTATAGTAAACGTTACATTACCTACTGTTGCAAAATATTTTAATGTATCAATCATAGATACAGAATGGATTAATTTATCCTTTCTGTTAGCTCTTGCGCTTTCGATACCTATTAGTGGATGGGTAAGCAATAGATTTGGCCTTAAAAATATTTATATTCTCGCAATGTTAATTTTTGGTATTAGCTCAACATTATGCGCTTTTGCTTCAACTCTAAATCAATTAATTTTTCTAAGATTTGCACAAGGTATTGGTGGAGGAATACTAATACCAGTAGGAATGACCATAATTTATCGCGTCTATGATAAATCAGAATATGCAAGTATTACTAGCTTTACTTTTATTCCATCACTTATAGCTCCTGCTATTGCTCCATTCTTTGGAGGAATATTATTAAACACTTTTAGTTGGCAGTTTGTTTTTGTATTCTCAGGGCCAATTTGTTTATTACTAGCTATTTATTCTATTATTCATTTAAAAGAAGAAGCCCACGAAGTTAAGTATCCGCTTGATCTAATGGGATTTATTTTATCATCAATTATTTTAATTAATATATTCTATAGCTTATCTCAACTTAGTAAATTTGGCTTTTCTTTATCTATAATATTTAGATTAATGGCTTTAATACCACTTTGTTGGATATTTATTAAAATTGAAAAAAATCATAAATATCCGTTAATTAATTTAAAATTCTTCAAAAACAATAATTTTGTACGCGCTAATTTAATTCAATTATGCTTTCAAATATGTCATTTTGGAGCTATCTTTATGATAGGGTTATTTTTGCAAGTAGGGATTGGATTTTCTGCTATGATAGCGGGGCCATTAATGGGTATGCAAGCTGTAGGAGCAATAGTTACAAGTAGATATTCAGTCTATTTATTCAATAAACATGGAGCAAGCCTACCTATTACAATAGGATTAATTGGAATTGCTATTTTTACCCCTATGATTATGTTAATTAATAATTCTAACATGCCAATCTTTGGCCTTATTTTATTTTTTATAAGAGGTATATTTAGTGGATTATGTGGCACCCCAATTCAAACAATGAGTGTGCTTAATTTTAATAAGAAGGAAATAAGTACTATTAATGTTATTTTTAATGCTTGTAGACAAGTATCAATTAGTTTTGGTGTTGCGATCTCTTCTCTATCAATTTCGTTAGGAATGTATATTGCTAACGTACCAGCTACTTCTTATATTCCAAAAAGAAAAGTTCTGGAAATATTTACTTATGGATTTTGTGCTATTCCAATTATTGCAATTATAGGGGTATGGATAGCTTCAGGAATAACTAAAACAAGACTCAGTTAAAAATAGAGTGTGATAATGACGGTAAATGCCGCCGCTAAGTTATGTTTGGAATGGTTTGCATCTTTATCTTTTTTAGTAATTTATGCATAGTATATTACACCCTCCTTTTACTCCATGTTTTGGGGTTCACTTCAATATTGCAAATATACATTTACAAACAAAAGCTGAAACATGACTTTTTGAGAGCTTTAATTCGTCTTTGCGCTATATGTTAGCTAAGAACAAAAAAATTCAGCAAATGCGCTGAAATACTCAGTTTATTGGTGCTATTATTTTATAATCAAGATATTGCGTTATTTATCTTTTTATGAACACTCCCTAATGTAAATTTTTTAATGATGTATAGAGATTACAATATGTGATCGTGAGTAAGTTTGTTATTAAACCATGTAAATTGCCTTTTTGCATAATTTCTAGTATCTTTTTGAACAGTTATTATCATTTCTTCAAATTTTATTTCTCTTGATATATATTGATACAAAGTAGATAACCCTATGATTTTTGGTAGTTTATCTATATCATATTTTTTGGTAATATTACTTACCTCTTGCTCAACCCCAAGCTCAATCATTCTTAAAAATCTATTGTTTATATTTTCATATAAAGTAGTGCGATCTGGGCGGATATAAATATTTATAAAATCCTCCCTATTATAAAATTTATCATTATGTTCTTGCCATTTTAAGATAGATTTACCTGTTTCTATTATTACTTCTAGGCCTCTTAATATTCTAATTCTGTCGTTTGTATTTAATTTTTTCGCCAAACCAATATCATATTTTGCTAGCATGTCGTGTAGTTCTATATTGGTTTTGCCACTTGTTAAATCTTCTATCTTCTGTTTTGTAGCTTTGCTAATTTCCGGTATTTTTGCAATACCATTAATCAAGCTTGATAAATACATACCAGTACCTCCAACCAGTATTGGATGTAAGTTTTGTTTTCGTATAGCATCAATTTCCTTAACAACAAGATTTAGCCATTCATATACCGAAAAATCACTAATCAGATTTATAATACCATAAAGTTTGTGAGAAATAACACTTTGCTCTTCATAACTTGGCTGCGATGTTAAAATAGGAACTTCGCTATATACTTGCATTGAATCAGCATTAACCACAACACCTCCGATTTTTTTTGCCAATGAAATCGCAAATTTTGTCTTAGACGAGGCTGTTGGGCCATACACACAAATTATATTGCCTTTAGCTGGAGTTATATCGAGCATTTATATTAATTCTAACATTTTTATTTCATTTGGAGAGCTAGCAACTTTAACTCCCATCCATTGTAATTTCGCTATATTGTTTGCGCATTTATTACTTATACAAATGGCAATTTTATTACTTGTATATAAATTATACTTTAAAGCTAAATCAACAAATATTTTAGCTGTTCTGGGTGAATAAAGCATTACTATTTCAACAACTTCATTTATTTGGGCAATCTCATTTTTTGATAATTCAGTGATAGCATCAGAAGCATATACTACCTTGGAAGTTATGTTATAGGAGTTGCTTTTAAGGCTACCTTCTAAATCATAAGATAAGTGATCTCCACAGATGTACAATATATTTGAAACACTGGAAATTTTTGTATACATATTATTAATTAAATCACTAACATTTTCTTCACATAGTAATATTTTTTTGCAACTTTTTTGTAGTAGTAAGTCTTTTGTTTTACCTCCTACTACTAAAATGTACTTATCCTTCATCCATAAATTGTTCCTGAATGTTGCTATTGCGTTTTGGCTTGTTACAACAATATAATCATAATTACTATCTGAAATTTCTATATTGAGATATTTAATTTTAATAAGAGGAATTAAAAGCGATTTTTTGCCTAATTTGCTAATTTTATTCTGAGAGTTTATCCCAATGTTATAGGGTCTTGTTATCAATATACTCATGATGATTGTTTTTTTAATAATATATAAAAAGCTCCATCTCCCCCGTGTTTATTATGTGCATAATTGACATATAAAAAATTACCCTTAATCTCCCATGTTTGAATCCATCCAAAAAAACTTTCCTTGATAGTAGAGAATGGATCGGGTGAATTAAGACCTTTACCAGTAATAATTAGAAGCATTCTAAATTTTCTTTGATATGAGTTATTTAAAAAATCCATTAATATACCATATGCTTCATTTTTTGAATATCCATGCAAATCTAGATTTGCATCTATCTTATATTCTCCTTTAATTATCTTCTTTTGCATACTATTATTTATTCCACTTGAATCTCCAAATTTTAAAATGTTACTTGTTGATAGATTCCTATTCGTAGCTAGTGTTAGATTATGAGAATTAAATTTTTTATTCTCTATTTTAGGTAAGCTACCATTTAATTTGATGGCAATCTCTCTTTTCTCTTGCTCAAGTTTTTTTACATCCTGAATTTCATTTTTCCATGCAACTAGTTCCTCAGTAGTTAAAATATATTTTTCATCATCCATTTTTATATATTTATGATTTTGTATAATGTATACATAAGTCTTACAGTATAGCTAATTTTATTCATGATACAAAGCCTTCATATAGGATGTTTATACGATAAAAAATCTGAAAAATCAGATAAAGCATTTAATGAATTAAGTAAAAATTACAATTTAAGCGAAGTTAATCTTCATCAAATTGAGAATTTTGATGTCATTATAACCCTTGGTGGAGATGGAGAAATGTTAAGAACGCTCCATGCCACAAAAAATTTTGATATTCCAATATATGGAATGAATAGAGGCTCAATAGGATTCTTATTAAATAATTATAATCCAGCCAATTTAATGGATAGAATAATGCGTGCTCAAAATATCAAGCTCTATCCACTTAAAATGGTTGTAACTACAGAGGATGATAAAATTGTAGAGGCGCATGCTTTTAATGAGGTTTCACTGCTTAGGGAAACGAACCAAATAGCCAAAATAAAGATCATTATAGATGGCATAGTAAGAATGGATGCTTTACATGCAGATGGAGTGATAATTGCTACTCCTGCAGGAAGCACTGCGTATAACTTTGCGGCACATGGTCCTATTATCCCCCTAAATGCTAACATCTTGGCATTAACACCAATTAGCCCATTTAGACCAAGAAGATGGGATGGAGCTTTAATTTCAGACAAAAGCACTATTAAGTTTGAAATTATAGAATTTAACAAAAGGCCAGTGAGTGCAGTTGCTGATTCACAAGAAATCAGAAATATAAGATCTGTGGAAATTTTTCTTGATTTTAGTATACAGAAACAATTGCTATTTGATAAAGATAATAACTTACAGGAAAGGGTATTTAAGGAACAATTTTATAGAGATATAATTTATTAATTTTTGAGCTCATTAAGGGCATCAAGCACAAATTTTTCTTTAAAAGCTAAATTTTTATATATTTCAATATCTATTACCTTTTCTGAAAAAAGACCAAATTTTTGCTCTTTAATTTCCAGTAATAACTTCTTAAGTATTATCAGTTCGCTAGCCTTCAAATTTATACTAAATGAAATTTTTCCTATAACTACCACAGGATTCTTTTTTGTAATACAGAAAAGTGATTTTAGGCATACCTAAGTATGAGCTAAAACCACTTAAAGTACTAATTTAGGTAGCTAAATTAAGCACGTGATGCACCATCTTTACCAGCGCCAGATCTAGCAGCAATCCTTTCCGCAAAGCTTTGCTTAGCAGCGCTTGCCTTTTCTGCAACATATTGACCAGCCTCGCTTGCTTTATCACCGACATATTGACCAGCTTTATAAATTTCAGGATGTTTTTTTGCCAACATTTCGCCATGCTTTTCTCTTTGCTGAGCATGCTCTTGTTGTCTTGCATCAATTTGATGGTATTTACATGTATCATCAGCTTTCCATATGTCCTCTTTTTGTTGCGGAGTTACAGCTTGCTCTTCACGCGTAAATTTTCCTGCTACTTTAGGATGTTGCGCTTCATACATGCCTTTACCATATTTTGCATCAACTTCTACCTCATGTTTTTTATGCAATCCTACTTCCCTTGCTTCATATTCTAACTTAGCATTAGCTTTCATATTAGTGTATTCTTGAGTATTATCTCCTAAGGTATTTTTTCCAGCTAATTTGTCTATTCTTGCCAGCTCTTTTTCATAAAGCTTATCTAAATCACTAAATTCTCTAGCTCTATTAGCTTTACCACCAATTAATGGCATATTTTCACCAATATCAACCACAAGTTTTTGCATTTTGCAGAATAATTCACATATTTTTTCAAAAATCCACTTAACAGCTTCAACAAAAGTATTTGCCTCTAATACTTCAATTCTTTCTTGCATTTCCTTAAATCTTACTTCGTTATTCACATTCCCCTCTCTTACCTCATCTAAAAGTTGTTTTAGATTGCGTACAACATCACTTTCTCTACGATCCAATATTGGCATATCATCAAAAACTCTAAAGTCCTCTTCTATTTCTTCAGCACCTCTAGCAACTTCTATCATTGAACTAGCTCCAGATAAAGCTCCAGTCACCGCATCATCCTGTTCAACAACACTAACAGCATTACTACTACCATATCCAAATAACCACATAATATTTCCTCCTATATTTAATTAAATTGATTACTTTATATAATTTAAGCCTAACACAACTAAAAGTTAGCGCAACCCCTAGTAGAGAAATATTATTGCTTTTATGAATATAGATAAGATTTTATAGAAATAATTTTTTGATCTGTGACTTATTAATATATAATATTTTATGCATAATGTCGTTATTTGCAGTGCATTTCATTCTATTTTTTGCACTAATAAATAATTTCTTATATTTTATAATTTTTTGTAAATTTGCGAAAAAATAATAAAAATAACGTTATTGTGATTATGATGATAACTTGATATCATACGCTGAAATATTGTTATTTGCCATTATGCTAGATTATACAAAATACATAAAAAATCCTAGCATTGCTCCGACTAAGTTGGTTGTGATGTTGCATGGATATGGGTCAAATAAAGACGACCTGATAAATCTATCGCCAGATTTATCGAAATTTTCCCCTGGTGCGTTATTCATCTCTCCAGACGCTCCTTTTGACTTTGAAGGAATGCCAAATAGTGAGGCTAAGCAATGGTTTAGTCTACTTGATAGGTCAAAAAATACATTAATTAATGAAATTAAAATGGCGGAAAAGCGCATTGTAGATTTTATTTTTGCCCAATTAAATAAGTATAATCTTTCTGAGGATGACTTGTGTTTATTAGGTTTCTCACAAGGTACGATGCTTTCATTATATTTAATTATGCAATCATTGGTTAAACCAAAGTTAGTAATAGGGTATTCTGGAAGACTTTTTGGCAATAATTGGCAGTGCAAAGAAGGTGATAAAAAAACTAAAGTTATGTTAATTCATGGAAAAGAAGATGATATTGTTCCTGTTGAGGATATGCTATCAACCGTAGAAGAGTTAAAAAAATATGGATTTGATACAAATCATTTTATTTCAAGGCACCTAGCGCATGGAATAGATGATGAAGGAATAAATCTAGGTGGAAATTTTTTGAAAAATAATTTTTAAGGTCTAATTTTGGCATTTGGAAATAAAAGAAAGTCGATATGGTGGAATTCCATAGATATAAAAGCATTAATAAATATCATTTTTATAATGTTTTTAGGAATGCTGTTATTGGCTTCTGCAGGTTCAGGTGTAGCTGAAAAATTGGAATTACCACATTACTATTTTGTAAAAAAACAATTAGCCTTTTTATTAGTCGGAATTTTTACAATCTTGTTTCTTTCGGCATTAAATGAGAAGTATATTAGAAGAATTATTTTCGTTGGATTCATAGCAACGATTGCATTATTAATTCTTGTAATTTTTTTTGGAGAAGCGACTAAAGGGGCTAAAAGGTGGCTTAATATTTTAGGGTTCTCTCTGCAACCATCAGAATTTTTAAAACCATTTTACACCTGTTTTATTGCAGTAATTCTTTCACATGCAAAAACAAAAATTAACTTTAAAATTTTTTGCATATGCGTATTTTTTAATGCACTTATCGCTGTTTTATTGCTACTACAACCAGATTTCGGCATGACCATAACTAATACAATAGCAACTTTTGCTATGTTTTTTGTGGCAGGAATAAAGTTATCTTGGTTACTTTTAGTTTTGGTATTTTTTTTCTGTGGGATTTATGGAGCATATCTATTTTTTCCCCATGTGGCTAAGCGTATTGATAAATTCATGGACCCTACTAATTCGTCAAATTATCAAGTGCAAAAATCTATTTCATCTTATTTAAATGGGGGATTTTTTGGCAAAGGACCAGGAGAGGGTACGGTAAAATATGTTTTACCAGATGCTCATACAGATTTTATTTTTGCTGTCGGAGCTGAAGAATTTGGACTTATTTTCTGCATAATAATAGTTGTGGCTTTTGCAATATTTATTTTAAGAGCTTTTTGGAATTTAACTAAATCCTCAAATTTATTTCATATATATGCAATATTTGGCATTATGATGCATTTTGCAATGCAATTTCTCTTTAATATTGGAGTAACGTTAAATATTTTTCCAACTAAGGGTATGACCTTGCCATTTATTAGCTATGGTGGTTCATCAATGCTGGCATTTTCCATTGCTGCTGGTATTTATTTGAATTTAAGCAAGGATCGTCAGTCAGATAATTTATCGCAAAACAAAAAATTCTTCTACGTTAAAGATGTCTAATCTATTAGAATGCAATATTAGCTACTGCAA
Source organism: Candidatus Bandiella numerosa (assembly GCF_029981845.1). Lineage (GTDB taxonomy): Bacteria > Pseudomonadota > Alphaproteobacteria > Rickettsiales > Midichloriaceae > Aquirickettsia > Aquirickettsia numerosa. Next base: position 159,766 of record NZ_CP104164.1, on the reverse strand, counting down.
ATAATTTTATCAGATTTGGCTTTTAATAAATTGTTTAAAATTTCAAAATCACTAAAGAATTGAGTATTTTTTACATTAATTTTACTAAACTTAATTATAGATTGTTCTTTATATATTTCTATCCTTTCAATTAAGCATTTTTTGGCAAAAAATTTGATTTTTGCGACATCGATTAAATTTTTTACTTCTATAGGTAACTTACCAAACCTATCAGTTAACTCATCAACTAATTTATCAAATTCTTCTAAAGTATCTAAAGACATTATTTTTCTATACATCATACATCTAAGAGCTTCATTACTTACATATTCCTTTGGTATAAAAATTGAATCTTTAATGATAATTTTTGGATTTAATTCCTGATCTTCAAAAGCAGTATTAGTGTGTTCATATTCTTTTTCTTCAAGTAGTTTAATAGTATCAAGTAACATTTGTTGATATAGCTCTACTCCTATATCTCTGATATTTCCAGATTGTTCCTCACCTATTAAATTTCCATATCCTCTCATATCCATATCCGCAGTAGCTAAGCTTAAGCTTGAGCCAAGTTGATCTAGTGATTGAATTGTTAGTAGTCTTTCTTGAATTTCTGGCTTAAACTTATTTTTTGGATCATATGTTAAATATGCATATGCTTGTTGTTTCCTTCTCCCAATTCTTCCTCTTATTTGGTACAGTTGAGACAGGCCAAACATGTTAGATTTATCTATTATAATAGTATTAGCATTTTCAATGTCTAAGCCAGATTCAATTATTTGAGTACTTATTAAAATATTGATGTCATTCTTTCGTAATTCTAGCAAAGTTTTTTCAATAGACTGGCTATCCACTTTACCATGTATGGTGCGAAATGTTAAATTAGAAAAATGCTTTTTTATCAGGTTTTCAATATCATCAATATATTGAATTCTTGGAGTAACAATAAGCACAATGCCACCTCTACTATTTTCTCTTGATATAGCTTGTTTAAGTACTTCCAAAGAAAATGGTAAAACATAAGTTTTGATAGGTTTTCTGCTTATAGGAGGTGTGCTAATTATACTTAAATCTCTGATCCCAACCAAAGATATTTGCAAAGTCCTTGGGATAGGAGTTGCAGAGAGCGTAAGCATGTGTACATCTTTTTTGAATTGCTTTAACTTTTCCTTTTGTGCTACACCAAAATTTTGTTCTTCATCAATTATTACTAAAGCCAAATTTTTAAAATCAATTTTATCAGTAAGTAAGGAATGAGTTCCAATGATTATATCAATCTCTCCTGCTTTTAATGCTTTTCTAATTTCATCACTCTTTTTTTTGGTATTGTTTCTTGAAATGGACTTTATTTTAACATCAAATCCAGCAAATCTAGAGGTTAGAGTTCTATAATGCTGCTCTACTAAAAGAGTTGTTGGAGCGAGTATTGCAACTTGAGAAGGGTTATCACCTTTTACTACAATGAAAGCTGCGCGCATCGCTATTTCAGTTTTTCCAAATCCAACATCTCCACAAATTAGTCTATCAGCAACTGAGCCAGACCCAAAATCTTTAATTATATCTTCAATCGCGGATATTTGATCATCAGTTTCAATATGCTCAAACGAATTACAAAATTTTTCATAGCTTATATATATCGGATTTAATTCAATGCCTTTTTGCAACTTTCTTTGAGCTGCAATATGAATTAACTTTTTAGCTATTTGTTCAATTTTCTTTTTGGCTTTGCTTTTTCGCAATTTCCAAGATGCTTTCCCTAATTGATCCAAGTTGCTAATGTCATCATTTCCATATTTTGTGATTAATGCAAAATCTTCAATGGGCACAAAAAGCTTATCATTGTTGTGATAGGTAATATGTATAAAATCTTTTACAATACCACTTGTTATAATTTCTTTAATTCCCTCATATTTCCCCACCCCAAACTTCTTATGAACAACTAATTCCTCAGGATATAAGCGATATGAGCTTTGTGAGAATTTTTTTATGTTTTTCTTTTTAGAACTGGAATGAACGCCAATCTTTCCAAATATGTCTTTTTCAGTGATAAAAACTAAATCATCTGTAACGAATCCTGTTTCAAATGGTAATTTTGATAAAAAAAGCTTTTTTACACTTATTTTAATTTCATCAATATTATTAATTATTTCAAGATCATACCCTTGCTGGGATAAATAATTTATTACTCTATCTAATTTAGATTCGTGCGATAATAAAAGGATCGCTTTTTTGTCTTTAAAATCATCATTTAACGATAGTAAAAATTTCTTAAGCCCCTCTAATTCTGATATATTATTGAGTTTAGAAATATTATAAATATTGGGACTCTCATTAAATCTTTCTCCTTCATTATTATTAAATGGAGTGATAGTAAAATTAGGAAATGTGACAATTTTCTTATTAATGCCCTCCGGTGATAAATATATTTCTGAAGGTGGTGGTAATAAATTCTCAGAGTCGTTATTCTCTAGTGTTAATTGGTATTTTTTTTGCAGTAACTGCCAATATTCATTTAAACAAGGATCAAAATCATGTTCTTTAATCACAATTCCGTCATTAGTTAGGTAATCAAGAACATTACTTGGATCATCGTAATATATTGATTGAAGCCAACTAACCGCTTCACGAAATTTTACATCATTTATATCTTGTAAGTATTTTACAGCATCGTTATTAATTTTTTTTGAATATTTGCTTATAAATAAATCTTTAAATGATTCACATAAAAAAACCTCATGTGCAGGTATGATGGTGATGGAAGTAATTTTCTCTGTGCTAATTTGCGTATTTAAGTCAAATTTTTTAATTGTTTCTAAAGCATTATCAGTGAAATTTAATCTAATACCATGCTCATGATCAAATATGGCTATATCTATAATCCCTCCACGCACAGAAAATTCTCCAAATTCTTCAACTGTATCAACCCTTTTGTAACCAATATTATGTAGAAAGATGATTAATTCCGAAAAATCATATTTTTGATTAATTTGTAAAATTTTACTTATCTCTTTGATGGTGGCAATAGGAGGTTGAAATTGAGTTAAGCCTGCTACGTTTGAAATTATTAATCTACTATTATTTATAGATTTAGATAGTTTGTGGAGTGAGCTGGCTCTATGAAGAAAATTTGAGCAACTATTTATTGTATAAGGGTTACTATCGCAAGCAGGTAAATATATTACCTGCACATTATTTGATATAAAAAATTTCGAAAAATTATACAGTTCAAGTGCAGTTTTTTCATTGTTAGCAATATATAAAATTGAGGTATTTTTATTTAATAATTTATTTAGCACATAAGCTTTTGTGCTTTTGGGAGAGTATAAGTTTTTCTCTATCTTGTTATAATTTGTACTTAACAAAACAACTATATTTAATTCACGTGCCTGGAATAAACCCTTATATTAGAAAATAAAATGGATGTCACTTTTTTTATGCTTAATATACGCAGTAAATATTTTTAGCAATAATTTATATACTGGTTACTTAATTGAAGCTATGGATGCATCACCAGAATAAAGAGTTATTATTTTGTTATCGATTTTAAGCAATAAGTTGCCTTGAGCATCAATGCCTTTATATTCTCCTTCGATAGTTTGTTCATTGTTTTTAACTACAATTTTTTTATTAGTGAGATAATCATGATTATTCCAATCACTTAAAAAATACTCCAACCCTAAAATGCTAAATTTTTCTATATCTTTAATTATGTTATTGATAAGGGAAATGCAAATTTCATTCCTATCAAAATGCTTCCCAGTGATTTTTTTTAGAGAAGTCCAATTAATAACATTTTTATTGGATAATTCTGTCATGTTGACATTAAGCCCTATACCAATTACAGCCATACATCCACCGTAACTTTCTCCAACAACCTCTGTTAGAATGCCTGCAATTTTTTTATCTTCACAATAAATATCATTTGGCCATTTAATTTTAAATTTATTAGAAATATTTAACTGGGATAATGTTCTTATAACGCTCAATCCTGTGATTAAACTTAATCCTGAAATAAAAGAAATGTCTTTTTTAAAGTAGTGTTTAATAGATAAATACAAATTTTGCCCGAATGGTGAATCCCAGCTTCTCTTCAATCTAGCATTTCCACTTGATTGATGTTCTGCCAGGCAAATATGATTTTGATAATCTTGATGTCGCGTACCTTTCAAAAATTCATTTGTTGAATTGATAGATTCAAAAATATCCAATTTGGTAAGATTATAATTAGTATTTCTGCCGATTACATCTCTATCAAGCAGAATCAATTTTTGAGTTGTCTTATAGCCTAATTTATTATCGGATGTTATATCAATCCCATAGCTGATTAAAACTTTAATGATTTTCCATATGGCGGTTCTTGATATACCTAAATGCTTAGCCATTTCTGCCCCACTCATATATTTTTCATCAGAGAGCATATTGACTACTTTCAAAAGATTTTCAGTAAATTTTTTCATATTCTTCAGAAATATTAAGAGCTCTGTAATCTAGTCCTTATTTTTTCTTTTTTATACTAATAATCTCTCCATCTTGCAAATTGAGAATTATATTATCTTTAGGGATGATTTCTCCTAAAATTAGTTTTTCAGCAATAAAATTCTGAATATTATTTTGAATAACTCTCTTTAAAGGCCTTGCTCCGTAAACTTCGTCAAATCCCTTATCTGCTAACCATAATTTTAGTTTAGGTGTGACCTCAATAGAAATATTTTTTTCACTCAGTAAATCCTTTAGTCTCTCCAATTGAATATCTACGATGTCAGCCATATTTTCTTTTTTCAGCTTATTGAACAATATTATTTCATCTAAACGATTTATAAATTCTGGTTTAAAGGATTCTCTAACGAATACCATAATCTCATCTTTTATTTCGTTCACATCTTTATCAGCAGGAAGGGAGGAGATTAATTGCGAGCCTAAATTTGATGTTAATATTATCAAAGTATTTTTGAAATCAACTGTTCTTCCCTGCCCATCAGTTAATCTACCTTCATCAAGCACCTGCAAAAGTATATTAAACACATCAGGATGAGCTTTTTCAACTTCATCAAATAATATTACTTGATATGGTCTTCTCCTAACAGTTTCTGTTAATTTACCCCCTTCTTCATATCCAACATATCCAGGGGGAGATCCAATTAACCTAGCTACGGAATGCTTTTCCATATATTCAGACATATCAATTCTAAGGATGGCTTTTTTATCATTAAAAAGAAATGTGGCTAGAGCCTTAGTTAATTCAGTTTTTCCCACACCAGTTGGTCCAATGAATAAGAATGATCCAATTGGCTTATCTTTATCAGCAATTCCAGCTCTTGAGCGCCTCACTGCTTTAGAAATAATTTCTAGTGCATGATCTTGACCAACAACAAAAGTTCTTAGAAAATCTTCCATTTTAAGTAACTTATCTTTTTCTGATGCCAACATGCTATCAATAGGAACCCCAGTCCATTTTGATACAATTGAAGCGATATCATTTTCTGAAACAACCTCTTTTAGCATTGTATTCTCTCTTTCTCTTTCTATTTTTTCTAAATTGGCCTGAATTTCAGGGATGACACTATATCTTAATTCACCAGCTTTATTAAAATCTCCTTGTCTTTGGGCAATATCCAAATTTACTTTTGCTGCATCTAATTTTTCTTTCAGAGATTGTATATCTGTAATTTTCAATTTCTCAGATTGCCACTTACTCATTAAATCCATATAATTAGACTCTAATTTTTCCAGATCTTTTAAAATATTTTGTAATTGCTCTTTAGATGCTTTATCGCTCTCCTTTTCAAGAGCAGATTGCTCAATTTTTAATTGAATAATTTTTCTCTCCAGTTCATCAATTTGTTCTGGTTTACTGTCTATTTGCATTTTTAACCTACTAGCTGCTTCATCTATCAAATCTATCGCTTTATCTGGTAAGAACCTATCAGTAATATATCTACTAGAAAGATTTGCTGCAGCTATAATGGCATTATCTGTAATCCTCACTCCATGATGAACTTCATATTTTTCTTTTAAACCTCTTAAAATTGAAATACAGTCTTCTACGCTTGGTTCTGGAACGAATACCGGCTGAAATCTTCTTGCAAGAGCTGCATCTTTTTCTATATATTTTTTATATTCCGCAAGAGTGGTTGCGCCTACGCAATGCAATTCTCCTCTAGCAAGAGCTGGTTTTAGAAGGTTTGATGCATCCATCGCTCCTTCACTTGCGCCTGCTCCAACTAAGGTATGTAGCTCATCAATGAATAATATTACTTGTCCCGATGACGCAGAAATTTCATTTAAAACTGATTTCAATCTTTCTTCAAATTCCCCTCTATATTTAGCACCTGCAATTAAAGCTCCTAAATCTAGAGATAGCACTTTCAGATTCTTTAAACTTTCTGGGATATCATTAGTGTAAATTCTTTGGGCCAAACCTTCAATGATTGCAGTTTTTCCTACACCTGGCTCCCCTATCAATACCGGATTATTTTTTGTTCTTCTAGATAACACTTGTATAGCCCTTCTTATTTCTTCATCTCTGCCAATAACAGGATCTAATTTACCTTCAGCAGCGCATTGAGTAATATCCTTTGTATATTTTTTTAAGGCTTCAAAGGTATTTTCCGCATTTGCTGTATCTGCTACTCTACCTTTTCTCATTTGATCTATTGCAGAAGAAATTTTTGATGAATTTATATTTTCTTCAGATAATATTTTATATATTTCAGTGCCTTTAGTCTCGGTAATAGCCTGTAAAATACTTTCGGTACTTACAAAGGTATCGCCTCTCTTTTTAGCAATTTGTTCAGCCAACACTAAGACTTTAGCATTTTCATTGGAAAGATATAATTGACTAGAACCAGTTACTGAAGGCAGTGAGTCTAAATAAATTGTTAATTTTTGCAAAATCTTATCAGGCTCAACATTGCATAAATTAATTAATCTACGACAAATCTCATCTTCCTTGCTTATCAATGTATAAGCAATGTGCTCAGGTTTAAATTGCTGATGATTTTTTGACATAGCGAATGCTTGAGCTTGCTGAATCAAAGATTTTGAATTATCTGTAAATTTATCGAAATTCATAATTTTAGACTTAATTATTCCACTTTTATTATGATATAGTGAAATTACAGATCATTGCAACAACGCAACCTTTTTTTAATTTAATATTACTTAATCATTTGTGCTTTAATAAAATTCAAAATGGAAAATGGAAAGCTATTTTCTTCCAAACTGAACGTTGTGACCTAGGTCTTTGGAGCAAACACTTTTTCTCTTATCAATGAAGTTAGACTGGACATTGATGCAATCTAGCAACGAATATAAAACTGTGCTTTGATCTACTTTTTTATTTGCATTACTTTGGGCTATTTCCATATTTCTTTTAATCATAGGGTCACTTTTTAATAAATTATCAGAAAACCACAAAAGATATGGAACATGAACCTGCTCTTTTGGAGCTTTACTATATTCATAACTGTGAAGATAAATTCCGTTCTCACCAAGTGATTCTCCGTGATCAGAGATGTAAATGAACATAGCTTTATATGGCTTTAATTCATTGATCATTTTACTTAAAACATAATCTGTATAAAGTATCGAATTATCATAGGAATTACCACTTTCTTCCTTATATTCACAAGAATTTCTTTGAAAAATTCTTTTAAGAATGGAAGAATTGTTTGCATCAGTGCAGGTTGGTGCAAATTTTCTAAAGTCTTCTGGATATCTATCATCATACGTTCTATGACTGCCTTGAGTATGCAGTACAATAAATTGATTACTAGATTTATTTTGAGCCAATAAATTGTGCATATAACTTACTAGATTTTCATCTTTGATATTGTAATTATTATTTTGCAAAAGAATTTCCTTAGTTATTAACTCATTAGCCTCAGATGCAACGCTGTTTATATCATCAACAAACGATTGTAAACTTACCCACCAACTTTTAAAATCCAGTTTATTAAAGACTGAAATAATGGTATTTTCATTGGCCAAAGAATGTATTTTAAAAATATTTTTTATCCCCATTATGGTATACGTTGCAAGAGAATAAGCATCTTTAAAGCTAACTAAATTATTTTCTTCTTCTAATTTGGGTGTTGTATTGCGACTATATCCATTAATACCAAATCTATCACTTCTTGCTGATTCTCCTATAACCAACACCACTTTTATACCATTTTCCTCCAAATTAAATGTATATTTACCAAATACATCTTTTTTCTCTCCATTTCTGAATTTATTATGCTTAAAATATGTTTTTACAGTAACCACAAGATTTGAGGGATATAAGTTAACTGCAGTCATATGTTGCAAAAAAACTATCGGATTAATTCCCTTTACAAACAGCATAGGTGTATAAAAGATTGAAGCTCCAATGAAGGCAATTAATAACGTTGATATAAATTTATTTTTAATCCTAATTTTTAATGATTTTGCTTGTAGCAGTATCATTGTGCTCGGAATTAACCAAAAAACTACTATCCAAAGAATTAATTTATAATCAACAAATGTAATTGCTTCATCGTAATCGGTATTTAAGGTACTTTCTAAAACTGATTCATTAAAATTAATGCCAAAGAAAATTTGAAAATAACTAAGAAGACTGCCGATAAACAGCATAATAATGAAAAACGGTATGAAGAAGATTCGGCTTATAGATATTACAGAAATAAGAAATATTGAAAAGCCAATATTAGAGAGGATGATTGCAGTTTGATACTCTTTTGTAAGAATATCTTTAACAAAAATCATATTCAAAAAAATTAGAATTGAGATGGCTATTATTAAAATTAAGTTATGCCTATTAAAAAGTATTTTTCTCATTAATCTGTTATTTTTTGATTGATGATTAACTAATAGTAGAATTCTTGTATACTAATCAACAATTTTTAGGTATGTTACCAGCAATTTTTTATATGTCAAAATGTAATAATATGAAAAAAACATCCCTAGTGTTGGTAATATTATTAATATTAATCTTCTGTTTTGGCAACTATATCCCATTAAATTTTAAAGCAATTTTATATTCTGTTAGTCTTACTATTCAAGAATTGTTAATTTTCATTGTTCCATTTGTTGTGGTGATTTTTATTTCCAGAAGCATAATTTTGCTTAAAAATCAAGCAATCAAATTGGCTTTTTCATTTATATTATTGGTGTATTTATCCAATTTTATTGCATCATTTATTTCATTTAATATTAGTTTTTATGTATTTGCTAATACTCCAGATTTAGGGAATGCGTATAGTAATCAATTGGAAAATTTAGGTAACTTAAAGCCTTTGTGGACACTTAATTTTTATAAAATATTATCTAATAAGTTTGCATTGATAATAGGGATAATTTTAGGAATTCTGTTGCCGTTAATTATAAAAGATAAAGCTGAGCAAGTTGCAGATAAGCTCTTTGATTATATTATGAAATTCATTAATAGCGTCTTTATTCCAATAATACCAATATTCATTCTTGGATTTATTATAAAATTACAACATGACAATATTTTTGAATTAGCAATAATTAGTCATCTCTATGTTCTTAAGATTATCATTGCAGTATCATTAATTTATATTTTATTAATTTACATTGTTGCAAGACGCTTTAATATTGTAGCTTCTTTTACAAGCGTTATTAATATGTTGCCTGCAATTTTTGTGGCTTTTGTTTCTATGTCAAGTACAGCAGCATTACCATATACGATTAAAGGTGTGCAAAAAAATATTGATCAAAAATCAAAAATTCTTGTTTCTCTTATTCCAGCAACTTCTAATATGCACTTATTAGGAGACTGCTTTTTAGTGCCTGCATGCATAATGATTGTCTTAAAAATGTTTCATTACGATATAACATACGCAGAATTTACTATTTTTTTAGTATATTACGTATTTATGAAGTTTACTGTTTTAACAATTCCAGGAGGCGGTATATTAGCCATATTACCACTACTATCAACGGAACTCGGATTTAATTCCGCAATGCTTTCAGCGATTGCAACGTTATATTTTTTACTAGACCCATTTTTGGCTTTATTAAATGTAGCGGGTAATGGGGGATTTTTTATTGTTCTAGATAAAATCTTAGGAGTTGTTGAAGCTAAAAGAGCTACAGCTACCGATATGCCATAGATAGTGGTTATTATAGAAGAGAGGGGGGAAAGTAAATTGTTTTTCTTGATGATAATCCCGCCTATTATCTACTTTATGGTAATCGTTTTTTGAGATTATTGTATCACTTATAAGCGTGTGATTTGAAAGAAGAATAAATTGTGAGATATTATAGTTTAATCTTGTAATTCTTATAGTTTACTATAAATCAAATTGAAAAAAAAAATAAAACAAGAAAAATTCGCAAATACGTGCTAGAGTGTAAAAAATAGTTAATTCTAAGCTGATCTAGTGGTCAGCATTTGTAATTAATTATGAAAACAATTTATAAAAAAAGTACTATGAAAATAACAGGAACAGTAAAATGGTTTGATTCTACCAAAGGATATGGATTTATAGCTCCAGAAAATGGTTCAAAAGATGTGTTTATACACAGGTCTGCGGTTGAGGAGGCTGGGCTTGAAGGATTAAAAGATAATCAAAAAATTAAATTTGAAATTTCTTCTAACAAAGGTAAGCAATCAGCAGAAAATATTGAATTAATTTAATTACAAAATACCTTCAAAGGAGATTAAAAATGAATAAAGCAGAATTTATAGAAAAGCTGTCAAAAGAACTAGATATAAGTAAAGCAGAAGCTGGTAGGCATTTAGACAAAATATTTAAATGTATAGCTACATCTATGAAGGATAATGATGAATTAAGATTCACAGGATTTGGAAGTTTTAAAGCAAAACGAACAGAGGCAAAGGAAGTAAAGACACCAAAAGGGACAATGGCTAAAGTTCCTGCACAAAGGAGAATAAGTTTCTCAGTTGGGTCTGATTTTAAAGCTATTGTGAATGAGAAGTAGTTATTGATTATGAAATTAGCGGATAGTATCAAGGATGTAGCCATAAAGAAGCTAAATGAGATATTAGAATTAGAAATGTCGAGGGTGGTAAATATACGTGCTATTCGCTAATGATAATAGGCCATAATAGAATTCCAATGACCACATGGCTGAAGAGCCAAGCGCAAAAGGGATTAAAGGCATGCAATTGAAGAATTGAAGCGGGAGAAATGATCGCCAATTTTGAGAAATACCCCTCACTTAGGTATCAATTTAAAAGAATCTTATTGTCATAATATAAACCAGATTTTAGAAGAAAGTTTAGAGCATGAGAAAGCTTCTCTTAAATTATACTATGATCTTCTAGATATAGTTTTATCAAAATCAGTATTACTTGAGGAATATGCAAGAAAGCTGATAGTTGAAGAGGAGATGCATATTGGGGAAGTAGAAAAGATGCTAAGAGTTAATGATATTGACGATAGATGTCAATGAATGGTTATTAACTTATGTTGGCAGCAGTAGTATATGGCGCAATAATAGCCTTGGTATGTTTTGTTTTTGGTTATTACATTGGCAAAAAGTAAAGGAGATATCAAAGTTATAAGTATCCATAGAGATTAAAAAATTTATTGATAAAGAGCATTGTTTTTTAGAATCACTGTCGTATTTTTGCTCATTAAAGCTAAAAAGCCGATGATTTTGTTGTGAAATAGATAAAGATAAACGTATTGCATATCACTCCTCTTGCATCGGAATATTATGACCAATACTTGAATCCACTATTAATCCTATTTTAAAAAAAGAGTGTAAATATAAAATTATTCTTTGAAAAAGGAATTTGTTTATGTTATTAAACATCAATCCTTAACTTATATTAATTAACCCTTATGAGTGATAGTATTAAAGACAGAGTACTGAAAGTAATTGACAAACAGCTTAATAAAGACACTTCACAGATTAAGCTTACTGATAGATTTATCGAAGATCTTGGTGCTGACAGTCTAGATAGAGTAGAATTGGTTATGGCATTGGAAGATGAGTTTGAAAATCTTGAGATACCAGATAAAGAAGCGGAAAAAATCAAAACGGTTCAAGATGCTATTAGCTACGCAGAAAAGCATTATAACCAGCCTTCCTAATTCATTAGTACAATAAGTATAGGTTATGATTCGGGTTGTAGTAACAGGAATAGGATTAATAACGCCTTTGGGAGTGACAGTAGCCAAAAATTGGGATAATATAATCAATTCAAAATCAGGAATCAAAAAAATTCCAGATAGTTTGTTTTCTACAGATGACTTAAGATGTAAAATTGCAGGAGTTATTGATTTAGAAGGAGATTCTGCATTTAATATTGAGAAATTTATTGATTTTAAAGAAGCTAAAAAAATGGATAAATTTATCCATTATGCAATAGCAGCAGCAGAAGAAGCAATACTTGATGCTGCTTTAAATGAATTAACAGAAGAAGCTAGAGACGATGTTGGTGTTTTAATAGGCTCAGGTATTGGCGGATTGTCTACAATTGAGAGAAACGCTAATATTTTGGAATCAAGTGGGGCAAGAAAAATTAGTCCATTTTTTATACCGGCTAGTTTAATAAATTTGGCCTCAGGACATGTTTCGATCAGACATAGATTTACAGGCCCTAATCATTCCGTAGTCACAGCTTGTTCTACTGGGACTCACGCAATTGGAGATGCGGCAAGAATAATAAAAGACGGCGATGCTAAAATTATGGTTTGCGGTGGAGCTGAAGGAGCAGTTTGTAAGCTTGGCGTAGCAGGATTTGCAGCTGCAAGAGCATTATCAACTAATTTCAATGACAGACCTGAAGAAGCATCAAGACCATGGGATAAAGATAGAGATGGCTTTGTAATGGGAGAGGGAGCTGGTGTGTTGGTTTTAGAAGAATATGAGTATGCAAAAAAAAGGGGGGCTAAAATTTATGGAGAAGTTTTAGGATATGGACTCTCTGGTGATGCGTATCATATTACAGCGCCAGAGATTCAAGGCACAGGCGCAATAAAAGCGATGAAAATGGCATTGGCCAAAGCTAAAATTGATCCAGAAAAAATTGACTACATTAATGCGCATGGAACATCTACTCCCCTGGGAGATATGATAGAGCTCAATGCTATTAAAAAAGTATTCGCAAATAATATTAAAGACGTGGCAATATCCTCTACAAAATCTTCCATTGGTCATTTACTTGGTGCGGCAGGGAGCGTTGAGGCGATATTTTCTCTCTTGGCAATTCAAAATAGCTTATTACCACCAACATTAAATCTAATAAGCCCTGATGATGGCTGTGAGGGAATAAACCTTGTCGCTAATAAAGTGCAATCCAAAAATATTGATTATGCGATGTCAAATTCTTTTGGATTTGGAGGAACTAATTCCTGCTTAGTATTTAAAAAAGTATTTTAAAAGTGGAATAGCCATGAAGAAAATTATCTTTTTTCTAGGTGCTTTTTTATTATTCGGCCAAACAGCATTAGGCGATAGTAAATGCTTCTTGGCAAAGGAAAATAATAAAGTTATGAAAGAAGAAGGAGATTGTTCCACGTCGTGGGCACCACAATCTACGTTCAAAATCCCGTTAAGTTTAATAGGATTTGATTCTAACATCCTCAAGAGTGAAAATGATCCATCTTGGTCGCTGCCTAATGGAGTCGATCCTTATATTAACGTCTGCAAAGGTGATCACAATCCTCGCACTTGGATGCGGGATAGCTGCCTTTGGTACTCACGAATTTTAACGCCTAAGCTTGGCATGGAAAAATTTCAGCATTATATATCAAAGTTCGCCTATGGGAATATGGATCTCTCTGGTGGGTTAACCGATGCGTGGATATCCAGTTCTCTTAAAATTTCTCCAGAAGAGCAAGTTGGGTTTTTGCAAAATTTCATTGATCATAAGTTACCAGTAGCAGATAAAGCTTATAAAATGACAAAAAATATTATGTTCATCCAGGAGATGGCCGGTGGTTGGAAACTCTATGGTAAAACAGGTACCGGTTTGCAGTTTGACAAAGACGGTAATAAAACAGATCTACAGCATGGCTGGTTTGTTGGATTTATCCAGAACAATGGAAGAACTATTGTTTTTGCCAGCCATATAACGGATGATAAAAAAGAGGATGTTTTTGCTAGCTTCAGAGCTAGAAACGAAGCATTGAATAAATTATACTATCTAATAAATGATCTGCAAAAGTAAAAGGCTTTTTTATTATTATTTCATTATATAAGGGCTTAGTTTTGTAAAAATCTCTAAGTTTATTAAATGTCTTTATGTATAATCCATAATTTTTATCATTCTTTTTTCGTAACAATAACTATAGCTGGCTTAAGTAATCTATCCCTTATTGAATATCCAGCTTGAATGACGTTGACAACAGTATTTGGCTCCCTTTTATTATCAACTACTTGTGATACTGCTTCATGAAATTGATGATCAAAATTTTGATCTAATGGATATATTCTTTGAATTTCATAATCTTGAAATACTTTTAGTAAATTCTTTTTGGTAATCTCAATGCCTTCAAATAAAGTCTTTAATTCATTGTTATTTTCACATGCCTTTAGATCAATATTTTCTGATGCTCTGAACAAATTTTCTACTTGCTCTGTTAAATTTTTCACAAAATTGCTAACAGCAAATTTATGAGCATCTTCTAATTCCTTTTTAAATCTTTTCCTTATGTTTTCATTTTCGGCTTTTTCTCTAATTAACTGCTCTTTTAGATTTTCTATCTCATTACTGAGCTCTTCTATAGAATTAGTATCATCTTGGCTTATTTCTTCTTTTTCTTCTTTGTTTATATTCTCGTTGTTCATTTTTATTTACTTTTTAATGTATTGTTTTTTATTTAAGACGATTATATCAATTTATCAAGTATTTATAATATTTTTATAGACAAAACTGTGCTATTTATCTAGGATAAAATTAGTTTGAATGTATAAAAATTTTTCATGCGAAAGAAAATTGCATTAATAGGCGGTGGCAACATAGGTGGCACTTTAGCTTATATTATAGCGTCCAAGGAGCTTGGCGATGTGGTAATTTTAGACAGAAATAAAGAATATGCAGCAGGTAAGGCACTCGATATAGAGCAGAGTTTACCTATAATGAAAAAAGATATATCGCTGATAGGTACGGATGATTATGCTGATATTGAAGGGTCAGATTTAGTTATCATTACAGCTGGGGTTGCAAGAAAACCAGGTATGTCTAGAGACGATTTGCTTAGTGTTAATGCGGACGTCATAAAAACTGTAGCAGGAGGAGTAAAAAAATACTGTCCTAATGCTTTCGTAATAGTTATCACAAATCCCTTAGATGCAATTGTTTATGCATTTTTAAAGTACTCTGGGTTTTCTAGGAAAAAAGTTATTGGAATGGCTGGTGTATTAGATTCAGCAAGATTTGGATTGTTTTTGGCTAGAGAGTTAAATACCTCAGTAAGAGATATAACCTCTTTTGTGTTGGGTGGACATGGTGATACTATGGTTCCTTTAATGAAATATACTAATGTAGGTGGTATACCTTTATCAGATTTTATAAAAAAAGGAATTATTTCGTCGGCTAAAATTCAAGAAATAATTGAAAGGACAAAAAACGGTGGAGCAGAAATTGTAAAATTACTGAAAGATGGATCTGCATACTATGCGCCAGCAAGTTCAGCAATCAAAATGGCTGAATCGTACCTTAATGACAATAATGAGCTTTTTCCTTGTTCAGTATATCTAGAGGGAGAATATGGGTTAAGTGACACTTGCATGGGAGTGCCGGTATTTATAGGTAAAAATGGGATAGAAAGTATACTACAAATAGAATTTGATGTGGAAGAGCAGGCCATTTTTGATAAGTCAGCAGAAGCAGTAAATGGCCTTATCTCAGCAATGAAAAAAGTTCTGGGCTAAATCTGATTTGATGAACAATTGTATTATAATAAGAGGTGCAAAAGAGCACAATCTCAAAAATGTTGATATTGACATACCAAAAAATAAATTAGTTGTTATCACGGGTGTAAGTGGTTCAGGGAAATCCTCTTTAGCATTTGATACAATATATGCTGAAGGGCAAAGAAGGTATGTTGAAAGTTTATCGACTTATGCTAGACAATTCTTAGAGATGCATAATAAGCCTGATGTTGAATCAATAGAAGGTTTATCTCCTGCAATTGCAATAGATCAGAAAACAACATCGAGAAATCCGAGATCAACAGTGGCTACTGCCACTGAAATATATGATTATTTAAGGATTTTTTTTGCAAGGGTAGGTGTTCCATTTTCTCCTGTAACAGGATTGCCAATAAAAAAACAAAGTGCCACACAAATGGTAGATTCACTAATGAGCTTGCCTAAAGAAACAAGTGTTATATTACTGGCGCCAATAGTGCGAGGACAAAAAGGAGAGTATAAAAAAGACTTATTGCATTATCGCAGACTTGGTTATGAAAAACTAAAAATTAGCGGAATTTACTATGATTTCGAGGAACTACCTAATATAGATAAAAACAAAAAACATGATATTGAATTAGTAGTTGATCGAGTAAGTATTACTGATGATTCGAGAAACAGGATTGTAGAAAGTATAGAAAATATACTAAAAATAAGCCAAGGTTTACTATATGTAGAGATTAAATCGATACCTGAAGATTTTAAAGAATCTAATATCAAAGAAGGGCAGATTTTGATTTTTTCTGAAAGATTTTCATGCCCTGTATCTGGATTTTCCTTACCAGAAATTGAACCAAGAATTTTTTCATTTAATAGTCCATATGGAGCATGCCAGAAATGTAATGGACTGGGTAAAGAAATGAGTTTTAATGAACAATTGATAATACCTGATAAAAGTTTATCGCTATTAGAAGGTGCCATTGGACCGTGGAGAAAAAAAAGTTCTAAATATTCTAATACTCAATATAAATTCTATGAAGGCCTTCTTGAAGCGTTGGCAAATCACTATAATTTTAGTTTAGAAACTCCCTATGAAGAATTACCAAAAAATATACAAAATATAATCTTATATGGGACAGGAAACGAAAATATAAAATTTTCATATCAAGATGGTTATAGACAGTCTACAGTCAATCAGCCATTTAAAGGTGTTATGCCAATTCTTGAAGAGAAGATACATAAAACTGAAAGCAATTACATTGTTGAGGAGCTCTCAAAGTACCAAGTGCAAATAGATTGCAGTGAATGCGAAGGTTATAGAGTTAAAAAAGATTCGTTATGTGTAAAAATTAACGATTTACATATTGGAGAGGTTGTTAGGTTTTCCATTGATCAAGCATACCATTGGGTTATAACCTTAAAAGATCATCTAGATCCAACGCAAGTTAAAATTTCAAAATTAATATTAAAAGAAATAGAAAGAAGACTGAAATTTTTGATTAATGTGGGGCTAAATTACCTAACGCTGAATCGTGTTTCCTCAACATTATCAGGTGGAGAAAGCCAAAGGATTAGATTGGCTTCACAAATTGGCTCAAGTTTGACTGGAGTGTTATATGTGCTAGATGAGCCTTCTATAGGATTACATCAAAGTGATAATGACAAACTCATCGTCAGCCTGAAGGAATTGCGAGATTTGGGAAATTCTATCATAGTTGTTGAGCATGATGAAGATACTATGAGACAGTCGGATTATCTGATTGATATTGGTAAATATGCAGGAATCAATGGTGGTAATGTTATTGCCTGTGGTACCCCAGAAGAGGTGGCAAAAAATCCTAATAGTCTAACAGGCCAATATATATCAGGAAAGTTACTAATACCAGTACCTCAGCAGAGAAGGAAATCTGACTCTGGTAAGTTTATTGCTATAAATAACGTTACCACGAATAATTTAAAAGATGTAAGTGTTAAAATTCCAATTGGAGTTTTCGTTACAATCACTGGAGTTTCTGGTAGTGGTAAATCCAGTTTAATTTTGCATACCCTTTATGGTGCAGTGATGAATAAGCTACACAATAGTAACAGAGACTGTGGTAAATATAAATCAATCCTTGGATTAGAAAATATTGACAAAATTATTGAGATTGATCAGCAACCAATCGGTAGAACACCTAGATCAAATCCAGCTACATATACTGGGGTGTTTACTCCAATTAGAGATTGGTTTGCTGGACTTAAAGAATCAAAATTAAGGGGTTATCTACCAGGTAGATTTTCTTTTAATGTTAAAGGTGGTAGATGTGAGGTATGCGAAGGAGACGGTTCATTAAAAATAGAAATGCACTTTTTACCAGATGTATATGTTAAATGCGATGAATGTGATGGAACGAGATATAATAAAGAGACTTTACAAATTAAATACAATGGCAAGACAATATCTGATATTCTAAAAATGACAGTGGATGAAGGGTCAATTTTTTTTGATAAATTACCCTTGATAAATGAAAAATTAAATGCTCTAAGGTCAGTAGGCTTAGGTTATATAAGTATTGGACAATCTGCTACAACATTGTCTGGAGGAGAGGCGCAGAGAGTTAAACTTGCAAAAGAATTGTCAAAAAAATCTACTGGCAGAACCCTATATATACTTGATGAACCCACTACAGGATTACACACGCATGATATACAAAATTTACTTAAAGTTTTGCATGAATTAGTAGAGATGGGAAATACTGTAGTAGTCATAGAGCATAATCTCGACGTGATTAAAACAGCTGACTATATAATAGATATTGGCCCTTACGGAGGTATCAAAGGTGGTGAAATTATAGTTTGTGGGACACCAGAAGAAGTATCTAAAAATCCTAACAGTATCACCGGTAAATACCTCATACATAAATTAAAATAATTCTTTACAACTGCGTCATTAATATTTAGCCTGGATACATTGGGTTTAATTGGTCTGCGGATGTGAGAGAGTTATCAGATTATATACCTACTGGTGTTAATCCTGGAGGCAAAACTCCTAGTTTTCAAGCTAAATTAGGTAGCGATTTATCGCAAAGATATCAAATTAAAAGATCAAACTTCATTAAGATATTTAGAAAAATGATTGGGTTAGATTCAGATCAATCTGATATCTTAGGGGAGTATATTGCGTCAAAAGTTATAGCGGAGTTATTAAATGAAAAATCTCAAGATCCTTCAGTAAAATCTCCACCTGATTTAGCGCCTGAGGTAAATTTGGTTTATGATAAAGAGTTTGATGATTTCTGCATAGCCTCTAAATATTTAAATGATGGAGATAAAAATTTTAAGGGAATGACTTTTGGGGAGTTAATAAATAAAAAAAATGAAACAGCAAATAATGAAAATCCTAAGGAACAAAGCGAAGTAAGAAGAAAAAAAACAAAATTAGTATTCGGTGATGCTTCAGATAATCAACTGTCAATAGATAAGACATTTGATATCAAAGTTGATGATGAAATAAAAAAAGTCAAGATTAATAAAGCTGATTTATATAATGCTTTGACAAGTTCAATAATTTTAGGAGATCATGATATTAACCCAAATAATTTTTATGCAATTTATGAGAAGGATAATAATGAATTGAGAGTAGGAAGAATAGACTTGGGGCATGCATTTAATGATTTGATAAAAAATTGGATGGTTGGAACCAACACACCTAATATTAATAGCAGCCGAGGTGGAGTTCTTGATTTTCTTAACAGAAAAAAAGAAAATGGTGGCCAAACAAAATTCAACAGACATTTTGATAGAAATATAGTTCTAGATCCAGATTTTGCTAAATCATTAAAAAATCAATCTAAAGATATAGGTGATGCACTATTTAATTGTGAAGAAGAGCTAAGGGAATTAATGGATAAAAGCCCTAAAGTGCGCAATCAGTTGGTAAAGTCAGCTAAAACATTACAAAAAAGAATGGGGGCTGCAACTGAATTATTCGACAAAGCTTTAAATTTGGTTGGTAACATCCCAAATAAGGCATTAAGAAACGTTCTTTCAGGTTTCATCTTGCCATTTAGAAGAATATTTGATTTAACATTTTTTTTAGTAAAAAAGTTATTTAGCATTCCAAAAAAAATTGTAATGATAATTCCTATAGTGAAAATTTATTTTGAGAAAAAGCAACGAGCAAAAGATGAAAAACTAATAAAATCTCTTGTTGAAAATTGTAGAGAACATATTGCTGAAAACCGTAGCGAATCAGCATCAGTTGCAAACTTAATAGAGATACAAATTATAATCAAAAATTTACTTGAAAAAGACAGTTGTACAGACGTAGAAATTAAAGAAGCTACAGATAAAATTAAAGGAATCTATGAGAGTGATAAACGCTATTTAAAAGGTAAATCTTTCAATGATCAAGTGGAATGGGTAAATCAAAGTGAATCCACAAAGCCATTAAATATTAGTTTAAACCAGTATATCAAGGAACATGGAGATAAATTAGGTAAAAATCAACTGGTAGAAAAAATAAACAAATCTTTGAATGAAAAATCACAAGTGCCAAAATCTTTGAGTGAAAAACTACAAGTGTCAAATAATAGAACCAAGCAATGGTCTAGTCAAATAACCCCTAATACCAATCGAATAGCTCCTAATAATATATCACATAGTATATCATTTTCTGATAAATCTAAACAATCTAATAATAAGAAAGGTCGTCTGTAATTATTTTAACAAAGGTATTGGAAATTCTTTGTTGTTACTATATATTGGTTCTATATTTACAATAAAATACTAAAATGAACAAAAATAGATTTTTCAAAGTGGCGTTGCTTACTTTATTCTTTGCATCAAATTTCAATTACGTAGGGGCGTATAGCTTGAAGGATGCTGTTAACTCAACTTTATTAAATAATGAACAGTTGCAGGTGGAGAAAAAGAAATTGGAAATTGCAATCTTAGAAAAACCGAAAGCAGCAACGGAGTTTTTACCAGACGTAAATATCGCATTAAATAAAACATTTTATAATCCAAGTGACTATAAGGCTAACCCTTATAATGGCGCATCGTCTTTTCACAAAGAGTCGTTTGGGTTGAATATTCAACAAGATATTTTTACAGGTGGCTCTACAATTGCAAAAATAGCAATGGCTGATGCAAATATAAACGCTGCATATCAGAATTATAATAGAGCATTAAACAAGATGATCTTAAATACCGTTCAAAGTTATCAAAACGTCTTAACATCTAGAGAGTTTGTTAAGGTTCAGCAAACAAATGTTAATATGGCTCAAAAAAGTTTAGAGAAGGCTGAAATTACTGTAAAAACTGGAGCTGAAACAAAAACTTCGTTATTCTTAGCTAAGGCTAATCTTGCAGATATGAAAAGTAATTTAGAAGATTATTTAGTGGAAAAAACTCAAGCAGAATCAAATTTTCAATACTATGTTGGCGAGGAAGCTCCTAAAGTTATGGAGCAAATTGACATTAAAAAATATGCAAAAATTAAAAATTTTGATGAATTTAAAATTTTAGTAAACACTCAAAATCCAGATTTAATAAAAGTAAAAAATGAACTTAAAGCATCAAAACAAGGAGTAAATGTTGCTGCAGCTGGATTATTACCAAATGTGCAGTTGTTTGCAAATTCCTCAAGACAAAAATATTCCGATAATAACCCTTTCAAGGATAATCCTAGTGATTTTAAAGGAAATACATACGGCGTGGGAGTTAATGTTCCACTGCTTTATAAAGGAGGGGTGCAATATCTAAACATATCTGAGGCAAAAAAGAGAAGTAAAGGTGCTGAATTTAGTGTTAGGGATGTACTAAATATGATTCAATCGCAAGCTGTTAGTGTATGGAATAAGTATACATCAAGTGAGCAAATATATGCATCATCACGTGTTGCTGAGGAGAATTTTTACCAAACATATCTAAGCACTCAATCTGAATTTGATGTTGGCGCAAAAACTTTAATAGAGGTAATCAACAGGCAAAGGGATTATAATCTTAACGTAATAAAAAGATTATCTAAGGAAAGAGACTATAAAATATCATTATTTGAAACTTATAATTTAGTCGGAAATTTACCTAAGGTTATTCAAAGTAGTGAAGAAGTGAAAAGTAAAAAGTAAAAATAAATGATCGGAGATGATTATATAATTGATAGGTATAAGCTTAAAAGTAGTGTTAATAAGTGGAAGTTTATTGCCTTGACCCTGTTCTTTAGCGCTTTATTTGTGATTTTCTATCATAAAGGTGATGGGGTATCTCAAATTAAATCAGATTATATTGCGAGCATAGAAATAACAGGTATGCTCCTGCAGGACAAAGAAGTTATCAAATCTTTGAATAAGATTGCTAGTGATAATAATATAAAAGCAGTTTTAGTAAATATAAATAGTTCGGGCGGAACTGGAGTGGGTGGAGAGTCATTGTATAGGGAATTCAGAAAAATTGCACAAAAAAAGCCAATAGTTTCCTCAATAGGAGAAATAGGTGCATCTGCTGCATATATGGCAGCGATTGGAACAGACAGAATATATGCTTATGATATTAGTCTTGTAGGCTCGATAGGCGTCATAATAATGAATTTTGAAGTTAGTGAATTTGCAAAAAAATATGGGATAAACCTTGAATTAATAAAATCATCCCCACTAAAAGGCATTCCTAATTATTTTGAAAAACTTAATGATCAGCAAAAAGAACATGTACAGAATTTAGTTGATGAATCGAATAAATTTTTTATAGAGCTTGTTAAGAAAAGAAGAAATTTTTCAGAGGATGATTTAAAAAAAGTATCTGATGGAAGAATTTTTATAGGTAGCCAAGCAAATAAACTGAAGCTTATTGATGAAATAGGTGATCGTACTGATGCTATTAAATGGCTTAAAAGCAAAGAAGATCTTGAAAATTTAGAAGTAAAAGATTATGTTTTGGTCAAGCCAGCATCAAAATTAGAAAGATTAATGGAGTACACAGATAATGTTAAATTAATCTTCTCTACTATTTTTAATACAATAATATATTAATAAAGCGAAAAAAAGTAGTTACGACTTGCTTTTTAAATAAAATTTACAAAACTATATTTTCTGTGCTATTTGCTATACCTATTATTTTATATAGCATTTTTTCTAATGCTTTGCTTGCTCCGCTTTCTAATGAACAGTTACTGAAGTAAAGTGATATTATTGCTAAAGTGAAAGTAATCGGTGTTGCAAAAATTGGGCAAATAAATGGCGCAGTGAAGTATAAAGCTTGGCTTCAAATTTTAGGAATCAACCAAGTGAAGTGTCAGTATTAACGATATTGTGAACAGGCATAGATTTGATAAAAAGCTTATAGGTAATTGGCAATTGATTATTACCCTAATGACGAGTTATTAATTTATCTTATCTGGGATTATAATAAGAAATCCTATAAAAATATTTCTTGGAATTCTGCTAAGAAAATTCAATCATACAACAAAGTTTATGAATAATGTGGTTCAGAGGGTTCGCTACAACATTAGTCAAAGCCTTGGTATGTGCGCACCTATGGCAACGCCAGCTAAAATCCGGCAAATATCTAACCATGCAGGATTTATGCGATTTCAATAAAGTCACAGCTAAAAATATGTGCAGCTTATCCTCAGGCTCAATTTCCTTGTTCCAAAACTTAAAGAAGCTATCCTTTTAGGAAACCAACTCCTCCATATGAAACTTGATGATCTCTTGCAAAACATACCCAACCTTTGGCATGAACATGGAGAACCATTCGGCTGCGAGGTATGTGCAATGAATAAACAGAGGATGTTGTTTAAAGGTGGCTAGCTAATGATAGCGAGCCATTGAATATTATCATTGAATACCGTAAAACTTTTTTGCTCCTTCAAGTAGAATATCAAACTCTTTTTCATTAGGTGTTTTAGGTGTGGCACCCTCAATAAATGTACCTCCTATAACGCCTATATCCTTAGCTCCTGTATTTGGTAAATATTTTGGAAAAATATAAAAAGAGCGTTTTACTTTCTGACCTGATTGCGTTTCACCTTCGTTAAAATATACTAAAATCATATACTGTAAATCTTGAGGATTTTGGTCTTTAAGCATAATTAAATGCCCTTGCACTGCTGCCATCTCTCCATCTTTATTAAGTTCACCAGAACCAAGTCCGCTGCAATTGATAATATACATGGTGTTTAGATCGCTAAATGAATGAATTTTTTTCTGAACAAACTTGATTTTCTTTTTATCTAAATAGTCACGAAGGCCTGTCATCATTTTTGCAGTATCGATAAAAATACCATCATCATAAGAGACCATTTTTCTAGTGGTACCATTACCAAAATCAAGCATTACATCCTTTGCTGGCCTCATTACTTTTCCGACATATGGCTCTAAGCCAGAATCCTCTCGATTTTCAAAATATGTTGGCACGATTACGGCCCCATCTTTAAAATGTTTGTGTTTTTTTTGTGCGATGCTTGCGTAAAACTTATAAGCATCGATACCAATTTGATCGATGATTTTTTGCATCTTTGGGTCATTATCCATCGATACCGGCGCAAGTAATCCGCCTGCATTATGTGATGTAAGAGAATCAAATTTTTCAGCTACGATGGTTATATTTGTAAAACCTCTTTGTACTAGATCGTAAGCTGTAAAAAGACCTAAAGCACCTGCGCCAATAATTGTAATAGGTGTATCATTTTTTAAATCAGCAGCACCTGAAAAATTTATAAGTAAATTATTTACATATGAAGCAGATCCCGGGCCTAAGGTCCAACCACTGCCACCATGCCCATAATTATGTGCGATTACTTTTCCATCTTTTTGTTCAACAATCATATTCGGAGAACCATGTCTCATTGGCCTATGACATAGTATTTTTTGCCCCAAATGAGTAGATTCTAATTTTGGAGGTGTAATTTTCCTTACATCAAGTGGTGCTGCGCTTGCTACAAGCGGTATAATCGATAGAAAGGCTGCAATACAAATCAGTTTAATTTTTGTGATGATCATAATTTTCCTTTACAATGAATGGTTTGATGTTGTACATACAACATTATCATACGTATGGTTTTAGTAAAATTTTGTCAAGTGCAAATTGAATTTCAAGGAGGTTGATCGTGCAACAATTTAGACATCGTATCAAAATATCGATATGTTTGTTATTCGTAGTACTGGGTAGCGAGTTATGTTTTGCTTTAGAAAATCAGACAGCAAATTTCATCGAGAAAAATCTATCTGAATTAAGCATTACTTTACCAAAAGTCTCTGCACCGGTTGCCAATTACGTGCCCTATGTTAAAGTTGGCAAATTGATTTTATTTCAGGGCAATTACCTATGGAAGAAGGCAGGGTAAAATTTACGGGTAAGTTAGGAGAGAATATTGCTATTGAAGATGGAGTGGAAGCTGCAAAATTATGCGCTTTAAATATTGTCGCGCAACTAAAATCAGCAGTCGGTTCTTTAGATAAAGTAAAACGTTGCGTCAAGTTAACAGGATTTGTTAATAGTGCATCTGATTTTACTAGTCATCCTCAAGTAATAAACGGAGCTTCTGATATCATTGTTAAAATATTCGGCGACAAAGGAAAGCATGCAAGGGCAGCTGTGGGCGTTTCTTCTCTTCCACTTGGTGCCTCTGTTGAAGTTGAAGCCATATTTGAAATTGAATAATACTATTCAATGTATAATTTCATAACACCTTCATTTTAATGTGTATGAGATTGTTTTCATAATCACATAATTACTTTAAAACCCTCGCCTTTAGGCAGAGAGACTTCAGTCTTTAATTTGTTAGTTATAATTGCCTAAAAATTGATGCAAGCTAGATTTTACATTTGGCTCTCTTTCTTGGTACCCTCCGCCCCTTGATTTACCTTGTTTTCCCCATTTCGAATCTCTATCACTACTCCGATTTTCGTTCTCTAAAAAACGCTAATTCTCTGCAATCCATGTAAATCAGGAGTTTGATGATATACGTACCTTGATGATTGACGCTCGCATGTAAACGGAGAAACAGAGAGCAAAAAGGGAGATTTAATGTTAAAATCGGTGATTTTGTGATTCTCTAAGTACGCATGTGGTGGGGAGCTAAAACGCGCTAAAGCCTATGTATACTGGGGTTCAGAGGGTAGTTTTGTAATTTGAAAAATCACGGACAATTCCATGCAAGACAGTACAAGGTCAAGCGAGAGCTCATTGTCGATTTTTGGGATATATATGACTTGAAGTCTATTATTGGCGAGTTTTTTAAGAAACCAAGGTATAAGCTAATAATTATCTAGAGACATATTTGCGATACGTATCTTTCGCCAATTCTCTAATATCAATAGATAATTGATCCACTTTTTCCAAAGGTATTTGCAAGGCATCGCTTAACGCATCACTTAAGTTCTGTTTTTGTAAGGTAGAGCGACCTTCAAGTATATACACAGTTACGTGAACAAAAAATCCCTTATTGCCCTTTTCACCTACCAAATAATCCTCAGAAACATAGGAGCGTGATTTTATATCTGCAGCATTAAAAAGGCCTGACTGCATCATTATATTATGCGCAAGATGAGTAATCTTCGTAGGATTCACTAAGGAGCTCACATTGTCGGAATATTCAATAATTATATGCGGCATATATTGATATATCAATAACTTACTTATTCGAACAAATGGCGGATGGAGTGGGATTCGAACCCACGGTACGTGTTAACGCACGCCGGTTTTCAAGACCGGTACCTTAAACCGCTCGGCCATCCATCCACTTAGACTCTTACCAGATATTTTAAATCTTATCAAGGCTCTTTAAATACTTTGTGCAAGTTCAAAGCATATTTTATTAAGGTACATAGTCATCAAACTTCCTAATTTACTCAAGTGAATAAGAAAATATATGGATGAAATTAGAGATATAAATAAAGATAAATATTCTGCAGTTTAAAGTAATATTTAGCATAATGCTGAATATATGAAAAAGCCCATAGATTTAATATTGGTGCAATAAAGTTTTTAATCCACAAATAGTTATTGAAAAAGTGCTACTGATGATATAGAAATAGGTAAAATTTATTATATATTGATTTATGTTTATACAAGAGGTTTTAGCAGATGTGTCAGCTGGCTCCTCAGCCGGTTCGATGCTTACTAGTATGGCTCCATTGCTGATAATTATAGTTGTGTTTTATTTCTTAGTTATTCGCCCTCAGCAAAAAAAACTGAAAAATCATCAAGATATGGTCAATAACCTGCAAAAAGGTGACCAAATTGTTACAGCAGGTGGAATGGTTGCTACCGTATCTAAAGTGGAGACAGAGAGCGATATTTTAGTTGTTGAGATAGCAAAAGATGTAAAGGTAAAAATTAAAAGAGATACCGTTTCTCAGATTGTAAATCTTAATAAAAGCGCTAAGTGAGTAAGGAATGCCAAAAATTAAGTTTGTTCATGATAATGGAGATGTTAAAGAACTAGAAGCACCTAATGGCTTGTCTGTTATGGAAATTGCTCACCAAAATGGTATATATGAAATAGAGGGGGCATGTGGTGGTTCTCTGTCGTGTGCTACATGTCATGTTATTGTGGATAAAAATTTTTATGATACACTGGAAAAGGTGATACCAAAAAAAGAAGATGAGGACGATATGTTAGA
Organism: Candidatus Bandiella numerosa; assembly: GCF_029981845.1. GTDB lineage: Bacteria > Pseudomonadota > Alphaproteobacteria > Rickettsiales > Midichloriaceae > Aquirickettsia > Aquirickettsia numerosa. The sequence continues at coordinate 132,350 of NZ_CP104164.1, read as the reverse complement.
TTTGGCATTTGGTTTAACTAAGACTTCAAGATTAAGTTGCCAGATAATAATGCAAGATGAATTTGATGGTCTTACTGTAAGAATACCTAAAGAAAGATAGTTATATGAACATGCAATTATATTTAGAAAATTACCTATCAATATTAATTTTCATAGTAATAAGTTCATGCTTAGCTTTTGTATTAATAATTTTGCCTTTTGTGGTGAATAAGTTAAATCCCTACAAAGAAAAATTATCTACTTATGAATGCGGTTTTGAAAATTTTGGAAATGCTAAGAAAAAATTTGATGTGAGGTTTTACTTAGTGTCTATCCTTTTTATTATCTTTGATTTAGAAATAGCGTTTTTATTTCCATGGGCGATTGTATTAAAGGAAATAGGGCTTATTGGATTTTGGTCAATGATTATGTTTATTATCACACTGACAATAGGATTCATATATGAGTGGAAAAAAGGGGCATTGGAATGGGAATAAATATACATAACGAGCATAATAAAATTACATTGCGTCAAAAACAAGATGAGCTTTTAAATTATGCTATAGAAGATGTTAAAAACAGAGGCTTTGTTACTGCTAAATTAGATGATTTAGTAAAATGGGCTAGAGCAGGCTCTTTATGGCCAATGACATTTGGTCTTGCGTGTTGTGCAATTGAGATGATGCACACTGCGTCTAGCAGGTATGACATGGATAGATTTGGGATGCTTTTCAGGCCTAGTCCACGTCAATCTGATGTTATGATTGTAGCAGGTACACTAACTAATAAAATGGCTAGTGCCCTTAGGAAAGTATATGATCAAATGCCTGAGCCAAGATGGGTTCTTTCGATGGGTAGTTGTGCAAATGGTGGTGGGTATTATCATTATTCATATTCTGTGGTAAGAGGATGTGATAGAATAGTGCCTGTGGATGTATATGTTCCAGGTTGTCCACCTACGGCAGAAGCATTGCTATATGGTTTATTAATTTTGCAAAGAAAAATAAAAAGAACAACCTCTTTGGAATAAGCAAAGCTATAGCTTGGGTAAGATAGGTAGTGACAAGGAGTGATGAGCGAAGTGTAGTTTTAAAACCTACATAAGCGAAGAATGGCGATGTCAATAATTATCTGAATTATGCTGTAAATGGAATAGGGCTAAGATTTGACACTCTCTTTAAGATTACGCAAGCATTTTTAATTATAAATTTAGTATAATATCAGCTGAAAAAATTGGTTTTAGCAACATCAGTTGTTAGATTATTGATATTATTTACTATAATATGTGTCTCTGCTAGCATGGCAGGAGATATAAAGCAAAATGCAAATATGAGAATTATAGATTATCTTGGGCACGCTATAAATATTATGTATCCTCCAATCTGCATTATGTGCAAGGCAAATTGTTGGATTTCTAATATATTATGTAAAGAATGTTGGGGGAAAATTTCATTTATAACTAGGCCAACTTGCAAAAAATGCGGAACTTCCTTAACAATCTCTAGTAACATGATTCTTTGTACTGATAAATTTTGTATCAATGAAAAGCATTGCTATAATTATACAATATCCATAATTGAATATAATGATTTCGCAAAACAAATAATCAAAAAATTTAAATTTCATGCTATCTTTAAATTAAGAAAATTATTAAAAAATTGGCTAACGTATATTTCAGCTACATTAGAATGTAAAGATATAGATTATATATTTCCAGTACCACTTCATAAATCAAAATTAAAGCTACGTGGGTATAATCAATCAGCCATCATTGCAAAAATAATGGCTGACATAACAAAAATAAAATATAATTCAAAAATTTTAGTAAAGATTAAAAATACAGCTAGTCAAAGCGAATTAAGTAAAAATCTTAGGGAGAAAAATCTAAAAAATTCATTTTATATTAGTGAAAATAATAGAAAATTAATTCAAGGAAAAAAAATATTATTAATAGATGATGTAATAACTACTGGCAATACTATTAATGAGTGCTCAAAAATTTTAATTAAGAACGGGGCAACAGAGGTTATTGCGATTTCTATTGCTAGACGTTAAGATTATTCTTTACATTTTAGGTGTTTTCTTATTTACTTTAAGTAGTGATTAAAAAGACGATTTTTATGATAGTGAGTATCTTCATTATATTAGTTATGGCATTGTGCTTGGCGTATATAGGCAAAATAGGTTTTAGTCTAATTTTATTTTTTATGTGCTATGCAATCTCTGTGGCTTGGTTCATTCACCATGCAACAGATAAATTAAATTTATCTTTTTAATTTTTATACTGAAAAAATGCAAAATAGACAAATTTTAATAACAGATTTTATAATACTTATTATAGCAATCACAGCGAATATAATTGCTCTTTTTTATCAATTTGCATTCCATGAGCTTCCTTGCCCTCTTTGTTTATTACAAAGAGTAGGGTTATTCTTTATAGCATTTGGGGCCATAATGAATATTAGGTACGGTAATGAATTTAGATATAATTTGATAATCATTATTTCTAGTATATACAGCTTAATTGTGGCTATGAGACAAGTGTTGCTACATATTGTGCCTGGTGATCCAGGATATGGATCAAAATTCCTCAATTTGCATTTTTACACTTGGAATGATATCGTTTCATTTTCATTTATTATTCTAGTATCTTTAACACCAATATTTAAAAACATAAAGTTTAATAGCATATTGTCATACTTTTCAATATCTGATAAATTGCTTAATAGGCTTTTGTTTTTGATATTACTAACTATGTTATTAATCAACGTCATTTCTGTATATTTGGAATGTGGTTTTATGCAATGTCCTGACAATCCAGTTGAATATAGAAACAGATTCTAGATTAGATAAAATAAATTTCTGTCGGCATTAAAACAATCTAACCAACAAGTATAAGCTTGAGGCTTATGCATCTTTTCTGGTAGTGAATAGGTCTTTATTAGATTTTAAATAATCTTTGAAATTTTGCAAATTACCGAGATTAGCAGTATTCACTGCTTGATAGCCATAAATCTGATCCTGATTAAACCGTTTTTCACCTGAATTAAATACGGGGGAACCTTTATTATCCAAAAGAATTTTATCAATAATATTTCTAATACCACTAAAAGTGGTTACCTTAATTTTTTCACCATTTTTGTCAGTAGCAACTACTTCATAAGTATATTTGCCTAATTTTGCAGGATCAGTAGATTTTTCATTATCTTTTATTAATTCTCCATCCCAGACGAATGTATTCATCCCTTTATTTTTTTCAGCACTTTCTACTTCAGAAATTACTTTTCCTTTTTCATCTTTAATTGAAATTTTAACTTTGTCTGCTTGATCTTCTAACAGATAAATTATATCTGCCTTTAAAACTTTTTTACTATTTTCTTCTGATTCAGTAAGCTCAATATCGTTACCCTTAATTATTACTCCTTGCCCTAGTTGATTAACGGCACTAGACAATTTTGCTTGGTCACTCTCGTTGAATGCATCGTATAATAACCCTTTAATGTCCATTAAATTAGTTGTGTTTTGGTATGACAACATGGTATTGATCACATGGGAATGATCCATTGGAGAAGTCGGATCTTGACCTTTGAGAGATTCTACAAAAAATCCTAAAAACCTTTTTTTCTCTTCCGCTAAAGCCTTTTTTTCTTTTGCAATTTTATCAACAGCACCATTATCAGAGGAATTGATGATTGATTTTGACGATCCTACTTCGGCCATAAAGCAAACCTTAAAACATTATGTGATACCACTATACCCATACATCTAAATTTTTGTCAATATCAAATGGCATAAACACAAGTGACATTCTGTGTTCTGTAACACCATTGAATAAAGCATTATTTTTTCCTTCAACTGATAGTCGTCCTTTTTGTAATTGGTCGTCTCCACCATCACCATTTTGACTTAGATCTTTATAATTAAAAGAAAGATTTGTTGTAATGTCATTTTCAGAATCGCTAGACTTAATGCTACTTAAAAATTCATCACTATGTTTTTTCAATAGCTCAAATGTTGATATTTTATCAGAATTTACTATGATGTTTCGCTCCTTTCCCTGATTACTTACTATTATTTCAATTTTACCAAGTTCTGCAGGTTCTAACTGCACCACAGTATTGTTCTCTTTTTGATTAGTTGTGGCAGATATGAAAAAATTTACCTGATTAATCAACTTACTATCTAAACTGTCTAAAGAAAAATTTATTTTTGCATTTGTTATTGGTTTTGTACTGTTAAAATATGCATTGTGTCCATATCTGTAATCTGCATCAGATAAGGTCTCATTAAATTTAAAATTTAAATCAACAAAATCAAAACTTCTAACTTCCTTTGTGTCAACTCCAGATGAAACGAACGGTAAATTATCACAAGTTTCTGGCTGGTTTTGTGAGTATGTCTCATATTCTGAATAATTTAATTGAATCTTCGGAAAATTTAATTCAATATTTTGTCCTATTTTAATGAATCTAACATCTCCACCAGTAAATTCAGTAGCTTCTATTTGTAATTGCGGTAACTTATTATTATCATTGTTACTCTTCTCATTTCCTCCATGATCTCCATATGATAGTTGCACAGTTGGACAAAAGAAATTCAGCTCAGCTGATTTGTAAGTATCTTGCGCACTGCCAGCATTATTAATTGTGGCATTTTCCGCTAAGGTTAAAAGACTTAAATCAGTTTTAACTCTAGTATCAACACTTACCTGTCTAGGGGTAATTTGCAAATATTCCTCAATTTCAATGTCATTAATGCTTGCGCTACTATAGTTAGAATTATCGTTTTGAATGTTATTGTCACAGTCGCCACCTCTATCTATTACTAATTGAGAATTATCTTCATTATGGTTAACTTTAGTAGACGTATCAGTAGGTGCATTTATACTTTGCAATATTTTATCAAAATTGGCACTAGTATCATGACTGCCACTTGATGAATTTAAACAAGCCTTTTGCGCACTATGTGCATTTGAGCTTAGTTGGTTAATTTGTATAGATGCTTCTGCCATTTATATTTATATTATCAGTGCATATAATTTATGAGCAATTAACATGCCAAATTTAAATACTGAAATTAATTTTATTCTTATCAATTGACAATACATTCTTAAAGCCAAGTTTTTTGAATTTTGCTTTTAAAAGATAAATATGTGTTTCAATAGTTAATGTTTCTGAAGTAATATCGTATCTCCACAATTTATCAAGAACCTCGACTTTGTTAACAGTAAAAATTGGACTTTTTAAAATAAAATTTAGCAAGCCAGCTTCTTTTTCGGTCAATTTAACAGTTTTTTCATCATTATTAATTAACAATCTCTCATTGTAGAAAAAAGAAAATTTATCGGGAAATATATAATTATTTATTTGTGCTAAGCATTTAATAATGAGGAGATTTAAACCTGAGATATGAAAAGGTTTTGTTAAATCTGTGCCCTGAGTTTTTGATGTAGAAATGCAAATTTTATATTGATTATTAAAGCTCACAACCTCATCTAATATACAAATTCTACCTGCTTCTTCTAATTGTTTTTTGTCCTGTGTTGTTACAATCTTTAAGTTTTTATACATCTGGAAATTTCTTAAAGCTTGCTCTAAGTGCGTATTCTTACTAAATATCACTATCATTGATGTTGTATACTAATCTCGCATCAAATTTAAAAATCAATTTGCACTACCCTTTTGAGCTTTTGAACTGAATTTACCTATATTGCTTGCAAATTGCTCTAGCACACCAATTTGATTTCCCTTTATCATAATTTGATCTGAGTCATAATTCAAAACATTTGCATCTTTTGAACCATATATTGTTACTTTTTTGATTATATCTTTTGCATCCAGTTCTATGGCGACAATTTTTTGTTCCTTTAATTTCGGATAAAAAAATGCAACTTGTTCATATTGGTGTTCCATATAATAGTAAATCTTTGGGCCAAAGCTTGATTTGGTTGTAGGTTCTCCTAAGGCATTCAGAAGACTTTGCTCAGAAGTTTGATTGATTTTGATAGTGTCCAGCTTTTCCTTGCTTAAAAAATAGCCTACTCTTTCCGTTTTTTTACCACATGATATCAACATAGCTGACAAGATTAATATTACAGCTAACTTAGTAGTTTTATTTTTCATAATTTTCTCACAGGTTTCTTTTTTATTCTTTGATTTTCTTCTCTTAAGATTTATTCTCAAAGCCTCAGATAGCCTTTTTATTTTTTGGTCATCTTTCAGATTTTTCATGAAATATTGTTTTTATATTTATTATCTATCATATTTTCAAATTTTCTTAAATTTCTTTCGTCCAAATTACTTACTTTCTTCATCATTTTTTGCATTTCTAAAAACTGCTTCAACAATTTATTAATATCTTGAACAGTAACCCCAGCTCCCTTGGCAACTCTATTTTTTCTTGATGCATTCATTATTTTGGGGTACATCTTCTCTTTTTTTGTCATAGAGTCTATTATTGCCTCTTGCCTGATTATAACACTTTTATCAAATTTATCTGAACCTAAAGCTTGCTTAATTCCCTTAAAACCAGGTAACATACCCATAATTGAAGATATTCCCCCCATTTTTTTTAAATTATTGAGCTGTTTCTTTAAATCTTCCATATCGAATTTGCCCTTTTGCATTTTTTTAGCTAGCTGCTCTAAGTCCTCTTCGTTCACTGCGTCTATAGCTTTTTCGACTAAAGTAACAACATCTCCCATATCAAGAATTCTAGATGCAATTCTTTCAGGATAAAATTTTTCCAAATCAGATATTTTTTCTCCATGCCCGATAAACTTGATAGGGCATCCTGTGATATATTTTATACTTAGCGCTGCTCCACCCCTTGAATCACCATCAATCCTAGTCAATACAATACCTGTTAAATTTACTGAATCGTGAAATTGCTTCGCACTACTTACTGCATCTTGTCCTGCCATAGAATCTGCTACTAATAAAGTTTCAACAGGATTAGTAACGCGTTTTATAGAAATGATTTCATCTATTAATTTTTCATCAGTGTGCAATCTACCTGCCGTATCCAGGATTATTAGGTCATATAATCCTGTTTTACCCTCTTGTAGCGCTCTTTTAGCAATATCCAGAGGAAATTGTTTATGAATAATAGGAAGAGTATCAATAGAGACTTGCTTACCAAGTGTCTCAAGTTGTTCCTGAGCAGCTGGTCTATATGTATCCAATGATGCAAGCAACACTTTCTTCTTTAATTTTTTTCTTAAATATACTGCTAACTTAACAGCAGTTGTTGTCTTACCCACACCTTGTAATCCAACTAATATTATTACCGCAGGGGGCGACACTTTTAAGTTAATATCTTGCTCGTCCGTTCCTAAAATATTTTTTAATTCATCATGAACAATCTTCACTATCATTTGCCCAGGTGTTACGCTATTAACAACTTCCTGTCCAATGGCTTTATTTTTTACATTTTTTATAAATTCTTTAGTTACGCTTAGCGCAACATCAGCCTCGAGCATAGATATTCTTATTTCACGCAGTGCCCCTTCTAAATCATCTCCTGATATGATCCCTTTGCGCTTAATTTTATCAAGAGCTTTTATAAAATTTTCACTTAAAGAAGCAAACATTGCGTATTTATTATTTCATTCTGACAAATATAGTGACGAATATAATGCTTTGCAAAACACAAGTAAACAAAATAATAATATCATTTTAAATCATTTAATTACTTCTTATAGTAGCAAATAAAACTATTAGTTGCATATTCTATTTATACGTGCTATAACAAATCAAAGTAGCTGAACTGGGTGAGTGCACATTTAGCGCATCCTTATCATCAAGCAAACCTTCCCACTACTCATTAGGATGCGCTAGAAGTGCAAATGTTAATCTTTTATATCTAAAACCGCTATTAATCCTTTAGGAAATTAATTAACAAAAATTTTTCACAAGTATGCTTTTTTACATACTATTTAATTTATAATAACATTATCTCCTACACTTTGAATTTTAAATTATTTAGATACATAATTGAGAATAAATATTATCCAAATTATAATGATTTTTAGCGGTAGTTGGATTGGTAAATAAATCCTGAAATTTATATTGTGGATCGGCTGCGTTGCCGTATACCCTATCTATTGTTGCTTTTGGATTGGTTAATGCATTTAAGACTGCAACAAGTAAGAAAAAAATAGCTTTTTGTGGATCGCATGAAGCAGATGGAATCCTAAATTCCAATCTTCTACTACTTATATCGCCATCTGGAATTCTTACAGCAGTAGTTCGATTGTTATTTCCCCAGCTCAAATTTACTGGAGCCATAAAATTTGGTGTAAATCTACTATATTCTTCAAAATCATCACCACATAATAAATAAATTGATTGATTAAGGATTAAAAGAATTGAATTAACAACATTGCTAAGAAATTTGTTTGTGCTTATAGTATCGTCTGAAAATAAGTTATGATTATGATTATCATATAGGCTTAGGTGAAAGTGCATGCTAGAGCCATATGTGCCAGCAAATGGTTTGGGGCTAAATGTTATAAGCAAACTCAACTTATTTGATACTTCGTGTAAATCAAGTTTGATCTTTTTAATTAATTCTATTAATTCTAAACAGTTGCTTGAAGCTTTGAGTTGAGTCTCAAACTGATCCAATCCCCTTTCATCAGATATCGCTAAATTACGCTTTCTGAGTTCTTCTTTAAATTTGTCAATTTGCTCTGCACTTGCTAGTTTACCATTTTTGTGTCTTAAGTAAAATTCAATTTCAACACCAAATTTTGGTATGACATTAAACTTGTTCTTTAACAATGAGCTAACCTTTTCAATTTGGCTTCTAAAATCTTTCAAATCCAATAATGCCATGGTTGCCCATAATATATTAATTCTTCTTTAAATTTTCTGGTATACTAGGAACATCGGCAAGAGAATTTTTATTATCCTTATTATACACTTCCACAGCTTCCTTGGAACTGACAAAGGGGTTTTTCGGTACCTTGATTTTATACCCTCCATTCATTATAAATTCATTATCTCTAGGAAAATGTTTATTTTTGAAGTTTTTTTCAGTTGTTCCATAGCTTTTGCTTTTTTTTGAACAACCATAAAACATGATTGGAAAAATTAATGTTATAAAAAGTATATATTTCACCTTACGCATAATTCTAAATGGAAATTTTAATGTTTATCATAGCCTTATTAGGATTTTAAAGCTATCAAACTAAAAAGCAATCATTTGTTTGAAATTTTCAATTGTAAAATTGTTCATTTGTTGATATCTAGTAGATTCAATAAATGTTTTATATTTCAATGAAAGCTTTGTTTTGGCTATTAATAGTGATAGCGCCCGTTTTTTTTATTATGTATACATCAGCAAAAGCTCTGTTTTGGTTTTTAGTGATTTTAACGCCAATTGTGTTTATTCATGAATTGGGGCATTTTTTATTTGCTAGACTGTTTGGGGTGAAAATCGAGGTGTTTTCAATAGGATTTGGAAAGCCACTAATCAAGTGGAAAGATAGTAAAGACACTGTTTGGCAAATTGCCCTTATACCTCTTGGAGGTTATGTAAAAATGTTTGGTGATGAAGGTGCTGCGAGCACTCCAGATAAAGAAAAAATAGATAGTTTATCAGAGAAAGAAAAAAGTTTATCTTTTCATCATAAAAATTTATGGCAAAAATCTTTGATTGTTTTTGGCGGGCCGTTTGCTAATTATCTACTAACAATTATCATTTTTATTATTTTATCAATGCATAGTGGGGTAAAGGAATTTAAGCCTGAAATTACAGGCCTGCAACAAGACTCTCCAGCTCAAAAAGCTGGTTTGGAAGTGGGAGATTTAATTGTTGACGTTAATGGAGATAAAGTAGACTCTCCAGTTGATCTGAAGTTAAAATTAGATAAAAGTGAAAATATGAATATTGAAGTAGGAGTTGTTCGCCAAAAATCCTATTTGACGGTGAATGTTGCGCCCAAGGAAGAAGAATATAAAAATATATTTGGTGAAATTGTTAAATCACGCATGATAGGTGTTTATTTTGAAAAATTCACTTTTAGGAAAGTTGGGGTGGCAGAGTCATTTGTAAATTCCTTTTACCAAGTGGGAAATATGTCATATATGTTCGTAAAAGCTATTTGGCAAATGATAACTTTGAAACGTGGAACGGAGGATATTGGAGGTCCAATAAAAATAGCTTTATACTCAGAGAGTATGGCAAAACAGGGATTTATGGCAATATTATATTTTGTTGCAATGATATCGCTTAATTTAGGTTTGATCAATTTGTTCCCTATACCTATGTTAGATGGAGGGCACCTATTTTTTTATGGAGTAGAAGCAATAATTAGAAGACCAATTAATCATAAAGTTCAGGTTATTTGTTTTAAAATTGGCTTTTTTATACTGATAGGATTGATGTCGATAGCTTTTTGGAATGATTTAAAGGCCATCGAATTCTTTAAGAAATTAAAATTATTATTAGGCTGAAAATATTATGCATTTAGTTAAAAATTTTATTTTTATAATTGTTTTTTCACTTCAATTTTTGAATGTTATTGCATCTGAAAATGTTCAAAAAATTGAGGTCATAGGCAACAAGAGAGTTCCCACAGATACCATTTTATACTATCTAGATTTTAAAATAGGGGATAAAGCTACTAAAGAAAATATTGATAAATCAGTTAAAAATTTATACTCCCAAGGTTTTTTTTCTGACATATCGATTAAACAAAGTGCAAAAAATGTTATAATCATCAAAATCGAAGAAAATCCTGTAATTAGAAAAATTACTATCGAGGGTAGTAAAAAATTAAAAGCTGCTACAATCAAGAAAGAATTACAAGTTAAAGAAGGTAACATCTATTCAAAATATCAATTAGAAAGCGATGTTAAAAGAATAGAATCTACGTATAAAAAAATAGGTTATTTTGCTACTTCTGCTCAATCAACGATAAAAATGCGAGGACAAGATTCAGTTGATGTTACAATTCTCATTAATGAAGGAGAAAAGCCAAAAATCAAAAAAATAATTTTTTATGGCAATACTAAATTTTCTCAAAAAGATTTATTAAAAATCATTGCATCAAAAGAGGCGGCTTGGTATAGGTTGTTTTCTTCGAGTGATTTATACGACCAAGATAGAATTATGTTGGATAAAGATTTACTCAAGCAACATTATATGCAAGAAGGATATGCTAATTTTAAAGTTCTATCTTCAACCTCTGAAATTACTCCTAATGGCGAATCATTTTTGTTAACATACGTTATTACTGAAGGTGAAAGGTTTAATTTTGGTAAATCATCAATTGATTGCCAAATAAAAGATATTGATGCAACTGAATTGAAAAAATTCATCGATTATAAAGAAGGGGAAATATTTAATGAATCTTTAATCGACAAAACTGTATACCAAACCACATCATTTTTGGGTAATAAGGGTTATACTTTTATAGATGTTGATTATAATTTGGAGAAAGATGAAAAAAATAAAATAGTAAATATCAGATACACCATCAACGAAACTGCAAAATATTTTGTTAAGAATATTAATATTGTTGGCAACACAAGAACCTTGGATAGAGTTATTAGAAGGGAATTAAAAATCTACGAAGGTGATTCGTTCAATTTATCAAAAATTCAAAGGTCTAAACAAAAAGTTGCTAATTTGGGTTATTTTAGCTCAGTTGAATTTGAGAATAAGCCAACTTCTGAATTTGATAAATTAGATTTGGATATTAAAGTAAAAGAGACATCTACGGGATCTATGCGTTTTGCAATTGGGTATAACACTGCTTCAGGCGCAATTGGTTCAACAACATTGTCTGAATATAATTTTTTGGGTAAGGGGCAAATAGTAGAATTTGATTTTAGTAAAGCTAGAAAAAGCTCTGATATATCGTTTAGTTTTACTGAACCAAAGTTTATGGATCGTAACTTAGCAGTTGGTTTTGATATTTTTACAACATCTCAAGATAGGTCAGATCAAAGCTCTTTTAGCGCTAAAAGCAAGGGCCTGACCCTCAGAACTGGGTATGATATTAATGAATATTTATATCATAATATTAATTATTCTATCAAAAATGAAAAATCTGATAAGAGCAAAGATGCATCAATATTTCTAAAGGTTCAACCAAATAAAACACGTGTGTCCTCCATTGGTCATTCAATTACATATGATAAATTAAATAGCAGGATTAGCCCTACAAAAGGATACATGGTTAAACTTACACAAAATTTTGCCGGTGTTGGTGGTAATGTAAAATATTTGCAACACCAACTGTATACGAGTTATTTTAAGCCACTGTATAAAGAAAATATTATTTTAAATTTAATCGGAAGAGCTGGTAATATTCGTGGTATTGGTGGCAACAATGTTAACGTTAACGATAGCTTTTTTGTTGGAGAGGATTATATAAGGGGGTTTGATGTATCAGGTATAGGTCCAAGGGTTAAAAAATACACAGGAAATGATGACCGAGCATCGCTTGGAGGTAATACTTTTTTCGCAGGCACAGCTGAAATACAATTTCCTTTAGGTCTCCCTGAGGAATTTGGGATGAAAGGAGCTGTTTTTAGTGATTTCGGTACTTTGTTTGACACCGATGCAGCAAAATATAAATGTGAAGGAAAAGATTGTGAATGTAATTCTGGTGTAAATGATCAAAAAATCAGTTCTAAGCCTTTATGTGAAGGAGGAAGATTAAATTCTGACTACATTGATACAAGCAAGAAAATTAGAGCATCTTATGGCGTTGGTTTGGTATGGGATTCACCTCTTGGCTTTATCAGACTAGATTATGGTACGCCATTCACAAAAGAATCGTTTGACAAGACCTCAAGAGTAAGGTTTAGTATTGGAACAAACTTTTAGTAATTATATTTTTTGGAGTATAAAATGAAATTTTTAAGATTTCTGTCAGTATTTTTTTTAGTATCTTGTATAACCTTCATAAACGACGTTTATGCTCAAACTAAAATTGGAGTAATTGATACTAATAAAATAGTTGAAAAATGTACTGCATATGTGCAAGCAAAAAAAGTGATAGAAGATGAATTTAGTAAATCTGAAAAGGAAGCGGGAGAAATGCAAGAAAAATTTTCTAAAAGGGCTGAGGATTTGGAGAATAAGAAAAATATAATGTCAGCAAAAGAATACAATAAAAAAAGAGAAGAATTGAATAAGGAAGCACAAATCTTACAAAAAAAGTTTTATGACAAAAGGATCAATCTTGACAAGGAATTCAATAATATTAATAAAACTCTTAATGATAGCTTAATAGACATTGTTAAAAATTTATCAGAGAAAAACCATATAACGGTTACCATAGATAAGGGAATGGTATTTTATAGCGATGATTCTACGGAAATTACAGATGAGGTGATATCCGAAGTAAATAAAAGACTAAAATCAATTGACGTAAATTTACCTCAAAGCAAAGACAGTGATTCAAAATAAGTTACTTAGAAATCTTGTAAAATTTTTACTCTTAGTATTAATATTAGCATTTGCTTTTGGTGGATTAAGGGATGTTTTCGTCAAAAAAGAATTAACGTATGCATTGAAAATTGCAGATGTTGAATATTCTTTTGCCTATGTTAATAAAATATTTCAAGAAGCCATTAAGGAGTCTAGAGTAAAATATGGAAGGGACTTATCGCAAAATGACACAAGTAAATTGAAGAGCGAGATATTAGGGAATATTGTTGACAGCACTCTGATTTTACTAGAAGCGAGGAGATTAGGGATAATTGCTAATGATAATATGGTTAAAAAAGAGATTTTAAAAATTCCCATATTTTTTAAAAATGGTAAATTTGACAAAAATATATTTGAGCAGGTGGTTAAGCAATATGGGGTATCTGAACAGGGATTTATCGACAAATTAAAGGAGGATGTAGTCAGGGCTACGTTTATCGATTCGATATCTGCGAATAAATCAGTTATTCCAGGTTTAACAGAAATTATATTGGAAGATGTGTTGCAAACTAGAGAGTTGGAATTAGTAAAAATCCCGTTTTCTGCTTTTAAAATACCTAATAGACCTGAAGATTCAGAGCTAAAGCGTATTTATGAAGAAAATAAATCAAAATTTAAGATTCCAGAAAAACGCAAAGTAGAGTATATGACAATTTCTTCAGAACTATTTGAAGATCAATCTAGTGAGGTAACTGAGGAGAAATTAAGAAAAATTTATGAAGAAAAGAGCTTTTTATTTGTTGAGCCAGAAAAACGAGATGTTAAACAAATTCAATTTAGCTCTTTAAATAGCGCTAATAAAGCACGAGAAGAGATTATTAAAGGTGTAGATTTTGAGAAAGTTGCAAAAAAATATGCTCCAAATTTTAATAACTATAATTTAGGAATTATCACAGCAAAAGACTTTGATGGTGACATATCAGGAAAACTTTTTAACCTTAAAGTAGGTGATATTAGTGAAATAATTGAAACGCCCTTAGGATTATATATTTTTAAAATAGAAAAAATAATTATAGAAAAAAAGAAGAGCTTTGATGAAGTTAAGGATTTACTAAAAAAAGAATATTTAAAGGATGTTAAGTTTAATAATTTTTTGGATAGCATAAAAAAGATTCAAACTGAACTAAAACAAGGAAAAACATTAGAAGTAATCGCTAAGGATTATAATCAAAAATTGAATTTGGTAGAGATTATCAATTCTGTTGATGAAAATGGTGATATCACTAATACTAAGTCATTTGTAGAAAATTCTTTTAATATTAAATTAGATCAGCAAAGTGAAATATTTCCAATTGATTCAGATAAGTTCTGTATCCTTAGAGTAATTGAAATAACTCCAGAAAAAGATCAAGAGTTTGATGAATTAAAATCCCAATTAAAACAAATTTGGTATAGCAAGGAATTAAGCTCATTTATAAATCAAATTAAAATTTCTGAAGGAGAGAAGTTAAATTCAGAAGCTAATATAAAGCTTTTTGATTTTTCGAACATTCAGCTATCTAAAATTAGACTGTCAAGTAGTAAATTTAATAATGAAATACCAGTAGATTTTTATAAAGTGATTTTTGAATCAAAAATTAACTATTATACAAAACCCTTTATTGACCATGCTCATGAAGAAGTGCTATTGGCTAAACCCACTAAGGTTGATTTACCATCTAAAGATGAGATTGAAAAACATAGGTTATTATACGATTCGCAAGTTAATCAAATTGAACAAGAAATAATTTTGATGGATATCATGAAGAAATTAAAGGACAAATTTAATGTTGTTGTGAATCCTAAAATTTTTGACCATAGCTTTTAGGCATTACTGTTAAGAATATTTGGTTGTATAAGTTTTACATTTGGAATGTAGTTGTTTAACTTATATTAAGCGCATAAAATAATTTAACATTTAAACTAAGTCTTTTGGTGATTTTTTCACATCATCTTCACCATGTATTGAGATAAATTAGGCTCAAATGCTATAAAAAAAACTCTCAAAAATACTAATTTATCTATCAAGTTATTTTAGGGAATTCGTATTATTTATTTTTAGCTAAAACAAATAGCGCTAAGGGGTATAAGGGGCGAGCAGAAAATCTGTAAATTCATTATTTAATTGGAGAACTGAGTTATAATATGCTAATGTAGCTTATATTAAATACATTTTTAATACGTTTATGGTGATAGAAGTTTTAATGCCTGCACTGTCCCCTACAATGAAAGAGGGAAATTTAGCTAAGTGGCTTAAAAATGAGGGTGATACAGTTGAAGCAGGTGATGTTATAGCTGAAATAGAAACAGATAAGGCTATAATGGAAGTTGAAGCAGTTGATGAAGGAATTTTAGCGAAAATATTAGTAGAAGCCGGAACAAAAAATGTCAAAGTTAATGATTTAATTGCAATTATTGCAGAAGAGGGAGAGGAGATAAAAGATGCTATAGGCAAAATTCAAAATTCTTCTATTAAAGAGGAGCATGCCATTCAAAATAATAAAACAGAAATATCTGTGGATATTGAAGCTAAAAAGGCATATGAAACACTTAATCATAATAAAGTAAAAAATAAGGTGGAAGATGAGCCAAATAGGGTTTTTGCATCTCCTTTAGCAAAAAGGATAGCTGAACAAGAAAATATAAATATAAGCAGTATACAAGGTTCCGGACCAAGAGGCAGGATAGTTAAATCAGATGTTGAAAATGCTATTATGCATAGTTCTAGTCAAAATTTTGAGACTAATATTATACCAAATCGTGATCTAGAAATACCTGTGACTAATATGAGGAAAATTATAGCTGAAAGATTAGTTGAATCAAAACAGCAAGTGCCTCATTTTTACTTAGATATAGAGTGTTTTGTTGATAAGATTTTGGATTTTAGGTCAGATATTAACTCTTCTGCTAAATTAGATGAAAGTGATAAACCTGAGTTTAAAATTTCTATTAATGATATATTGATCAAAGCATGTGCATTAGCGCTATTTAAAAATCCCAAAGTTAACTCTGCCTGGTATGGAGATAAAATAATCCAATTTGGCAACGTGGATATTTCTGTTGCAGTAGCCATTGACGATGGTTTGATGACTCCTATAGTGAGAAATGCCAATCAAAAAAGTTTGATTCAAATATCGAACGAAGTAAAAGAACTTGCAAAAAAAGCGAAATCCCAGAAATTGAAGCCTGAAGAATACCAGGGTGGAGGTTTTACCATATCAAATCTTGGAATGTATTCAATCAAGTCCTTCTATGCCATAATTAATCCTCCGCAGTCGTGTATTTTATCAATAGGAGGTACCAGAGAAATACCAGCATATGGTAAAAGTGGTAATTTGGAGAAAAAACAAGTTATGAATATTTCATTATCCTGTGATCATAGAGTTGTTGATGGTGCAACTGCTGCAATTTTCTTAAGTACATTTAAACGGTTTGTTGAAAACCCATCATTAATGATTTGTTATTAACTTTTAGGAAAACTATATGCAAAACAACTTTGAATATGATGTTTTAGTTCTTGGATCAGGTCCCGGAGGTTATGTAGCAGCAATAAGAGCATCTCAATTAGGCTTAAAGACCGCTATTATTGAAAAAGAAAGCCTGGGTGGGATTTGTCTTAATTGGGGGTGTATACCAACAAAAGCGTTGCTTCGTACGGCAGAAATATTACACTATATAAAAAATTCAGAAGAGTTTGGGATTAAATGTGAAGGGTATAAAGTTGATTTTGCAAAAGTCATTGCAAGATCAAGGGAAATATCAAATAAGCTTTCAG
Source organism: Candidatus Bandiella numerosa (assembly GCF_029981845.1). Taxonomy (GTDB): domain Bacteria; phylum Pseudomonadota; class Alphaproteobacteria; order Rickettsiales; family Midichloriaceae; genus Aquirickettsia; species Aquirickettsia numerosa. The sequence continues at coordinate 115,168 of NZ_CP104164.1, read as the reverse complement.
GCGGAATTAAACATTTGCTTAATAAAAATAAAATTTCAATAATTGAAGGGTATGGGAGATTTTTAGACAAAAACTGTATTGAAATATCAAGGGATAATAAATCTTTCAAGGTAACTGGGAAGAATATTATTATTGCAACAGGGGCAAAGGCAAAATTTTTAAAAGGGCTGTCGCCTAAAGAGAGCGAGATTATTATGGGATATAGGCAAGCGTTAATGCTTAATAAATTGCCTGAAAAGCTTTTGGTAATTGGCAGTGGTGCTATAGGAGTTGAATTTGCAAGTTTTTACAACGCCTTGGGAGTAGATGTTACAATTCTTGAAGTCGCAGACAGAATTTTAATCAATGAAGATAAGGAAATTTCTGAATTTGCTAAAAAAGCATTTGAAAATCAGGGAATTAAAATTTTGACATCAGCTGAAATTAAAAAATTCACCATAAACAAAAGTGATATTAATTTTGAAATTAAAAGCAAATCAAAAGACAGCAATGCTTCATATGATGCAGTGATTTCTGCAGTAGGAGTTAGCGCAAATATTGAAGATATTGGTTTGGAGAAAATCAATGTAAGTATTTCTGATAAAAAATATATAGTTACGAATGAATATTTACAAACTGATGAAAAAAATATTTATGCTATAGGAGATGTTGTTTCTCCTCCATGGCTTGCACATAAAGCAAGTCATGAGGGTGTTATAAGTGCTGAGGTTATTGCAGGTAAAAAACCCAAGCCAATTAACCCTTTAAACATTCCGGGGTGTACTTATTGCCACCCCCAAATTGCAAGTGTTGGATTAACCCAGGCAAAGGCAGAAAGTGAATTTGGTAAAGATAATATTAATATTGGAAATTTTCCATTAAGTGCAAACGGCAAAGCCTTAGCATTAGGCGATTACAATGGGTTCATTAAAACTATATTTCACAAAAAAACAGGGGAATTATTAGGTGCGCATATGATCGGAGCAGAGGTTACAGAAATGATATATGGTCTTGTTCTAACCAAACAACTTGAAGGAACTGAGTTAGATTTAATGCACACTATATTTCCACACCCTACGATATCAGAGGCAATACATGAATCAGTGTTAAATGCTTTTGGAAAAAGCATCCATATTTAAATTTTTTATGTGCCTCGACAAATGCATTTGAGCTGATTGAAGGTAATCTTTTAGTGGGATGAAATAAATGCACAAACAAAATTAAAAAGTCTTGTTGTTATGATGATAAAGCTTAAAGCTTAATGTTAATACTTATAGAGCTACAATTTGAAATTTTATATATAGTATGGTGTCTCGAGATATTACCACCAACAAAGTTTTTCACTTAAGGTTTTTAAAATCATTAGCAACAGCATTAACCATAGGTATTAACAGTGGATTAATATATGCTTTTCTCGTAACTACAACTACGGTATACTTTAAGGATATTGGATTTTCTTTAGTAGTGATAGGTTTATTGTCAATAAAGACGATGCCGTATTCATTTAAATATTTATGGTCACCATTTATTGACAGTTACAGCGTAAAGATATTTCCAAAAAATTTTGGTTTAAGAAAAAGCTGGATAATATCTATGCAATTTATTCTATTTATCTCAATAGGAAGTTTTGGTTATATCAATGCAGAAAATAATATTTATCTACTAGTAATGGGTCTTATTTTTATTGGATTAATTGGAGCAACATATGATATTGCTATGGAGGCCTATAGAATTGAGCTTTTTTCAAAAAGCACTTCAGGAATTGGCAATGCTTTTGTAGTATATGGATTTAGAATTGGGTTTGTAATATCGGGAATATTCGGTTTATTTTTATCTACCATAATAGAGTGGAAATATGTGTTCGTTATTTTATCCTTATTTATTTTGCCGTGCATTGTAGTGGTTTATTTTTCTGATGATAAAATTCGTTATAACGAGGAAAAGAGAAAACTAAATTATAAAATTTGGTTTGGTAATAATTTTATAGAGCCAATAAAAATATTAATTACTATACCTAAATTTGCTTTGGTGTTAACAACCGTGGCTTTTTATAAAGCAAGCGATGCGTATTTAGATACGATGGCTATACCGTTTTTAATGGATATTGGATTTTCCAAAAATGATATTGCAGGTGTGGCAAAAATTTGCGGTATTATAGGGGTTATAATTGGAACTTTTATTGGAGGAATTTTAATAACGAAAACACAGTTTAAATTTAATTTAATTTTTGCCGAAATTTTAGCTTCAATTACGAATTTACAATTTTTAATTTTTTTAACCATAAAAAATAATATAGTTGTATTAGGGGTAATCAATTTAATTGAAAGTATTAGTTACGGAATGAGTAACATAATATTAATCACGTATATGAGTTCATTGTGTAATAAAAAATACATTGCAACTCACTACGCAATATTAATCTCTTTTTCTGGATTAGTTAGGTTATTTTTATCACCAACATCAGGTTTTGTTGTAGAAACTTATGGATGGTATAATTTCTTTGTTGTATCATCTTTGCTTTCTATTCCTTCTCTTTTTTGTATTTATCTTTTATATTGGTATAACAAAAGGCTATCAGAGAACTAAGTGAAAAATATAGCAATAATAGTTGCTGCAGGCAACTCAACAAGATTTAATTATGAGATTCCAAAACAATATTTTGTAATAAACGGTAAAACTGTTTTAAACTGGACAATCAAAGCTTTTTTAGCAAGTGATTTTATAGATAACGTACTTGTTGTAATTAACAATGAGCACAGGGATTTGTACTATCAATCGATTGAGGAGCTTAATATATTGAATCCTATTATAGGTGGTAAAACAAGGAATGAGTCTGTATTTTTAGGGTTAAAAGCTCTCGAAGAATTTTATCCCGAAAATGTGTTAATTCATGATGCAGCAAGACCATTGATTTCAACAAAATTGATAGATAAAGTTGTGTTACAACTTAAAAATCACTCTGTTGTGGACGTAGGAATCAGCTTAAATGATACAATTAAACATAATGATGAAAACGGTAATATTACGATACTCGATAGAGAGAAACTATATGCCACGCAAACACCGCAAGGATTTAAGTATAAAACAATTTTAGATTTACATAAACAAAATAACATTGATCATACTGATGATATAAGTTTATGCATCAAGAATGACATTAATGTTTGCAAAATTGAGGGAGATAGGAATAATGTAAAAATCACTAATACTTCTGATATTGAATTTTGCAAACATATTATGGGAAACGTTATAGGAGATGAAAAAATTTATCGCACAGGGATAGGTATAGATGTTCATAGATTTTCCCAGCCATTTGATAAAAATATTGAAATAAAAATTTGTGGGATTGGAGTTGAGCATAATCAATCTATCATAGCTCATTCTGATGGCGATGTTGGATTTCATTCTATTACAGAAGCACTTCTTGGCTCTATGGCATTAGGAAATATTGGTCAATTATTTCCTCCAAATGACGAAAAATATAAAAATATGGATTCAACTTATTTTTTGGAATGCGCTAAGAATTTATTAAGAAAAGCAGGAGCCAAAATAATCAATATAGACCTAACAATAATATGTGAGAAACCTAAAATTATGCCACATAGCAAAGTTATGCGTGACAATATAGCTAAAATTTTAGAAATACATGCTAATATGGTGAGTGTCAAGGCTACTACTACTGAAAAAATGGGATTTTTAGGAACTCAAGAGGGGATTGCGGCTCAAGCAGTATGTAGTGTTGTTTGCAATAAACTTAATGACGAATAATATAAGTTATATTTAAATGAAATTATGAAGAGAAGATTTAGTCTAGATGGCATTATAAACGCAAGAAAAATAAGAATAAAAGTTCCATTTTCTTGGTATTCTATTATATCGACCTGGTTTTACATAGGTAAATTGCCTGCGTCAGGAACATTTGGATCTATTGCTACGTATCCTATTTTTTACTATATATTGATCCATTCATATTCATTTGCTAATGCTAAATCTCAATTATTGCTAACGGCATTAGTACTGTTGGTTGTTGGGCTAATTGCAGTAAAAAAATTCCAAAAGGCCACCAATACCTATGATCACAGCTATATTGTTATTGATGAAGTCATTGGTCAGTTATTGACGTTATGTATTTCTTTAGATTGGCTATTTCATCTTTCTAGTCTTATTCCTGCCAACATATCAAGTAAAAACCTATCATTTCTAATAGCTTTAGTAACCTTCAGATACTTTGATATTAAAAAACCTTTGATTATTGACTACGTTAATAGAAAATATAAAGGAGCATTTGGAGTAATATTTGATGACATACTAGCAGCTATATTTGCATCAATATCTATTTATGTAGTTTATTTAATAGCAAATTTATTTATTTAGGTACTTACTTTATTGCCCGTCAAATAATATTGTTATTGATTATCACCCTCTAATACTTTCAACTCCCTTGCCCTTTCAATAATTTTTATTTTTATTTTTTCAGCTAATTTGGGGTCATAATACTGATTATTCCAATTTCCATTGTTATCTATAACTCGTTTATACACAGTTACCTTTAAAGAGCTTGATGCTAATTCTTTTCCAAATATATAGATATTAACCTTATATCTTTCTTTGGAATTGTTATTTATGCTGTACCAATCAGTAATAATTGTTCCACTCAGAGAGTCGGTTGAATTAAGTGGCATAAAATTTACATGATCAATAGATGCTCTCCACAGGTAATTATTGATGTTCATTTGGCTTGTGCTTGAAGAAGAGCCTGAGGTAGATTTACCAAAAGTGAGACCATCGCCAGTTAATTTGCCAATTCTATCTTCTTCTTTTTGTTGGCGTGTTTTTGGGTAATCCTTTTTTATCTCAATTTTTGAGCATGCTGACAGTGAGGTCGTTATAGCTAAAACAATGATAAAACTCAAATTTTTGTATAACATATGGTAAAATTTATACTAATTAGTGAACGCTAGACTAGTAATTAATTGAGCAAATGTCAATTATTCAACACTTAGTAAAGTAAAATAAAATGCAAATAGTGATAAAATAATTAAAATAGGTGAAACAAATACAGGCATTAATTTTTCTGATATACAGTAGCAATTTCGGCTTTTAAATTATAACTCATCTTTTATGGGGTCATTACATAAAGTAAATTTTAGCTCCGTATCACTATGAAGAGAATTGTTAAATATTGGATAAGTTAATTCTGATAATTTTGTTTGCTTATCACTGCAATCTTTATTCATTACTACTTGGGCATTTTCATTATGCAAAAGATATTTTTCAAATTGTTTTAAAGAACTAAATGTACTCGTATTAGAAATATTAATTTTTTCATAATCACTATGTTGAGTGCACTGATTTTTAACCGCGCTTTCATCATACAACTCTGTCATTTGCTTAAATATATCAACTATGAGTTTTATATGATAGTTTTTTTTAGTATTGTCATTATTTGCAACCCCATATGTTACTGAGGTAGTAGTTAGATTTTTAGCAAATATATAACAAAAGATTGTGTCTTTCAATTCTGAGATATTAATTGACTCCTGGTTATTATTTTGATGGTACTTTTTCATTTCATGAAGAATATTACTGTTCTTAAATAGAAAAGCGTAATCTACTGGCTTTAGGTGCGCTATTTTATCGTTAGCAAGATATAAATTTTCTGCACATTCAGCTCTTAATAATTCCGTAAATACATTTTTAAGACCGAAAACTGCCACTAAATGAAAAAAATTAAAATTCATAGCATTTTTTTCACATACAATCTTTTCTTTTTGTAATTTTTCTATAGCACCTTCTTCATCTTTTTTTTCAATCAGCTTGAATATTTCTAGCTGATAAAACGTCTGTAATTTATAAGCTATTTTTTCATACTTACTTCCCTTTAAAGCTAATAAAAATTCTTGCAATGATGATTTATTGGGAATACTGAATTTATATTGAGAATTAATGATTTGTGCAGTAAGAAGGCCAGTATTTAGTAGTAAATATGAAAAAAAGAGTTCATTATCTAATTCGTCCAACCAATCATAATCAAATAGCGAAACGTAATTTTTAAAATCCATTTGAACCGAACCATGTTGTGCAATTCCATCAAGTTTTTCACTAAAATTATTATTTTTATTTGCTTCTTGAGCTAATAGTGCTCGCAAAATAGTTTCATCACCAAATTCAAAATATTCTTTATTTTCTCGTGTATACTTGAGATGTTTAATGGTTGCTGACGGAATGCTTTTGTGCACTTGCGAATCAGCAGGTACAATATATCCGCCATAGAAATCTTTTATAAAATTTACAGTTTTTTCGCTGTTAATAGAGGAAAGTCGTGCAACTAATTTATTGATTTCTTCATCAGAAAACCCAAAACTTTTGCTAAAATATTTATCACTAATGCTGTATGTCATTATGCTAGTACAGCCCATTTCATATTCTATTACTGTAGGATCAAATGTTCCTGTTAAAATAACTTTTTCTGTATATTCATTATTTCGCACAGTTGCACACACAGTACTAGATATTAAGGAGGCAACCTTACTAATCATGGAATCGTCCTTGTATAACCTATTACCTGCTAGGTTATATAGAAATAAAAATTTTACTGGTGCATCGTAATCATCTACCAACACATATACCTTTTTTCCGTGATGTTTGAATAATAATTCACTAAGGAATGTTAGGCTTTCTTTTAAAGCAAATAAATGAAAGTTACCCGAATGATCTTTATAGATATATTTTTTAAAATCTAATTTTTGCTCATCACAAAGCTTATCGCTATCAGCTAAATATGAATGCTCCTTATATAAGGATTTTATCAAGTATTTTAATCTTTTTTCTACATTAACAAAAGAATTTCCAATAACATCTTTTAAACTAATATAGATCACTGGATATGAACCTTGGTATTTCATATAATGACCAGAATTAACACTATTAATAAAAAGAGGTTCAAATATGTCCTTATTACAAGTAATATTTTTATCAATTATCTCGAGATCACTTTTTTTCCAAAACCAAAAAAAATTACTAAACCAGCTATTGTCCATAGTAACAGATTTTTCTCGCCTGCAATCTGCATTTTCCAGCTCAAAAAAAACTTTTAGCATATTGAGATTTAGAGTTTTACCCCATCCTCTAGGATATGTAATTAATATTGATTTTTGGCTGTTATCGATAACTTGTTGTATAAAAGATGTTTTATCAACAAATAATAAATTACTTTTTGCCGCTAATTTCTTAAAATCTGTAACAGCATCAATATTGTTTTTATTTTTTTTTGAAGTAGACATCAGTAACAACTACACACAACACAACTTGGATTGTACTATGTAAAACTGTGAGTATCAAGACAATTTATTTTGGTGATGAATTGATGGTTGATATGGAGTTAAATACAGAATCTATAGAGTAGAGATTAGTTTATATATCTAACAAAATCATTTGGAGTTATTAAATTTCATCGATAATTATGTTAATTATCATTTTTACAAATCTAAACTATAATGCGTGGATTGTATTTTATAATTAGAAGAACGTCAACTGACGATGACCTCCCTAATATAAATAACTTTCTGGTTGTAATGTCTAGCTAGCTAAAGCAATGCCCTATGTAAGTGTGTTTTTTCTATGGTATTTTAATTGAAATTTCTAATACACTGTCGCAGGTATCCGTAACCTGTTACAACGGTTAGTAAAGCTGCAATCCAAATAGATATCTTTCCAATTAAGTTAGTATGAGGTATCCCTGTAGTCTCTTCTCCTAAAAGTAATATAATGATAGCAATCATCTGAGCAGCTGTTTTAATTTTGGCTAAATGACTTACTGGCACGCTTACTTTTACTTTTAGTTCTGCTAAATATTCGCGCATTCCAGAAACTAATATCTCTCTACACAAAATAACTAAAGCAGGGAGCACTGGTGCAATGCTTCTATCTACCATCATCATAAGAGTTGCTGCAACAAGCAATTTATCGGCAATTGGATCTAAAACTTTTCCAAAATTTGATTGAACTCTCCATGTTCTAGCTAAAAACCCATCAAAATAATCAGTAATACTCGCAAATATAAAGATTGCAGCTGCGGTATAATGTGCAATTTTAGAATCAATGTAAAATGCTGACACCAAAATGGGTATTAAAATTATTCTAAGTGAAGTTAAAATATTTGGTATATTTTTTTGCATAATATTGTGCTTACACTTTGTCGTTAGACTTATGTATATACTGAAAAATATTTTTTGCCAATTTCTTGTTTATACCTTCTATTTTAGCAATGTCTTCCTCACTTGCCAATTTTAAATTATTTAGCGAATCAAAATACAAAAGCAAGCTCCTTTTTCTTTTTTCACCAATGCCTTTAATCGCATCTAATTCCGATTTCTTACTACTTTTCCTCATTAAATTTCTATGTGATGTCACTGCAAATCTATGAGCTTCATCTCTAATATTTTGTAAAAAAAGCAGTGTTTTATCACTCTTATCAATCTGGAAAGAAAATTTTCCATTTTGATGGAAAAATTCTCTTCCAGAATTTCTGTTTAATCCCTTTGACATTGCAACTATATTGACATTACCAATATTCATATTATTAAATTCATCAGTTACAGCGGATAATTGACCCTTTCCTCCATCGATTATAATTAAATCAGGCAAAGAGCTTTGATCAATCTTTTTAAATCTGCGTCTGATCACTTCTCTTAACATGTGATAATCATCCATACATTTTTTATTAGTAATCTTATATTTTCTATATTCACTTTTAATGAATCCTTCCTGCCCTACCACAACTACGCATCCTACTGGATTAGCTCCATGATTATGGCTATTATCATAAATTTCAATTTTTTCGGGTATAAAGGGAAGAGCAAATTTTTTAGCTATATCCTGAAATATATCTATTTTTGTTAAATAATTTTGGATGTATTTGTTATACACCTCCTTTGTATTTTCAATCACAAAATTAAAAATATTTTTATCATTCTTATTTTTTGGTAGGATTATATTAGATTTAGTTGTGCTTTGAGTTACTTTTGATATACTTTTAAAGTCCATATTTTCAATATTACACCAAATCTCATTAGGTATTTCATTATTTTGGTAATATTGAATAATGAATCTGTAAATAATTTCTTTTTCTGATTCTATTGGATTTCTGTCAAAAAAACGGCATTTATCGCCGAAATTATGACCGTCTCTAATTATATATACCTGTATGCAGTATTTTTGCGAAGAAGATTCTTCATAGAAAATGAATATATCAATATTTCTGTTAGAAAATCCATGAAAAATATTTTTTGACTGCACATAATTTAATAACTTTATTTTATCTCTAATATTTGCTGCTTTTTCATATTCCATTTCATCACTATAATATTGCATTTCTCTTATAAAATCTGAAAAAATTTCTTGAGTCTTGCCAGATAAAAACTTTTTTAAATTGGTAATAGATTTGCTATAATCCTCTGGGCTTATTTTATTTACACATGGCGCGCTACATCTTTTTATTTGATACATCAGACAAGGCCTTCTTCTTGTTGAGAAATAATAATCACTACAACTTCTTATTAAAAATAATTTTTGAAGTTCAATAATAATTTTGTCCAGCTTGTCAACTGACAAAAACGGACCAAAATATATTAAAGCATCATTTTTTTTACCTCTAAATTTTTTTAACTTAGGGAAATTATGATTTTTATCTAGTACGATATAGGGAAAGCTCTTATCGTCTTTTAAAGCAATGTTATATTTGGGCTTGATGCTTTTTATTAAATCTGCTTCCAATATTAATGCTTCAATTTCAGATTTAGTAAAAAGAATGTCTATTCTCTCTATGAGAGATACCATTCTTTTTAATCTGTAGGATAAATTATTAATATTTGCATACTGAATAACTCTCTTGCTTAAATCCTTTGCCTTACCTATGTAGAGAATCTGGTCATCCTTACCAATCATCTTATAAATACCAGGTCTTGAAACAAGAGTATTGGCGCAATTTTTTATAGCACTAATGCCATTTCTAATATTAATATTAATCAAATCAATAAAAAAAATAAGTATTTGATAATACTATAAGATTTTAGTAGAATAAACGAAATAAGTTTATTTTTTTATGGCAGGCGGATCAGGAGATTATACTACAGGTGGTTCTATAGGAGGGGGTATGCACATTGACATTGCGCCTCTTAAAGATATTAATGTTTCATTTGAAAATTTACAAAAATCAAAAAATCTTGGTTCATTTGTTGAATCTTCACCAGTTGGTGCAATTTCCAGATTAGGTAATACTTTAAAAGGCATGAAGGACGTGGTTTCTATTTCATCATTGACACCAATGACTGCAATCTCTCCACCAGTTACCCCTATTGGTGCAGGTGCTAAGTTACCAGGTCTTATGAGTCGTAAGGGCTAGTACACATAATTGCAATTAATTAAAACATGAGCTCTGAAGTTGAACTGATTAAGTCTAGGATTCTACCTTCTGAGATAATTGCCAAAAAAATTCTACTTAAAAATAGGGGTGGGGCAGGTTATGTTGGTTTGTGTCCGTTTCATAGAGAAAAAACCCCTTCTTTTTTTGTGAATGATGATAAACGTATTTATCATTGCTTTGGGTGTGGTGTGCATGGAGATATCTTTAGTTTTGTAATGCAAGATGAAGGGATTCCATATAAAGAAGCTTTGGAAAAATTAGCTGATATTGCCGGTGTAAAGCTAAGAACAAAAAATAAAAAAGAAATTGAAAAATTTGAAAAAGATAAAATTTTCTTTCATATATACAAAAAAGTGGCTGAATTATACCAGGAGCAATTATTCAGTGATATTGGTAAAAATGCACTTAATTATGTTTTATCTAGGGGGATAAAATTAGAGATAATAAAGCAGTATAACTTAGGTTTTTCACCCAAAGATCATTCAATTATATTAAGTGAGTTGAAAAAAGAATTTTCTGAAGATGATTTATTTGATTCAGGAGTTATAAATAGAAAAAATGACTTTACTTATGATCCTTTTTATGGCCGCTTAATATTTCCTATAAAAAATAGAGCTGGAGAATGTATTGGGTTTGGTGGCAGGATATTAGGTGATGGAGAGCCTAAGTACTTGAATTCAGCAGAAAACCCTATATTTATAAAGAGTGAACATTTATATGGATATAATTATGCAAAGAATATTATTTATAAAGATGGTAACGTAATAGTAGTTGAAGGGTATATGGACGTTATTGCTTTAGTAAATTGTGGAATTAAAAATGTGGTAGCGCCACTTGGTGCTGGCATAAAATTAAGTCAAATTCAAATTTTGTGGGATACATGCCAAGAGCCCACTATATGTTTCGATAATGATTTGGCTGGCAAAAATGCCGCAAGAAAGATTGCATATGAGAGTTTAAAATCTATATCTCATAACAAATCTCTAAAGTTTGTTAAATTAACTAATGGGAAAGATCCAGATGAAGTTATCAAAAATAAAGGTGTTGAATTTTTTAAAGACTTAGTCTCTCAAGGTATAGCACTGTCTGATTATATATTTGAAATTGAATCAAATAAATATAACCTAAGCACTCCTGAGAAGAAAATTGCTCTTAAAGTTAATTTGGAAAAAATTTCAGAAAGTATAGCTAATTATTCTCTTAAAAAGAGTTATTTACAACATTTTAAAAACAAATATTACGATCTAATTTATAAATTCAGAAAATCATTATATGCAAAATTATCTGTAAAAAATTTTGAATTAAGTTCTTCCCAATTTTCTGTCATATCAAAAGAGAATAAATTATATCAAGAAGGTCTTTTTATCTTAAGTATTTTATGGAATTATCCAGATTTATTAGACGATAATAAAATAATAGAAGATCTAATTGAGGCTGATTTATGTAATGAACTTGACAATATAAGAAAAATGCTGTTAGATTTCTCCCTTAGTGATGATAATGAGTTGTTGTCATTTTACAATAAAAGCATTGCAAATCCAACAGAAAAAAATGATTTCAGTAGAACAATTGAGAAGTTGACTAAATTTACAAAATTTGAATCCCAAATAGAGGCCAAGGAAAATTTGTTTAGAGCATTTAACATAAAAAAAATGCGAACTATTAGGGACGAGATAGAATTATTAAAAAATCAATTGTTGTTAACTGTTGATGACAAATTGATGAAAAAAATGTTATACTTAAAGAAGTATGAGAGACAACTTAAGGATGAGATAGCAAATCAATAATTTTACATTATTTTTAACTAAAAAATAAACTTATAATGACAAATACAAGTATCAAATTTCAAAATTCTAAACTTCATGATAAATTGAAAGAATATATTAAAATTGGCAAAATATCTTCTGAGGAACTTGATAAAATTATTCCTGAGGATGCAGATCATGAAGTGGTGAAAGGGGTAATTTCTTTTCTCAAGGAATCGGGAATAACAATTATAAACAAAGATACTGAATCAAGTGTAGTGGAGAGAGATAGTGAAGGTGATGATGAATTTGAATCTTCTTCGGAGAGTATCGTAGGTGGCATTGGTAACGATGATCCTGTTAGAATGTATTTAAAGGAAATGGGTTATAGGTCATTACTTACCAGAGAGGGTGAGGTTGAGGTAGCTAAAAGAATTGAAGAAAGCAGGAAGAATAAGCTATTTTTTTTAATTCAAGCTCCTATGTCACTCAAAGATATGCAAGATTGGTATGATGATATACTGACTGGGAAAAAGCTACTACGCGAAGTTATAGATATTGATGCTACGGCAAGTAGTGAGCGATCATTTGATCAGGATGATTCGACTAATGTTGATTTTGATGATAATGAAGAAAGCAACGAGGGTGAATTTGATGCAGAGCATAATACATCTATTTCAGCTATAGAGAATGAACTTAAGCCAAAGGTTTTAGAAATTTTGTTAAAAATATCAGAATATAGTAAAGAATTACTAAAGTTTTATCACGATAACAATAAACTGAAAGATAGCAACTTGAAGAAAGTGCTAGATAAAAAGAAGCAAGATATTATTAACGAGAAGACTGGTAAAATAGCTGAGTTATTGGATGAAATAAAGCTGGATGATCAGTACATTAACAGCATTTTTATGTTGCTAAAAGATATTAATAAAAATATCATCCAAATAGAATGTGACATATTTAAAACTGCAACTCAATCTAAATTCAATAGAGCTCAGTTCATCGAGGTGTATAATAGCATTAAACTAGATAATGAATGGTTGGAATCTTTGACCAAAAAGGGTATAAAATATGCAAAATTTATCGATGATAATTTGACATTTTTTCAAAAAATAGGGCAAAAATTCGAAAAAATAGAAACAAAATGTGGTTTGCCAATTTTTGAGTTTAAATTAATTTTTCAGAACATACAAAAATGGGAGAGGGAAGTTACAAAAGCTAAAAAAGATATGATAGAGGCGAATTTAAGATTGGTAATTTCAATTGCTAAAAAATATGCCAATCGTGGGTTACAGTTTCTTGATTTGATACAAGAAGGAAATATTGGATTAATGAAAGCTGTTGATAAATTTGAATATCGTAGAGGATATAAGTTTTCAACTTATGCAACGTGGTGGATTAGGCAGGCTATTACTCGTTCAATTGCTGATCAAGCTAGAACAATTAGAATACCAGTGCACATGATTGAAACAATAAATAAAATAATACGCACATCCAAGCAATTAGCGCATGATTTAGGCAGAGATCCTACATCTGAAGAGATCGCGGAACAATTGTCAATTCCAGTAGATAAGGTGAGAAAAGTATTGAAGATTTCTAAAGAGCCAATGAGTTTAGAAAATCCCATTGGTGATGATGAAGGAAGTATGTTGGGTGATTTTATCGAGGATACCAATGCAATTAAACCAATCGATTCTGCTGTGCATTCAAATTTGAGAGAAACAACTACCAAAGTTTTAGCAACCTTAACACCAAGAGAAGAAAGAGTTTTAAGGATGAGGTTTGGTATAAGTATGGAAACTGATCATACTTTAGAAGAAGTTGGGAAACAATTTGATGTTACGAGAGAAAGAATTAGGCAAATTGAAGCTAAAGCACTTAGAAAATTAAGGCACAAAACCAGATCTAGAAAATTAGATAGCTTTATGTAATATCAATCACTTTAAATAATTTAAATGTTAAGTTATTTTAGGGAATTGGTATAAAATGATACAATTGCTCTTTCGATAAATTTAATGATGATGAAGATTATCTTGTCGTAGGAGAGATTAATATAGGTTATTCTTTGCTTCTCGGATGAAAATTAATAAAATTTTTCATTAAATAGTTCATATCAATTTTAGTATATCTTTGGGTAGTAGACAAATTCTTGTGGCCCAATAATTCCTGAATTGTTCGTAAATCTCCTTCAGAATTAGCTAATAAATGTGTTGCAAAACTGTGTCTTAGGGAATGAGGTGTGGTGAAATCAGGTAAACATAACCCTGCTCTCAATTTTCTTAGGGTTTTTCGAAAAACATCAGGATTTAGCTTATCTCCTTTCTCTCCATAAAATAAAAAGCTGTCATTTTGAAATTTATATGGGCAGGAAGAAATATAGCTTTTTATTTGTCCTTGAATTATTGGCAGTAAATATAGTTCCCGTTCTTTGTTGCCTTTTCCTGAAACAAGTACTCTAAGAAATTCATCGTAAAAATTATTTACCCTAAGGTCTAATGCTTCACTAATTCTCATCCCGCATCCATATAGCAAATATGCGATTGCTTTATTTCTTTGCCCAATCCAAAAATTATTACTAATTTTTTCTATGGCATTCATTATTTCAATTGCAGATTTTACTGGTAATGCTCTAGGTAGTGGTTTATTTAATTTCGCAATTTTTACAAGATTTATATTTTGATTTTCTATTTTGTATTGCTCTTTCAAAAATTTATAAAAATTTTTTATTGAGGATATGGTTCTATTGTTAGAAATGCTTGCTATATTATTTCTTTTTCTAAATGCCAGCCAAGATCTAAAATCATGCACTTCTAATTTATCCAATAACTCAAGTGATATTGATTCTCCATGATGATTAAAAATAAACTGTAAAAAATAATATATATCTGTGATATATGCATTGATTGTATTTTGGGAATAATTTAGGTTTTTATCAAGATAAGTTATCCAATCGTTTAAACATTTCTGCATTTCCTTATTAATTTTTAGGTTATTCATTTAAATCCAGAGCTGTCTATAGTGTATATGTAAGGGCTATTCTATTTAAAGCATTAAACAAAAGCAAATAACTATTGATAATGGTATAAATTTTATTGCAGAGAGGTGATGATTAAAGCTTCCTACCGTAGTTGAGTAATTATTGCGCTAATTATGGATAGACTTTGTCCTTTATACGGATTTACAAAATATGCTATTTCTTGCTATGTAGCACAGATTAAATATTTATAACAGGCTTGATTTTTAATGGTGATAGGAGTAATACTTAGTTAAATTTTGATAAATTAGATGCCAAATGAATAATCCTTCTGATTCCTCTTTTTTGTCTCAAAATGCTTTGTTTATAGAAGAGCTATACAATGAGTATTTGAAAAATCCAAATTCAGTTGATGAAAGTTGGAGAAAATATTTTTCTGAATCAGAAGAAAATAAGGATGATTTTAAAGATTTTTTTTCAGGACCAAGCTGGAGAAAAAGGGACAATAAAATTATAGGCTACCAAGACAAAGTGGATATTGATGTCAAAAAGGAAAAAGACATTCCAAGTAAAATTAGCAATATTTCACTAAAAATAGCAAAGTTAATAGATGCTTTTAGATCATATGGGCATATGGCTGTAAAATTAGATCCTTTAGGCTTGACTAATACAAATCTTCCTAAAGAACTTGATTATAGGAATTATGGCATTAAGGAAGAAGAATTAGAGCAACAAGTATACGTAGATGGAGCTTTTGGTCAACAAGAAATGCTATTAAAAACTCTCTACCAAAATCTTGTAAATACCTATAGTGCAAGGTTTGCTATAGAACTTACTCATATGGATAATTTACAAGAAAAGGAATGGTTGAGAACTGAAATTGAAAATGGTGTAGGTGTTATAAATTTTGATAAAAATAAGCAAGCTAAAATTTTTGACAGTTTGGTAAAAGTTGGGATGTTTGAAGAATATCTTCATACAAAGTTTCCAGGTGCAAAACGTTTTTCGATTGAGGGTGGTGAAGGTACTATTACAGCAATTGAGGAAATAATACAGATTTCTGCTGGCAGTGGTATTAAAGAGATGGTTTTAGGAATGGCTCATAGGGGGAGGCTGAGTGTTTTGACAAAAGTTATAAAAAAGCCCTACCATGTTGTTTTTTCTGAATTTAAGGGAGGGGTTTTTATCCCAGACAACCTCAATATGCCTGGTGATGTTAAATATCATGTTGGGGTGTCTTCAGATATTAAAGTTGATGAAAAAGATATACATTTAACTTTAACGCCTAATCCATCTCATTTAGAGTTGGTAAATTCGGTGGTTATGGGGAGAGTAAGAGCTAAGCAAGATTTAATTGGCGATAAAGATAGAAGTGAGGTATTGGGAATATTGCTTCATGGGGATGCTGCTTTTAGTGGGCAAGGCTCTGTAATGGAATTATTGGCTTTAGGTGGAACAAAAGCATATGATACTGGTGGAACTATACACATAATAACGAACAATCAAATTGGATTTACCACTAATGCTTCAGATGGTAGATCATCAAGATATTGCACAGATATAGCTAAAATGGTAGGCGCTCCAATTTTCCATGTTAATGGAGATGATCCTGAAGCTATTGCATATGTTAGTGCGATTGCTGCAAAATACCGGTCTAAATTTAAAAAAGACGTGTTTGTTGATATAGTTTGTTATAGAAAATATGGACATAATGAAGGTGATGAACCGATGTTTACCCAGCCTAGGATGTATGACATTATTCATCAGCACAAAAGCCCTTCTGAGATTTATAGCCTTAAATTATTAAGTCAAGGTAGTATTGATAAAGATACAATTCAGCGAAATAAAGAAGTGTTTAAGGATTTTTTAGATAAAGAATTTGAATTGTCGGATAGTTATAAACCTCAGAGTGCTGATTGGCTTAAAAATGATTGGAAGAGCTTTGACGAATTTTTAACTGATGATAACAGTAATGTTGTTACTGGTGTAAAATCCAAAGAACTAAAAAATTTAAGCGATCCTTTAACAAATGTACCTGATGACTTTAAGTTAAATAAAAAGGTTGAGAGGCTACTTAACAGCAGAAAGCAAATGTTGGATATAGGCGATGATATAGATTGGGGAATGGGAGAAACAATGGCTTATGCATCGCTATTAAAAGAAGGGTGTAATATTAGATTTACTGGAGAAGATGTTGAAAGGGGCACTTTTTCTCATCGCCATGCGGTTTTAGTAGATCAAGAAAGTGAACAAAAATATATCCCATTAAATAATCTGGGCAATGATCAAAGTGGCAAACTTGAGATTCATAATAGTATTTTGTCTGAATTAGCAGTAATGGGATTTGAATATGGTTACAGCTATTCTAATCCTAAAACGTTAGTTATTTGGGAGGCGCAATTTGGTGATTTTGCAAATGGTGCTCAAATGATTATTGATCAATATTTGGTTTCAGGTAAGGCCAAGTGGCTGAGGATGAGTGGACTTGTTCTACTTTTGCCACATGGATATGAGGGTCAAGGACCGGAACATAGCTCCGCAAGGCTTGAAAGATTTTTGCAACTAAGTGCAAATAATAATATCACAGTTGCAAATTGTACGACGCCTGCATCAATTTTCCATTTGCTTAGAAGACAAGCTTTGAGGACATATAGAAACCCTTTAATAATAATGACACCAAAATCATTATTAAGGCATAAATTAGCAGTTTCTAAATTAACGGACTTCGCTGATGGTACGCATTTTAAATCTTTAATAGAAGATAATATAAGAGATTTTAATAAGATAGAGAAGCTGATATTTTGCAGTGGTAAAGTTTATTATGAGTTGTTTGAAGAAAGAGAAAGACGCAATGAAAATAAAGTTGCTTTGATAAGATTAGAAGAGCTTTATCCATATCCTAAAAAGGAGATAATTCAGCAGTTTGGCAAATATAGAAATATTAGACAAATTATTTGGTGCCAAGAAGAGCACAAAAATATGGGAGCATGGCAGTACATTAAACCAAAATTTGAAGAAGTATTAAAAGAGATTGGCAATAAATTAGAGGTGAAGTATGTTGGTAGAGATGAATCCTCATCTCCCGCAGCAGGATATATGAAGTTGCACATCGAAGAATTAAATAAATTTTTGAAAAAAGCATTTGAATAATAGGAGTTAAAATTATGGCAGTGAATATTACAGTTCCATCGTTGGGAGAGTCAGTTACAGAAGCTACTGTGGCAAAATGGCACAAAAAAGTTGGGGAGCAAATTAAAGTTGATGAAATTTTATTAGAGCTGGAAACTGATAAAATAACGTTGGAAGTGAATGCGCCTGTTTCAGGAATTATTAATGAAATTAAATTTAATGAAGGAGATGTAGTAGCGGTAGGTGATACTTTAGGTTCTCTTGAAGAGGGAGGGGTTGCAGAAATACAAAAAAATATTAAGGCAGCTACAAATGAAGGCACTATAGATGTTAAAGATGCTCAACATACACAGCTACAGATTACTAGGGATCAAATTTTTTCTCCAGCTGCCAGTAAAATTGCATCAGAGCATAATTTGCAAAATATAGCCAATACTACAGGGAAGGATGGGCGTGTTACCAAAGGTGATGTCCTATCTGCGATATCAAACTCTCAGACTCAAAATTCAGTAATTTCTCAACCTCATGAGCAACTTGAGGAAAGAATAAAAATGACCAGGTTGAGACAAACAATTGCTAAAAGGCTCAAAGATTCTCAAAACACTGCTGCAATATTATCAACTTTTAATGAAGTAGATATGTCGGCGGTTATGAAATGCAGAAAAGATTACCAGGATGCATTTAAAGAGAAATATGGTGTAAAACTTGGATTTATGTCATTTTTCGTTAAAGCTACAGTTGTTGCTTTAAAGGAAATACCAGCGATTAATGCTGAAATAGACGGAGAGTATTTAGTCTACAAGAATTATTATAATATAGGTGTGGCTGTTGGAACGGAGCATGGGCTTGTTGTTCCAGTTGTTAAAAATGCTGATAAAATGAACCATGCAGATATTGAGAAAAATATTGTAAATCTTGGTAAAAAAGCCAGAGAAGGTAAACTTGCAATGAGTGACATGCAAGGTGGGACATTTAGTATTACAAATGGTGGAATATATGGTTCTTTACTGTCCACTCCAATAATTAATCCACCTCAATCTGGTATACTTGGCATGCACAATATAGTAGAAAGACCAATTGCTGTTTCAGGTCAGGTTGTCATACGTCCTATGATGTACATAGCTCTTTCATATGATCATAGAGTAGTAGATGGAGGTGAGGCTGTTACATTTTTAAAGAGAATAAAAGATATGGTAGAAACGCCTGAGAAGCTTTTGTTTGGATTATAGTAAATTATTAAGGGTTTGGTATTATGGAAAAGTATGATGTTTTAATTATAGGCGGTGGCCCAGGTGGATATGTTGCTGCTATTAAGGCTGCTCAGCTTGGTAAAAAAGTTGCATGTATAGATAACAAGCAATTTATAGGTGGTACATGTCTAAATGTTGGGTGCATACCATCGAAGTCATTATTAAATATCACTCATAAATATCATGATGCAAAACATAATTTTGCTTCAAGAGGAATAGAATGTAAGGATATTAGTTTTTCATTAGATAAAATAATGAAAACTAAGGATTCAACAGTTTCTGGTTTGGGACAAGGTATAGCTGGTCTATTCAAAAAGAATAAAGTTGATTATTTTAACGGGCTTGGCAAATTTGAGTCAAATAATAAAATATCTGTAGCTTTAAATGGTGGTGAAAATAAGTTATTAGAAGCAGATAACATAATAATTGCAACAGGTTCTGTTCCAGTGACTTTGCCAAATATCAAAATTGATGAAGAAAAAATAGTTACTTCAGATGGTGCGTTATCTCTCAAAAAAGTTCCTAAAAAGATGATTGTAATAGGGGGTGGAGTAATTGGGCTTGAGCTAGGTTCGGTATGGTCAAGACTTGGTGCTAAAGTTGAAGTTGTAGAATTTGCAGACAACATCTTATTTGGTTTTGACAGTGACATAAGAAAAGAAGCAAGGAAAGTATTTGAAAAGCAGGGATTAACCTTTAAACTTTCTTCCAAAGTAACCTCAGCGCAAATTAAGAACGGTAAAGTGGAAGTTGAGATTACGTCAATATCTGGAGGCAATTCGGAAAAAGTTGATTGCGATGTTGTTTTGGTGGCTGTTGGTAGAAAACCTAATACAGAATCATTGAATTTAGGTAAAATTGGCATCAAATTGGATGAAAAGGGTAGGGTTATGGTAAACGGGCAATTTAAGACGAATATTTCGAATATTTATGCAATAGGAGACGTTATTGCTGGACAAATGCTTGCGCATAAAGCATCTGATGAAGGTGTTGTTGTGGCTGAAATTATTGATGGGCAACATGGACATGTCAATTATGATACCATACCTGGTGTAGTTTATACGCATCCAGAAATTGCTTCTGTTGGCAAAACTGAGGATGAATTAAAAAATAATAATGTTGAATACAAAATTGGCAAATTTCCATTTCTTGCTAATAGCAGAGCCAGAACTTCCGGTGAGACAGATGGTTTTGTTAAGATTATTGCATGTAAAAAAACTGACCAAATTTTAGGTGTTCATATTATTGGTGATGCAGCGGGAGAATTAATTGCTGAGGCAACAGTTGCTATGGAATTTAAGGCGGCATCAGAAGATTTAGCAAGGATTTGCAATCCACATCCAACATTAAATGAAGCGATAAAAGAGGCCTCTCTTGCCGCATATTTTAAACCAATTCATTTATAATTTAGAACTTGAAAATTTTTTTAACAAATACTCTCTCTGGTAAAAAAGAAGAGTTTGTACCTATTGATAAAAGTGATATTAAGATGTATGTATGTGGTCCTACTGTTTATGATAGGCCGCACATAGGCAATGCTAGGTCATCCGTGATTTTTGATCTTTTATTTAGGCTATTGAGAAATGTATATTCCAAGGTTACCTACGTAAGAAATATAACTGATGTTGATGATAAGATAATTGACGCTGCAAATAAAAATAATGAGAGTATTGAGTTATTAACAACTAGAATAACACAATATTTTCATGAGGATTTAGGCCATCTAAATTGCTTAATTCCTAATCAAGAGCCTAAAGCTACAGAAAATATTCCCGAGATGATATCTATGATAACAAGGCTTATAGAACTAGGCCACGCTTACGTTAGTGATGGGCACGTATATTTTGACATCGATAGTTATGGTGATTATGGTAGGCTTTCAAAAAGGAAAATTGATGATCAAGATATTGGTGCAAGGATTGAGATTTCGGAGCTAAAGAAAAATCCAATGGATTTTGTGTTATGGAAGCCAAAAAAACAACATGAAAAAATGTATTTTTATAGTCCATGGGGCAATGGAAGACCTGGTTGGCATATCGAATGCTCTGTTATGAGTAAAAAATATTTGGGTGATAATTTTGATATTCACGGTGGTGGTGTTGATTTGGTTTTTCCTCACCATGAAAATGAAATAGCCCAAAGTATTTGTGAATCAAAAAATAACAAATTTGCAAAATACTGGGTCCATAATGGATTTTTGACAGTAGAAGGTGATAAGATGAGCAAAAGTCTTGGAAATTTCATAACTGTTAAAGAGCTGTTAGATAGAGGAATTAGTGGAGTGGCGCTGAGGTATTTTTACTTAACCTCACATTATAGAAGACCACTGGATTTTAATCAAAAAGCATTAGAAGATTCACAAAAAAGCATAACTAAATTTCAAAAATTTATTCAAAAGTATGGTGAGAAATTTGATGCAAATTCAAGAAAGATACCAGATGAATTTTTATCATATATAGCAGATGATTTAAACACACCTCTTGCACTTTCCTTCATTCATAAATTATCAAGCAAAGCGCAAGAAGGGGATGAAAATTATGCTATAGATATGCTTAATTGTTGTGACTTTTTAGGACTTAATCTTGAAGAGAAGTTTGGAGAAATTCAATTAACTCCAGAAATTATAGAGCTTGCAGAAGAAAGAAAAAAACTAAAGGCAAATAAAAAATGGGAAGAAGCTGATAAAATTAGGATGCAAATAGAGGAGCAAGGTTATAAGATTGTCGACACAAAAGATGGATACGAGATAATTTAATTTTGCAATTTTTAAGCAATAGTTTATAATATACCTCATATTTTACAGGGGTGTTTTATGACTACAACAATAAAAATTATCAAAAATAACCAAGATTCAAAAGAGCTTCTTGAGCAAATTTTCAACTTTATAAATAATCCAATCTCATGCGGAAGCTATGGAGATGGTAAACATTGTGAAAAAGGTGTGGAAGGAAAGTTAAAATTATGGGGAGGTAGAGGTGATAATGGTAGTGAAAGTGATTGTAAATTAGCAAGGGTTATCACTATAGATGATGAGCCAGCTGCATTATTTAATATTGGGCTAACTGGGTCAAGCCCAACTGTGTCAGACAGAACGATTTGTGAATATACCAGCTCACCTTTTGTTAATGGTGTTTTGAATAAAATTGAAAATTTTTTATCTAATGTATCTTCTCATTATTTTACTAAAAATAATGTTTATGAATTTTCTGGTATATTTATTGCGGATAAATTTTTGGATAAGAAAGATAGCATTTCTAATAGTATTGGCAATATGGCTAATATTTGCAAAGCAGATGATGGTTTTACTAAAGCCTTTTTAACTATCAGAAAGGATCATCCATATCAAAAAGATTTATTTTTGGGATTTGGTGGAAAAGAGCTAACTTGTGATAATTATACTGAGTTAATGGGAGAGAATTCATTTCACCCAGAAAGGTTTAAGTGTGAAGATGGAAAATTTAAAGAATGTGCATCTTGGGGCAGTCAAAAAATAAAGCATAAAGGTTGGCATGAATCAGATAATTGCGTTGATTTTGTTGAAAAAACAGCGTTTATTTTTGATATTAATCAAGATCATTTCAATTTTGGGCATTTGGAATTGTAATATTAAGATATAGCATGTTTTGAGGCTGGGCTTTTTTAAAATTCCTAGCTTCAAACTGCCGAGTATTTCACTTCAGTTATAAATACAACCTTCTGTTGGTAGACATTAAATTTATAAGTTATTAAATATATATTTAATATTTAATCAGAGGTAGTGAATGGGATTATTGAAGGACTTAAAAAATGCATTTAAGACATTTACTAATTTATCGTCTAAAAAAAAACCTAAAGATCTAAGTAATCTTGATAGAATGAGTGTTATATCACAAGATAGTGAAAATACTAACTTACGTGATCTGAAGATCTAGATCTATCCGCTAAAGAACACGGTAAGGAGCTCTATAAAATACCAGATGAAATGGATCCATTAGTAAAAATTGAAAAAGTAGAGGGTGAATTAAGTAAAATTAGGGATGCAATAGTCTCAAAAAATACGGCCTTAAAACCCGTGGAAGATGAAATAGCCTCAAAAAATCAGGGTATGAGAGAGAAGCAAGTTGCATTAGTAGGATTGGAAAGACTTTATGGTAGAACAAAGAATGGTCCTGATCCAATAAAAAATGAATATGGAGAAGTCACAAAAGATGCAATGCTAAATGAAATAAACCAAAAAATGAAAGGGGTGAGTGAGGAGTTTGGGAAATTAGAACAAGAATCGTGGCAATTAGGGGCTAAAAAGGCTGAGTTAACTAGGGAGATAAGCAGTTTAATTGATAATGAAAAAATTACGATAAAACAGTTAGATGGTGAATACGTAAAGTTAGAAAAGTTAGAAAGACAAACTAAGACTCTTGAGGAAAAAGAAAATAAGCAATTTGAGAGTGAATTGAGCTCAACTGCATTTAGTAGGGATACTAATAGCTTAAACAGTTCAAAATTGAAAGTAAATCTTGATAAAGTGCATGATGGTGCGGAGTGGGAATTGCAACCTAGACAGTCTAATCAAGGAGTAAATAAAATCTTAGAGCAGCCTGGTAAAAATCACAGTAATGAAACGCATGTTCAACATGAAAAAGATAATCGTTTAAGTCATACAGGCTCATCAGGAAGGGGGATGTAAATAGCGTTGAAAGTTTTGCGCGGATTTCATGAGAGAAGAAGAAAGAGGTTTTTTGATTTTTTGGGTTATTTGTACATAACTTGATTTTTTGGGAGCATTTGTGTACAATTGCTAGATTAATATTTGTATACAATGTCAAAAAATAGCAAGCATAAGCTAAAAAGATTTACTCTTGAGGAACATCTTTTAGAGTTTAAATATTGCTTAATGAAGGTGGTATTTTCTTTTATAATTATTACCATAATCACTTTTCAATTTAGTTGGGATATATTTTATTTGCTCTCAAAGCCACTCTCAAAGCTTTCAGAGGGAGAGGGAAATTTTCACTTTATATACACTAAGTTAACGGAAGGTTTTATGACTGAACTAAAAATTTCTTTTATTTCAAGTCTCTTTTTATGTTCGCCAATTTTTTTCTATCAGCTTTATAAATTCTTAGAACCAGGGCTATATAAAAAGGAAAAAAAGGTTGTTATGCCATATATATTTTTTCCTCCAATGTTATTTTTGATAGGGGTACTATTGGTATACTTCGTTGTAATGCCAATAACTTGGAGATTTTTTATAAGTTTTCAAGATATAACTCCTAAACACGGCATTCCAATTATATTAGAAGCAAAGATAAGTGAATACGTAGATTTAATTGTGGAGTTATTCATAGGTTTTGGATTGGCATTTCAATTGCCTATATTATTAGTGATGTTAACAAAATTAAAAATTATTAACTATCATCAATTAAAAAAATTTAGGAGATATTCGATAGTATTAATTTTTATTTTAGCTGCTATACTTACTCCACCAGATGTAATTAGCCAAGTGATACTTGCATTACCGCTTGTGTTGTTATATGAAATTTCTATAATTTTATGTAAAAGAGTAAAATAAGTATGCATGATATTAAATTTATAAGAGAAAATAGTAAATTATTTGATAAGGGGATGGAAGGTAGAGGCATTCGTCCATGCTCTGAAGAAATATTGTTCATTGATAATATTGTGCGGGAGAATAAATCTAAAATTCAGGATTTACAACATGAAAGAAATGAAGTTGCCAAACAAATGTCTTTCATTGATCATAAGGATGAAAAATTTGAAATATTGAAGGAGAGGGGTTATGAAATCAAGCATAAAATACATATTCTGGAAGAGCAAAAAAATGAGGCGCAAGAAAAACTCAATAACTTTTTGATTTCGCTTCCTAACCTTCTTGAAGAAGGGGTTCCATATGGTGAAAAAGAAGAAGATAATCAGATTATAAGAAAATTTGGAGAGCCAAGGCATTTTGATTTTACAGTTCGTTCGCATTACGATATAGGCGAAAGTTTAGGATTAATGGATTTTGAGACTGCAACAAAAATTTCAGGTTCAAGATTTGTTATATTAAGAAAGGATTTTGTAAGATTAGAGAGGGCACTTGCAACTTTTATGCTTGATGTTCATGTGAGAGAGTTTGGTTTTGAAGAAGTTTCCACTCCAGCATTAGTACTGGAAGAAACGATGTTTAAAGCTGGTCAATTGCCAAAATTTGAAGAGGATTCATTTAAAACTACCAATGGTTATAGACTGATACCTACTTCTGAGATCCCTCTTGTGTGCATGGCAGCTGATGAAATTATAGCTGAGAGCGAATTGCCACGAAGATACACGGCTTATACCCAATGTTTTCGTTCAGAAGCTGGAAGTGCTGGAAGAGATACCAAAGGAATGATAAGGCAACATCAATTTTCCAAAGTGGAATTAATAAGCATTGTAAAGCCAGAAGAGTCAGTAAATGAATTAGAAAGAATAACGAATGCTGCAGAAGCTATTTTACAAAAATTGGAATTACCATACAGAGTGGCACTTCTTTGTACTCAAGACACAGGATTTTGTTCACAAAAAACTTATGATCTTGAGGTTTGGTTGCCATACGAAAAAAGGTATAGAGAGATTTCTAGTTGTTCAAACTGTGGTGAGTTCCAAGCAAGAAGGATGAAAGCTAGATATAAATCACTTAAAGATGGTAAAAATTACTTTGTTCATACATTAAATGGGTCTGGTTTAGCGGTGGGTAGAACAATGATCGCAATTATAGAGAATTACCAAAATGAAGATGGTAGTATTTCTATTCCAAAAGAATTACAACCCTTTATGCAAAATCAAAAAATAATTAAAAAGGAAAAATGACTAAAATTAACGATATTAAATCAAAGTATGAATATGCGTCTTTAAATAGAAAAATAATTGCATTTGGGATTGATGTTGTAATTATAACATTGGTGCTATCTCCAATTATGAATTTACTCATGATGATATTTTTTGGATTTGATACTAATTATATGATCGATATTGATAAAAGTCTTGATCAAACTAAAATCATGACTTTTTCATCGGTTATGAGTTCTCTTTGGAGTACAATAAGTAATCTAAGATATATAATGGTGCAGTTAATTTTACTTATGTTGGCAATGGCGTATTTTGTATTTTTTTGGTATAAAATGGGGGCGTCAATAGGTAAGCTGATAATGAGATGTAAGATAGTAGATGCGGATAGTTATAATGATATAACAATGAGGCAAGCCATTAAAAGAATGGCAGGACATTTTTTTAATTTAATAACATTGGGAATGGGGTTATTTATAGCAGATTTTACCAAAAAAAAGCAAGGTTTGCATGATAAATTTGCCAATACAGTGGTAGTGATTAAGAGGAAAAAAGAGAGTTAGAAATTAACTTTCTTTGTCCTCTATAGCATAAGTCAGATATGCATTGGCATCGTCATTCTTCGCTTATGTAGATTTTACTACACTTCGCTCATCACTCCTTGTCACTACATATCTGACTCAAGCCCTATATTCTTGATGAATATTTTCATGTTTTTATTGCAATTTGTTTGGTCATATTTTTTTGAGATCTCTTTGAAGTTTTTATCAAGGAAATAGTATATTTGCTCTAAATATTGTTTATCTTCTATTATTTTGCATGCAAGGTTTATTTTTTCTCCCCCCCCAAGTGCATCTAAAAGATCATTATATGTTAGATAGCTGCCAATATTTTTTACAATTATGTTGGGTGTTTTATATCTTTTTTGTAATTTTAAAATTGTTTTAAAATAGCCTTCTTGATCATAAATACTGCAGGTTCCATGTTTTTTCCACTCATGCTCTATTAAATTAGTTGGCATCATTGTTTGTATTTCTCTTAAGGTATATACATCAATGTTGTACCAATTTACAGAGCAACTGCTATAGGATTCACAACCGATACTCTTGATACAATATGATGGGTGATTTGAAAATTTTTTTACATTATCTTTGTTTGGCCATAGTCCATGCGGGGATAAATTTTGTGTCATATATTTTGTCAAATTTTTGCATTCATTTTTGGGTCCGCTTAAACAAAATGTTGGATACCAGCTTTGTGCAAAAACATAATAATCAAATTCCCCAGATGTAAAATCAGTTTTATGATTAATTTTTGCAAAACATAAAACGATATTAAATGATGTAATGCACAGAATTAATATAATTTTTATTAAAATTATACGTAGGCTTGTTTTGAACATAAAATTTATCCTATTGTGTTATTTAACTCTTTTTAGTATAAGGTGAATTAGTTTTCTCAGTAAGTCATAAAAATTAAAAGTTAAATGAAAATATTAATAGTAACTTTATACTTTATAGGAATTATTGTAATAGGAATTTATTATTCAAAAAAGGTTAAAACTTCTAAGGGTTTTGCATTAGGTGGTAGAAAATTAAATGCTATTACAGCAGCGCTCGGTGCTGGAGCGGCTGATATGAGTGGATGGGTGATGATGGCGTTGCCTGGAGCTGTGCTTTTAAATGGTATTTCTGAAATTTGGTTACCAATAGGTTTGATAATTGGTGCATACTTGAACTGGCAATTTGTAGCTAGGAGAATTAGAGTGAAAACCCAAAAATATGGTGATTCAGTAACTATAGCAGGCTATTTATCAAATAGATTTGATGATAAATCTGGATTTTTAAGGGCGATAGTTGCGGCAATGACTGCGATATTTTTTATTATATATATTGCATCAGCGCTAGTTGCGTTGGCTTTCTTAATTGAAACTTATACTAGTTATGACTATGAGTACTGTTTGATTTTTAGTGGAGGATTTGTTTTACTTTATACCTCTTTAGGTGGATTTGTTGCAATTAACAAGATTGATGTAATTCAGGGTTCATTAATGTTATTCGCTCTTCTTTTAGTTCCAATAACAATTTTGATTGGAGATGCTGGCCATATCAACACTCTTGATCTAAATCTTAGTAATCCATTTTTAAATATTGATATAATTACTTTAATATCATTATTAAGCTGGGGATTGGGGTATTTTGGCCAACCACATATTTTAGTGAGATTTATGGCGATAGAAAAATCAAAAACCCTTAGAGCTTCAAAAAATATTTGTATGAGTTGGATGACTCTATCACTAATAGGTTCTTTTTGCATAGGACTGTTTGGTAAGTTATTATTTGAAAATATTGATGATATTAATCCTGAAACAATATTTTTGCTTTCAGCAGATAAGTTATTTCCAAGTTGGCTTTCAGGTGTTGTTTTAGCAGCAGTGCTAGCAGCAATTATGAGCACTATATCGGCACAATTGCATGCAACAGCTTGTTCCTTAACAGAAGCTATATCCTTGAAGGTACTAGAAAAATACAATAAAATTTTGATAACAAGAGTTATTATGTTTTTAGTAATATTGATTTCTCTAGTGTATGCATCTAATCCTAAAAATACAATCTTGGGGCTAGTATCTTTAGCATGGGCAGGTTTAGGAAGTGCGTTTGGTCCAACTATATTATTTTCACTTTATTCAAAGAAAATGACAAAAATAGGAGCATTAAGTGGAGTAATAATAGGTGGGCTTGTGGTTGTTATATGGCATTCATTAAAGCCTAGAGGAGGTATTTTTGAGTTATATGAAATTATACCTGGATTTATACTGTCAAGTTTGGCTATAGCTCTAGTGAATAATATAGGTTGCAAAAAATAAATTTTAATGTACTAGTGTTTCTAACTTAATTAAGTAGGTAATTGCATGAAAATAAGTTATAAGATTGCATTCACTTCATTACTTGGAAATTTAATAGAATATTTTGGCTTTACGCTCTTTGCCATTTTTGCAAAAGAAATAGGGCAATCTTTCTTTCCAGAATTAGATTCATTTGCACAAGTAATTTCGGTATTTATAATTTTTGGTACAGGCTTTCTTTCGAGGCCAATAGGCGCAGTTTTTTTTGGGCATTTCGGAGATAAAGTAGGTAGAAAAAAGAGTTTAAGTTACACGATACTTGGAATGTCAGTCGTAACTTTCCTTATAGCTATTTTACCGGGATATCAAGCTATAGGAATTTTTGCCCCAATTTTTTTATTAGTGCTTAGATTGGCGCAAGGATTTTTTGTTGGGGGTGAGGGACCAGGCGCTGCACTATTTATGCTTGAGCATAGTAAAATAGCGAATAGAGGGCAAGCTGGTGGTATAATAATTGCCTCGATAGTTTCTGGATCGTTTTTAGCTGTATTAGTTGGTATATTAATGAATAAACTGGAGATAGATAGTTCTTTTAGTTGGAGGATACCATTTTTTATTGCGTCATTTTTAGGATTAATTGGTTTATATTTAAGATTTTTTTTGCCAGAAACAAAGGACTTCATTGATATACAAAAAAAACAAAAAATTTTAAAAATTCCAATTCTAAGAGTTTTTCGAGATTATTGGAGAGAGATAATTTTAATAGCGTCATTGGGAGGGGTTACTACTGCTGCATCGTATACCATTATGGCATATTTGACTCCATATTTGGAAAAGCAACTTAATATAGAACATTTACAAGCTTTAAAATATTCTTCGTTCTCGATATTTTCTTATATCGTATCTTTGATAATATTAGGACGTATATCCAATAGGTATAGCCCAAGGAGCTTTATTGTATTTTTTTCATATTTAGCAATATTATTATTTGTTCCAGCATTTGTAGCTCTAAATCATTCAAATAGCATAATATTTGTTTTGGGCTTACTCATTTTGCCTATTATAACAGGTGGATTATGTGCTCCGGCATATCCATATGCAATTGAAAAATTTGCTGCAGAAGTTAGGTATAGTGGAGTGGGGTTAAGTTATACAATTGGTATTGCGATTTTTGGTGGGTTCTCACCCCTTGTGTGCTCCTATTTAATTAAAATTACAGGTTTGTGCTATGCTCCAGCCTTTTATATTATAGGCTTGGCTATTTTGTATCTATTTTTCGAAAAGATTATAGAGGGGAAAAATTTGTAGTTTAATAATTCTCTGAAATTATTTTATATAAAGAGTTAAGTTAATTTTGTTGGTTATCAATAAATTATAGCACTTCGTAAAAATTATAAGAGGAAAAAAATTTATACAGCTTATTTAGTTGCATGGTTGAATTAGGGGGAAATATTTAAAGGCAACTACTCAAATAAGGGAAGTTAAATAGCTAATGATTTGTAAAAAAAAAGATAAAAAATTTTAAATAAGCAAATGCATTTACGTATATTATCAAAAAAAGTGTATAGAAGTATTAAAAAGTCGTTGACTTCATGCTCAAAAGGTTTATAAATATTTCTACCAAATCATAGTATTTGAAATCGTGAATATAGAATTTATAAGACGGTGGTAAACTATTTAAGGTTTACTACTTGAATAGTCAAACTTGAGAGTTTGATCCTGGCTCAGAGTGAACGCTAGTGGCGTGCTTAACACATGCAAGTCAAACGGATGATATTTGTGCTTGCACAAATAAAGTTAGTGGCAAACGGGTGAGTAATACATGGGAATTTTCCTTGTAGTATGGAATAACTATTGGAAACAATAGCTAATACTGTATATTGCCGAGAGGTGAAAGATTTATCGCTACAAGATAAGCCCATGCAAGATTAGCTAGTTGGTAAGGTAATGGCTTACCAAGGCAACGATCTTTAGCTGGTTTGAGAGAATGATCAGCCACACTGGAACTTAGACACGGTCCAGACTCCTACGGGAGGCAGCAGTGGGGAATATTGGACAATGGGCGAAAGCCTGATCCAGCGACGTCACGTGAATGATGAAGACCTTAGGGTTGTAAAATTCTTTTAGTGGAGAAGATAATGACGGTATCCACAGAAAAAGTCCCGGCTAACTTCGTGCCAGCAGCCGCGGTAATACGAAGGGGGCAAGCGTTACTCGGAATTATTGGGCGTAAAGCGTGCGTAGGCGGCTTTATAAGTTGGAAGTGAAAGCCTTTGGCTCAACCAAAGAATTGCTTACAAAACTGTAGAGCTAGAGTATTAGAGAGGATAGAAGAATTTCTGATGTAGGGGTGAAATCCGTAGATATCAGAAAGAATATCGAAGGCGAAAGCATCTGTCTGGCTAAATACTGACGCTGTTGCACGAAAGCGTGGGGAGCAAACAGGATTAGATACCCTGGTAGTCCACGCAGTAAACGATGAGTGCTAGATGTTAGAACTATGTTTTAGCGTCGAAGCTAACGCATTAAGCACTCCGCCTGGGAACTACGATCGCAAGGTTAAAACTCAAAGGAATTGACGGGGACCCGCACAAGCGGTGGAACATGTGGTTTAATTCGATGCTACGCGAAAAACCTTACCAAGTCTTGACATGTTAGTCGTATAGCTAAGAAACTAGCTAGTCAGTTCGGCTGGACTATCACAGGTGTTGCATGGCTGTCGTCAGCTCGTGTCGTGAGATGTTGGGTTAAGTCCCGCAACGAGCGCAACCCTTATCTTTAATTGCCAACAGGTTATGCTGGGAACTTTAAAGAAACTGCCAATGGAGAATTGGAGGAAGGTGAGGATGACGTCAAGTCAGCATGGCCCTTATGACTTGGGCTACACACGTGTTACAATGGTAGTTACAATATGATGCAATAGGGCGACCTGGAGCAAATCTAAAAAACCTACCTCAGTTCGGATTGCACCCTGCAACTCGGGTGCATGAAGTTGGAATCGCTAGTAATCGCAGATCAGCACGCTGCGGTGAATACGTTCCCGGGTCTTGTACACACTGCCCGTCAAGCCATGGAAGTTAAATTTTCCTTAAGTAAATGAGCTAACTGCAAAGAGGCAGTTTACCAAGGAGAATTTGATGACTGGGGTTAAGTCGTAACAAGGTAGCCGTAGGGGAACCTGCGGCTGGATTACCTCCTAAAAGACAAATTAGATAACTTTAAGTTATCAACAATATACTTACTATTATACCACCGTCTTGTAAATTCTATATGCACAATCCAGTTAAATGTTTATCCTCTAATACCAATTACCTAAAATAACTTGATAGATAAATTAGTGTTTTTAAGAGATTTTTTATAACATCTGAGCCTAATGTATCTTGAACGCATGACAAAGATTATATAAAAAACCACCAAAAAGACTCAATTCAAATGTCAACTTATTTTAAGCGATTGGAATTACTTCTCCTTACAACAACTGTGCTAGTATTTTCATCAATTATCTCAAATGCTTCCTTATAAATGCTAAGCATATGAATTATAAACAATAGTATTACTGCAAATTCAAAATTTATCATATTGATGAAAAAAACGAGTAAAAATAAGGTTACTAATATTAGGCAAATAAACTTCAACAAACATTTGATAACTGAAGTACAATTTCTTATTATATGGAATACAAGCAACATAAATATAAATATTATTGGAAGACTAGCTTCCAGTTTTTTAGTTGTTGGGTCAAACAACAAATAAATACAAAGCAAGCATACAGCTGACCTCCAATAACATTTTAATAATGCATAAAACAGGTAGCGAAATCTTTCAAATGAAATGCTCATACTAATTTTTTTCTTGCTCAAAGAATCCACAACCTTTAACCCCAAAATTGCTTTCCCAAGAGATGATTGCAGAGGACTTGCTTCGATAATTGGTATTATCAAGGTCAAAATAATACAAGTACCAAATTTATTCACTTCAGCAAAAATATATTGCACAATTATGCTCATTAATAGCAAAATTATAATGTCTAAAAATCCAGCTAAAGACCTCTTGATAAATTTATATGATGATTTATCTTTAAATAAATAAAAATCTGTTTTATCACATTCATTAAGTATTGTCGCAACTTCATAAGCATTAAATTTTTTTTCAAAGACGCTCCTTTTCTCTGTCCAATTAAAGAATGTATTAAGTGCTGGGAGTACTTTTATTCTTTTTTTATTAGGAAAAAGTCTATTTAACTCTATGAATTTGCTAAATAAAAAGTGAGAAATTTCTAGTTTAATTCTAAGGTCTTGAAATAATTCGTTTTGTAGAATTTTTTTCCATTCTTTTAGCTTATTTCTTTTTTTGTGATCCAACACTTCTGCCAGATCATTATAAAGTTTTTTCTTATCATCTTTTAGCTTATTTGAATCATAATACTTATCCTGCTCGTTAAATAAAGTGCTATTATCAAACGCAATAATATCATCGTTTTGCTTACTCTCTTCAAGAAGGTTAATGCCATTAATTTCTGCGTCCTCATCTTTTAGATATATATTTAAAATCTTCACACTTTTTTTGTTATCTGCAAAATTACAGTTTTTAGTTAATCTTAGTGCATCTTTATAAGCAGCATTTAGTATCGAAAATTCAGATGGGTTCTCATCTGGTTTGGATAATTTAATTTTTTTGGCATATGCAGATTTAATTGCTCCCAAATCACTATATTCATCTATACCTAAAATTTCCCAACAACTTTTAAAATCCTGAATTGTCGGCATGATTTTTAATAAATTCTAGAATTTTAACTTTTTCTCTTTCTATTTCTAAACTATTTTGCCCATTTAACTTACCTTTGAAATTATTAATTATGCCCATCACATACATTCTCAATTCTCCCAAACTTTCTTCATATATTTTTTCAAGTTTTGTTAATAAAAGTATATTTTCTTCTTGATCTCTTGGATGAAATTTTAAATTTTTTAATTTCAATTTGCTTTTTTCAATTTCTTCATTAGTTAGTGATGTTGGTGAATTCACAATAGTTTGGCAAAATGTTTCTTTTGACTCTGGGACCGTCACGTCAACATCTAAAATTCCATTCATATCGTAACTATACCTTATTATAATCTCTAAATTAGCTGGCCTTCTGGGTAAAGTGACGTCAATTGTGCCGATTAATACATTATTGGAAACTAAATAACTTTCACCTTGATATATTTGTACTTTGCATTTTTCTTGGTTGTCATATACTGAGCGTACTGTCACTTCTTTACTCACTGGAACAGTGGTGTTTCTCTCAATAATTGGTAAAAATAAATCGCCCTCCTTGGGATTTTCAAGGTTTATAACTCCTGTTCCTAGAGTGTATGGCGCTACATCTGTTAATACAATATCATCCTAGATCAATATTTTTTTCTCGTAACCCAGCTTGTATCCCTGCTCCCATAGCAACTGCAAGAGCTGGATCAGTAGTTGAAGTGGGAAGCATTCTAAACATTCTTGCAACCAAATGACGGAAACAATGCATATTTGTTGCTCCACCAACCATTATTACAGATTGAATCTCATCCAGATCAATTGCAGAATCCATCAAAGCTCTTTCTACAGGGTTTTGAGCCCTCAATAATAATGGTTTTGACATATCTGCAAACATCTCTCTAGTTAATGTCCATGGCTTTGTCTTACTAGGGATTATTTCATGAATATCTATTATCTCCTTTTTACTTAGTTCGCATTTAATTTTTTCAAAGGTATGATAAATTAATGATTTTTCTGCACTAGAAAGGTCCTTTTTTGATATATTTTGAATTTTTAAATATTCATCTACTAAAAGATTCAAAAAATCTTCACCACCTAAAAAATTATCCCCAGAGGAAGCATGAATCTCTATAACTCCATCAAAATACTCCACTATTGAAACATCAAAAGTACCTCCTCCCATATCGAGAATAATATATTTTTTGCCATTGCTGTTTTTGTGAAATCCATACTCTAAAGATGCAGCAGTAGGTTCATTAATAAGGCGTTCCACTTTTAGACCTGCAATTTGTGCTGCAAGTTTTGTCGCTTGCCTTTGATTATCATTAAAATAAGCTGGAACGCTTATCACAGCTGATTCAATATTTTTTCCTGTAAAATGTTCAGCATCCTCTTTTAAACTTCTTAAAACAAATGAGGATAGCTCTACGGCAGTGTATAATTTATTGCCTAATTTAGCACTCCAATCTGTACCCATAAAACGTTTAAATAATGATATAGTAGAGCTTGGATGTGTAATTAGTTTGTATTTTGCAATTTCACCAACAACCAACCCACCCTCTTCATCTATACTAACTACTGACGGAGTTTGAAATGAACCCAATCTATTCGGTATAAGAACCACCTTACCATTTTGCCAAATTGAACATAAGCTATTGGTTGTTCCTAAATCTATTCCAATTATTGTCATATTCTCTTACTGAAGTGAACCCCAAAACAAGGAGTAAAAGTTAAGTAACATTTTTATACAATCCGTAGCATAACATTTCAAAATTATTAGGGGAATAATAATTTAAAAAAGAATGCCCCCCTATGGGAATTATAAAAGGCTTCAATGTACTCAAACATCGTAGAATTGGTAACATCTCTTGAGATAAAACTTCTACCAAGTTCCTGTTTTTATCTTTTTTATTATTTTCCATATTTGTTTTTACTTTATCAAAGGTACTTATCTTTTACTCTTCTTTTTCGGCTTCACTTCAGTTCAACTTATAGGTATTTTAATAATGCTCATAAATGAAAACTTGAAGAAAATTAGCTATTCTGCTATTAGTAAATTAAAATTTTTTGTAAAAACTGACATGAACTATCCTTTAATGCCTAAGGCAACAGCTGTGTGGTTGTTGGAAAACACAGGCCTTACATTCGATCAAATAGCAGATTTTTGTGGTTTGCATGTATTGGAGGTGCATGGTATTGCAGATGGTGAAGTTGCCAAAGGAATTAGGGGTGTAAACCCAATAACTCATGGGCAGATAACATCGGATGAGATAAGTAGGTGTGAAGAGGATTCAAGTGCTAGGCTGAAACTTTCTGCTTCAGCTGTAAAATTGATGAAGGAGCAAGAAGTTAATAATAAAAAAGGTAAATATATACCAGTGGCAAGAAGGCAAGATAAACCTAATGCAATAGCTTGGATATTAAAAAATTGTCCAGAAATAACAGATGCACAAATATCAAAATTAATAGGTACGACAAAAAACACTATTAACTTAATTCGCAACAAAACTCATTGGAATTATAGCAATCTTCGTGCTAAGGATCCTGTGCTATTGGGTCTATGTACTCAGGCTGATCTTAATTATGTAAGCGAGTTGGCGAAACAAAAGTTAGAGGCTAAAAAAGATAATTAATTATTTTGAAGATAAAGCTTCTTCCACAAATCTATAAATGTATTCAAATCTTTTATGGTATTGTTGGGTCCTAAACTTACTCTGATCGAATTATTAGCAATTTCTTGAGAATAACCCATTGATAACTGGATTCTTGGTATTTCAATTTTTCCTGAGGAACATGCAGAGCCAGCACTTAATGAAATGCCATTTAAATCAAAAAATATTAATTGTGTTTCTGCGCTAACGCCAGGCATAGAAATTGAGGATGTATTAGGCAGTCTGTGAGTGTTTTCTCCAAATATTACTACATCGTTTGTTATGGTTTTTATGGATTGTTCTAAATGTTTTTGTAATTGTTTTGTTTTGGTAAAATTTTCTTTTATCTCATTAATTGATTTAAATGCAGTGGCCATACCGTGTATAGCTGTTACATTTTGTGTTCCAGATCTTAATCTAAATTCTTGTCCACCACCAAAAATCATGGGTTTAAGGCTTAGATTTTTATTATAAACTAGTGCACCTGAGCCAACTGGCCCGCCAAATTTATGAGAGCTAAATGTAATTAAATCAATATCAGCTAGATCAATATTTATCCTGCCAATTGCTTGAGTTATATCGCAGTGAAAAATGAAATTATATTTTTCTGCAAGTTTAGCAATTTTTTGAATAGGTTGGATAGTGCCAATCTCATTATTTGCATACATAACAGATATTAATAATTTTTTAGTATAGTTTTCTGCTAGGTAATTTTCAATGTAATCAATGTTGACTACACCATCATTATCAACAGGAATAATTCCCTCCCCAATTACATTAATTACAGCTGGATGTTCAATGCAACTACAAATTTTTTTGACCTCAGGGAAGTTGCTAAGAGCTAAATTATTTGCTTCGGTGCATCCACTTGTAAAAATTAGTTCATGAGTATCCTTCAAGCCCAGAGTATTTTTTATGAGATATCTAGCATTTTCCAGAATTTTTCTGGATTTGCGTCCATAATAATGCAATGATGAACAATTAAGAGCGAGGCTACATATGCTTGCCATGGCTTTCTTAACCTTATTGTTAATGGGTGTGGTTGCATTGTGATCAAAATAAATCCTTTTCATTTATAATTTTATTTTGATTTTTCATAGTATTTAACTTAATTATAAAACAATTAATAGTATTTTTTATAAAATGATAAAAGAAATAATTTTCAATAGCGAAGCCGGTAGAATAGAAGGTAAGTATTATCAAGGAGAAGAAAAATTTGCTCCAGCAGCGCTTATACTGCATCCTCATCCATTGCATGGTGGAACAATGAATAATAAAGTTGTGTATCACACATTTCATACTTTTGTAAAAAATAATTTTTCTGTTTTAAGATTTAACTTTAGAGGAGTAGGAAAATCAATGGGGAGCTTTGATCATGGTAATGGAGAATTAATAGACGCTGCAACCGCTATGGATTGGTTACAGTCAAAAAACCCTGAAGCTTCAAGCTATTGGATTGCTGGCTTTTCTTTTGGAGCATGGATTGCTATGCAGTTGCTTATGAGAAGGCCAGAAATAGATGGGTTTATTGCTATAGCTCCTCCGGCGTCATCATGTGATTTTGGTTTTTTATCTCCTTGCCCAGCACCAGGGTTGATTATTCAAGGTACAGAAGATGAGATAGCTAAAGAAGAAGATACGTATGCACTATACAAAAAATTATCTAAACAAAGAAATGCTGAAATTGAATATGTAACTGTTGATGGAGCTGATCACTTTTTTACAAATCATATAGACAGTTTAATAAGTGGGATTGATAAATTTATTAAACCTAGAGTTAATAGACCTACTCAACCTAAAAAAGTTAGAAGAGATAGAAAGAGAAAAGTTATGGAAGCTCAATAAATAACCTAAACTTAAATGTCTTTAAGTTTTAAGATAGTTGATATTTGTAATAACTCAAGGAATGGAGTTGTTTCAACCGCAAATGGTCAAATTACAACGCCTGCTTTTATGCCAGTTGGAACTTCAGCAACAGTGAAAGCAATGCTTCCAGAATCATTAATTAAGACAGGGGCGGAAATAATACTGGGAAACACATATCACTTAATGTTGCGTCCAGGAGAAGATGTAATATCAAAATTAGGTGGTCTGCATAAATTTATGAATTGGGATAAACCAATATTAACTGATTCTGGCGGATTTCAGGTTATGTCACTGGCAAAGCTTAGAAAAATTTCTCAAGAGGGAGTGGAATTTAATTCGCATATAGATGGCAAAAAGTATTTTTTGACTCCTAAAAAATCTATTGATATCCAATATAAGCTAGGTAGTAACATAACTATGATCTTTGATGAGTGCACTCCTTATCCTGTAGATTATGAATATGCTAAGAAATCAATGCACTTATCGTTAAAATGGGCGAAGGAATCTAAAGACTCATTTATTAACAGAGACGGATATGGGATATTTGGAATAATTCAAGGTAGCATTTTTGAAGATTTGAGAAAGGAAAGTGCGCAAAAATTACAAGACATTGGTTTTGATGGATATGCGATTGGTGGACTTGCAGTTGGTGAGGGGCATGATGAAATGATAAAGGTTTTGGAATTTACAATTCCTAATATAACAGCAGACAAACCTAGATACTTAATGGGAGTAGGTAAGCCAATAGATATAGTAGCTTCAGTAAAAAAGGGAGTTGATATGTTTGACTGTGTTTT
Source organism: Candidatus Bandiella numerosa (assembly GCF_029981845.1). Lineage (GTDB taxonomy): Bacteria > Pseudomonadota > Alphaproteobacteria > Rickettsiales > Midichloriaceae > Aquirickettsia > Aquirickettsia numerosa. The sequence continues at coordinate 75,959 of NZ_CP104164.1, read as the reverse complement.
ACCCACCAGATCAGGAAGAAATGGGCAAGCTTTTATAAACGGGGGAACAATAAATATAAAAAATAGTCAATACATTTTAGATAATTCTCCACTAGATTCAAAATGCAATTGTTATACATGTGTAAATTACAGTAGAGCTTATTTGAATCACTTAATAAGGAGTAAAGAAATACTAGGTGCAGTACTTATGACATGGCATAACATTACATACTATCAAGATTTAATGAAAAAATTGAGAAATCATATAAAAAATGGTACGCTCTATGATTACAAAGATGAAGACCTGATTTGAGTTTTAGTGAATTTGGTGTTATTAAAATAGAAGTTATTATAATTATAAGTTAGATGCTTAATCCTTTAGAACAATTTTTAGTAAAGCCCGTAGTTAATGTCGATGTTTTTAGTCACAATATACAGATTACAAACTCTACTATAACGTTTTTAGCTACATATTTTATTATATTATTATTGACTAGGATAGCATGCCATAAAGTTTCATTAGTTCCTGGTAAAATACAAGCTTGTGGTGAGATAATTTTTCAATTAATCAATGGAATGCTAATTTCTACAGCTGGGAAGAATTCACAAAAATTCTTTACATTAATTTTTTCGTTATTTATGTTTATCCTAATTAGTAATAGTGTAGGTATGATTCCCTCTGTGTTTACAACAACAAGCCATATTTCTGTAACTTTCACACTGGCAATTTTTGTTTTTATAACAATTACTGCTATAGGGTTTGTTAAAAATGGAATAGGCTATTTTTCAATACTATTACCGAAGGGAACTCCTATGTTTTTGGCTCCACTGATAATTTTTATCGAATTATTTGCTTATCTTGCACGCCCTATAAGTCTTTCAATTAGGCTTGCTGCAAATATGACTGCGGGGCATGTTGTGTTAAAAGTGCTTGCAACTTTTGTGATACTTTCTGGTTTGTTTGGAATTATGCCGTTAATTTTGTTGACAATTTTAACGGGGTTTGAGATATTTATTTCAATTCTACAGGCGTACATTTTTTCAGTTTTGACCTGTGCATACCTAAATGACGCTTTAAATTTACACTAAAAAATAACATTTATACGGAGAAAAAGATGGAATTAGAAGCTTTAAAATACATTGGAGTTGGATTAACTTCTATCGCAATGTTTGGCGCAGCTATGGGGATAGGGAATATTTTTGCTGCACTTCTTAGTGGCATAGCAAGAAATCCTTCAGCTGAAGATAAGTTGATGAAAGGGGCTTTTATTGGAGCTGGCCTTGCTGAAGCAATGGGCTTGTTTGCCTTTTTAATTGCTCTACTGTTGCTGTTTTTTGCCTAAATAATTTATTACTTAATGTATGCCTCATTTAGATTTAACCTATTTCTTTGATCAATCTTTTTGGTGCATTGTTGTTTTTCTTCTAATATACTTTACAGCAAGTAGGAATTTTTACGCTAAATATAATAAAATTATAATGAGTAGAAATGGAGTAATTCAAGATTATATTGATAAGTCTAATAATATATTACTTAAGGCGACTGCCATTGAGGAGCAATTAGAAAAATCCAAAAAACAATTATCATTACGTCTGCAACAACAAGAAGAACGTATAAGAGCGAAAATTTATGATACCAGAAGGGAACGTTTGAGTATTTTAAAGAAAGAGATCGAAAACAGAAACCTTGCCCATAAGCTATTTTTAAATAATATGAAAGGTGAGTTAGCGCACGATTTAAAAAAATATTCAAGCGAAATTGAAGAGAAAATAAATTTGTATTTATTTGAAAAAAATGAATGAAATTTTTTGGTTAACAGTATCATTTATACTAATTTTATTATTTATATATAAGCCAGTAAAGAGAGTTTTGAACAATATTATTGATTCACATATAACTAATACTAAAGAGCTATTAAATCGAGCAGAAAAAGCTCATGATGATGCAGTGAAATATCTACAAAAATTAGAAAAAGATTTAGAATTTCAAGATAAGCTTAATAAAGAAAAATTAGCTCAAAATGAACATCTGCTAAATTCAATAAAATTGGAAAATGATAAAAAAATTGAGGAAGAAATAAAAAGGCAATTTATTATTGCAGAAATGCAGAGAAAAATGGATGAAGAAGTGATGATACAAGAAATTACATCAAAATTTCTTTTAAAAAATATCAATAATGTGGTTTCTGAATTTAGCACTAAGGACGTAAAAAATTCTGAATTTTTGAAACAGTCACTGGATAAGTTAAATCAGATTAAAATTGGCAAGTAACGCAATTTTAAAATAACGAGATTAGAATTTTTATTCGACAGTTACAGATTTTGCAAGATTTCTAGGTCTATCTACGTTTTTACCTAGATTTAAAGCAACTTGATAGGCAAATAGTTGCAAAGGTATCGTGTAAAATAATGGTGCTAAAATTTCACAGCTTTTAGGGATATTTAGTAAATAATCAACTTCAAAATCGCTACTTGAATCTGTTAATAAAACAACTTTAGCGCCTCTTGTCTTGACTTCTTCGATATTTGAAATCATTTTTTGATGTGTATCATTTTCTGGCGCTAATGCAATAACTAAAGAATTATCATCAATTAATGCTATTGAACCGTGCTTAAGTTCTCCAGCAGCACATGCAAAAACAGGTAAATATGACAACTCTCTTAGTTTTAAGGCTCCTTCCAAACAAATGGGGTACATATAATTTCTACCTATGAAAATTATATTTTTAGCTTTACAGATAAGTTGAGAAATTTCCTCAATTTTTTTATTCACTTCAAGTAAGCCGTCCAAGAAGTTGATTTGAGTATTAATTTTATTTAATAATTCATGAAAAGTTGCTTCTGATATTAATTCTTTTTGTTTTGTTGCAGTTAATATCAGATGGAGTAATTTCATTAACTGAGCGACAAAACTTTTTGTTGATGCTACAGATACCTCTGTTCCAGCTTCAATTGCTATAACATAACTAACTAAATTTGCAATTGAACTATTTAGGTTGTTTACAAGTCCTATAGTAATCACTCCATGTATTTGCGCTTCCTTTAATGCAACTAAGGTATCAAGGGTTTCTCCAGACTGGGATATAAAGATATATGCAGTATTTTTGTCATATATGATGTTTCTTGATCTAAATTCTGAAGCAAAATCAATTTCTACTGGTATTTCTGCATAGGATTCAAACCAATATTTCGCCACCATTCCTGCATTATATGAACTGCCACATGCAATTATCGATACCTTACTTACCTTTGCCCAATTTATATGCAATAAATTTTTATTTTCTTTTTCAGATATAATATCTTGTATAATTTTTTTTAAAACTTTAGATTGTTCATTTATTTCCTTAAGCATATAATTTGGGAAGCCACCAAGATCATTATCTTTTCCTTCTTTCTTAGTAAATTTTTTTATATTTCTTTTTACAATTTTATCGTTGCTATCAAAAATCTTGTAACCATCTTTAGCTATAATGGCAGTATCACCATCTTCAAGTGTTATGGAGTTTTCCACAAAAAATGCTAAAGTATTAACATCTGATGAAATATAATTTGTATTGTCACCTAGCCCAATTGATAGGGGCGATCCATTTTTTGCACAATATATATTATTTTTTTCGTGTAGAAATATTACAGAAATTGCATAATTGCCATCTATATCAGCAATTGTTTTTTTGAAAGCCTCAATATGATTAAATTCAGAATCAATATAGAATTGTAGTAAATTTAATATTACTTCAGTATCTGTCTCACCTATAAATTCATAACCTAATTTAATTAACTTATTTTTTATTTCTTTATAATTTTCAATTATTCCATTATGTACAACCGCAATTTCTTGATTGGCAATAGGGTGTGAGTTACTCAAACTAACTTTGCCATGAGTAGCCCATCTAGTGTGACCAACACCAATTTTACCATCATCTGGCGTATTTTTTACTTTTTCTTCTAAGTTTGAAACTTGACCTAAAGCCTTAATGGTATTTAACCTATTATCATCGATAAATGCTAATCCCGCTGAATCATAACCTCTATATTCTAAAAAATGTAACCCTCTTATAATATCATTTTTTACATTATCATTACTGTTTAAACAAAAAATACCGCACATAAAGCTCTTAAATTTATTTTAATTGTTAATTAACAAAGTAGAAATTGCAATAAAAGCAATATTACATAATATCATTAAATAGCACTTTTTTAAAAAAAATAAATCTTTTATTATAATTTTCTATAGTACACTTAAAGAATAGTAGAAAAATTGCAGAATAACTGAGAGTGAGTGATACATAAGAATTATACTTACCAGCTATTACTTTCTCATTGCCATTTTAGATCAAATTCTTTACTTTGTACAAAGCTTCCTGAGTAAATTTTCATAGGCTTATACTGAATTTAAAATGAATATTTTGAAATGATTAATCAAAAAAAATCTGTAGCTTTTCTTATTGATCCTATTGAAGGCTTAGATTTCGAATCGGATTCGACATTGCTACTGGCTAACGAATTTCAGGCTAGAGGGTATGAGTTATTTTATTTGCTACCTCAAAGCTTAATTTTTGAAGAAAATTGCTTATATGCAAAAGGGCAGTATTTTGAAATAGATTATGAAGGTAAAAAAATCATAAAATTAAGTACAGAAAAAGTGCGACTTGAAAATTTTGATGTTGTGTTTATTAGACAGATTCCACCTTTTAATCAACAATATTTAACTACCACATATTTAATTGAAAATCTAAAGGGCACATTAATCCTTAATAATCCAAGATCAATAAGAGATGTAACGGAGAAATTGAGTATTTTGAATTTTAAAGAGTTTATACCAGATACAATGGTGTCTTCAATAGTAGATGATATAGTGGATTTTATTGCCAAGCACAATGTTGCAATATTAAAACCACTTTATGATTGTGCAGGTCAAGGAGTTATCAAAGTGGAGTATGATGGTCAAAATACAACGCAAAATATTGACTCTATAGTTAAGCAACATGGATATTTGATGTTACAGGAATATTTACCAAACATAGTGGATTTTGGTGATAAAAGGGTAATGTTCCTAGATGGAGAGATTTTAGGGGTCATTAATAGGAAAGCAAAACAGGGAGAATTTCGAGTAAATATGATAATGGGAGGAAAATCATATAAAACCTCTTTAACTCAAAAAGAGCAAAGATTGTGTGTAGAAGTAGGAAAATTTTTAAAGGATAATGATTTATTTTTAGTAGGAATAGATATAATTGATGAGAAATTAATTGAGATAAACGTCACTTCTCCAACTGGATTGGTTGCAATTAAGAATTTATATAAAATAGATGTTGAAAAAATAATTATTGATAAAATTGAAACAAAGTTAAAAAGTTGTTATAGTGCAGGCTAATTTAAAATTCAGAGTTTATTTTTGGTGAATAGTATTAATATTAAAAGAAGGGGCTTAATGCTTATTTTGTCAGCTCCATCAGGAACTGGTAAAACAACTTTAGCAAATTACGTTATTGAAAATGATAGCCATATTTCTTTATCAATATCCTGTACAACTAGAAAAAAACGACCAAATGAGATTGATGGTGTACATTACTATTTCATAAATTATGATGAATTTAAAAAGCGAATTGAAAATGAAGAATTTTTAGAATACGCCGAAATTTTTGGAGAATTTTATGGTACCCCTAAAAAACAAGTCCTTAAAAAATTAGATAAGGGTGAAGATGTTTTGTTTGATATAGATTGGCAGGGTCATAGGCAATTATCTGCAATTGCAAGGGCTGATGTAACTAGCGTTTTTTTGTTACCACCATCAAAAAAAGAATTATTAGAGAGGCTAGAGTTAAGAAATCAAGATAAGCCAAAAACAATAGAGCAACGGATGCTGAGGTCAGATGAAGAAATAAGCCATTGGCATGAATATGACTATATTATAATTAATAGAGACCTAGATCACAGTATAGAAAAATTAATGTCTATTTTAAGATCAGAGAGGTTAAGAAAAGAAAGAAGAATTGGGCTGAATGATTTTGTTGGAACTTTAATTCATGAAAAATTTGTTAAGAGCAAAGTAATTTGAAAATAAAAACAAAAGGAAAAATCAAGCAGTCATCTACAAAATGGCTAGACAGAAATGCTAATGATAGATTTAGCAAACTGGCTAAGCAGAATAATTTTCGTTCAAGAGCTGCATATAAGCTAGATGATATAAATCAAAAATTTAAAATACTTAAAGGAGCGAAAAATATTTTAGATTTAGGAGCCGCACCAGGGTCATGGTTACAATATATAAGTAGATTTAGCAAAGTAAATAACATGGTGGTAGGGGTTGATTTAAAAAATATTGAGGCAATAGAGAATATAAAAACTATCGAAGGAGATTTTACATCAGGTGAGGTATGGAGCAAATTAGATCAGATGTTATCGGGCAATAAATTAAATCTAATTTGCAGCGATATGGCGCCAAATACTGGTGGTACTAGAAGTATTAACCACATAAACATTATGAATTTAGCTGAATCAGTATTTTCATTTTCTGAGAATTTTTTAGATAGGGGAGGTTCGCTTGTTATCAAGTTATTTGAAGGAAATAAAACAAAGGAGTTTTTTAATAAATTAAGATTGCATTTTAAAGAAGTTCATTTTTTTAAACCTGAAGCTAGCTACAAAGATTCATCAGAAATATTCATAATTGCGATTAACAAAATTTAACCTCAAATTGTAGGATATGCTTTAGTTTGGCTAATAATTTGTAAAAAAGTAAAGCTAATATATAATCGGGGCAATTAAAAACCACTGGGATGTGTAATTTTATCGAGGTTATAGAAGATAAATGGCATATACCGGGCGTCTAATAAGTTTTTATAGGTTATTTGACCTAAATAGTTTAGTCGAAGTAGCTCACTATATGAGTTATAAGCAGATTGCATGTGGAATTATTTTGGGTCATAGCAAGAGTGGCAATCAGCATTTAAAATTTCTACAACATAGTGTAGCTAATTATTTGATACCTGACATCCATAAGTCAAACTGGAATAAGTTAAAAATACCATATATTCATTATAAATTTGAGAGCAATATTGATGGTGATATTGGCTTTAAAATTATAAGTAATAAATTTCAAAACAATGAAAGTAATATAGGAACTTTAGATGGGCTATTTGATTTTATAAATCTTTTGGGGAAGTTTGTAGTTAATGTTGAGTCCAGGAATGAAGCTAAACCAGCAGATAAAGTAGAGGGGCCTGTAGTTAGTGACGAACCTAGAGATGAAGCTAAACCAGCAGATAAAGTAGAGAAGCCTGTAGTTGGTAATGCTAGACCTATAGTTATGGGGGATGAAGAATTAAAAGGTAAGTCAAATTTATTAAGCTCAACATTTCCAGATGATGAAGTAATTTTTAGAACAAAGTTAAAAGAAATGATAGCAAAAGTTGATTCTGTTTTAGAGAAAAAAGAAGAAGTTGAGAGATTAAAACAAAGTAAAAAAATAGATGAAATTGTTCGGAAACTTGATGAATTTATACAAAAGAATATATTAGCTAAGCAATCTAATGAAGCTGAAAATCCAAAAATTGAGCCAGAAAAAGTATACAGCTTAGTTGTTTACCAAAGTGCAAAACAATATAAATTCAATCATTATAATAATGTAAAAAATCCTATAAAATTACCAAATTCAATACTGTATGTTCAAAAAGATGAGCAGAATAATGCATTGGTTTTGTATAAAAATGTCAATCCACAACAAGGCCATAAAGGCATTGAGAAAACTCAGTACATTTTTGAAGCATTAACGTATGAGGAAATTAATGTGTGTCCGAATAATTACCAACAGTTAATTGGTGAGAGGCTAAGAGATTTTAGGGATAATAATTTTCCTTATGATTATGGGAAGATACAGGATAAAAAAGCAGAAGAAAATACACAAAATACAATTTACTATACAATTTTGATAGTTGGAGGAGGAGCCATAACGGTTGGCATAAATACATTAGTAAAAGCGGTACTGAAATTGAGTAATCGTATTTTACCAAATAATACTGGCTCTTTTACAAATGACAACTCTACTGGAGATAGTAAAATAGAACAACGAGATGATATAAATGAACTGGAACAAAAAAAAACTGAGAACCAGAATAATGAAGACCAAGAATTATTTGATGATGCGGATAATAAAAAAATACTTCCACCACCACATAATAAAGAACTTATTTTAGTTCCTTATTATAGTAATGAAACGAAACATTGTCTTGTAGCTCATTATGAAGCATATATAATTATTTTTATCAACCTAGGTTATAACGTTATAACTCAAGAATTTTTTCAAGAAGCTATGCATAGGGTATATGCAAATATCTATCCTATAAATGATGTATATGCACTTTTACCATTTGATTTGATTTATGAATATTCTTTATATTATACAGAGAGTACGGTTAATACTCTGGTAAATGCGAGAGATGTTTTTGGCGATACAGCTGAGTTCCTGTTTTATGAGATACGAAATATAAATGTGCTTTTGAGTAGTAATAGAGTGTTGTTTGGAATAGGACATGATAACCAAAATGAAAATATACTTATTGAAGAATTTTTACCAGTAGATTATCAAACTGACAATACTGAACAAAATGGAATGACTAATACTCAGGAAGAAAAAATAGAGAAGATGGAGGAAGAAGAAGGAGAAGCAAAAGATTTAGGATGCTTTGCTCTGCTCTGGAAATGGATATGTCAAGGATCTAAAAATAAGGATTCTCATGCTCATGCTCCTGAAAAAAATAAAAATGATGGTCATGACTTGCAATATTATAACTATGATCCATATTGTTTTGAACCCGATCCGCATTATCCTGAATTCAATAAAGACAATAAAGATTAGGTAGAAGAATTGCTTAATAATAATGTATGATCTATTCAAAATATAATTTGCTATAGAGTGGCATCGTGGTATGGTGGTGCACTAATTTAAGAAAGTTGGTTACACTAGAATATCAAAATTTAGAATGTAACAAACATCACCTTTAGGTATGGCTTTAGAGGCAAATAATGAAGATAAAAGATAACAAAATTCCAGCAAATAATAAAAATATTGCAATATGCTTTATGGTTGCGCATTGCTTTTTCATGTCTTTAGGGACAGTTTTGCTAAAATTAATGCAGTTTGATTACCATATTACCCAGATAATGTTTTTTTATAATCTTTTATTATGTGTGACATTATTATGTCTTTCTTTCTTTGGTCGCAACTCACTTAGAATATCATGTGCAAATATTAAATATCATTTTTTAAGATCAATTTTTGGCTTTGGTGGTTTTGTTTTATTTTTTTATTCCTTATCTAATATGCCAATAAATGAAGTAAGGGCAATCATTTCATTAGACCCTATATTGACAGCCTTATTTGCTGTGTTGTTTTTTCAAGAATCAATTAACAGGATGAAGATGATTTCATTCATCACAACTTTTATTGGAGCCATAATATTGCTTCATCCAGAAAATATTCAACTATCAACTGGGGCAATAACATCGTTGTTAGCTGCAATAAGTTTTGGTATTTATAATAATGTTACTAAAAAGATTACGACCGGTAAAACAATTGATCAAATTTTTTATCTGTCACTTTTTTCCTTGCTATACACAACCATACCAGCGATTTATTATTGGAACCCAATAATAAAACTTCAAGATATATTTTTAATTTTTGGTATTGCAATTTTATTCATGCTTAGTTCTATTACTGTATTTCATGCATTTAAAAGAGCTGAATTATCATTAATTATGCCAATACATTTTTTAGGAGTAGTAATGACTGCAATTTTGGGATTTCTATATTTTGATGAAAAAATAGGTTATTTTACCATTATTGGAACTTTTGTGATAACTATAGGGATGATGCCACTTTTTTTAAAAAGAAGTGGAAATACCTGAGATTTTTTTTGATCTATAAAAAGAATGCACAGGATAATTTTGAAATATGAAAGAAAAAACAGTAATACACTGGTTTAAACAAGATCTAAGATTGCATGATAATCCCTCATTGTATAGTTCTTGCGAAACAGGTAGAATAATACCAATATATATATTTGATACTTACAATCCAAAGCAATATCAAATTGGAGGTGCAAGTAGTTGGTGGCTGCATCATTCATTGATTTCATTGCAAAAATCACTTAGTGGAAATTTATGTTTATTTTTAGGCAACCCCAAAGACATTTTGTTGTATTTAATCGACAAGTATAATGTTTGTTCAGTGCATTGGAACAGATGTTACGCTTCATGGAAAATTGAAAGAGATAGCGATATTGAGAAATTTTTAACATCAAAAGGTGTAGAAGTTAAGACCTATAATGCATCATTACTATGGGAGCCTTGGGAGACATTGAAACAGGACGGAACTCCTTATAAGGTTTTTACCCCCTTTTATAAAAGGGGTTGTTTGTTAAATGGTGTTTCACCCAGAAAACCAATACCAGCTCCCGTTAAAATTGATTTTTTCTTTAAGGATAATGAGTATAATAACATTGAAAAATTAAATTTATTGCCAAACTTAGCTTGGCATAAAAAATTGAGTAAACATTGGAATATTGGAGAAAAGAATGCAATATCTAAGCTTGCTGATTTTATTGAATCGAGTTTGCAAAATTATAAAGAAGGCAGAAATTACCCTGGAGAGAATTTTGCTTCTAGGCTTTCACCACATATTCATTTTGGTGAGATATCTCCAAATTTCATTTGGAATAAAATCAATTCCATTGAATCAGATGAAAATACACAACACTTTTTCAGTGAATTAGGTTGGAGAGAATTTTCATATTATTTATTGTACCATTTTCCATTTCTTCCAAAAAAAAATTTGCAGAAAAATTTTGATAAATTTCCATGGGAAAAGAATGAGAAATATTTAGATTGTTGGCAAAAAGGCATAACTGGTTATCCAATTGTAGATGCAGGAATGCGCCAACTTTGGGAAGAAGGATATATGCATAATCGAGTTAGAATGATTGTTGGTTCTTTTTTGGTAAAAAATCTACTTCTGCATTGGCAACATGGACAAAAGTGGTTTTGGGATTGTTTAGTTGATGCTGATTTGGCTAATAACAGTGCAGGTTGGCAGTGGATTGCTGGATGTGGAGCTGACGCTGCTCCATATTTTAGAATTTTTAATCCTGTTACACAAGGTCATAAATTTGATGCCCAAGGTAAATATACAAGAAAATATGTGCCTGAGCTAAATAATTTACCTGATAAGTACCTTTTTTCTCCATGGGAAGCTCCTAATAATGTACTAAAAGAAGCGGGAGTTGTGCTGGGTGAAAATTATCCCTATCCAATTGTGAATTTGCAAGAATCAAGAAACTTAGCTCTAGAAGCTTACGATAAAATAAAATTAAAAAATAATATTAATAATGGGTACTCAACAGTCTTATAATATGTTAGACTTACGATTAAGAAAGATAGGGTAAATCTTGCACTATTTGACGTACGTGAATTATTTATTGAATAGTCACAAATATTGATTTAAAATTCCGTTAAGTTCAATCAATAAGTTACTGCATTTTAAGGAGTTTATGTACAATTTCGTCGTATCAGAAAGTGCTGCAAAGCGGATCAATTGCTTAAACTCTAAGGAATTAAATTCACAAATGTTAAGGGTTAAGGTAGAAGGAGGCGGGTGTAATGGTCTTAAATATCAAATAGGGCTAACGGATTTAAAAAATAGTGATGATGTAATTTTTACCAAAGACGGAGCAAATGTTGTGGTTGATAAAATTTCAATAAATTATTTAAAAGATTCCCAGTTGGAATATGTTGAAGAGTTAGGTAATGCATCGTTTGTGGTGAAAAATCCAAATTCCAAATCAAGTTGTGGATGTGGCTCCTCATTTTCATTTTAATAATATAATAAATATCAAGTAGGTTATGACATATCAATATAAAAAAGCTCCAACGAATAGACAGCTGAGAGTGTCTGAAATTATCAGGCAAGAAATGGCTCAAATTTTTACAAGGGGTGAAGTTTTTCATCCTGCTTTTGAGAAAATTCCATTCACTGTACTAGATGTTAAAACCAGCGCTGATTTAAAAATATCTACGATTTTTATACATTCTGTTGATGAAAAATTTGATAAGGATTTAGTAAAAGCATTGAACATTTTAGCGCCAGAGTATCGTAAAAAATTGTCTGTTAGAATGCAACTTAAATTTTTACCACAGATAAGGTTTGAGATTGATAGGCATATAGATGATAAGATAAGGCTAGAGAAATTGTTAGATACAATTGGTAAAGAAAAGGTCTAGCATAAATGAACATAGCTACAGGTTATTTTGAGAGAGTTTATTAAGAAAGTGCTAGACAAATTGATATTATTTAGCAGAATTACTAAAAATATAAAAATATAAAAATATAAAAATATAAAAATATAAAAATATAAAAATATAAAAATATAAAAATATAAAAATATAAAATTATAAAGAGATAGCAATGCAAGAATTAAAAGGATTACCTTATTATAAAATTAGGCAATTACTTATTGATAAAAAGGTGTCTGCACTTGAATTGACAAATGCATATATTGAAACATCTAGGGAAGCCAATAAAAAGTATAATGCCTACCGAGAAATTACAGATGAATATGCAATAAATCAAGCCAAAGCATCTCAAGAGAGAATCGACAAAGGACAGGCGCTAAAAATTGAAGCGATGCCAATAGGCGTAAAGGATAATTATTGCACAAAAGGTGTACTAACCACGGCTTGCTCCAGAATGTTAGAAAATTTCATTCCTCCTTATGAATCTACTGTGACTAATCAATTATTTGCAAACGGTGGTATCATGATAGGTAAGGCTAATATGGATGAATTTGCTATGGGTTCATCCAATACTAATAGTTATTTTGGTAATGTAATAAACCCATACAGAGCTAGTGATTCAAACAGAGATTTAGTTGCTGGCGGTTCTTCAGGTGGCTCTGCAGCAGCAGTTGCTGCAAATATGTGTTTAGGTGCTTTAGGAAGTGATACAGGAGGTTCGGTTAGGCTTCCTGCTGCTTTTACAGGTACAGTTGGGGTAAAGCCAACTTATGGTAGGTGCTCTAGGTTTGGAATGATAGCATTTGCAAGTTCATTGGATCAAGCAGGAGTTTTTGCAAATAATATTACCGATGTTGGTTTAATTGTAGAAGCTATTTCTGGATTTGACGAAAATGATTCTACATCTAAAGATATTGCTTCTCCTGACATTTTAAATAGTATTGGCAAGAGTATCAAAGGTATGAAAGTTGGTGTTCCGAAAGAGTATCAGAAGGAAAATCTTAATCAAACAATTGTAGATTACCTAGAAAAAGCGAAGCAATGGTTTATTGATGCTGGGGCGGAGATTGTAAATATTTCATTACCTCATACAGACCATGCGCTTGCAACTTATTATATAATTACGTCAGCAGAAGCCTCATCTAATTTAGCTAGGTATGATGGAGTTCGATATGGCACTAGAATAGAAGGGCATGGTGATAATTTTCAAGACATGATTGAAAGAACAAGGGGTGAATGCTTTGGTGCTGAAGTTAAAAGAAGGATAATTTCTGGCACTTATGTATTATCTTCAAGCCACTTTGGGGCATATTATCAAAAAGCACAAAAAGTTAGAAGACTAATAGCAAACGATTTTGTCAGTGCTTTTGAAAAAGTTGATGTTATTCTTACGCCAACTACTTCAAATCCTGCTTTTGCAATTGGAGAAAAATCAAATCCCATTGATATGTATAATAACGATTTATTCACAGTTCCTGCTAGTCTTGCAGGATTACCATGCATGTCAATCCCTATTGGATTTTCTCATAATAAACTACCTCTGGGGCTTCAGCTTATAGCAAACTCTTATGATGAGGAAAATTTATTCAAATTTGCAAACATTGTTGAAAAGAGTGCTAATTTTAAAAGATAATTTTACTTTTATGACAAGTGGTTGAAAAGATTAATAAGGTTAGCAAGATGCATCGGTATAATTCTTAATTTATTATTGTCTATTTTTAATACAATAATAGTACCATTATTTTTGAAGATGTTTCATTATTTTGAAGTAAATATTGACGAAATTAAAGTATCAGTTTAACCTGATACTTTATAAATACGTGTTTTTAAATCTGGATAATGCCTTCAGTTAATGATTCAGTGCCAAATTTTTCACTACCATCGACAAATGGGAGAGAAGTTTCATCGGGTGATTTTTTAGGTAGAAATCTTGTCATTTATTTTTATCCTAAGGATTTCACACCTGGATGTACTATAGAAGCTAGGGATTTTTCTGATAAAATTGAGCAATTTCAAAAATTTAATACTATTGTGTTGGGTGTTTCTAAAGACAGTATAGAAAGCCATAATAATTTTATATCTACGCAATGTATCACTTTTGATCTTATATCTGATTCTGAGGCAGAGTTATGTGAAAAATTTGGTGTATGGAAAGAAAAGAGCATGTTTGGCAAGAAATATATGGGGATAGAAAGAAGTACCTTCTTGATTGACTCAAAAGGTACAATAAAAAAGATTTGGCATAAGGTGAAAATAGGTGGTCATGTAGATCAAGTGCTTTTAGAAGCGAAAAAATTATTCCAACTTAGTGGTAATGAAAGTTGATAATGCAAACAATGGTAATTCATCTGAAAATAAAAATGATGTAATTTTTCTTGATGATAATACGATACAAAGGTGTGGCAAAAATAATATAGTAAATGGTAGATTTATAATAGATAGATCTAAGCCACTGAATGCATTTTCTAACAATTTTTGTAAAGCGTATTCTGCTAACGACATACAGAATTCAAACCGTAGTGGATATTATGCTAAAATTTTTGAGAAGCCATTTTTATATAATGTAGATGCTATTAAAAATCTAATTTCTAGCCCAATAGGTAACTTCATTAATCCTATTGCAATTGGAATAATTGAATTTCATGATAATGGAGATGAATATGTTGCAGTTATATTTGATGATATATCAGCTGTTTCATTAGGAGAGTTAATTGATAAGAGTGAGAGTTTTTCAGATAAATATATTATCAAAAATATATTATATAACGTTAAGGAAGCTCTGAAAAGTTTACATGATTTAGGCATTGCCCATGGATCTGTCAATTTAGATAACATTTATTTGACTAAATCCGGAGATTTTGCTTTAGATGAATGTTTTTCGACACCTTTTGGATACGAACAATCTCCATTATATGAACCATTAAGTATTGCGAAAATTTCACCAAATGCTAAGGGTCATAGTAATTATAGTGCTGATTATTATGCTCTTGGAGTTGTATGTTTAGAACTTACAAATGGAAAAAGGCTTGAAAATCAAACTGTGGAGATATTGAATAACGAAAGAATATATAATGGCTCGTATAGGTACTATACTAATAATAAGCTTTTAACTGGTACTATAAATAAAATTATTCAAGGTTTACTAAATGATAATGAAAGATTTGGTTATGAGGAATTATCTAACATACCATCATTGAAAGATTTTTTCCTAGCTGACAAAGAGGCTGATTTTATTGAACCCATATATTTTAATGGTAAAAAAATATATTATTCTAAGGTTTTGGCTCATGAAATGATTTGTAATTTTGTAAAGGCTAATGATTTATTTTTCACAGGGAAGCTTCAGAAATTTTTGTCCAAATTTTATAAAGACTTAGAATTTCTTAATAAAATAAAATTTATATTAAATGTAAATTTGATTACGGAATCGTTTGAACCAAAAAATTGCACACTAAATGAATTAGCTCTTGCGGAGATTATAAGAATATTAGGTTTTAGCAATATTTTTTCACTTAAAGATATCTCATTTAGTTTTGATAATTACTCTATTAGCAATTTGGTTTTATTTTTGGTTAATAATAACGAATTTTTAAAGCTTAGGCTTTTATCGGAAATGATAGAATATCAGTACTTAATTAATCCAGCTAAATTTAAATCAAATAATAAGGAGTCTAATTTTTTTGTGATTTATATGGAAAGATTAGCTGTAAATAGGAGTGATTATTTATTCAATTTTTTATACACATTGAACAAAATATTTGCGCATTTACCATATCTTCAGCCATTACAGAAGAGAAAATTGCTTTTTTCGGCAAAAGATGTTGTGTATTTTATTGAAAGAAATAATATCCCTGAAAAATTCCTTTTTGATAATATTTTTTTAGCTCCCTTTTTATATTCAAAATTAGATAATAATATTATTGGTTCATCTATCAACTCAGTTATGAAAAGTATTCACTCAGTCAAGATGTTGCTTTTGTTTAATGAGGTGCAAAAGATTTATAAAATAGAAAAATTGCCACATATAGTAGGTATTTTTTTAACAAACATAATTGAGTCAATTAGTAAGTTTATACAAAGCAAAACAATCAAAAATGAGCTAGTAAATAAACTAAGTGATATAGCTAAGGATGGTGATTTAGGTAAAATAATTGAATTTTTACAAAATAGTGATTTATTACAAAGTGATAAGGAGACTTTTAAAAATAGTGTAATTAAAACAAAAGATATTCACAAAAAATTGAATGATATTATCATGGAGTTAGAGTCAAAAGAATATATGCAACAAAAATCTATGAATACAGCGCTCACAATTAGTTATGTATTATTTTCTGTAGCAGTGATATATCTGCTAGCTAGATTAACCATTTAACTATTTACAGTGGATAAAGTTTTTTTGATTTATGCGAAGCAAAATTTTCTTAATAAGGATACTGTGCTAGATGATTGTGTTTTTATTAGAGAAAAAATATCGATTATAGCGTTTTTTTTTACTTTGATTTGGCTTGTTTATAATAGGTTATGGAATGGAGTAATTTTTTATATAACTATATCTATAATAATTTCCTGCTTAGGTGTTTTGGGTTTCATAGATAACAATATTAAGGCATTCATATTTCTATGTGTCTCTGGTTATTTTGCAATTTTTAGTAGCTTTATGATACAAAATAAACTCATTAAAAATAAGTATAGCTTAAAGTCAATTATTTATGCAGATTCTAAGGAGTCAGCACTATCAAAGCTTTTGCTTACATTAAAAGTTTTTAACAATTGCTAAAAATACTATTATAATCATTATGATTGCTGGTATTTCATTGAATATTCTGAAATATTTTTCGCTCTTTTGATTTTTATTATTAGCAAAATTTTTTGCATACTTTGCCATTAAATGATGGGTATATATCAAACAAATTACGAATAATAATTTGATGTGTAGCCAAGTATTTCCTTTAAACCCCACTATATAGATTAAAATCAATCCAGTTACCAAACTTGATAAAAAAGCTGGAAGCATAATGAATCTTAATAATTTTTTTTCCATTATTTTAAATAAATTATCAGCTTCGGAATTTTTTTTTGTTTTCGTATGGTAAACAAAAATTCTTGGAAGATATAGCAATCCAGCCATCCAAGATATAATGGAGACTATATGAAATGCTTTTATGAATAGGTAACTTTCAAATATAATGTTTTGCATTTGTTCTATAGAAATTTGACTACATTTTGTTAATTAAAAATTATATACATAATATCCAATTCATCATACTTTTTTCTGATTTTAAGTTTATTGATATTGTTTAGGGTGATAAAATTGTATGATTTATTAAATTTAAATAAACGCATTGCCAGATTTTGCTATTGGCCTCTATAGCTTGGGTCAGATAGGTAGTTACAAGGAGTGATGAGCGAAGTGTAGTAAAACCTACATAAGCGAAGAATGACGATGTCAATGCATATCTGGCTTATGCTATATCTATAGAAGTGCCAGTTTTTTAGCCATATCAATTGCGGCATAAGTTATTATCGAACAAGCACCAGCTCTCTTAAATGAAATTAGGCTTTCTATGAATACACTATCAGTATCAAAGATACCTTTTTCTCCTGCTATTTTTAGCATTGAATATTCTCCACTTACCTGATAAGCGATTATTGGGATATTAAATTCCTTTTTTATTAAACTTATTACGTCTAAATATGGCATACCAGGCTTTATAATAATTGCATCAGCTCCTTCGGAAATATCAAGACCAACTTCATAAATGGCTTCCCTAGCATTTCTAAAATCCATTTGATATGTATCTTTAGGAGAATTTTTGAGGAAATTTTTAGAGCCAACAGCATCTCTGAATGGTCCGTAAAAATTTGATGCATATTTTGCTGAATAAGAGATTATTTTAGTATTATAAAATCCATCTTGCTCCAATGAATCTCTAATTCTCCCAACTCTTCCATCCATCATTTCTGATGGTGCAATGACATCGCAACCGGACTCTGCCAGACTAATTGATTGTTTGCATAATATATCTAACGTGGCATCATTTAAAATTTTCCCATCGCTATTAGTAATTCCGTCATGACCATCTAAAGTATATGGATCGAGTGCGACATCTGCCATTATTCCAATATCAAAATTGTGCTTTTTTATTTCTCTTATAGCTCGGCAAATTAAATTATTAATATTATATGACTCACTAGCATCATTGCTTTTTTTATCACTCGTGATTTGTGGGAATAGTAAAATTGCTTTAATCCCAGATTCTATCGCTTTTTCTACTTCTTTTATTAAGTTATCTACGCTGTATCTATAGACACCGGGCATAGTGTTAATTGCATCTTTAATATTATTACCCTCGGTGACAAAAAAGGGTTGTATTAGGTTTTTAGGGCTAATACACGTTTCTGCAAATAAATCTCTACTCCACTTGCAATTTCTTAGTCTCTGAAATCTTTTTTTAGGATAACTTAAAGAAAACATACTTTAAAATAATGTTTTGTATTCAACAAGAACTTATATATAGGTCGATATTTTGTCAATCACTGATAAAAAGAGAGAAGTGAAATATTTTATGTAAAATTGCGCTAAACAGCAGTCTAAAGATTATTAATCTAGTGCACCCATCTCTTTTTATAATATAGCAACAAAATGGGCAATACCAAACAATAAATCTGGTATCGCCGAAAGAGTTTATAATTCGTCGTGTGCAGTTGCTGATGTTGCTGAATCAATATAACTCATTGTTGTATCAGAAGGGGAGGCAGGGGTGTATTCATCACCATGCCAATACATTTTTTGATTATATGACCAAACACCTATTCCTTTAAAATTAGGATCTTGTATTTTTAAAGCTTCTGGTTTTATCAGCTCCATTACTGCTTTAATGTATTCAATTTGATTTCCTGCTCCAGCTGCTACTTGACCAGCTTTGGTTTCAAATTCATGTGCGGATGCAGCGGCCGGTATCGCGAATTGATATGGAACATTTAGTGCCTGCATGTCTTTTATTTCTTGTGCGGCATACTTTTTAAAGTCATCTACTGAATTTAGTTGACCTCCAGGTAAGGGGCCTAAATCATATAATGAATCCATAACGCAACCATTACCATACTGCGTTAACATTGTTTTTACGTCAGGTGTTATCGATTTTGCAAAAGTGAATATGCTAAAAAATCTTCCATTAGGATGATTTGCATTTACACATCCAAGTGGATCATTGGTAAGATTTGGATTTACACCTGTGTTATCACCTGAATGTCCATTCCACCCAGCAAAATTTTTGGCAATTTGATAATAGAAGTATTTTTGCCCAGATCCGGAAACACTTCCTCCTTCTCCCGTAAAACTAAATGGTTCAACATCAAATTGCACCCCATCAACCGAGTTATTCCCGCATATATTTTTTGAGACCTTATCAGCAAAAGCTTCCGCTTCAGGTTGATTTAACGTGTTAAAATAATCCAAATAATCGTATACGCCCTCTTTTTTATTATCCACACGTCCATCAATAATAAGTATATTTTGCGCAACCTTTGGAATATTTAAATACGCCTCTAGGCTTTTAAGACCGACATGCTGATCCTTATCTTCTCCTGGAAAGGTAACCACAAATCCATCTTCTAGACCTTTATCAGATTTAAATCCATTTGCTTTTATACATGGATCAGTTTTATCGGATTCACCTGAGCCACGGCAATACATTTCAATATCTCCACCATAGGAATATATTTGTGTATATGGAAAGAATGTTGCTTTTTGATTCCACTCTGTTATGGCGTCCTTAAATAATCCAGGTTTCACAAAGTTTCCAGGTTTAATTTCAAGAGTGCCTTCAGGTAAGGGTGAGGTGTCTTCTTTGTCTCTGTATATTTTATCATACACCCAAGTCCCGTAACCATACGGTATTATCGGTATTATATCCTTATTAATCTGTGAATTAGTCATGTGGTCCCCACTATAAGTTATATGTAGACTAAGTAAAATGTATAAAATATGAATTGTCAAGGAGGTCCAAAATTTTATAAAGTGTGAGGTTTATATGGAAAAATTGGTTTACATCTTGGCTCTCATATGCATGATGGTTTGTAATTTTAGCACTTGAATTTTAAAGATTATGGCAAAAATACTTTTAATTATTACTGGTAGTATTGCTTCATATAAAGCTATTAAGTTAATTTCTTTGTTAGAAAGTAGGAATGATACTGTCACAGTTATTTTAACTAGTGGGGCGGAAAAATTCATTACGTACTTGAGTATTAAAAGTTTATGTAAGGCTGCTATCTATAGGGATGAAATATTTCAAGAAGAGCATGATCCAATGTTGCACATAAATTTAGCAAGAACGCATGATATTATTTTGGTAGCTCCTACCACAGCTAATTTTATTGCTAAAATAGCTTGTGGCTTAGCCAATACTCTATCTTTATCGTGTATACTTGCTACAGAAATACCTATAGTACTGGCTCCCGCCATGAACCCAAGTATGTATCAAAATGGGATTACACAAAGTAACTTAAGTTTTTTGAAAGAAAAGAATTTTCAAATAATTGAGCCTGAATTTGGGTTAATGGCCTGCGGAGAAGAGGGTGTAGGTAGGTATCCAAATGAAGAAAGGATAGTGGATTTTATTTATTCTAGTCTTTTGAGAGGGAAAAAATTAAAAGGTAAAAAGGTAATAGTGAATTTAGGTTCTACCCATGAATCAATTGATCCAGTTAGATTTATAGGTAATTATTCATCGGGAACTCAAGGTATGCTGATTGTTGATGAGTTATTAAGGCGAGGATATGAAGTTCATGTCATAGCTGGGTATACTACAATTTCTTTGCCAAAAAATGTAATACGAGCACATACAGCGAATGAAATGCTGAAAGAATCTCTTAATTTACTTCCTGCTGATGTTTATATTAGTGTTGCAGCTATATGCGATTTTAAAATTAAGGAATATAGTACCAGCAAAATAAAGAAAAGTACTGATAGTTTAAAGCTGGAATTTGTAAAAAATATAGATGTGGTGTCTGAGATAGCTCACCATAAAAGTAGGCCTAAATTAGTTATAGGTTTTGCACTTGAGAGTGATAACTACGAGTTTAATGCTATGAATAAGTTAAAAGATAAAAATATTGATTTAGTGGTGGTAAATAAGGCTAAATATATTGGTAAAGATTTTAATGAATTTAGTATTTATAGTGCTGATTCATACAAAGAATTAGGTACTATTTCGAAAAAAGACTTGGCGAAAAATTTAGTTGATAAGTTGGAAAAATTGCTAAGCTAGAAAAATTGTGAAAAACCTTATTTAATTTTTTTGATTCTCATTTTAACACCATTTGTAAATTTTAAGCGTTGATTGTTGTCTAAATTAAATTTAGATGCAAATAGGGTTATATTTTGGTAATCTAAAGTTATCTCTTTATCCGAAGATATTGTATAATCCTCATAGTTAATTAACAAATTAGGTGAGCGCAACTTTATTATATTTTTGCTATTAATATATATTTTGCCATCTAAAAAAATTTTTCTTTTATTAATCATTAATATAGCTTTTTGCGCGTAAAAATTAAAATCAAAATTATTCTTTAATTTTACTTTTCCTGAGATAGATTCTAAATCAATTTGTGAATTTACTTTATTTGCACTCTTTGCTTGAATGGCTAACTCACTATTTTCATTATCATAAAAAAAATACTGTGGATTTAATATTGATGTTTCGTATTTGGATTTGGTAAGTGATGATGTTTCTTGAGATGAAGTTATCATATTTTCTATCTCTAACATATTGATATGATAATTAATGATCAATGATATACACATCCCCATCAGTACAAGTAAAAGACTGAATTTAATAGAATTTTTATATTTCATTAAACTATTCCTGCTCTCACCAAGTCATGCATGTGAATAATGCCTATAGGCTTTTTTTCTTTAACAACAAAAATTTGTGTAATGTTATTCTCATTCATTATAAATAAGGCTTGAGAAGCAAATATATCTTTTTCCACTGCAAAAGGGTTTTTGCTCATAATATCTTTTGCTTTGGCATTTTTAAAATCCATATCGATATGTCTTCTTAAGTCTCCATCAGTTACGATTCCAATTAATTCATCTTTTTTGTTCAATACTGCAGTACAGCCAAATCCCTTTTTTGTCATCTCGAGAATAACGTCCATCCCAGAATTATCAGCTGTGACTGTTGGTATGGAGTCTTTTTTATGCATTAATTTTGATACTTTTAATAATCTTGCTCCAATTTTTCCTCCTGGATGTAAAATTTTAAAATCTTCCTTGGAAAAATTTCTTAACCTCTGTAGTGCAATAGCTATAGCGTCCCAATAAGCAATCATCATTATAACAGATGTGGATGGAACATCTATATCAGAAGCTTCTTTGCTATTAGGTAGGATAATCGGTAAATCAGAAATTTTACTTAAAACAGAGGTACTTTTCCTAGTAATGCCAATTATGTATATATTGAATCTTTTACAGTAATCAATGATTGTATTTAATTCATAAGTATCCCCTGAATTTGATAGTAACACTACCACATCGTTTTTGGTGATCATTCCTAAATCTCCATGGCCTGCCTCTGCAGGATGTATGAAAAAAGAGGGGGTGCCAGTTGAGGACAAGGTTGAAGATATTTTTCTTGCTACATATCCACTTTTACCAATCCCGCTTAATATTAGCCTTCCATTGATATGTATGATTTTTTTTATTATTGTACAGAAATTTGAGTCAATTGCTTCTTTTAAATCTTTTAGCCCGTTTATTTCGTCTTCTATAATCTGTTTGCCAATCAATATTAAATCATTTTCTTTCTGCATGCTTATAACTACCTATTAGAAGAAATAATTTGGTAAACTTGTGTGTATAATAACACAAATTTATGCATAATGTAATTAACTTGTGTTAGAGTGCAATATTATTTATAATTCGTCTTCGGTTGAGGTTATATTTTGCCAGAACCAAATTTGCAAATTTTCTAATATTAAATATGAAAATAAATTTTTTTATTGCTATTTACTGTATTTTTATAAGTTTTTCTTTTGCTAATGAGATTAGTTTAATTAATGAAGTTGAAAATTATTTAAATAATTTTCGAACATTATCTGCTGATTTTCAACAGATATCACCTTTAAATGAGCATAAATCTTCATCTGGAAAGTTATATATATCTAAACCAGGGATGTTAAGATTTGACTATCTAAAACCAAAGAAATTAACAATTATTTTAAGGGATGAAAATATAATGTATCATGATCACGAATTACAAGAAGTATCTTATGTGAGTCAAAGTAATTATTTTTTTAAACTGCTTTCAGAAAAAAATATCAAATTAGCAGGAGATGTTAAAAAGATTAACTTGGTTAACAATGAAGTTTATCTGCATATTGATAAAATGGTAGATAATGTTAATACTAATATAATCATGATATTATCGCGTAATCCCATGAATTTGAAAGAAGTGCACATAAATAATAGTGAAGAAGATAAATATTTTTTGTATTTTACTAATATCAAATATAACTTAAGCTTTGATAAGAAGTTTTTTTCTCTTCAGTCTCCACAATTTTATTCAGCACCTTATTAATATGAATGTAATAACAAGATTTGCTCCAAGTCCTACTGGTACATTGCATATTGGGGGAGCGAGGACTGCGATTTTCAATTGGTTATTTGCCAAGAGGAGTAATGGCAAATTTTATCTAAGAATAGAGGACACTGATCGCAAACGCTCAAAAAATGAGTATGTCGAATCCATAAAACATGGATTAAATTGGTTGGGATTGAACTGGGATGAGAACATTGTTTTTCAATCACAGTGTATAGAAAGGCACAAAGAAGTAGCTCAAGCATTAATAGACAAAGGTAAGGCATATCATTGCTATGCTACACAAAAGGAAATACAAGATTTCAGAGACGCTAATCCTGGGCAGAAATTCGTAAGCAAATGGCGAGATGGCGCTCAATATTATGGAAGTAGCTTGCCAGTTGTGAGACTCAGAATTAACGATGATGGCATGACAAAGATAAATGATCTGGTTTTAGGTGAGATAGAGGTAAAGAATGGAGAGATGGATGACATGGTGTTGCTTAGATCAGATAAAACACCAACGTACCTGCTTTCCTGTGTTGTGGATGATTATGACATGCAAATTTCGCATATCATAAGAGGGAATGATCATCTAACTAACACTTTTCGGCAGTTGCAAATTTTAAAGGCCATGGGCTGGAAGGAGCCAAGCTATGTACACATACCATTAATTCATGGAAATGATGGTCGTAAAATATCTAAAAGAGATGGGGGGTTAGGACTGGAGGAATACAGCGAAAAAGGCTACCTACCAGAAGCGTTACTTAATTATCTATTGAGATTGGGTTGGGGGCACGAAGACAGAGAAATCATCAGCGCTCAGGAGGCTATTCAAATTTTTGATTTGGCCGACATAAGTAAATCTCCGGCAAGATTTGATTTGGATAAATTGAATTTTATCAACCAATATTACATTAGGTTATTGGATGACGAGATAATGTTTGATAAAATAATCAGCAAAATTAATAAAGAATTACTGGATGAAAAATGCCTAGAGAGGATTAAAAAATCTATTCCATTAATAAAATCTAGGGGTCAAACTATTAATGATTTAGTGGATTTAGTATCGATATTCATTTCATATGCTCATCCTATTGATGAGCAATCAAAAGAGATTTTAGCGCTTGATGCTTCCAAGCAAATATTAATAGATATTTTATACATTTTTAAAGATGAGCAAAGTTGGAATGCTGATATGTTAAAGCAACTTTGTTCTAACTTTGCAACAAAATATGAAATTAAGATTCCAATCATTATGAAAGCTTTAAGAGCTGGAGTTTTAGGAACCTTTAAATCTCCACCGATATACGAAACTCTCGAAATTTTAGGCAAGGAAGAGACGATGCATAGAATATCACAAGTTATAGATCGGGGCTGAATTATATTGAGTATTTGAAATAATTTAAAAATTAAGCTAAATTGTGGAGACAATTATGTATGTTGTATAGTGTTTAAAGTATTTATCTTTATTTTGTTTTTCATTGTTGTAGTATTTTTCTTCTCTCTTGTTTTTATATATAAATTGTTTTTGAAGCCATTTAGTGCTAATAAACATGATACTAGAAAGGGCATAATTAAGAATGTTAGTAGTATTGAAGAGAGAGATGAGAAGTAATACCGTATATAATCTTTTGTAATATTTTTTATTGACCAGTAATTTGACAATTTATTTTGTAGTGAGAAGGGTGGATGCTGAACGTTTTTAAATTAATGAGATTAAGTAAAATTAGTAAATATATACTGATAATAATAAGTATTGTGTTTATAGCTATAATTTTATACTTATGGATGCTATATTTAAAGGAACAGGGCGAAAAAAATCATAATGATTACTTAGTTAACGTTAAACAAACACATGATAAATTCCGGAAAAAAATAGAGAATATTGAAATTCTCTTAAATATTATTGGAAGTGTAATTATTGAAAATAATTATTATAAACCAGAAGAAATTTATTCCGTATTTTCTCAGTACATCGATTATTATGAAAAACATTTAAATATAGCCAGCAAAGATGAAAATCCTCTTCTAATTCAATTTTTAAATAAAGATGCTGATGTGAAAGTGGATAGATTCAGTGGCATTACTAAATGTAATGGTACAAAGGCATGTATTAATCTTATTGAAATTGCTCATAAAAATAGTTGGAAAGTTCATTTTGATAATATAAAGCAAGAATTGTTAAAAAATGATTATATATCATCTCTTGTATTTGGGTTGGTTGATAAAAATGAAAAATATTTTGGAGTTTTATTGGTGCATCTCAATAAAGAAAATATTAGTAATTTTATAGATTATTCTGGATTAATAACGGTTCTTGACAAGGAGTGTAATTTTATTTTTTCTAATAAAAGTAATGATGCCTATAGCGCCAAATACAATCGATTTATGAGTTTTTGTAAAAGTGTAAACAATAACAAAAATATACAGGATGTGAATTGGCAAAAAAGAAAAAATATGTCTACTTTATATCATATTAATTATAAAGATTTGATATTTATTTTTGAGCCTAATGAGCACAAAGACCCACATTCATTGGATCGTTTTTATTCAGTGATAACTAACGAAGTGTATATAAGTATGATTGTTATACTGATTGTCTTATTTTTCACCATTTTACTTTTATTTTTACTACATTTAAAAATTAGAAAGCAGGAAGAGCAATTTGACTCTTACGTTGATAACAAAAGCTATAATAAAATAAATTTTTCACATGTGTTAGAGAGGGTAAAAAATTTAAATCAGTCTATAGAAATAGATAAAGAAAAAACTGATGAGCTCGAGCTGATAAGTGAGTTGATTCCAGTTATTACTCATAATATTAATGATAATTTAAGTGGTATACTTTCTTTTATTGATAAGTACGAAAAAACTTACTTAGATGGAGCTAATAAAAAATCAAACAATGCGATAGATTATTTTAAAAGGCAGTTTAAATTTTGGTCTCACCGTCATTTCACATTAACTAAGTCCAGGATAGTATTGAATAAATTTTTGAATAATGTTCTAAATGAATATGGATTTAGCTTTTCACTGAGTAAGTTTGATAATGGTAATTTCTCAATCTATGGAGATAAAAATCTAATAAAAACAATGGTTTTTGAGCTACTTACAAAATTTTATGAATATAAACAGCCTAATAATGTTAATATCAGCATTAAAAAGGATTCGGGGATGAAAAAAATTATTATCACTATGGAGGGAAAGTTAGATTTAGAAGAAATTCATAAAAAAATAATTAAAATTGATTTTCCAAAATCAACAGTGATTAATGAACTTCTTTTTATAACTAAAGGTTTATTATATGCAAAATTTATAATGAAAATTCACAATGGTAGTTTGAAGATTAAAAAAAATGATGAAATTATTACTGTAAAACTTTTCTTTGATGAAATTTGAAATTTTCTTGCTTTCGTAATGAGTTATTATAGTATGACTTTAAACCTCTTATATTAATAATATGAAATATAGTGTTGCGGTGGTTGGTGCTACAGGTAATGTTGGCAGAGAGATTTTTAGCACTTTAGAAAACTCCAAAATTAAAATAGAAAATATATTTGCAGTTGCATCTCAGAAATCGGTCGGCAAAGAGGTGATTTTTAACAATAAAGTAATCAGAGTAAATGCTTTAGAAGGATTTGATTTTGCAGGTATTGATTTTGTATTTTTCGCAACTAGTGCAGAGACATCTAGAGAATATGTACCAAAAGCAAGCAAAGAAGCAAAATTGGTTATAGACTTGTCTTCTCATTTTAGAATGCATAAAGAAATTCCATTAGTGGTGCCGGAAGTTAATATATCTTCACTGGAGCTGGCAAAAAAATCACATATAGTCGCAAATCCCAATTGTGTAGCAATTCCCTTAGTTGTGACACTTAGAAACTTACACGAATTTGCTCAAGTATCAAGGATTGTTGTTTCAACATATCAGTCAGTTTCAGGAGCTGGCAAAAAAGCAATGGATGATTTATATGCTCAAACAAAAAATAGATTGGTCAATGCATTTTCCGATGACAACAATAGAGAGAAAATAGCATTTAATGTGATAGCTAAAATTGATGAGTTAGTTGGAAGTGGTTATACTAAAGAAGAAATTAAGGTTATGGAAGAAACAAAAAAGATGTTATGTAGTGACATTGATGTAACTGCAACATGTGTCAGAGTGCCTGTTTTTGTAGGACACAGTATGTCCGTTAATGTTGAGTTTTCTAAAAATATATCAGTAAATGAAGCTTATAATATTTTAAATAAATCAGATGGGATAGTGACAGACAGAACAAGTGAATATAGTTATTTTACCCCGATAGATTGTGTAGGTAGAGACGAGGTTTACGTATCAAGAATTAGACAAGATGTTGCGAATAATATTTTAAATTTATGGATAGTTTCAGATAATCTTAGAAAAGGAGCCGCGCTTAATGCGGTCCAAATTTTTGAAAAATATATAGAAAGTTATTTATAAAATGAAATTTTTATTTAGGATTGTGTTGTCACTTTGCTTATTGCTAATTTTAAATGTGGATTTAGCCGTTGCAGAGGATGAAAGTGTTGAAGTGATTTTAAAAAAATTTAAATTGATGCAAAATACGTTTAAGGATAGTGATGTAGACGTTAATGAAGTGCAAAAATCAGATCTTACTAGAGATAAAATTCAAGATTTTATCAATTCAGCAAAAGACTCTAATCAGCCTATTAACATTGGTGAATCATTAGGGAGTAACCTAAGCGGATTGAATTTATCAGGCATGGATTTTTCAAATACTATTATGTATCATGTTAATTTCTCTGGGGCAAATTTAGATGATTGCGTATTTACTAATGCTTTTTTAGAAGGGGTAAATTTTGAAAATGCTTCATTAAAAGGATCGACATTTATTAATACAAATATTAGCAGAGCAAATTTGACAAAGGCAAATTTGACAAATAGTAAGCTGAGTAAAACTTATGCTCAAAGCTCAGTGTTTGTGGCAACAAATTTTGCAAATGCCAAAATATTTGCATCTAATTTTTCCAATTCTAATTTTAATAATAGCAATTTAGATAAATCAAAAATAGTAAGGTCAAAATTTAGCTATAGTTCGTTTCAAGATGTAAAAATTACCGAAGTTTATTGGGATTTAAATTTTTTTTCTTCAAGTAACTTTAGTAATGTTAATATAGCTAATAGCAATTTAAAAGCAATTGATTGGGGAAATAGTAAATTCAAAGGAGTTGTTTTTCAGGATTGCATAATATTTGCATCAAATTTTCAAAATTCAGATTTAACAGATGTAGTATTTGATAAAATTAATGCGAAGGCAATTAATTTTAGCGAAGCAAAATTATCTAAGGTAATTATAAATAGAAGTGATATGAGTTATGCACTTTTTCAAGATGGTACGATTTCAGAATTTATTGTTATGCTAAGTTATTTTGATAGTTCTAATTTTAGAAGAGTAAATTTAATGAATGCTAATTTTTCTTCAAGTAACTTAAAAAATTCTACGTTTTACCAGGCAATCTTAAATAAATCAGAAATCCTAAATTCATATTTAGCAGGAATAAATTTTTCCAAAAGCAACTTAATAGACATGTCAATTAATGATAGTAATTTATCGTATGCTAATTTTAGAGGTGCAAAAATTGACAACTTCAGTTCACGAAATAACCTAATCGAAAAAGTATTTATTAATGAATAGTTTTATCAAATCCTCAGGTAGATGCTACCTAAAAAGGCTTATAGCTATTTTTAAATATAGCCTTATAGCGTTGCTATTAATATTGACGACTATAATAGTGTATTTAAGCTTTTTTGGACCAAAGCACTTCAATTTCATCGATGGGATAGTTAAGCATAATATTGAAAAAAATCTGGATCAAATTAGCATAAGCAAAATACGTACAGGAATATCTCTTGACTTAAAAGATATGTCTATTGTTCTTGGATTGGATGATTGGGAATTAAGCTATAAAAAGAGTGCTGTTTTTATGGTGCCAAACATAAAGCTGAAATTTGACATATATAATCTATTGTTACAAAGAAATAATAAAATATTTAAGGGTATAGTTTTTGATGAAAGAGATGTAGCCGTTATATATGATAAATCACAAAAAAATAATGGTGTGAGTCAGGAAAAAATTCCTATAGAAAATGTAATAAATATACTGAAAAAATATCAACATTTAATGAAAGACAGCAGTTATATTGTAGAGAATTTCAAGGTAATTATCAAAACCGAAAATGGGGATGACTATGCTATTAATTTGCAAAATTTAGAATTTAAATTTAGTGATACAAATGATGTTGAGATTATTTCCTTAATTAGCATTGATGAGATCATAGCTAATTTAAAGATTTCTACTACTATGTCTAATAATTCTATGAGTGTAAAAGGCAGCATCACGTCAGATAAACAACCTGGGAAATTAAATAAGATCAAAATTGGACAAACAAGTATAACCACTGATTTTAAAATTAACTTTGATACAACATTATCTTATCTAAATTTTTTAGAGAAAGTAAATTTTAATTTTATACAAGGTGGGATAACAAATATTGCAAGTAAAAAATTTTTACAAAATGATTTGGCTATTAGTAACTTGAATTTTAATGGAGAATTGTTAGAAAATTTTAGCAAAATTAACATACCTTATCTAACTTTAAAGATAGATAATGAAATACCAGTAAGGGGCCAAATTAATTATGAAGCAAAAAAGTTAGTTGCCAATTTTGATGGTTTAAATTTATCCACTAAGAAAGTTTTAGAAACATGGTCAAATAATCTTTTACCACCGGTGCATTTATGGTTATCAGAACATCTAGAAGATGGAAATGTTAGCAATTTAACACTTATAAATGATTTCGATAAACAAGATGAATCTGCACTTACCACTTTAATAAATTTAAAAAATGCAAAATTAAAATATAGTCAAACTGCCCCTATAATAACCCTAAACACTGCTGAGGTAAAATTCACTACAAAGAATTTAATCATAAGTAGTAATGATGGAAAAGTTTTGAGTAATTCTATAAACGGTATTACTGCTGAAATAGAAGACATGAATCAAGAAAATTTGAGCATGATATTTAATGCGAATATTTTAGGAAGTATAAGTGAGCAACTGGAGATTGCTAATATGCATCATGAATTTCAAATACCAAAAAATATAGAAGGTATGGCGAATACGAAAATTACATTTGTCGTGCCTTTTTATAAAATGCCAACGTTTGAAGATTTAAAAGTTAATTTACACTCCAAATTAACTAAGGTCTCTATAAGGGATATATATCAAAATTATCAACTAACTAGTGGTAATTTAGAAGCTAATTTAATTGAGGAGAAATTAAAAATAAAAGGTGTTGCCAAAATCAACGGGTTGCTTAATATTACTGTAAATTCAGAGATATCTGTTAAAAATAATCAAAATTATTTAATTAAAATTAATACTAATGATAATTTGCAAAATTTTCAAAAGCTGAAAATTCCACTTTCAAATTTTTTTAATAATAGCACTAGTATAAAAGGTATTCTAAAAGTAACTCCTAATGAAATAACTTCAGAATTTTGGGTAGATTTACATAATACTTCAGTAAATATTGATGCACTTGGCATAGTGAAAAAGGTAAAATTTCCAGGAAGCATTTATATTAAATTTGTAAATAATGGTGAGGACGAGACAAAAATTTCAAAATTTGAATTTAAAATACCTAATAAATACTTTTTAGGAACTGGGGTTGTTAACGATAAAATTAGGGAGTTAGTAAAATTCGAATGCAGTATATTTCAAAATAATATCCAAGGAATGGTTTTAAATTATGATAAAGTGGAAAATTTAAACCGAATTACAGTTAATGGAGCTAAAGCAGATTTGAGTGAATTCAGCTTAAAAGAATTAGTAAATCAATTAAATTCTGACAATATCAAGAGTGGAGGATTTTTCAGTTTTAATGGTAAAATTGATAATATGATTTTAAAAAATAATATATCGCTTAATAAAGTTAATATTTCAGTAAATAATCAGAGAAATATAAGTGTAAACATATCTGCATTTTTAGACGGAAATAGGCCATTAAGAGTATATTATAACTACCCAGTTTTATCTATTACATCTCCTGATGCAGGTTCTGTGTTAAAGGCACTCGGGATAACAGAAAAAATTGGTGAAGGTAATTTAGAAATTAAAGGTAGTTATGAAACGCGTAAAAAATTTAAGGGCTTTGTTGAATTAAATAATTTTTATGCAATTAAAACTCCTGTCCTACTTAATTTATTAACATTAACAGCTCCAATTTCGACATTGCGTAGCATTATTAAGAATAAAGGAATTAGATTTTACAGTTTTCAGTGTCCAATTGAATATGATGGTAGGTATTTAGAATTTAATGACTGCGTTGCTGAATCTAAATTATTAGCGCTGAAATTGAGTGGAAATATAGATATAGAAACCAAATATTTGAATTCGAGAGGGGTAATTATGCCAGAAAATATAGTAAATACAATTTTTAAGAAGGTACCATTTTTAAACCTTTTTTCTGGCCCCAAAAATGAAGGTATGATTCTGAGTACACTATTTGATATGAAGGGGTATCTTGATGAAGATATCAAAGTTAGTGCAAATTATCTATCTACTCTAACGCCAGGGTTTTTGCGAAATATCTTTAAAAAGCCAATTTCTAAACCACAAAAAGAGAGAATAGAAAAATAAAAGTACGAATCATATTCTCAAGATGTGGGAGTAGTTTTTGTTTCTTTTATTAGTGATTATATCTCTTGTAATAAAAAAATCTGTTTCGTTGCATAAAAATTTTTCTAATAATAATTTTAACTCTCTTTCAATTTCAGTTGAATCACCATGTATTGACTTTTTTTTGACATCTTTTGATTTCCCGCTAATATCAAAATAATGTAAATTCACTACAGAAATATTATTAATATCTAATTTAAAGCCTTTTTTTTGAAATATATATTTTTCAATAGGTAGTTGCGGATATAATCCTGCAGATACTTCACTTTCATTTGGAACATGACCAGATTTAAAATCAATAATTTCAGCAATATTGTCTTGTTGTGAAATTTCTATTCTATCTGCTATACAAAAAAGCTCGATATTGTGAGATTGAAGTTTTAAGTTAAAGGTGCCAACTATTTCACTAAAAGATTTATAATTTTCATTTTGATGGTAAAAATTTTTATATATGGAATCGGTGATATTTCCCAAACGTAAAAACCAAAACTTTGATATTTTATATGGAATATATCTACATTCGATATATTCATTAAATTTTGTGAAAAACCAATTACTAAATTCTTCTGAATTAGCATGTTGCACTGACAGTGCTTTTGGTATTAAATCGTGAAGCAATATTCCAAATTCTTTTTTCTCAGCTTCTCTCGCAATTTTTTCTAGAGGATTTACTTTCAATATATATCTTGCATAGTATACATAAGGATTAGATATTAATTTTTCTATACCAGTAACTGAAATTTTTTTAGGTCTTTGATCAACACCAACTTTTGCGTATGCTATATCAGAGTTTTTTTCAAAGGGTTGCTTATAAATATTTTGTAGTATTTTTTTATATTTTTCAGTAAAAATAGCTGATTGCGCGTTTATACTTTTAAATGCTAATAATTTTTCTAACCATCTACAAATTTGATTTTTTGCATTAGTAGATTCCGAGCAACTTAGTATTAAATCATTATTATAGAACGAGCTTATAAAATCATATTCCATAAATTGCATCTCTGAATCAATAGGTTTTAGGTTATTCATTTGCCTAAATCCTTTACTAAAATAATTTTTATCAAAATTTGCATCCGGAAAAACACCCTCGTTCAGTCCTGCAAAAAAAACTGTTTCATATTGAATATTTCTTGTTTCAAAGGTTTGCAATATTGTTACAGATATAGGATTTTGCGAATTATTAGATTTTTGATTTGATGTTAAAAGTTTATCAGTAATTTTGATATATTTGGTAAAATTAAGATTGTGGTAATTTTTAAAAATTTCCAATTTTTGCTCAATCAATATAAGCAATTCTTGAAATTCAATGTTATCAGAATCATTTTTAAGAAAATCAAATAGCTTGAGGTGAATTTTAAAATAGTCTAGCAGGGTTAAATTAGGATTTTTCAACAATCTTTTTTTTGATAGAAATTTATTTTCAATTTCTATCAAGACACTAAATTTATCTTTATCTAAATCATTTAGCCCAATTAAATAATCAGAAACTTTGTCTCTGTATAATAATTTTCTTAAAAATTTTAATTCGAATGTGTTAATTAATTGATTATCTACCCGACAATGGCTAGATTTTAGGATATCAAGCAATAATAAGTAATCATTTTTTTCTGTGTTTAAGTATAAAGAAATTAGTAGAAAAAAGTGTAAACAAGTGGATTTTTCAGGTATATTATTCACTAAATTATCAACGTTTATATTCCATAATTTCAAGGAGCTCTCAATTTTTTTTGCAAGCTCATAGGATTTTGTTTGTACAATGATATTATTTTTGCCTGTCTCTAATTTTTCTCGGATAACAAGGGCAACCATTTTGGCTTCTTCGTTTAGATTTTTTCCACGAATAATATTAAGATTTTTTAGAGTGGTTTGATAAAAATTTTCAGTAATATTATTGAGTATTATGGATGGCATATAATGGCCTGGTTGATTTAATTTAGAAACATCCTGAACTGAATCAATTGCTAGGTTAGTTCTATCTAAAAAGTCATGTATATGCATTTGATGCAAATTTTTTGTACTAGCATCTTTGTCAAAGCCCCTGATAAATATATAGGAATTTTTATACCTAACTAAATTATCAATGAAGTGTTTTATGTAACTTACTTCTGTTTGAGGCAAAATAATAAAAATACAACTATTGCCATTATGATTCCAATTTTTGATAATTTCCTCAGTAGTGTAGTTTAAGGAATGTGCTTTAAAAATTGTATTTGTAGATTGCAAATAGGACTCTAATTCTGCAATAATTAGTAAAAATAATTTTTCAATTTTTGTATTTGGGATGATTTCTTTTTTGTAATATTGATAATAGTAATACTCATCAAAACTTTTAGAAAGTTTATGCAAATCTATCGAATTTAAAAATTTTGTATCAAACTCATTATTAGTATTTTGATTTTTAATCGATTCTAAAATCAGTGATATTAATATGTACGTTTGATCATTTTTAAGAATTTGCTTTTTAATTAATTCAAATTTAGCAACATGAATACTATTACAAAACCTATCAAATTCTAGTATGTTTTCATCTATAGTAGTAAAAGTCAAAACCTTAGGAAGAACTATTCTGGTATTAAAAAATAGAAGTTTTTTAAAAAATGCATTTTGTATTCTTTTATGAGGAAGAAGTATGAGATTATTTTGTGGATTTTCAAAATTATTGGATACATCTAAAATCTTTTTTACAAATTGTTCTAAAAAATTATCACTAAAAGGAACATTAAATATTTTCCCCATTTTGTAGTTTATAATTTTTCACCTGATTTTAAATAAACATGTCCTAATGTAATAATTTTAGAAAAGTTAGGTAGGTTAATTACCCAAAATCCATCCTTGTCTTCATCTATAATTTCTACTGGAACAAATTCAACAATACTATTGTTATTTACTACTTTAACTCCAATAAAGCCATCTTTATCAATGCTAAGAGTGGATTGAGAGATTTTGTGTGCTTTAAAATTACCCACGTCAACAAAAACTTTAACTAACTGGCCACTTTTTAGCGCGTTATCAAAATTTTCAGTAATAATTTCGGCAGTATATGTTTTTGTTAACTCATTCGCTATTTCACTTAATGAAGATACCCTAGGAATAGAGATTTTTTGCCCATTAATCAAGATATAAGCTCCAATGCTATTTTTAATTTGGTCAAATTGTTGATAAGGTATTTCAAATTTTATTTTTATTATCTGATTAGATGTGAATTTACCAACTTTAGAATTAATGGTAAGGTAATTACTTTTTTTAACGTCGATTTCATTAATAATTCCGTCGTAAGGAGCTCTAATAGTCGTGTTATCAAGATTTAATTGAGCTTGCTTTAATTGACCTTTTGCTTGATAAAACTGAGCTTTTGCATCAGCAATATTAGATTCGGAACCTAATCCTTTTTTTGAAAGTTTTAATGCAGATTCATAAAGTACTTCTTTACTAACCAGGTTTTCTTTTGCTGAATTTAGCTTATCAAGGTAATCTTTTTTTTCTAAATCAATGATAGGATCGTTTTTTGCTAACTTCTGTCCTTCGCTTGCCAAAATATCTATTACTTTACCATCTACTTCATTAATCAAATCTATCTGATTTTTTGCTTCAATAGTACCTGCAAAGTTCAAAATTTTAGGTATATCTACGGCTTTTGAATTGACAATTTTGTAGTTTAAATTTTTATGATTCTCAACACTGTTCACTTCAGATTTTTTTTCAGAAAATAATCCACTTAACATCCATACGACTATCACTATAAAAAATAGTATGATTGCCTTAGGGCTTGTGGAAAATTTTTTGAATTTACTACCTAGCACACTGAGCATAATACACTAATCCATTAATTGTTTCAAATAAACAATCACATTACCTTCCTTTTACACCAGTGTAAACCTGCCTTGGTCTTCCAATTTTCATATTAGGATCTTCTATCATTTCCTTCCATTGAGAAACCCATCCTGCTGTTCTCGCTAATGCAAAAAATACAGTAAACATCTGCTTTGGAATACCTAGTGCTCTATAAATAATTCCGGAATAAAAATCTACATTTGGGAATAATTTTTTTTCTTTAAAATAATCATCTTTTAGTGCAATACTTTCAAGCTCAGTAGCTATATCAAGCAATTTATCACCTTTTATGTTTAAATCAGATAACATTTCATGGCAATACCTTTTTAAAACGCTTGCTCTTGGGTCATAATTTTTATAAACCCTGTGCCCAAAACCCATAAGTCTAAAAGAATCATTTTTATCCTTTGCCTTGTCAATATATTTTGGAATATTTTCGGGTTCACCAATTTCTTCTAGCATTTTAATTACTTCTTCATTGGCACCTCCATGAGCAGGTCCCCATAGTGATGCTATTCCCGCACTTACTACAGCAAATGGATTAGCTCCTGAGGATCCAGCTAACCTAACTGTTGAAGTAGATGCATTTTGCTCGTGATCCGCGTGTAAGATTAAAAGTTTATCTAATGCTCTGGCAACAACACTATTTACTTTATATTCTTCAGTAGGTACTCCAAACATCATTTTTAGTAAATTTGAACTGAAATCTAATTTATTATCTGGATAAATAAATGGTAATCCTACAGAATATTTATATGCCATAGCTGCAAGTGTTGGGATTTTTGCAATAATTTTATGAATAGTTTCATCTCTTTGTTTTTCATCTCTGATATCTAGACTCTCATGGTAAAATGCAGACAATGAACTGACTGTACCAACCATTATAGCCATTGGGTGAGAATGCCTTGGAAATCCCCTAAAGAAAAAGTGCAATTGTTCATGCACCATGGTATGGTGTTTTATAGAATTGATAAAGGTACTTTTTTCTATTTGACTTGGTAATTCGCCATATAGAAGTAGGTAACAAACATCCATAAAGTCGTTTTTTTCTGCTAATTCAGTAATGTTATATCCTCTATGTTGCAACACTCCATTTTCCCCATCAATATAGGTTATTGATGAATCACAAGAAGCAGTTGACATAAAACCTGGGTCATAAGTAAAATATCCTGTATTTTTGTATAAATTTCTAACATCTATTGCTGAAGGTCCCTTTGTTCCATCTATAATTGGTAACTCTATCTCTTGCTCAATATTTGGCAATTTCAAAAGGGCTTTGTTTTGCTTGTTCATTTTAAATGACGTTATCATAAAAGTATGAATTGATGCTATACCTCTAATATTACTTTTTCAACACCTATTTTAGGATTTTAGCCAAGATAATCCAATACTTTTTTAAGGTCGGACAAATCCATCTTTGCGAATACCGAATCATCACCATGTTTTATAAGAAATCTGCGTTTACTCTGATCATAACTCTTTATATAATTAAATTCTTGATTAGATAAGCTAAATATATGCCTAAAATCTTTGTCTAGCATTCTATTAGAAAGGTATAGTTGAGAAGCAAAATATGGCATAATATCAGCTAAATTTTGGTGAATGCTTTTATCTGCTATATTCTCCTGTGTTAAAAGTATCATTGCGTTAGTATTAGTTAATTTTTGTAACCAATTTAAAATTTGATTTTGAAATGCAGATGCTTCAAATATACTATGTGAATGGTTAACGACTATGATAGTTTTTTCACCGGTTAAAAATTTAGGTAATATTGCTAATAATAGGCTTAAAAAAGGGTTAAATAATTCAGGGTAATCAGCAATTTCAGCAAAATCTATTCCTAAGTATTTCTCATTATTGAAAATTGTTGTCTTATCATGCTTAAAAAATTTAGCAAAAAAATCAGATTGAAAAAATTTTTTATAATTAGTCTTGAGCGTTATATCGTTGGATGACTCTATAAAATTATCTAGCAACTTGATTTTTTCATCATAGTTTTTAGTGTTAATAAGCTCTTTTGCTAGTATGTTGAATTTTTCTATGTAATTTTTGTTATTTGATCTATATGTATCATCATAAGCGCAAATTTTTAGTAATAAATCGGCAAACCAATTAACGTTTCCATCGTAGTTATCAATATTTAATAAATCAATTTGTATTGGAGATTCTTTATCTTTTTCCAATTTAATTTTATTACCATTGATTGATTTTAAGAATTTATCACTCCTACCTTCTAAATCTATATATATTATCTTTATGTCAAATTTTAATGATTGAGCAAGCAGGAAGTGAGTTAAAGTTGTTTTACCTGTTCCTTTAGGTCCTACAATAATTGTGTTACCATTGTTTTTATAATGGTAATTAAAATTATAATATCCACCCTTAAGAGTTCTTAATATTGTAACTGGTTCTCCCCAAATACTGCCATTGTAATTACCCATGCTTTTTGAATGAATGTTGCTAAAAGTGGCAACAAAAGAGGTTGGTAAATAAAATGATCTATTACCATAAAAAGTATTGCCTGGTAGATTTAGGTAAAAGATTGATTGCAAATCAAAATCTTCTCTCACTACCTTTATCCCAAGGATATTAAATTGTTCGGATACTGCTTCAATGTTTTCTTGTAATAAATTCGAATTGTCATAATGAAATATAATATTGATTTGAGATGAACAAAAATCATTTACTTTCCCCTTATCTGAATTGATTACTTCATCAATATACAAGTCACCAGATATTTCCAAATTTTTGACACTTTTTAAAGCTTTTTTATAATTTTCAGTATCTCTTAAAGCTTTTTTGTTTGATACTAAAGTAATTAATTCAGAAATAATAAATTGTGAATGGCACTGTGTAATAGGTTCTAAAAATTCTGTGCTCACTGAACTTTTCAATTCAAGTGAATAAACAGCTACATATTTTGTTTTATTATCGCTCCTATTACGTAGTACATTAAAATCTGTGCTGATATTAAAATCTGCTAATAATTCTGAAAAGTCATACTGTTCTACTTTAATCTTTTTATGCTTAAAATGCGTTAAATAATAATAAAAAGACAATGGTTCTGAGTAAAAATCATTATCCTCTTTTATTATAGTAAGAATTTTTGACGAAAATACTTTTAATTGATCGCTTATATTTTTTGTAACGTCATTTAAAGCATTAATAGATTTTTCTAGATGTGATTTATATTTATACTTTAAAGTATAGGAAATTATGGAAGTAAAAAAATCTGCAATATTGAAAAGTTTTAATCTAGGGCCTTTTTTCACCAAAGTTATATACAATGTATTAACAAGTTGTCGATCCCAATTATTTTGCTTGCACCACTCATTCTCAACAAGATTAACTATTGTGTCAGAACCTTGATATGGTTTAGGCATAATATTTTTATAATCCCTAACTACATGCAAATGTATGGCCATATCTGGATCATTTGCGTAATTCGCAATTGCAGATCTAACCTCAGTTCTTAAAACTTTTTCTTGGTCGATAGAATCTTTATCTATAAACCCTTGAATTTCTATAGTCTGCACCAAATCTGCATTTTTAGTTAAAAGGGTTGTATCGTTATAATGACATACAACTGGAATAAAATCTGCTATCTTTCCATTAAATATTCTTATATTTTCGTTGTTTTTTATTTCCACTTTTTAGGCATTGAATTACAGTTAGATATATTTATTTCACATATAGAGGTTTATTTCAATCATCTATACAATTTACAGAATAATTAAATCTATAAAATAGGCAACAATATTGATAGATATGTCTTTTTGCATTGACTAAAATAAGCAATTGATTGGTTGATCAAAAATTTTTAGCGTAATACCCTACCACCTTAAATAATTTAACATCTAAATTGAGTCTTTTTGGTGATTTTTTTACATCATCTTCGCCATGTATCCAAGGTACATTAAACTCAAATGTTATAAAACCTATTAAAAATACTAATTTATCTATCAAGTTATTTTAGGAAATTGGTATAACAAGGTTAGATAGTATCGTTATATTTTAGTTTTCTTTATTATCTTTTAAAATCTTCTTATCTAGTTCATACATCTTATTTTCAAGATCCATCTTTTCTATGACTCCTAATTTATCTCCTATAATTGCAATCCATTTTATAAAGTGATTATTTGTCTCTTGTGCCATCTTCTTTTGTTTCTCTGGACTTAATCCTTTTATCGTTTCAAGATTGTGTTGTCTATCCATTAGCTTGATGAACATCGCCTCCTTATCTCCTAGCTTATTTAGTTTTTCTAAGGTTTGCTCAAGTGTTAACTTAATCCACACTCCATCTTCAAACCTATTATTGGTTAATCTATCTACTATTTCTGCTATCCTCTGGTTAAACTCTTTTTCTATAATCTCCATTGTGCATTCTGAATCTTCAATTGTATCATGGAGTAATGATGCTACTATCACATCTGTTTTGCAATAATATGTTGCCACCATTTCAGCCACTCTAAGAGGATGCCAATAAAATGGATGCTCCCCTGTTTTTCGTATCTGTCCAGAATGCCACTTTTTAGTAAAGGTGATTGCCTTTTCTATCACTTTTATGTTCAACCTAACATCTTGCTCCTTACTTAATGTCTCCAGTTTATTCAGTAGATCTATGCTATATTCGCATTTACTGCTAAATTGTTCATATTCATCATCAAGCTCATATTTAAAATCACCTTCCTCTAATGCAGTGTCATTAATTCTCGGTTCATCTGGATAGCTATCGTAAGCACCGCTTACTTTCTCTAGCTTCATTAAATAACTCAATGCCCATATAAAGCCAATAATTGCTGGTGCGAATAGTACCCAAATTCCGTAATAGCCAAACCATGTAGTAAGTGGAATTAGCCCATATGCTACAATTGCATACCCAATTGCACTCGATATTCCGAAAGTAGCTGCTACTGCCGTGAATCTTTTGGATATAGGAAAATGTTTCATCCACATCAACAAATTTATAGTTCCTATTTGCTCTATGCCAGCCTGTAAAATAAATATAACATTTTCACCTCCTAGAGCATGAATGTGTTCTAAGCAATATGGAGTTAATAGTAAAGTGAATAATAAAATAAAACTTGATAATAGGGCGATATTAATTGGATGAATATACCTGTATAAATAAACAAAAAAACCTAAGACAGATATATCT
The DNA here is from genome assembly GCF_029981845.1 of Candidatus Bandiella numerosa. GTDB lineage: Bacteria > Pseudomonadota > Alphaproteobacteria > Rickettsiales > Midichloriaceae > Aquirickettsia > Aquirickettsia numerosa. The sequence goes on along the minus strand of NZ_CP104164.1, from coordinate 34,391 downwards.
ATAATAGAAAATTTAAAGTTATGATTTATTACCTGTTCAGCTGTCATTCCTAGACTATCCTTCATAAAATCTCCTAGGTACATGTATGCTATATAATATCCAAAGGGAAATACTATTATTGAAAGAGCCATGGCTAAACAAGACCGCATCTCTACTTTTTCATCTATTATATTATCTAATTGCTTTTGTAACTTCATCCTAGTTTGATAACTTACAAACTCTGGTGTTTCTCTTAGTCTTCTTCTTGCCACTAAACCTATTACTGCAATCCCAGCTCCTATAAAAAAAGCATATCTCCAACTGAAGTTGTAATTAAGCACAAGTGATGCTATTCCTAAAGCTAAGAAACCTCCCATTCTTGCTTGTATGTCTATTAATCCATTTGCAATGTATTTATATGGTGATTTTAAAGTTTCTGCTAAATATACTCCTGCCCCCATTGCCTCTCCTAAGGATGAAAATCCTTGCACCATCCTGCATAAAAGAATCGCGATTGTTGCCCAAATTCCAACCTCTGCGTATGTTGGAAACATTGCCATAGTCAAACAAGATCCTGCCATCAAAAATGTTGTGATTAGTACTGTATGTTTCCTTCCAATTGTATCTCCAATTCTGCCTATAATATAGCCTCCTACTGGTCTAAGCACAAATGTCATACAAAAGGCCGTTGCCCCCAGTATCTTTGTAATCATTGGGTCGGTTTTTGGAAAGAATAAGTCGTTTAGAATTGTTGATAAATGTATGTATAGCATTAAATCAAAGTATTCTAATAGCGTACCTATTGAAAGTAAGAAAACAGCCTCTTTTTGTTTTCCAGTGAGTTTTGTTGCCATGAATTGTACCTCTTAATAATAATTTTACTGTACGTACCGCCAATAACAATTTTACAGTACTGAGGCTATTAATTATTTTTTCTTAATTCAAGCTTTTTATTAGTTTATTTCAAAAATTCTATGTGCTAATGTAGCCTAGATTAATAAGTTGAAAACATACTGTATACTAATGATTGTGGATTCAAGTGCAAAGAAAAATATAAAAAATATTTCGATAAATTTTGGACCTCAGCATCCTGCTTCTCACGGTGTTTTAAGGTTGATTTTAGAAATGGATGGGGAGGTTGTTGAACGTGCAGACCCGCATATTGGTTTGTTGCATAGAGGTACAGAGAAGCTTATTGAATACAAAACATATCTTCAAGCAGTTCCGTATTTCGATAGACTTGATTATGTTTCTCCAATGTGTCAGGAACACTGCTTTGCCCTTGCAGTTGAAAAGTTGTTAAAATTTAAGGTTCCTTTGCGTGCTCAATATTTAAGAGTTCTTTTTAGTGAAATTACAAGAATTTTAAATCATATATTAAACGTAACTACCTATGCTCTTGATGTTGGTGCAATGACTCCATTATTCTGGATGTTTGAAGAGAGGGAGGTGATGCTGGAATTCTATGAAAGAGCGTCAGGGGCAAGGTTTCATTCCGCATACATTCGACCTGGTGGAGTTGCAAAAGATGTAGATGAAAAATTACTAGAGGATATATTTAATTTTTTTGAAAAATTTCCAAGCAAAATATCTGATATGGAAACGTTGTTAGATGAAAATAGAATTTTTAAACAACGCCTTGTTGATATTGGAAAGGTAACGAAAGCACAATGTTTAGATTGGGGATTTTCTGGCCCAATGATACGCGCATGTGGTATACCTTGGGATTTAAGAAAATCTCAACCTTATGAAATATATGAGGAGCTTGATTTCAAAATACCTATTGGTAAAAATGGTGATTGTTATGATAGATATCTTGTGAGAATGGCGGAAATGAAAGAATCTATCAAGATAGTTAGACAGTGCCTTGAAAAGATGCCAAAAGGTGACGTACACTCTGGTGATAAAAAAATAACACCGCCATCAAGAAAGGATATGAAGCAATCAATGGAGGCGTTGATTCATCATTTTAAATTGTTCACAGAGGGCTATGACGTTGGACCCGGAGAAACTTATACTGCTGTGGAAACTCCCAAGGGTGAATTTGGAGTGTATTTAATAGCTGATGGAAGCAATAAACCGTATAGGTGTCATATTAGAGCGCCAAGCTTCGCTCATTTGCAGGCTCTTGAAGTCATGAGTAAAGGTCATATGCTTGCTGATGTTGTTGCAAACATTGGTAGTCTTGATGTTGTTTTTGGAGAAATAGATAGGTAATGCATTATGTCTTCGATATTTAAAGAGCGCAATTTTGAACAACCAAAATCCTTCAAGTTTTCTGTTAGTAATCTCAAGAAAGCCAATGAATATATAAAAAAATATCCTGAAGGAAAACAAAGGAGTGCGGTTATGCCATTGTTGTATTTAGCTCAAGAGCAACATGATAATTGGATACCTTTTGCAGCGATGGACTATATTGCTGAATTACTTGATATGCCTGCCATTCAAGTTTATGAGGTTGCAAATTTTTATACAATGTTTAACAAACAACCTGTTGGAAAGTACCTCATACAAGTTTGTAGAACAACGCCTTGTATGCTTAGAGGTGCCAAAGATATCACAAAGGTTTGTAAGAAAAAACTGAACATCGAATTAGGAGAAACAACAGAAGATAATCAATTTACCTTGGTTGAGGTCGAATGCTTAGGAGCATGCGTCGCAGCACCACTGGTTCAAATCAATAATGATTATCATGAAAACCTCACTCCTGAGTCAATGGAAAAATTAATAGATAAGTTGGGAAAGAAATAATTGAATTTTAATTTTGGGTTTGCTACAATTCGCCTAATGAATTTAGGTAAGAAGATATGGTAGATACAAAATTTTACAAGCTTTTAAATTTAATCCAGAAGGGCGATAGAGATAATATTTTATCTTATGCTAAGGAGCATTCTTATTTAATTAAGGAAATGGCTAAATACAAAGATGAATACGGAGACTTTACTCCAGTTTGTATGTTAATCATTGATGGAAGAAGTGATATAGCTCTAGAACTTGCAAAATTAAATCCTAGCTCTGTCCTTGTAAGCTGTGGATCTTATTCAGGTTGTTCTGCGCTTGATTATCTTATAGATAAAAATGCAATAGATCTGGTTGTTGAGTTTGCAAAATTAAATCCAAAAGTTCTTGCAAATACATGTGGATTTCACAATTATCATACCCCTATATGTACTTTAATTGATAAAACATATATTGATAAAGCGCTAGAGCTTGCAAAATTGAATCCAAAGTCATTGTTAGAAAAATGTGGTTATTATTCTAAAAATGTTGTGAATTTTTTGATCAAAAGAGACGATATTAATCTTGCATTAAAGTTTGGAAAAATTAATATAAAGACTATATCTGCTGATATAATCAAGGATTTGATTGAAAAAGATGGTATAAAAGATGAACAAATTTTAAGCTTTGTCAAACTTAATCCTGTAGAATTGGGTAAGGATGGTGATAATCCTATAATGCATTCCATTAAACTTGGAAAAACAGAGTTGTCTGATAAACTCATAGACATACTTGATGAATACAATGCCCATCAAGTAGGGCATGTTGATTTATAATTAAACTATTGTAAGTTTAAATCATTGCTTGTTCAGGCTTTATGTGACGTTCTTTTTTATGTAAAGAGGAATGAATGATGAACCGTTATTTACTATTGAGCTTTGAACTTGATTGCTAAATTAAATATCGCTTTGAATATATCATTATACTTTTTTCAGCATTACGAGTATTTTTTTAAAAACATCTAAATTTGTCTATCGGTTATTTTTAGTGGTTGCCATACAATTCTTGGATTAAAAGCTTGACTTTGGAAGTAACTTGAATATGATTTGTTACCATAGTTTTAAATTAGACTGCATTAAGTGAAAATAAGTAAATTACTAAATTTTATTACAGAGGTTAGGTCTGAGGCATACAGGATTTCATGGCCTGTAATGAAAGATACAATGATGTCTTCATTGCTGGTTTTTATTGCGGTTATAATCTCATCACTGTTTTTTTTGATGATTGATGGAGCAATATACAAGTCTATTAATTATGTATTAACATTAGGAGGATAGTTTTGATTGCCAAATGGTATATAATTAATGTCCTATCTGGATACGAAAAAAAGGTTATTGGTTTAATCAAAGAAAATGCGTTAAAAAAGCATGTAGCTGATGCTTTTAAAGATTTTGTCGTTCCTGTAGAGAATACAGTTGAAATAAAAAAAGGAAAAAAGATCAATGCGGAAAAAAAGATTTTTCCTGGGTATATAATGGTCAATATGGAATTGAATGACCTTACTTGGAATATAGTAAAAAATACGCAGTATGTTGGAAAGCTTTTGGGTGGGAGTAATACGCCGTTAGCTATACCTGAGTTTGAAGTTAAAAGGGTTTTGATGCAAGTTGAAGAGGGTAAAGTTATCAAAGAAATGAAGAAGAGTTTTGAGGTTGGTGAAAATGTTAAGATTGTTAATGGTGTTTTTGAGACATTTAATGGTATTATTGAGGAAGTGGAGGACGAAAAGCAACGTTTAAAAGTTTTAGTTTCCATTTTTGGTAGAGAGACCCCTGTGGATTTACATTTTGATCAGGTTGAGAAAAGTATATAAATATATATAAATAAGGTAATAAGAGTGAAAAAAGTTATTGGACAAATAAAATTGCAAATTTTAGCTGGTAAGGCAAATCCTGCGCCACCAATTGGACCAGCGCTGGGGCAAAAAGGTTTGAATATTGCTGAATTTTGTAAGCAGTTTAACGAAAAGACCAAAAATGAAGATCCAAGTATGAAGTTGCCAGTTATTATAACTGCGTATGTAGATAGAAGTTTTTCTTTTATAATAAAGGCTCCTCCTGTTTCAGATTTAATAAAAAAGTACGCTGGATTGCAAAAAGGTTCGTCAACTCCAGGGAGAGAGAGTGCCGGTAAGCTTAAAAAGGAAGACGTGTTAAAGATTGCTGAAATGAAATTTGCTGATATGGGGCTGGATGAATTAGGTTTGGCAACAAAGGCGGTTGAAGGTACTGCTCGTTCAATGGGAGTTAGTATAGTTGATTAAATATTTATAGGTAAAGCACATGGGTAAAAGAATTGAAAATGCAAAGAAGTTAATAGATGAAAGTAAAAATTACACTTTGGATGAAGCTATATCTTTCTTTTTAAAAGATTATTTAGAAAAGCATAGTGCGAAATTTGATGAAACTATTGAGTTCATTATGAAGTTAGGAATCGATGCTAAGCAATCTGATCAAATGGTTAGAGGTGCTGTGGCTATGCCTCATGGGCTTGGTAAGGAGAAAAAAGTCGTGGTTATAATTGAGTCATCTAGAATTAAGGAGGCGCAAAGTTCTGGAGCTGAAGAGGTTGGTAGTGAAGATTTAATCGAAAAAATTAAAGGTGGTTTTTTTGATTTTGATGTATGCGTATCTACTCCTGGTATGATGCCAAAAGTAAGTGCGATCGGTAAATTGCTTGGGCCAAAAGGGCTTATGCCTAATCCTAAGCTTGGGACGGTTTCAGACGATATTAAATCCACAGTGCAGAATATTAAGAAAGGTCAAGTAGAATTCAGAGTAGATAAAAGTGGAATTATTCATGCTGGTATAGCAAAATTAGGATTTGAACAGAAGAAAATAAAAGAAAATATTATGGAGTTGTATAATGCTGTTTTGTCAGCGAAACCAGCGAAGTCGAAAGGAATGTATATGAGAGATTTATTTTTATCTACAACTCATGGCCCATCAATAAAGCTTGACTTAAAGTCATTTGTGATTTAGGCTTATCAGCCATGTTGTAATAGTAGAGTAACATAATTAAAGTATCAAAAAGTGGATAGAATTAGTAAAGAAAAATTGGTCGCAAGTTATTCAAAATTGTTTAATGATTATGAAGCGATATTTTTAGTAAAAAATTCAGGATTATCTGTGTTAGATTCGAGATCTATAAGATCGCAGTTCAAGAAGATTGATTCAAAGTTTATAGTTACCAAGAATAGTCTAGCAAAGATAGCTCTAAATGATACGAAATTTTCTAATGCCCAGGAGTTTTTTAATGGGCCAGTTGTTGTTGCTTATTCAGATGATCCAGTATCTACTTCTAAGTTATTAGTAAAGTTATGCAATGACAATGATAAAATTGAAATTATAGGTGGTGCGATTTTAGATAGACGACTTAATAAAAATGAAGTTGTGTCTTTATCTAAAATGCTTACTCAAAATGAAATTAGAGCGAAGATTATAGGTTTAGTTAATGCTGTTGCAAGTAAAGTTGCGCGAGTTCTGAGTGAGCCAAATGCAAAATTAGCTAGAGTTATAAAATCTTATGCTGAAAAACAATAAAATTTATAGGAGACTAAAATGGCTGAACTTGATAAAATAGTTGATCAATTATCAAAATTAACGGTGATGGAGGCGGCTGATCTGGCTAAGATGCTAGAAGAGGCTTGGGGTGTTAGTGCGTCTGCGCCCGTAATGGCTGCTGTGGCTGCGCAAGGAGAGTCTGCGCCTAAAGCAGCGGAAGAAAAATCGGAATATGATATTATTTTGGAATCTGCCGGAGATAAAAAAATCAACGTTATTAAAGAAGTTAAAGCGATCACTGGGCTTGGATTGAAAGAAGCGAAAGAGTTTGTTGAATCTGCGCCAAAACCAATTAAATTGGCTGTTCCAAAAAGTGAAGCTGAAGAATTAAAGGGTAAATTAGAAGCTGCTGGAGCAAAAATAAGCTTAAAGTAATTGCTGATTTAGCTATTTATTATTACTAATTTTCTTAATGAATTATCGTAGGTAAAAGAGTGTCTTCATATCTTTCTAAGAAGCGTATAAGGTATAGTTTTGGAAAAATTTCAAGCAATGTTAGTATACCAAATTTAATAAAAGTACAAAAAAAATCTTACGAAGAATTTTTACAATTAGATGTATCTCGAAATGATCGCCAAAAGCAAGGCTTAGAAGAAGTTTTGCAATCAGTCTTTCAGGTGGGTGATGTAGAAGGTAAGGCAAAGCTTGAATACATAAATTACGATTTGGGTGAGCCTAAATACACTCCGGAAGAATGTATACAAAGAGGTGTTAATTATGCATCTCCTCTCAGAGTAAGTCTGCGTTTAATATTATGGGATTGTGACTCAGAGTTGAAAACAAAAGAGATAAAGGGAATAAAAGAGCAGGAAGTGTATATGGGTGATATCCCATTAATGACTGATAAAGGCACATTCATTATTAACGGAGCTCAAAGAGTTATAGTTTCGCAATTGCATCGTTCTCCCGGCGTTTTTTACACTCATGACGAAGGGAAAAATTCCAGTTCTGGGAAATATATTTATTCTGCTAGGATTATACCGTATAGAGGTTCTTGGATTGATTTTGAATTTGATACTAAAGATATACTATACTTTAGAATAGATAGAAAAAGAAAAATTCATGTTTCAACATTGCTTAGGGCGATAGGATATAGTAAGGATAAGCTTCTTGAAGAATTTTATAAATTTGTAAAGTATGAGTGGAAAAAGGGCTGTCTTGTCACCGAGTTAGATCCTGGAAAATTTAGAGGGATGAAGATAGAGGAAAATATAGTAGATGCTAATACAGGGGATATTATTTTTGAAAAAGGTATTAGAGTAACTCCAAGATTATTGAAAACTTTTGAAGAGAATAAAGTAAAAAGAAATTACATTGCAAGTGAAGATGAAATAAAAAGAAAATTTTTAGCCAAAGATATAGTTAATCCTAAAACAGGAGAGGTATTACATGAATCTACTCAAGAGGTGACGCAAGAGGTTGTTGATGATGTTAAGGCTTTAGGGATTAATGAAATATATACTCTTGATATCAATAATGTTGACTCAGGTAGTTTTATGAGAGACACGATGGTGTTGGATAAAAATAAAGATGAAGATCAGGCATTGGCAGATATATATAAGGTGCTAAGACCAGGTGAACCATCTACACCTGAGGTTGCTAAACAACTTTTTGAAAATATGTTTTTCGATAATGAAAAATATGATCTTTCGCCGGTTGGGAGAATGAAAATTAATAAAAAACATGATTTAAACATTCATAGTGACAATACTGCTCTTACCAAAGATGATATAGTTGTTGTTGTTAAGCATTTGTTGCAGTTAAAATGCGGTAATGGTGGCGTAGATGATATTGATAGTCTCGCAAATAGGAGAGTTAGATCTGTGGGTGAGTTGGTAGAGAATCAATTTCGCATGGGGCTTGTAAAAATGCAAAAATCTATTCTTGACAGAATGTCATCTGTAGAAATAGATAATATTATGCCTCATGATTTGGTAAATTCAAAAACGCTAATGAGTTATATCAGAGAATTTTTTGGTATTTCGCAACTTTCACAATTTATGGATCAAACAAATCCATTAGCTGAAATTACACATAAAAGAAGATTATCAGCTCTTGGGCCTGGAGGCTTGACTAGAGAAAGGGCGGGGTTTGAAGTGCGAGACGTGCACGCAACTCATTATAGTAGAATATGTCCTATTGAAACTCCTGAGGGTCAAAACATAGGTTTGATTAGTTCACTGGCGACCTATGCCGATATTGATAAATATGGATTTATAGAAAGTCCTTATCGCAAAGTTAAAGATGGGTATGTTACTGAAGAAATTATTCAACTGACTGCAATTGAAGAAGAAAGATACTATATTGCAAAATCCAGTATAGCATTGGATGAAGAAGGAAGGATAGTGGATGAGGTAGTTGTATGTCATAAAAAAGGTGAGGTAGTAAGTGTTTCTAGGGGGGAAGTTGATTTAATAGATGTTTCGCCACAACAATTAGTTTCAGTTGCTGCGTCGTTAATTCCATTTTTAGAAAACGATGATGCAAATAGGGCTTTGATGGGGTCAAACATGCAAAGGCAAGCGGTTCCATTGATTAAAAATGAAGCGCCTTTTATTGGAACGGGAATGGAAAAAGTGGTAGCTTGTGATTCTGGAACAGTAATTTTAGCTAAAAGAAGTGGAATTATAGATCAAGTAGATTCCAAAAGGATTGTTATAAAAGTAAAAGATACTCAAGAAAGTGATATATCAGGGGTGGATATATATACTTTAATTAAGCATTATAAGTCAAACCAGGGTACATGTATAAATCAAAGACCAATTGTAAAGGTTGGTGAATTTGTTAAGGCTGGAGATATTCTTGCGGATGGAGCTTCCACTGATATGGGAGAGTTGGCTTTGGGGAAGAATATATTAGTAGCGTTTATGCCATGGAACGGCTACAATTTTGAGGATTCTATTTTATTATCTGAACGTCTAATAAAAGAGGATGTTTATACATCGGTTCATATCAACGAATATGAAGTAGTAGCGAGGGATACAAGATTAGGACCTGAGGAAATTACTAGAGATATACCTAATTTAAATGAAGAAAATCTAAATCAGCTTGATGAAACTGGAATAGTAAATATTGGAGCGGAAGTAAATCCTGGTGATATACTAGTTGGTAAGGTTACACCAAAGACTGAATCGCCATTAACTCCAGAAGAAAAGTTATTAAGAGCAATTTTTGGAGAAAAAGCTGCGGACGTAAGAAATTCATCGTTGAGAGTTCCTCCTGGTGAAAAAGGAGTGGTAGTTGACGTTAAAATATTTACTAAGCGAGGAGTGCAAAAAGATGAAAGGGCTATTTCAATTGAAAGAAATGAGATTGAAAAATTTTCCAAAGATAAAGATGATGAAATTAAAATTATTGAAGATTATGTATTTAGCAGAGTAAAGGGGATTTTGTTGGGTAAAAAAATTAAAATTAAGGCTGGAAGCAATGTGATTATTGATAATGAATTTTTTGATAATCTAGCTAATAAAGATTTATTATCATTAGAAATTGAAGATGAAGAAGCCAAAAATGAAGTTAGAAAATTAGAAGAATTTTACGACAACTATTTGAAAAAGCTTGAAAAAAAGTACAAACATAGAGTTGAAAAGTTACAAAGTGGTGATGATTTACCGCAAGGTGTGTTGAAAATTATAAAGATTTATGTAGCAAATAAATTAAAAATACAACCTGGTGATAAAATGGCTGGTAGGCATGGAAATAAGGGGGTTGTATCAAAGATAGTTCCAATAGAGGAAATGCCATTTTTAGAAGATGGCCAACCTGTAGATATAGTATTAAATCCACTTGGTGTGCCATCAAGGATGAACATAGGGCAAATTTTAGAAACACATCTAGGCTGGGCCTCTGTTGCTTTAGGTAAGAAAGTTTCATCAATTTTGGAGAAAAGTTTGAAGGATTATCAAGCATCAAATGAGCTAGAGCTAAGAAATAAGATAAAAGAAATTTACGATATTCAGCAAAAAAATAGTAAGAAAGTTAAAAGTTACATTGATGAACTAAAAGGTGATGATTTGCTAGATTTGGCTCGAGATATTTCAAAAGGCGTAAAATTTGCAACTCCAGTTTTTGATGGTGCTAAGGAAAGTGAAATAAATAATATTTTAGAAAAAGCAGGATTAGAAAAATCTGGGCAAGTTAAGTTAAGGGATGGTAGAACAGGAGAGTATTTTGATAGAAAAGTAACTGTAGGTTACATATACATGATGAAACTTGATCACTTGGTTGATAATAAAATTCATGCAAGGTCAATTGGGCCATATAGCTTGGTTACTCAGCAACCACTTGGAGGAAAATCACATTTTGGTGGTCAAAGATTTGGTGAAATGGAATGTTGGGCGCTACAAGCATATGGAGCTGCTTACACATTGCAAGAAATTTTAACGGTCAAATCAGATGATGTGTCAGGTAGAATCAAAGCTTATGAAGCGATTATTAGAGGAGAAAATTCATTCGAAGTTGGATTACCAGAATCGTTTAAAGTTATGATAAAAGAGATTAGATCATTAGGTCTGAATATGGAAATAATAGAAAAAGAATAATTAGTAACAATTTAAAATATTTATAGAGGTAATAATCTGTGTTTAATTACTTAAACTCCCAAACTAATAAAGATTTTGACGCTATTAAAATATCTATAGCAAGTCCTGATCAAATTAGATCATGGTCCTATGGGGAAGTTAAAAGGCCGGATACTGTGAATTACAGAACTATAAAACCTGAAAATGGAGGGTTGTTTTGTTCGAGAATTTTTGGACCAGTTAAAGATTATGAGTGCCTGTGTGGTAAATATAAAAGAATGAAATACAGAGGTACTGTTTGTGAAAAATGTGGTGTTGAAGTAACTACATCAAAGGTTAGAAGAGAAAGAATGGGGCATATCGAGTTGGCAACTCCTATTGTCCATATTTGGTTTTTAAGATCATTGCCATCTAGAATATGTACATTACTTGATATCAGTTTAAAGAAAATAGAAAAAGTTCTTTATTATGATGCGTATGTTATAAGTGATCCTGGTGTTACTAATTACGAGTATGGTCAATTAATTTCAGAAGAGGATTATTATAAGGCGATAGAGCATTATGGAGAGGATAGTTTTGAAGCTGGTATAGGCGCTGAGGTTATAAAAAAGATGCTAAAGAGCATTGATTTAAAAGAAGAAAAAGCGAAATTAAGAATTGAATTATCAAAAACGAATTCAGAAACAACCAGAAAGAAAATAGTTAAGAGGCTAAATTTAGTTGAAAATTTTTTAGAATCTGGGAATAAACTTGAGTGGATGGTTCTGGAAGTTTTGCCAGTCATACCTCCAGATTTAAGGCCTCTGGTTATGCTTGATGGAGGTAGATTTGCCACATCAGATTTGAATGAATTATACAGAAGGGTGCTTAACAGAAACAACAGATTAAGCAGGTTACTGGAACTTAAAGCGCCAGATATTATTATTCGCAATGAAAAAAGAATGCTTCAGGAATCTGTTGATGCGTTGTTTGATAATAGTAGAAAAAGCAAAGTTATTAAAGCATCAAATAAGAGACCTCTTAAGTCACTTGCAGATATGCTTAAGGGTAAACATGGTAGATTTAGACAGAATTTATTAGGAAAAAGGGTTGATTATTCAGGTAGATCTGTAATCGTCGTTGGTGCTGATTTAAAGCTTCATCAATGTGGATTACCAAAAAGAATGGCCTTAGAATTGATGAAGCCGTTTATATATTCAAAATTAGAGCTTTATGGAATTTCCACAACAATTAAGGCAGCGAAAAAAATAGTTGAAGAAGAAAGACCTGAGGTTTGGGATATTTTGGATGAAGTTATTAAAGAGCATCCAGTATTTTTGAATAGAGCACCAACTCTTCACAGATTGGGTATACAGGCTTTTGAACCGATACTTATTGAGGGAAAAGCAATTCAATTGCATCCTTTGGTTTGTGCTGCCTTTAACGCTGACTTTGATGGTGACCAAATGGCTGTTCACGTTCCACTTTCAATAGAGGCGCAGTTAGAGTCAAGAGTATTAATGATGTCTACTAATAATATTTTAGGATCTGCAAATGGAGAGCCTGTAATCGTTCCAACACAAGATATCGTTTTAGGTATCTACTATTTGTCATTGCAATTTGAAAATCAAAAAGGTGAAGGCATGTGTTTCGGAAGTTTAAGTGAAGTAGAACATGCTGTGGACGCTGGGAAATTATCAATTCACGCAAAAATTAGATTTAGAATCAAATTAAATTCTGAAAATGAGGGAAAAGACTCTGTAATAATAGATATTACTCCTGGTAGATTGTTTATCACCGAGCTATTACCTAAGGAATCTCAAATTGGCTATGAGCATGTTAATAAAATCATGACCAAAAAAGAAATATCAAACTTAATAGATGTTGTTTACAGAAGTTGCGGACAGAAAAAAACCGTGATATTTGCCGATCATTTAATGGGTTTAGGTTTTAAATATGCTTGTCAATCAGGTATATCAATTGGTAAAGACGACATTGTTGTGCCAGAAAGCAAAAGTTTTCATATTAATAACTCACTTAAGAAGATTAGAGAGTATGAGGAGCAATATTCTGATGGTCTAATTACGTCTGGCGAAAGATACAACAAAGCTATAGATGAATGGACTAGATGTACTGATGTAATAGCGTCAGATATGATGAAAAAATTATTTGATCCTAATGATCCAAATAATAAATATAATACTTTTGAATCTTTAAACAGCATATATATTATGTCTGATTCTGGAGCTAGAGGATCGCCAGCTCAAATGAGACAATTAGCTGGAATGAGGGGGTTGATGACTAAGCCTTCAGGTGAAATTATCGAGACCCCAATTATATCTAATTTTAAAGAAGGATTGAATGAATTAGAGTACTTTATTTCTACTCACGGTGCAAGAAAGGGTCTTGCAGATACAGCGCTGAAAACTGCGAATTCTGGTTATTTAACTAGAAAATTGGTAGATGTTGCTCAAGATTGTATTGTAATTGAAGATGATTGCGGGACGAAGCATTCTATTTTAGTGAGAGAAAGAATAGAGAATGGAGAGGTGATTATACCTTTAAGAGAACTTGCGCTTGGTAGAGTATTAGCGGAAGATTTATATGCGCCAGAAAAGAGCTCAATTTTAGTTAAAAAAGGCAAGTTAATTGATGAGAGTGTAATGTCTGTTATTGAGCAAAGTAATATAGGGGCTCTAAAAATTAGATCCGTATTAACATGCGAAACTAAAAATGGAGTTTGTAGTAGCTGTTATGGAAGAGATTTAGCGAGAGGACAAATAGTTAATTTAGGAGAAGCTATTGGAGTAATTGCTGCACAGTCTATAGGAGAACCTGGTACTCAGTTAACTATGAGAACATTCCATATTGGTGGAGCTGCGCAAAAAATTGCGAGTAAATCTGATATAATTACTTCCTATTCTGGCTCAATAAAATTTGAGAACTCTACTATTATTCAAAACAGTGCTGGAACTAAAATTAACATGAGTAGAAATTGTGAACTTATAATACTTCATGGCAAAAAGGATGAGAAATTCAGGTGCAAAGTGCCTTACGGTGCTAAAGTATTATTTGATGATATGGATAAAGTAAGAGCAGGCGATAAAATAGCAGAATGGGATCCATTTACTCTTCCTATTATGACCGAGGTTACTGGATACGTTTCATTTGTAGACCTGCAGGATTCTGTATCTGTAAAAGAGTTTCAAGATGACATAACGGGAATTACTAATAAGGTTGTAATAGATGCTAAGCAAGGTTCAAAAACCTCAAATTTTCGACCAAGAATTGTTATCAAAGATAGTGAAGGAAATCCTATAAAATTGAGTAACGGTTCAGAAGCAAGATATTTCTTGCCTGTTAATGCAAGCATAAGTGTTTATGATAACCAAAAAGTTGAGATTGGTGATATATTGGCAAAAATGCCGAAGGAATCGTCAAAAAGTAGAGATATTACTGGTGGTTTGCCAAGGGTGGTAGAGTTATTTGAAGCTCGTCAACCTAAGGAGGTAGCGGTGTTAAGTGAGATAGATGGTTATGTTGAGTATGGACAGGATTATAAATTTAAGAGGCGATTAATAGTCAGATCGAAAGATGGTGAAGTTAAAACAGAATATTTTATTCCTAGGGGTAAGCATATATCTGTAAATGAAGGTGATTACGTGTTGAAAGGTGAGATGTTACTTGATGGTGACCCATCGCCTCATGATATTTTACGTATTCTTGGGAAAGAGGAATTCGCAAATTATATGATTGATGAAGTACAGCAGGTTTATAAATTACAGGGCGTAAGAATTAATAATAAGCATATTGAGGTTATATTAAAGCAAATGCTTAAAAAAGTGGAAATAACAGATCCGGGTGAAACAACATTTATTGCTGGAGAACAAGTAGATAACGAGCATTTTGAGCAAATGAATAAAAAAGCTAAAAAAGAGAAATACACACCTGCTCAGGCTGTAGGAATTTTACAAGGAATAACAAAATCCTCATTGCAAACGAATTCTTTCTTATCTGCTGCATCATTCCAAGAAACTATAAAAGTGTTAACTGAGGCTGCAGTTTCTGCTAAATCAGATTATCTAATTGGATTAAAAGAAAATGTAATAGTTGGAAGATTAATTCCTGCAGGGACTGGATTTTATATGAATAGATTAAAGAAAAAATACAACGACGTTAGCACAAATTAATTTTGGAGTGAAAAATCTTTCGTTGTTGACTTTTTGCGATATTGTGACTAGTTTACGTATAAATGTGTCCTTAGCTCAGCTGGACAGAGCAACAGCCTTCTAAGCTGTGGGTCGGAGGTTCGAATCCTCCAGGACACACCATTTGAACATTTGGATATGTTTCTTTACGAAAAAAATATATATAAAAATTTATTTTTTCCATTTTTGTTAATAACTTTTGCTATTTGTGGAATAGCATGGATAGTCCAATCAATTAGATATTTAGAAATTATATTGAGTCAAGGAGCAAGAATATTAGATTTTATTAGTCTCACAATATGCCTTATTCCATTATTATTATTTATCATATTACCAATATCCTTATTTTTTACTGTATTATATGTATATAAAAAATTTTTATACGACAGTGAAATAATAGCTTTATACTCATTAGGCATAACTAGAATTGATATAGTTAAACCGTTTATGAAATTCTCTGTTTTTGTTGCAATTATGCATCTATTAATTTCATTTTATGTATTGCCCATTAGCTCCAATAAATTTAAGAATTTAAAATTTAGCATTAACCAAAACTCAATTGTAAACCTCATACAATTTAATACTTTTATATCCAAGATAGCAGGGTTAACAATATTTATTGAAAAAAAAGAAGGTGATAATTTGCTCAAAAACATATTAATTAATAATTCTAAGAACGCAGATAGGGATATTACTTTTATAGCTAGCTCTGGAAAATTTTATTATGATAAAACAGTTTATAAACTCATCCTTTATGATGGAACGAAGTTAGAATTTCAGAATGATAAACAAAGATACTCTATGATTAAATTCTCTGAATTTACTGTGGATTTAAATCAAGGGGAAAAATCTAATGGCAAGTTAATTGATGATAGTTATGAACTCACTGTTCCTGAATTGCTCTTTTCCAATAACATTCCTAATAACAGGCTGGAAAAATTTAGAGCTCAAGGTAATTTTAGATTAATATGGCCATTAACCTCAATATCAATTACTATTAGTGCACTATATTTTTTAACACGAAGAGAAGAAAGTAGAATGCGAAATTTTAAATTGAGCTTTTATACTTTTCTTTCAGTAATATCAATTATAGGCTTTAATTTATCATTCTATATATTTAATCGAATCAGTTATAAATACTATCTTGTTGTATATATGTTCAATATTATACTACCTTTGATTTTATATTATAAACTATATGAGAATAATGAAAAAAAATTGGCGTTGATTAGTGAGGAAATTTAAAATTTATGCCTGAGTTTCAGAGCTAAAGCCAGTGTTCCCTCATCAATATAATCTAACTCTGTTCCAATAGGTATACCATTTGCCAATCTTGATATTTTTAGGTCCATATTTTCTAACAACTTTGCAATATAGTGAGCTGTTGTTTGTCCCTCAAGTGTTGAATTTGTCGCAATAATTACTTCTTTTACTTGATGATTATCGACTCTTGTTTGAAAATTATTGAAATTTAAATTTTTAGGTCCTACACCTTCGATAGCAGATAATGTTCCACCTAAAACATGGTACATTCCATAATAAATTTTACTTTTTTCAATTGCCCATAAATCTGATATATTTTCAACTACACACAAAATAGTTTTATCTCTTTTATTACTTAAACAAATTTCGCATGGGTTTATGACATCAATGTTAAAACAAATATTACAAGTTTGAATTTCTGCGAATGCGTTTTCCAAAAGCTGTGAAAATTTCAGCATGTTTTCTTTATTTTGGATTAAATGCAAGGAAATTCTTTTAGCTGATTTAGGCCCTAAGCCAGGTAATTTAGAAAAAGTCTTTATCAATTGTTCTAAAGAATTTATTTGCATTTTGCTGAATTAAGGATAATTGACATTGTCTAAATGAGCACCACCATCTAAAGATATAATTTGACCAGTAATAGATTTATTTTTTACTATAAAATGAATTGTATTGCAAATTTCTTCAATAGTACCACTATGACCAAGAGGGTTATTCCGGAAAGTTTTTTGGAAATTTTCTTCACTTTGGTTGTAATTTTTCATTATTTGTCCAGGTGCTATGCCATTAACTCTGGCCTTAGGAGCGTAGATTTTTGCAGATAACCTTGTGAAATCTGCAAGCATCCGTTTACTAAAATAGTATGAAGTAAATTTTTTAGGCAATTTATAAATAATGCTATCTAGTATATTTATAATATTAATTTGATTATCGAAGATATTTGTATCTAAGATTGTTTTAATAATTAATGATGGAGATATGAAATTAATTTTCATTGTAGTAATAAAATTTTCTTGATTTAAATCATGCAAAGAATCCATTTCAAAAATTGATGCATTATTGATAATTAACTCTATAGAAAGTCCCTGATCAAACAAACTATGGACTTGATTCTTAGAAAAATCATTTTGGTATAAAATGCATTTTCTTCCTAATAAAATTATAGATTTTTGTAACCTAAAGGCTTCATTATATGAGCTGTTATAGTGAATTATAATATCCCAACCTTTCTTTGCTAAAAAAATTGCTATATCTTTTCCAATTCTTTTGGCTGATCCTGTGATTAATGCGTAAGGCAATTGCTTATATATTAAGTTAATGCTAACATGTATACTTAAACCTTATGTATATAATGAAAATTTAAATTATTAAACATTTTAATGAGTGAAGTAGATTTTTTGCCAAGCGTTTTGATTCTTTTAGCATCGTCGATTGTAGTAGTAGTTTTGTTACACAAACTCAAAACTAATCCAGTATTAGGGTATCTAGTTGCTGGTGCAATAATAAATGCTTATGGATTAGTAAAGGAGCCAGAGTATGCACATTCCTTAGCAGAATTCGGAATTGTGTTTCTTTTATTTATAATCGGTCTAGAACTTTCATTTGATAGACTTATAAAAATGCGACTTCATGTTTTTGGCTTTGGAGGTCTTCAAGTTATCTTGACATCCTCTGTAATAGCTTTTGTATTACATAAATTTTTTAATTTTTCAACATCAATATCCGTAGTAGTTGGGGGTGCCTTAGCGTTATCTTCTACTGCAATAGTATTGCAGGTTATTTCTGAAGCAGGGAGGCAATCGAGTCAAGTTGGAAGGCTATCATTATCGGTACTGCTTATGCAAGATTTAGCAGTAGTACCATTGCTTGCAGTTATGCCATTACTTGCAGATAAAAATGATCATATTATGCAAGTAATAGGGATATCTGGGTTAAAAGCGCTAGGGGTTATAGCTGTGATAACAGTATTTGGAAGATTATTTTTAAGACCATTTTTCTCGTTAGTTGCATCTGTAAAAACTGATGAAGTGTACGTAACTACAGCATTGTTAATTGTTCTAGGTGCTGCTTATACCACAAGCATGTTAGGCTTATCATCTGCTATGGGTGCATTTATAGCAGGTATATTGATAGCTGAAACAGAATACAGAAACCAAATAGAAGATAGTATACATCCATTTCAAGGGTTATTTTTAGGACTCTTTTTCTTAAGTGTTGGTATGTCAATAGATGTGGAATTTATAAAAGAAAAATATAAGGCTGTGTTACTGGCTGCATTTGCCTTGATATTTATTAAAGCAACAATAATATTGATTCTTTGTAAGTTATTTAGATTAAGGTGGGGTGCTACAGTCCATTCAGCTTTATTATTATCTCAGGGTAGTGAATTTGCATTTATATTGTTTAATCTAGCTGCGAGTAAAGGCATAATTGATGCAAAAACTTCTGAGTTTATGCTGATGGCGGTAGCTGTGTCAATGGGGATAACACCTTTACTTGCAATGATAGGCTCTAAAATTGAAGATAGACTTGATTCAGAAGAAGAGCTTGATAGTAATAAGGAATTTAAGGGAATCAGCGATTTAAGTGATCATGTAATAATTGCTGGATTTGGAAGAGTAGGTAGAATAGTAGCTTATATGCTTAATAGAGAACAAATGAATTACATAGCAGTTGAAAGTAATGCACGAATTGTTAAAAAAGCCAGGCAGCAGGGTTTTCCTGTATTTCAAGGTGAAGTAAGTGACACTAACACTTTGCAGGCGTTGGGTATAAAAAGAGCTAAGGCAATGATTTTAACCATGAGTGATAGAGTGACACTTAGAAAAGCTACTAAAAAAGTAACTGTAAATTACAAAAACGTTAGAATAATTTCAAGAGCAGAAGATTATAAGCATAGTAAGGATATAAGAAAGTTAGGAGCGGAAAGTGCGATTCCAGAAAGAATTGAAGTTGGTCTACAGTTAGGAGGGGTTGCTCTGGAAAATTTAGATTCTGTAAAGCATAATATTCTTGCTATAAAAGAGGAGATAAGAAAGAATAATTATTCAAAAATAGAAGAAAATGAATTATTTAAGTGCTAACTTAATTTTAATAGCTAAATGATTCCACAGAGATTGGTAAATTTTGCATTGTTATTTCATCAGGCTGTTAATAAAGGTCTTTTGCTTTTCAGTTGCACAGTGCTGGCTATCATTATTGCCAACACAAAATTTGCCTCTTTATATCATCGTTTTATTGAGCAAAATTTTCAAATATCGCTAGGACCAAATTCTTTTTCACTATCAATTCATGCATGGATAAACGAATTTCTTATGGCGCTCTTTTTTTTAGTGGTTGGAATGGAGATTAAAAGAGAGATGATTGATGGCCATTTAAAAAGCAAATCTCAAAGAATCTTACCAATTGTGGCAGCATGTTTTGGAGTGATATTTCCGGTGTTGATTTATATAGCTTTCAATCATCATGATGAAATTGCCATGCAAGCCTGGGCAATCCCAGCAGCAACAGATATAGCTTTCGCACTTGGTGTTTTTGCAGTTTTTGGTAGAAAATTACCACTTACGCTGAGAGTATTCCTGACTGCACTTGCCATAATTGATGACTTAATTGCAGTTATCATAATAGCCTTATTTTATAGTGGTGATTTATATTTAGGCTATTTCATTCCAATTACTCTATGTTGCTTACTTCTGTATTTACTAAATAGGGCAAAATTTTCTGCGCTGGGACCTTACTTAATAATTGGAATATTTATGTGGTATTTCTTTTTTAAATCTGGAATTCACTCTACAATTTCTGGTGTTATACTTGGTATGTTTATTCCATTAAAAGTATCAAATAATGATTTTCCACTAAAAAGGCTTGAGAAAGTATTGGCTCCATATGTTGAATATTTAATTTTGCCTTTGTTTGCATTTTCTAATAGTGGCATTTGTTTTGGTTCAATTAATTTAGCTTCCTTGCATCATTCGGTTGTTATAGGAATTGTATTGGGACTGCTAGTAGGTAAGGCATTTGGAATTTCATTAACGGTACACATTTTAAAAGCTCTAAAGATTATTATATTGCCAGAAAATGTACAAATGAAGCATTATTATTACATATCGGTACTTTGTGGTATAGGATTTACAATGAGCCTGTTTATTGCACTAATTGCTTTTGAAAATAATTTAATATACTTGGAATTGGCAAAGATAGGTATAATCCTTGGATCGTTGATTTCAACAATAATGGCGGTGGTGCTGATGAAAATTTTTAAGGAGTGATGGGGTATATATGATGATTAAGAATTTTGAGTGGAAAATTGCCAAAAGATATATCGGGTATAATAATAAATTCATTTCCTTAGTAAGTTATTTAGCGACTATTGGCATTGCTCTTGGTGTGATGACGTTAATAATTGTTATGTCGGTGATGAATGGATATGAAGTGGAGCTAGTCAAAAAAATACTAGGAATTAATGGCCATATAACTGTAAGTAAATATGATCAAAAAATTTCAAATTATAATGAACTTATAGGTTATATCAAAAATATAAAAAACGTTGAATATGTTGCTCCATTGATAACGGGACAGGCCCTGGCTGAGAGTAATAAAAATTCCACAGGTGTATTAGTTAGGGGAATGAACTTTGATTCATTAAATAAAAAACCCATTATGCAGGATGCTTTTATTGTAAAAAACGAGCAATCTAAGTTTGATAAAAATGAAATTTATATCGGCAACGCACTAGCTAAAAATTTAGGATTGCATTTAGGTGATAAAATGAGATTGATAGTGCCGAAATTTGACGCCACAATACTTGGAGCAATACCAAAAATTAAAACTTTTTATATTTCTGCAATATTTGATGTAGGAATGTATGAGTATAATGCAAGTACAGTTTTTATACCAATCGATACGGCGCAATTGCTGTTTAATACTAATAAATCCATTACTGAAATTGAGATTATATTGGATAATGTAAAGAATATTGAAAAAGTCAAAAGAGCTATTATAAAAGACATTCCGGACCAAGATATATTGATTACTGATTGGGGGCTTGCTAATCAATCATTAATTAATGCTTTGAGGGTTGAGCGAAATACAATGTTTTTGATTTTGGTACTTATAATTATGATAGCTGCATTTAACATAATTTCCGGACTTGCTATGTTAGTTAAAGAAAAATACAAAAGCATAGCTATACTTAGGGCAATTGGTGCATCTCGTAGCTCGATAATTAAGATATTTGTTTTGGCTGGTGCTTTTTTAGGCTTCGTTGGTATTATGTCTGGTTCTATATTTGGCATTCTATTTGTTATTAATATTGAACGCATTAAACAAATATTAGAATCAACAACAGGTGCCACTTTATTTGACCCCATGATTTATTTTTTAACTTCATTACCATCAGAACCAGATGTGGCCGAAATTATTAGCATAGTTGCCATATCAATGTTATTATCACTCCTTGCAACAATATATCCTGCCTGGAAAGCTGCAAAAATGCTACCTGCAGAAGCTTTAAGATATGAATAAATAAGATATGTCCAATTTCATTAGCACATTACAAAACAGAGGCTTTGTATACCAGGCAACAAATTTAGAAGAATTAGAGAAAAAAGTCTCAGGTAATAAAATAAAAGCATATATAGGTTTTGATTGTACTGCAAAATCATTACATGTAGGAAGTTTAATTCAAATTATGATGCTAAGATGGCTACAAAAATTTGGGCATCAACCCATTATTCTACTTGGTGGTGGCACAACGAAAATAGGAGATCCGTCTGGTAAGGATGAGGCAAGAAAGATGCTGGGATATAATGATATAGAAGAAAATAAAAAATCATTAAAAAAAGTATTTAACCAATTTTTGAATTTTGATTCAGAGAATAAAGCCATTATTTTAGACAATGATGAATGGTTAAGCGAATTAAAATATCTAGAATTTTTAAGAGATTTTGGTAAGCATTTTTCAATCAATAGGATGATAAATTTTGAAAGTGTTAAGATGAGGCTCGATAGAGAGCAATCACTAAGCTTTCTAGAATTTAATTACATGCTTCTTCAGGCTTTTGATTTTTATTATTTATACAAGAAACAAGAGTGTATATTACAGATGGGAGGCTCTGATCAATGGGGCAATATTATAAATGGTGTTGAGTTAATTAGAAAAAAGCTAGGTAATGAAGTTTTTGGGCTTACTTCCCCACTTCTTACGACTAATAGTGGTGCAAAAATGGGAAAAACCGAAGGTGGTGCAGTTTGGTTAAATGACGATATGCTGTCTTCGTATGAATATTGGCAATTTTGGAGAAACACTGAGGATGCTGATGTTGCAAAATTTTTAAAGTTATTTACTGAGCTACCACTGGACGAAATTGATAAGCTCTCAAAATTAACTGGAAAAGAAATAAATAATACTAAAATTATCCTAGCAGATGAGGCAACGAAATTATGTCATGGAATTGAGGCATCTATCAATGCTAAAACAACATCTCAAAAAACTTTTGAAGGTAATAGTATTGGTGATAATTTACCAAAATTTAACATTACTTTAAATGATATAAGTGGTGGTTTTCCTCTATTTAAGCTATTAGTTTCATCTGATTTATGTGAATCTAACGGTGCTGCAAGAAAATTAATCCAAGGAAATGGTGTTAGGATTAATAATGCCGTGATAAACGATATAAATTACATGATTCAACAAAGTGATTTTAATGATAATAAAATGAAGCTTTCAACTGGAAAGAAAAAGCACATATTAGTGCAATTTTAACTTGACTAAAATTGTGGAAAGTTTTATTTTTACTGAAAATGATGGAGTTAGCCAGTATGAGCAAAAATACCTTTTCAAAAATTTTTATATGCCTTTTTATCGTGGTTTTTATGTCTGGCTGTGCCAGGGATTTGTCAAATAGCATGTATGTTAGTGATTCAACGACAAACTTTACTCTTGAAGGACAAATTGTTTCTGTTCGTCCTGTGACAGTTAAGGATTCTGATAGATTGCAAGGCAATACAGCTGGCCTGGTAACCGGCGCTTTAGTTGGTGGAGTAGCTGGAAGTGGAATCGGTGGAGGCTCTGGAAGAGTTGGCGGTGCTGTAGGTGGCGCTGTTTTGGGTGGATTAGTTGGAGCTGCTATGCAGGATTCACTTAGTACCAGTAAAGGCTTGGAATATGTTGTTAAAGTTGATATCTCTAATGTTAAGGATACTTATTATGAAGGTAATGTTGCTTTAAGAAATGTCATTGCGACTGCAAGGGTTAATGGTATGTTAACTGTGGTGCAATCTGAAAAAGATCCATTACAAAAAGGACAGAAAGTTTATGTGGTTTTCTCAGATAACCGTACGAGAGTTATTCCTGCTCAGTAATAATAAGCAGGACATAAATTTTGTGAGCAAAATGTCATTCAAAAGTAAGTTTTTAACTATAGTGGTTTTGGTGTTCACAAGTTGTGCGCCTATTACCACTAGGCAAACATCTAACTATAAAGAAGTTATTGCAAAATACAATACAATGGTATTATTGCCAGTTGAGGTAGAAATAAATTCAGTTGATGCGGGTGGTAAAACAAAAAGGTTTTATGATTATGAATATCATTTAGAAAGCCTTGTTAAGGAGAACGTTATACCAGAGATGAGGTTAAAGGGATTTTAAATTTCGTTTTTAAGCAGGAAGGATGCTCATGATAGGGGTATTTATAATGATGTTTTGCAATTAAGGCAAAAATATAATGAGGAAATCAAGGCGCTTCATAGTCCACAGTTTAAGGAAAAAAATGCATCAGCAATAGATGTGAATTTTGAGCAATATACAACTCGTATTGGTGAAGTTGAAAACGCTGATTTGATTATGATGGTAGATTTTTCTGGTTATGCTAAAACAAGTGGAGCAGTTGCACTTAGCTTTTTGACAGGAATGGTAACAGGTGTTTATTCTGGTGGTCCTAGTGCAGGTTCAACAATCTTAATTAGTATTATTGACGCTAAAACCGGCAAACTACTTTGGAATAATACTGCTCACGAAGCTGACGCATTTTTTACTTCAAGTAGTAATAATAGAGCAAAGCAAGATAAAATAGATAATAAAATGATTGATTTGTTAATGAAGAGAGTATTTAAGCCTTTTTGCTATAGATGTGAAAAGTGAAAAAGCAGTAATGACTTGCTTTTCAAATAAAATTTACAAAATCATATTTTCTTTGCTATTTGCTATACCTGTTATTTTATATAGCATTTTTTCTAATGCTTTGCCTGCTCCGCTTTCTAATGAACAGTTACTGAAGCAAAGTGATATTATTGCTAAAGTGAAAGTAATCGGTGTTGCAAAAATTGGGCAAATAAATGGTGCGGTGAAGTACCAGGCTTGGCTTAAAATTTTAGAACCAACCAAGGGAAGTGTCAGTATCAATGATACTATTATTGTAGGCTGGCATAAATTTGATAAAAAGCTTATAGGTAGTTGGGCAATTGATTATTACCCTGATGACGAATTACTAACTTATCTTATCTGGGATGATAATGAAAAATCCTATAAAAATATTTCTTGGAATTCTGCTAAAAAAATTCAGTCATATAACAAAAAATTACCAGTAAATGATGGAGAAATTATTTTTTCATCTGAGTATTGCAGTAATTAAGGGTTCACTTCGGGTAAACTTCAATCTTAACGTAACTGTAACATAATTGTAACACTTCATGTCTATAATGCAATTATAAGCCCAAATTTAATAATGACCTTGGGTAAATTTAACATATAAATGAGGGTTATATTATGAGCCATTATTATAGCATTGCTAATTTTCTAGTGGGAGTGGGAACAGAAATATATGATTATTATCTATTTACAAATTTAGTATGACGATTTAACCTACGGTGAAAATAATTTGATTAATTTTATATGTCCGATAACAAAATGCCTAGTTGGCACGCTACTACTATCCTTTGTATTAGAGATGACAAGCAGGTTATCATAATTGGGGATGGGCAAGTTAGTCTTGGTCACACAGTAATAAAAAGTACGGCTAATAAAATTAGGGCTTTGGCGAATAATAGTATTATAGCTGGATTTGCCGGAGCTACAGCTGATGCATTTACATTATTTAGTAGACTGGAAGAAAAGCTTGATAAGCATTCTCATAATTTAATGAGAGCATCTGTGGAGCTTGCAAAAGATTGGAGATTGGATAAATACTTAAGAAGATTGGAAGCTATGATAATAGTTGCAGATAAGGAAAGTACATTAATATTATCTGGTAATGGAGATGTTTTAGAGCCAGAAGATGGAATAGCTGCAATTGGCTCTGGAGGAAATTATGCTCTGGCTGCAGCAAAAGCTCTATCTGATGTTAAAAATATAAAGCTTGAGGATAAAGCAAAAAAGGCAATGAAAATTGCAGCAGATATTTGCATATATACTAATCACAATACAGTAATGAAAAAGGTGAGTTTTTAATAGAACTTTTTCGAAACTCTACTTCTGATACAAACTGTGTCGTTGATTTCGTGCTCGAAATCCTAATGTACATCAAGTATATTCCGGTTCTCTGCACCTAAATCACCTAGCATTTTATCTTCAGAAGCGAGTTTCGAAAGAGGTCTAAAAATATTGCTCTCAAAAAAATGCTGATCTTCTGCCTTGAGATATTATATCGGACACTTCCTAACATTCCTAAACAGCCTTTGCAGCATGCTTATTGTTATTTTTGTAGCTTTTTATTAAAAAAATAAATAGCAGTGATAAATAGTATAAAATTGAAAATCACAATAACAACAAATGATAAGTAATTAAATTTGCCAATACCTAATAAGCTGTGCCTAAAAATATCGATAAAGTGGTAGATTGGGTTGATTTTTGTCACCAATTGCCAAAAATTTGGAAGCATCTCAATTGTAAAAAATACTCCGCCTAAATAAACCATTGGAGTAAGAATGAATGAAGGAAACCACATTATATCATCAAATGTTTTAGAAAAAATTGCGTTAATAATGCCTGCTATAGAGAAGAAGAAAGACATCAATAGTGCTATGGAAAAGCACATCAAATATGAATGAATGCTTGTTGGTTCAAAGCATAGGGATGTGATGAATATCATTAAACCATTTGTAAGGCCTCTAAAAAGCCCTCCAAAAGTATATCCTAGTATAATAATCCACGCTGGTAATGGAGAAACTAAGAGTTCTTCAATATTTTTTTGAAATTTTATACTAAAAAAAGATGAGGATGTGCTGCTGTATGAGTTAATTATAATTGCCATTGCAACAAGCCCAGGTATCAGATAGTGGCTGTAAGAAATTTCTTGACCATCAACAAATATAAACCTGTCTTTAAATAATATTTCGCCAAAAATTATGAAATAAAGGCTAGTTGTGATAATAGGTGGTATCAATGTTTGTGGCCATATACGCAATATTCGTATAATTTCTTTTTTAAGGATGGTTTTGAAACCAATCAAATTCATCATGTAATTCATAAAATTTACTCTACTATATTCAAAAATAATTCTTCAAGCCTGTTATTTTTGGGGTTTATACTGATTATTTCCCCTCCATAGTTGATTATATTTTTAATACTACTTGAAAGAGAATTTTCTAAATTGACTGAAATTTCAAATAAGCAATCTGAAATTTGTGAAATTGCGTTATCATTCAACGTTAGATTTATATCATTTTTTATTTCAACTAAATATTTTTGTTTTGGGCACTGATTCAAAATTTTTCTCAATGAATCATTCATTATAATTACTCCTTTAGAAATAATAGCTAAGCTATCGCATAGTCTTTCTGCTTCATCAAAGTAATGAGTTGTTAAAATAATGGTTTTGCCTTCATTATTTAAATCTATCATTATTTTCCATATTTTTTGCCTCACTTCAGCGTCAACCCCTGCTGTTGGCTCATCAAAAAATATTATTTCCGGTTCATGCATTAATGCTCTTGCTATCATCAGTCTTCTTTTCATCCCTCCAGATAATGTCATGACAGCTTGATTTCTTTTTTCCCATAAATCCAAATCTTTTAAATGCCTTTCTGCTCTTTTGATTGCCACATCTTTATCTATGCCAAAATATCCTGCTTGAGTTATTAATACTTGCATTACTTTTTCAAAAAAAGATAAATTGACTTCTTGAGGAACGATGCCAATCTTTAATTTTGCAAATTCAGCATTATTATCTAAGTCCTTGCCATCAATTATTACAGTACCAGTTGATTTTTTTGTTAAGGAAGATAATATTTCAACAAAGGTAGTTTTTCCTGCACCGTTTTTGCCTAACAAAGCTAAAAATTGTCCCTTCCTAACTTTTAAATTTATTTCTTTAAGTGCTTGGTGACCATTTTTATAAGTTTTTGATAACCCACTAATATCAATAGAAAACATTGTAATAAACTTTAATTATTTTTTTTCAAATCTGAAACAAAGCTCTTAACTTTAGCGAAAAAACCCTCTGATTTTGGATTTGATCCAGATTGATTAATTTTATCAAACTCCTCTAACAATTCTTTTTGTTTTTCTGTAACTTTTATAGGTAATTCAACATTAACATGCACATAAATATCTCCATACCTAGTTGAATTAATAATTGGCATGCCCTTTAGTTGCATTCTTAATTTTGTTCCAAACTGTGTGCCACCAGGAACGTTAACCTTTGCTATATTGCCATCCATGGTTGGAATTTCAATAAATCCTCCGAGGACAGCTGTAGTCATTTTTATAGGTACAGTGCAGTGTAAATTTGCGTTCTCCCTTTGATAAAATTCATGAGGTTTTATAGAAATATATATATATAGGTCTCCTGCTTGAGCATCACGTATCCCTGCTTCGCCCTCATTTGCAACTCTAATTTTAGCTCCGTTATCTATACCTTTTGGTATGTGTACTGATAAACTTTTTTCTTTTTCATATCTGCCTTCTCCTCTGCATTTGTCACATGGGTCCTTAATTATTACTCCTGAGCCAGAGCAACTTGCACAGGCCTTCTCTATCATAAAAAAACCTTGCTGATATCTTACTTTACCAGAACCATGACATGTAGAACAGGCTTTGGTTCCAGTTTTTGCTTTTGTTCCCCTTCCACTACACTCATCACATTTGCATGCAGTTCTGAATTTAATATTCCTATTTAAGCCTTTGTATGCATCTTCTAAGGTAATTTCTGTATTGTATCTTAAATCTGCACCTCTAAATTGACTTTCTCTATTTGATTGTGATGAGTTTTTACCTCTTCCCATAAAATCACCAAATATATCACCAAAAACGTCTGCAAAATCTTCAAATCCACCAGCTTGAGAGCTAAAGCCACTTGCGCTATTGTTAACGCCAGCACTTCCATATCTATCATATGCAGCTTTTTTTTGCGGATCTTTTAAGACTTCATAAGCTTCATTAAGTTCTTTAAATTTTTTCTCAGACTCTTTTTTACCCTGATTTTTATCAGGATGATGTTTTAAAGCTAATTTTCTGAAGGCTTTTTTTATTTCGTCAGGAGTTGCATTCTTATTAACTTCCAGAGTTTTATAATAATCTTTTTCTGCCATTTATTCTTACTTAATTACTATTTATAAAAATTGATTATATATTAATATCCAATAAAAATAGTGTAGAATTTTTGTATATCAAGGAGTATAAAGCTTTTATATTAGGAATAAAGAAATTTATAGAGAAGTATTAAACTTGTTAATGTAGATTTTATTAAATTGGAGTTAATGGATGGGCATAAAACATTTAGTGCTATTTAGACCGCTTAATTTTTTAAAAGTTGTGTTATTATTATTATTTAGTATAATATACCTAAATATTTTTTCAATTTTTTACTATGAGTAAGTCTTATAAATTAGCAGTATTAGCAATATCTGTATTAATTATTGTTTTGGCAATTTTCTTTGTAACTAGGTTGCAAAAAAATATAAGTAATTCAGAGGGTGATGTTTTAGTTGTGGGTGTGAGTCCTGATTACCCCCCTTTTGAATATACAGAAGATGGTAAGATTGTTGGTTTTGATATAGATTTTATGCATATACTTGGAGAAAAGATGGGTAAAAAAATTGAAATTAAAGAAATGGAATTCTCTTCGCTTATTCCTTCATTAAACTCTGGTAAGATTAACTTAATTATATCCAGTCTTTCTAAAAATCCTGAAAGAGAAAAAAATGTTAGTTTTTCAGATCCGTACTATGCAAGTACTTTTGCTATAATTACTACAAAGGATAATGATGCGAAAACGCTAGATGATTTTCCTAAAAACGCAAAAATTGGTGTGCAAACAGGTAGTACAATGGAGAGTTTTGTTAACAATTATAATGAATCTTCTGATAAATCTCTTGAAATTGTTTCTTTGGGTTCAAATTTCCTTTTGCTTGAAAAGCTCAAACTTGGAGAGATTAATGCTTTAATAGTAGAGGACGCGCAGGCACCAAATTTTATCAAAAATATGCCAGAGCTTAAGTCTGAATCTGTAGAGGATAATGTGTATATTGATGAAGAAGAAAATAGCTATGCTATTGGAGTTAAAAAAGGTTCTAGCTTTGTGAATGAAATAAATAAAAGTATAGAAGATCTGAATGCAGATGGTCAAATTCAAGAGCTTCTTAGGAAGTGGCATTTAAGATAAGTGAATGGGATTTAAATGCGGAATTGTTGGATTGCCAAATGTTGGTAAATCTACTTTATTTAATGCTTTAACTAGCAGTCAGCAAGCGAGTGCAGCCAATTATCCGTTCTGTACTATTGAGCCAAATAATGGGTTAGTTTTGGTACCTGATGAAAGATTAAAAAAGCTTTCCGATATTGCAGGATCTAAAAAAATAATATCTACGCAAATGGAATTTGTAGATATTGCGGGAATTGTTAAAGGAGCGAGTAAAGGAGAGGGGCTGGGTAATAAATTTCTAGCCCATATTAGAAACGTTGATTCCATAGTATATATGGTAAGATGTTTTTATGATGATGATATTACGCATGTTGAAGGTAATGTGGATCCAATTAGGGATACTGAAATTATAGAAACAGAATTAATTTTAGCTGATATAGAGAGCCTCAATAGACAACTAAAAACAATTGAGAAAAAAGCAAAACAAGATAAATCCCTAGCTGAGATTGTATCATTAATCAACCAGATGCTCCCGATTCTTGATTCAGGAAATCCTGCAAGGATGTTTATGAATGAAAGCAATGAGGAAAAGGTTAAAACTCTAAATTTATTAACTTCTAAACCATTTTTCTATATATGTAATGTTGAAGAAGATTGTGTTTTAAACGGTAATGAATTTTCAAAACTTGTTGAGCAAAAAGCTATAAAGCAAAATGCTGTTAGTATCAATATATCAGCAAAAATTGAGGAAGAAATTTCTAACCTTAATGATGATGCTGAGAAAAAAGAATTTTTAAATGAATTGGGACTTGATGAAAGTGGGTTAAACAGAGTAGTTAAAGCAGGCTATAAAATTCTCAATCTGAATACATATTTTACTGTAGGACCACAAGAGACTAGAGCTTGGACTTTTAAGAGAGGTACTACTGCACAAAAGGCGGCTGGAATAATTCATACAGATTTTGAAACTGGATTTATTTGTGCAGAAACAATATCTTATGATGATTACATCAAGTATAATGGAGAGCATGGGGCGAGAGAAGTAGGTAAATTAAGGCAAGAGGGAAGAGATTATTTTGTGAATGATGGTGATGTGATGCTATTTAGGTTCAATGTATCAAAATCAAAAAAATAAATAATTAAAAATATGTCGTCAATTTTTGGAACCGATGGAATTAGAGGGTTAGTTAATAAATTTCCAATTACGGCAGATATTGCTTTAAAAATAGGTACAGCAATTGGAGTTTCTATAGGAGCTAAGAATTCAAAAAGAAGGGTCGTGATAGCAAAAGATACTAGGCTATCAGGCTATATGATAGAACCTGCTTTAACAGCTGGAGTAATATCAACAGGGGCGGATGTTATTTTGGTCGGTCCAATGCCTACGCCATCTGTACCTATTTTAATAAAGTCACTAAGAGCTGATTTTGGAATCATGATTACAGCATCACATAATCCATATCACGATAATGGAGTTAAACTGTTTAATAAAGATGGTCATAAACTCGATATAATTTCCAGGCAAAAAATTGAAGAATTAATATTTAGTGAAAAATTGAATGAGGGCCTTGCTGAACCATCGAAATTGGGCAGAGCCAAAAGACTAGATGATGCACCTGGTAGGTATATTGAATTTGTAAAGAGGTCTTTTCCAAAGAATTTCACGCTATCGGGTGTTAAAATTGTTCTTGATTGCGCAAATGGCAGTGCATATAAGTTAGCACCAACTATATTATGGGAATTAGGAGCTGAAGTAACAAAGCTCTCTTGTGAACCTAATGGGTTTAATATAAATGATAATTGTGGCTCAATGTATCCAAAAAATTTATGCGAGAAAGTGTTTGAAAGTAAGTCAGATATTGGTATAGCATTGGATGGAGATGCAGACAGAATTGTAATTTGTGACGAAAAAGGACAGATAATTCCAGGTGAATATATAATAGCTATGATCGCAACTCATCTTAAAGTTCATCGCAAATTGAAGGGTGACTCTATTGTGGTCACTAAAGTTTCAAATTTAGCACTAGAAGAATATTTAAAAAATATAGGAATAAAAACCATTTATTCTGAAGTAGGTGATATAAAGGTGCATGAACTGATGGTTAAAAATAACTTAAATTTTGGCGGAGAAGAGTCTGGGCATATAATTTTTTCAGATTACTCAAGTACAGGTGATGGAATTGTGTCTGCTCTTCAAATACTTGCTATATTAGTTGAGAGTGGGGAAAAATTAAGCGATTTGGTAAAAATTTTTAAGCTCAACCCACAAATTAAATCAAATATAAGGTTTGACGATAAAAATCCTTTATTAAAAGTTTCTGTTAACAATGATATAAATAATATCATTGTTAACAATCCAGATTTAAAAATAGTTGTTAGAAAATCTGGAACAGAAGCGCTGATTAGGGTATTGGTTGAGGGTAAGGAAAAGTTAAAAATTCAAAAAATACACGATGAAATAGTAAAATCAATCGTTTGAAAAAGTGAGTAAATTAATTAGATCAACGTTTGTTGTAAGCTTATGCACATTAATTTCTAGAATATTTGGTTATGTTAGGGATATTGTTATTGCTGCAAAGCTTGGCACAGGTTTGCTTAATGATGCTTTTATAGCAGCTTTTAGGCTTGCTAATATGTTCAGAAATATATTTGCTGAAGGTGCCCTTAATTTAGTTTTTGTCCCTGAATTTTCAAAAGAATTAAAAAATCATGGAAGGCAAAAAGCTTTAGAATTTGCATCTAAAGTACATTTATTATTGATAATTGCACTAGCAATATTTTGTTTGGTAGTCATTGTGTTTATGCCTCAGGTAATTTGGTATTCAACTCCAGGTTTCAGGGATAATGTTCAAATATATAATTTGGCAGTGCTGTTCGGAAGAATAACGTTCCCATATTTATTTTGCATTTCTTTAGCAGCATTTTATGGTGGAATACTTAACAGCTTTAACAAATTTTTCCCATTTGCAATTGCACCAGTAATCTTAAATATTGTAATTATTGCTTTATTGATAACTCTAGATGTATTTGAAACAAGTGCACACAGCATTTCAATTGCTACTTTAATAGGTGGTGTATTAGAACTATTATGGATGGTGTTTTTTCTGTTTAAGTACGGGTGCAAATTAAAATTTTTTAAAATAGAAGTTAATAAAAAAATCACAAAAATTTTAAAAAATATAGTTCCAATTATTATATCATCTGGAATAACCCATATTAACACCTGGTTTAGCATGATAATACTTTCGTTTTTCCCTGGAGGGTTGTCATATTTATATTACGCAGATAGAATTGTGCAATTGCCACTTGCGCTAATTGGTACAGCGATTGGAACTGTAATGCTACCGATGCTTACAAAAAAAATTAAATCTAAAGGTGATGAGGATGCTACAAATAGCTTGCAAAATAATGCAATAAATCTTGTTATGATGTTTACAATTCCTGCCACTATAGCATTATTTTTTCTATCAAAAAATGTTATTTATACTTTATTTGAAAGGGGAGAATTTACAAATGATAGCACTATTCACACGTCAGAAACTTTAAAAATATTAATATTTGGTTTGCCGGCATTTATATTGATTAAATTATTCCAAACAAAATTTTATGCCAAATTTAACACAAAAGTACCGGTAGTAATATCTATCACCTGCATGTTAATCAACATTATAATAAGTATTACATTAATGAGTCAGTTGCAATACTTAGGTGTTGCAATTGCAAATGTTGTATCGGGTTGGGTAAATATTATAATTTTAGTATTTTTTGCTCATAGAATTTTACAATTTAAGCTTCAAAAATTTATTATACCTGAAATAATAAAATATTTTTTTGCATCAATGGTCATGATATCTTCCATGTATATATATGAAAATATTGTTAATCTAGAGAGCAAGTTTTTATTATTGATTTTTGAGATGATGGTTGGTTTTATCAGCTATATGTCAATATGTTATCTGTTCAAAATAAAGATTTTTAATCATTTTAGATAAAGATTTAAACATCAACAAAATGTGACTAAAAAATAAAAATAACAAGAATATCAATTTTTTTAAAAAAACTATTTGAATTTTTTGAGATTTATATGTAGTCTTCCCTACTTAGACCCCTTCGTCTAACGGTTTAGGACTCCACCCTTTCACGGTGGCAATACGGGTTCGAATCCCGTAGGGGTCGCCAGAAATATTTAATACTGGCATGTTTAACTTGCCCAGGTAGCTCAGTCGGTAGAGCAAAGGACTGAAAATCCTTGTGTCGGTGGTTCGATTCCGCCTCTGGGCACCACCAGCCTACAACATTCCCATATTATTTTTTTCCTTGGCCTTTTCATTTTTTTTTCGTTCAATATATATTTTGATAATGTGTGACTATAGTAAATAACTAAGTAACCATTTATAAAGTAGCAAAGTCAATGTAACTATCTGTAGGTGTGGGATATGATAGGGAAGTGGTGGAATATAATATGGAATAGAGTAGGCAACGCAAGTATTTTTTTTGAATAAATTTAAGAAAAATTTCAAAGAG